>NZ_VFVB01000009.1:0-259297 GCF_006658535.1 Mesorhizobium sp. B2-4-13 | reverse complement strand
AAGGCTTTTTAGCAGCCGTAGCGCCGTTTGAGGCCAACTCACCAGGCGCTGGCGTCGCTTGCCGATTACGGGCGGCAATCGTCATCGGTCGTATTTTGCGAGACCTGTTCACCATCGTCGTTCCTCTCCAAATATTCGATAATACACTATTCTACGCTCTATTCCACGATTCGGCACTCTTGCGTTGAGTTCCGATGCGCCGTTCAGTCTTCCGCGCTCTGCGACGGTGTAGCAGCGCTTCTTATTTGCAGCACGGGAACCGTCGTGGCGCACTTTTCCATCGGAGTGACGGAACATCGTCACAGGCAATCCGGCGCGGTCCGGCCGTCTCGCGATCGGCGCGGCCGCAGGCAAGATAACTGCGTTCTGTCGTTCCTGCTCTGCATCAGTCCTCATTCGCCCGAGCGGATTCCTTGTGTCAGATGGCGCCCGTCAGCGTGCCGGCGCCATGCGTTTCAACTGTCGGTCTTCTGTTCATCGATGCGCTCCGAGCAGCTTGCGAGCTTTGTCATGGGCACGCCGGCCGGCATCCGCCAGGCTTGGCGCCGGATCTCCGTTATAGAACGTGCCGTCGGTCCAGATCGCGTGCATGATCACCGCCAGCTTGCGCGCAACGGCGACGCAGGCCTTGCGGTGGCAGGAGCGTCTGGCGATCGCCTGGCCCCAGCTCTTCACCTTGTCCCTGCCCCTTGAAGCGCGTCATCAGCCCTGACGCCGCCTCGTAAAGCGAGCGCCGCACATCAGCATCGCCGGCTTTCGATATGCGACCCTGAACGTCGATCGAGGTGCCCGACTGCCAGCGCCGCGAGGTCAGGCCGAAGTAGGCCGCAACGTCGCGTGAGCGGCGGAAGCGCGACGGATCGTCGATCGCCGTCATGAACGAAAGTGCGGTGACCGGGCCGACCCCGGGGATGGCCATAAAGCGTCGGCACAGTTCGCTGCGTGCCACCATTTTGACTACGAGATCGTGAGCCGGTAATTCTGCCTCCCAGCGTAGCGAGCTTCGAATAGCGGACAACGATAGCGAACCGTCGGCTCGGCGGATGCAAGATCGGGCACTTTTGATAACATTCTTGCTGCGGTTTCGCTCCGCGTCGACCTGGCATTATCCCGCAATTCGGCGCCTCCTTTGTCGTGACGCGAACAACTTCATGCTTGCATATCTTGCGCAACTCAACCTGCTAGCGGATGCGTACGCACAATCGAAATCAGGGCAGCGCCGATCGATGACCAAGGGAGCGAGTGTGATTGATGTCAGCTCGATCCGGGAGCGTGAAATCACCCTTCATGGCCTTACTAAGGCTGATGATAGGTACACAGTTTACTACGATGAGACGAACAACATTCGTCGGTTGCACGTGCGATCGGACGGGCTCAACGTGCGCGAGCCAAAGTGCTTTGTCGTCGGCGGCATTGTGCACCGCGGGGCGCCGCGACCGGTGCCGATTGCCGAGCTTCGATCGGCGCTACGGATGCAACTCAATGCCCCCGAGATAAAACTCAAGCATGTGGCGACCGGAGAAATTCTTGAGCTGCTTAACGCGCCGAGGTTGGAGATTTTTCTGAAATGGCTCCTCGAACAGGGGCTGTACGTCCACTACTCGATTATCGACCCGCTCTATTGGTCGATTGTGGATGTCATCGACTCAATTCTGAAAGCGCGAGCCGCGGGCGCTCTATCGGCGGTTGCGCCTCAGCTCAAGAATGACCTTTATACGATCCTACGCCATGACTACGACGACACTGTCGATATTTTCATTCGCTACCGGTACCCGGATGTGGGGCCAGAACGGCGACCGGCTTTCGTGGCAGAACTCCTCGATCTCCTGGAGCACCGCCGGGAGTTGCTCCCGCACTTCAACTACATGATGCTGAAAGGTGTGCTTCAGATTGCGGAACGGCTCGATGCCCTTCCTTATCTTGAGGACGAGACACCCAACGTACTGATCGAGAGTTTCGCGCCCTTTTATGTGCAGAGGCTCTGTCTCTTCAAGAATTCCCAGCACATCCTCGACGTTGAGGAGATTGTGAAGGAGCGTCGAGCGCTCGTCATTCACTGACCGCGATCGCGAGCTGAAACACTTTCGCTTCGCGGTTTCCCATGACGAACCGGGCATTCAACTGTCCGATATCATCGTCGGTATTCTCGGCAAATTCCTCTCGTTCGTCTGCTCGTCAGACGACGCGGGATTAATGGCTGTGCGCCGCAGCCTGGGGGAGCGGCAACAGCGAACCCTGAGCCTACTGAATGCATTGCTCGATCGGTCGGTCGCAGAGAACAAGGCGTTTGCACACTACGTGCTCAGCCTAAGGGATCAGGAAGCCGCAGCATTCTTCCTCGATCCGTCGGCCTCACCTTAAGGGGTTGGTCGTAGGTTGTAGTCGACCGGATATAGCTACCTTGGGCTAGGGTTGTGAATTCACAATTTCGGTCAAGAGGTCGTCGATGTTTCCGGCCGATGTGGCAAGCCTTCCGTCGACAGTATGAGGAAGATTGTGCTCATCTTCATCGCGATAGCTCGCCTCGAATTCTTCAACCGCCTCTCCCGCCAGAGGCACGCCACGAATTTTCAGGCGCTCATATGCTGCAACGACGAAGTTGAACAGGGCTGGGTTGATGTTCACCACCGAACCATACCAATGGAAGACGCGCTGGCAGGCTTGCCGAGTCTCTTCTTGATATCGTCTAGTGGTCGCAATCGCTGCGACAACAATGTCGCGCGGAACGAGGCACAACGTCATTAGATCGGTCACGATCGGATAGCTCCCGATCGGAACGACTCTTACGACGTGCCGCAATTCTTGCTGGTGATGGAAATAGTTGCGAAGGCACTTCAAGGCAGCAAATTCTTGAACGTCAAAGAAATCTAGGTCAGCTCCAACCTTCAGCCGGTCATTGAGGCTGTGCCCTGCCTCAAGCAACGAAAATAGTGTGTCCCGACTCGGCGAAACGCAGTGCGTATGGTAAAGCCGAAAGAATCTCTCGGACGCCGCGCCGACATTCACCAAATCGAACTCTTCTGCCACACCAATGCTCCAATCAAATAAGCGAGTCGTTGAGGTCGTGATTTGCCGCGCTATCCTAGTTCACAAGAGCACGTCAACGCGAGCGGACCCGTGGTCTTAGGCGCCTCCTGACGCCTGGCTGGGCTTTGCCACGTGCCTTCCCAAGATACGTTGAGGTCTGGTTGTATTCCCAATCCTCGACCCTTTGTGGAAAGGGGTTGCGCGCGGCGAGTGCGATGACGCGGTCTAGCACTTCCACGATTGGCCGGTTTGTGACTGGCCGCCGGCTTTTTGTCGAGAATATTGTCTCGACCAACACGCGCACCAAGTCGAGCTTGTTCAGCTTCGAACCGACGCGCTCCCTATACAAAGCCATGAGGGCCGCCCCAGGCGCCTTGCCTTCTCGGCAGTTCGCCACTTCTCGGGATCGAAACTTGGCCTGCGCAGCCAAAAGCGAGAGTGCCTGTGCGATCTCGGTGTTTGAGAAGTTGTCGAATTCGAAGCTGTCCCTCCAAACCTTCACGTATTCCGGTCGCGTGACGTATCTCTTGGTGTGCAGGATCGACTTGGCGTCATGACTCCCGGCCTTCAGTTTCCGTGCGTGACGCTCGTTGTCCAGGATAAGGAACGCAAAGGTCTGATGGTGGTGCAGATAGTCCACCAAGCGAAGGATGGCCCGATACCTATCCTCAACAGTTCCGGTTGCGTTGTCGATGCCACCAAGAACGATGGTCTCGATGGCGAGTGTCCCTACGGGCACACCAAAATGCCGTTCGAAAATATGCCGAACAGCATAGTCCTCGCTCGGACCTTCCACGAACAAGGTGAGTTTCGGACGGGGATTTAGATCATACCGGTTCGCAACAAATTCGAGGTGCCTCCGCACGTCAGTGCGCGCCTCCAACTCCGGCATATGAACGAAAATCTGGCGATGCGTTTCGTTGGTATGCGGCAGCTCGACGCCGTAGAGATCGCGATGCAGACGTTGCAGCATCTGCGCGCCAGCCTTCATTGTCTCGGCGGCAAGCGCCGCTCCTCGCAATTGATCGCGCCGATCCACTGAGACGAACTGCATGAGATCGTACCAACGTTCTAGCGGGTCGTCCCAGGCTTGCTGGCTCGCAAGGGCCCGGAACGCGTGCTCAAGTTTCGGCGGTGTGAGATCAAACGCTGCCTCTGCATCGCTAGGCTTCCATGCGTGGGCATATTCCTCCCACTCCCATTTCAGCCCGTCTATTGTAGTCCACTCATCGAACGCATAGCCGCTAGACACCTGCCGTGTCCGCATATTGCTGCGAACATGTGGATAGTACCGATCCGAGATGTACTGACAGAGGAGGTCGATCGCCGGGCGAAATCCTCGGTTGCGATCCACCGACTTCGCATGTCCACCATGAAACTCAAACCGACGGCGTCCAATTCGCAGCCATGCTTCGGCATCGAAGCTTGGCGCGCGCAGAAACTCTTCCATCTGGACGGTCAGGTTGTACTCCGACAAGGCGAAGTGCAGCGATGCGATCTGAAACCTTGAATAGTAGGCAACCGTGTCGCTGTTGGGCTCGTCGGGCACCCAGTGCTCCTCGCCTCCGGCAATGTCCAACGCCCATCCGCGCTCGAACCATTCGTTGTTTTGCATCGGCAGACGCAGGTGGCCCACGTCCTCGCTCGGCTGCCGCAGACGGAACACCGGCGAGAACATGCCGAGCCGCTCGAAGGTGAGCAGCCTCTCCTCGTTCACGATAATGCCGCGAGCTTTGCAGAAGTCTGCGAACTTGTCGGCGCTCAGATAGTGGCAGAGAAACACGCCACCCTTCTCTAAGAGCAGTTGTCCAGCATTGGCCGGGATGGTGAGTAGTTTGTTGTCTTGCATATTGGCCGCGGGTCAGCAAAGGACGAAACGAAATGGCAGTCTAGACGCGGGATGTCCTCGCCCCGCGAGAGAGCCGAATCTGTTGGCGAATTATGCTACAACGGCTCCTATCAATTTCGAGCCGATGAAAATCAATGAATCGTTCTACCGATAGTGAGCAAGTCACCAAACGACAGAAAACTGCGCTTGCCTACGAGGTCTGGCCACCGATGCCTAGCGGGCGGCTCGACTGCTACACGTTGCTGTGGCAACTGGAGCTATGGTTGCGCGAAATCGTCTACCTGGAACTCAAGACACGTTACGGAAGCGCGTGGGCGAGCCACATTGTCGTCCAATCTGGCAAGCGCTCACGGCAAATCAAAAAGGGCCTATCGGAGGCGGGAGCCCGTTCTCAGCTTGCGGACAGTCGCCTAACGCACATGCCGACACGAGAACGCAATCCGCTCAGTTACATCACCTTCGACACATTGTTGAAGACTGTCAGCCGACACTGGCGGCTCTTCGCACCATACCTCCCGGTTCTGTCGATCTGGAAAGCTCGCATGGAGGAGGTTAGCCAGATCCGCAACCGGGTTGCGCATTTCCGCAACGGTCACCCGGGTGATCTTCAGCGTGTCGGCCAAGTCCTCAATGACATCGACAAAGGGGTGTGGGTCTTCGTCACATCCTACAACAACCCCCATCCGATCTATCCACCGCGCCGGGACAAGGTAGCGAAGCAATTCATCGAATTGGACCCGTTTCCATGGTCAGCAACTGGTGACAACGGGATAATCCGTTTGGGCATTGCCCCTCGTGACATGCGCATTGGTGTCACCGTGGAAGTCCTCCGCCGACCATGGCTTCGAGCCAAATTTGTCGGTCAGGTGGCCAGTAAGTACGGCTACCTCTATGACGTTCAGATCACTGCGCGTCAGGGGCGCGTGTTCAACTACCGACGATTTCTTGAAGGCACGAAGCGCGACCACGACATTTGCTGCCACATCGTGCTGGATGCGATGAGTAACGGCATTCGATTGACGATTCCTTCGGTGACAGGTGCTACGGCGATCGTGGAGGGGCTGAGCCGCTTCATTGCCGCAGCCGAACGTACGCTGCTTCCATCAGTTTCGTCCATTGCAGGAAATGTTGCTGCAATCGTCAGCGAGTGGCCAGAATACGTGCTCGCCCCTGATAATCCATTGGCTTTCCTTAGCCCCGACATGCCGTGCAGGATGACGGGCGGCCTGCCTTAACAGATGCCACGGTTAGCTTCCCTTGTTCTTAGAAAAATGATACAAAACCTCGGATCATAGGTCCTTAACTCCGAGCTTTCGTATCAATGCCCGAACCCTACTCCCAACGTCAAATTGCCCACGCTCTTCTGAAAGCGCGCGGCATCGCGCGCCTCGTAGAACTGCGCGATGCCGGAGTGACTGCCGCAACGGTGAGCCGTATGGAGCGGGATGGCGAGGTGCTCCGACTTGCACGAGGGCTCTACCAGCTCTCCGACGCGCCTCTCGACGCCAATCATAGTCTGGCCGAGGCTGCCAAACGCGTATCCAAGGGCGTCGTTTGCCTAGTGTCGGCCCTCGCATTCCACGGCCTGACCGATCAGTTTCCCAAGCAGGTGTGGCTGGCGATAGGGCGGAAGGACTGGCCCCCGAAACCCGACAGCCTGCCAATTCGCGTTGTTCGTTTCACCGAGCATCTACTTACCGAGGATGTTGAAACTCACGTCGTCGAGGGGGTGTCTGTAAGAGTCTTCAGCGTCGCCAAGACGATCGCGGACTGCTTCCGGTACCGCAACAAGATCGGCCTGTCGGTGGCGATCGAGGGGCTCCAAGAAGCGCTCCGTCAGCGCAAGGCCACGGCCGGCGAAATCGCAAGACAGGCCGAGCGAGGTGGTGTCTCCACAGTGATCCGGCCATATCTTGAGGCGCTGACGGCCAATGGCTAGGGACATCAAAAACGTCGGCGCTTCGGTGCGCGCACGCCTTCTGCAACTCGCCAAGGCAAGTGGCCAGAGTTTCGATCTTGTTCTTACCCGTTTTACCCTTGAGCGGTTGCTCTTTCGGCTCAGTCGATCGCCCCATGCCAACCGCTTCATTCTAAAGGGCGCGATGCTGATGATGAGTTGGTTCGATGATCCACACCGCGGTACTCGCGACCTCGACTTGCTGGGTTTTGGCGATCCGAGCGCAGAGCCAATGCTGGCGACGTTTCGGGATATCTTGGCGCAGGACGCCGACGATGGCGTCCAGTTTGACGCCGACGCGCTGCGCATTGATCGCATTCGTGAGGAACTAGAATATGGCGGCCTCAGGCTGCGGACTACGGCTTCGATCAGCGGTGCCCGCATCAGCCTGACGATCGACATCGGTTTTGGCGATGCACTAGAGCCTGGCGCCGAGGAACTGGATTATCCGTCTATGCTGGACTTTCCCATGCCTCGGCTGCGGGGCTATGCGCGGGAAACTGTCATTGCCGAAAAATTCCAAGCGATGGTGGCGCTGGGCCGAGCGAATAGCCGGATGAAGGACTTCTACGATATCTGGATCCTAAGCCGGTCGTTCACCTTCGATGACGACAGGTTGCCCCGAGCTATCGCGGCCACCTTCGAGCGGCGCGCGACTGCGATACCTCAAGATCTGCCGGATGCGCTGACCCACGCTTTTGCCGAGGACGCGGCAAAGCGGCGACAGTGGCGTGCTTTTGTCGGCGACCTCGCTCATGATCCGGGAGATCTTGGGAACGTCATCGGTGACTTAGCAGGATTTCTTATGCCCCAGGCTGCGGCAGCAGCGAGGTTGGCCAAATGAGTGCTTTAGTTTCAACCACTGGACTTTGGGGAGCAGACAAGGCTGTGACCCTAAGTGGATATACGCCCCACAAGCACGATCCAAGTCCAATCAAACCGCAATTCGTGGCTCCGGAACGTGTATCAAGCTTGACGTTCGGGCCGCTCGCACTCGCGGCCGCAGTCGCGCGAGCCGCTACAACTCGAGACGATGCACCAGTCACCGTGCTGAACGCACTGCAGCGAAGCAGTTTACCGATGCTGCAAACGATGATCGAGGATGGGACGACGTTCAGCTTGTCTCCCAATTTTCAGTATCTAGCCGATACGGAGCGCACGTTTCTCGCCGCGCGAGTTGGCGCAGGGATTACCGACCTTTACATGAACGCTTTGGGGTACACTTGGCGGGCCAACGCCGCTTGTCTCTCTTCGTCGCTCGATCCACATGCCGACTTCATTTACGAGGGCGGTAGCGCAAGCGGAAATGGCGTCGTTCTCGCCGAAGCGCACGGATCGTTCGCGGCAAATGCCAGTGCTCAGAGCGTTCATCTCCAATCGAAGAACAAATATCTTAGGCAGGTGAAGCCCTACCTCGCCATGACCTCACCTTACGGCGAGGTGATCCACGGATATTCGATTGCGTTTGGCTCCAGGCCCGGCGCGCCGGGTGCGTTTCTGAGCTTGTCGGAAACGAAGATCCCCAAGATGAAGAAAGGAGAGCCGCCGACAACCCCGGAGGCCAGAACTCATGGCGACGGCGCGCCGACGTCGATCGCACTCGCGACGCATCGGTCGAACTTCTTCCTCGCGGGTGCCGACGACGTTATCAATTGGATCGACTGGGTCCGGGCGGCCGATGGCGCCCCGCCGGAACCAACGCCTGTCGAATTCCTCCGAATGCAGTATGCAGGGCGCAGCTATCTCGTGCACGCATCCTCGCTCTGGTGGCCTGACCATGAATGGATCGAAGAGTTCTTTGACCACCGGCATCTTTGGCGCCTTACGCCACGTTGGTCGTCGAGGTTTCGTTTGGGCCGAGGACCGCGCCTAGGATGGTTTGCAGTGGAGGAAACGGCCGGGACGAACTTCCTGAAGTCACTCACCGGTATTATTCAGGACGGTGGCCGTTCGACCCCGGCAACGCTTCCATTACCAAGCTTCGTACCCGTCGGTTTCGGACTTGCAGGGCTGACCGCCGAAGGGCGCGGCGATGACTCCGGCTACCAATACACGCTGTTTCGTGACGGCTTCGCTTTGCTAGGAGATCCCCATCGTGGGCGCCCCCTCGGCATGATGATGTGGTCGCCAAAGGACGGAGTCGCCTTGCAATAGTAAGAGAGTCACCTAGAACGCCGCCAGTTGGTGGTTCTGATCATGACGATCCACCGGCCCTGCACCGGGCCGCGCATCATCTTATCTCAGGCGGTCTTCGACATTTGCGTTCTCCAGAGAGCGTCGCGGTACCTAATGAGCGCAGAAAAGTGGCCGAGACTGCTCTCGGCATGGCTATTGCGGTGTGCTCCTATGGTTAAAACGGCCCGCCGAAACCCTTCTGCCATTCAGCAAGTTTGCCAAGCGCCTTCCGATAGGTGGTGTCATCTCGGACGTACAAGAGCGGGGTCGTCCGCGCTAAGTCGTCATCCCGCCCGTTCAGGAAGGCGTCGACGTGCTCCGCGGGCAAAGACTGTTTGGCGTCGGAAGTAATCTTTACCTGATACCGCCTGCGCTCGAGATCGACGGACAGCACAGTACGAGCCTTGGTCAGCCCGGACTCGCTGTCCTCCGCTGCTTCCAACGGCGTCATTCCGCTAAGATCGTCGCGTTTCGTGTTCAGGAATGCCCCAAGACCGGAGCCACTCAGTTGAGTTTCAGCGTCAACGCAAAGCCGATCCCGGCGCGACTGCCGAAGTCGGTTGGCTTCCTGAATCTGTTTCTGCCGTAGCCCTTCAGCCTGCTTTGCTCTCTGAGCCATGCAGCGCTCGATTGCGCCTTGGATAGGTAAACCCAACGTCATATGTGGGATCGCGCCGCTCTTTCCGAACATCGCGACAACGGCGTCTATGTCGGCAGCGATCTTCGGGGCTTCGGTATCAGACTCAATCGCGGCACGGTATGTCATGCCCGATTCCGCGTGGATCGAAGCCAGCCACGACTCGCCGGTGACGTCCTCTCGCTCTGCGGCGGGAAGCTCAGCCAATATCCAATCGATAGCCTGCACCGCTGCATGCACCACAGCGGTTCTTCGCGTCTCTGCCAGCGTGCGCGCGGTCCACTTCTCCACAAGAGACCTCTCCAGTGTCATGCCGTAGCCATGCCGAACCAGCACACCCTTGCCGAGTAGGTGTTCCAAATAGTTGTCGATCGCCTTCCAAGCGGGCGCGAAGCGAGGTTCGGCGACAGCGGTACTGTTCGCCACTTCGGTAGTGACACGCTGAAACTGCGGTCGTATCAGCCCGCTCTTTTCCAAATGTTTGGCAATCGGCACCGCCTTGGCAACTCCGCTACCAAGGCACTTGTCGTAAAAGACCTCCCCTAAGATTGTGGCCTGCCATACGGCAGCCGGGACGGTGAAACATGCATGGCCAGCAACGTCGATACCAACGTGTTCGGCAAGTCCGATCGCTTGAAGTTCGGCATCACGCGGGACGACAATCTTCTTTCCGGCCAGTTGTTTCAGCCCGTCCACATAGGCGCGTGTCGTTTCGTTAACCCGCTCCTCATGTCTTGCCTGATAGTCGGCGAACCGCTTTTCCTGTGCAGCCTGCCATTTCTCTTCGTCAGCGCGGCTCTTCGCCAGCGCTCTATCGATATCGGGATGATAGAGCCAACACCGTGGCGCAGATTGAAGCACCGCATCCGCGATCTGCTCGCGTGTCGAGTCTCGGGGCAACTTTGACAGGTCGATTTCGACGGCCATAACGCCGTGTTCCCGAAGGCGTTGAATCTTGGTTTCGTCGCTCGCATGGGTGACCGCGACTTCAACAAAGAGGTCATAGCCAAGCGCTCGAATATAGAGGTCCGGGATGATCTTCTTGGGGTCGGTGAACTCAATTCGAAGGAATTGGGTCGTGACCTGCTGACCAGGCTTCATCACGACGTTGCCCTTATCGAGCCCAAGACGTTTCGGCAGAAGTAGCAGCGGATTGGTTCGGAACACCTCCTTGGCAAGAAGATGCAGAACGGTTTCAGGACCGCCGCCACAGGCTTCGCCCTCATCGTGCCCGAAGTGCGGCACGTTTTCATCACCCTTGCGAGCCACCAACCGACCGCCACAGGCAGGGCAATTGCAGCCGCAGGCAATGCCACGCTGAACCTCGCTGATATGCGCCAAGGTGCCGTCCGGCCTCAGCCCATAGACAAGCTGAGCACGATCGGTGCCGAAAGATATTCTCGTATTTTCGTGGTCGTCCACCTCGCCCCCGGTTTTGCTCCGCTCAAGAGCCAGGATGCTCGGCAATGTCGCCTGATGAGCGCCGAGTCTATTCCTGTTCTCGCTTCGCCTCCAACAGGAATGATGTCGCCAGAGTGGTCATCTTGCTGGCGACTTGCCATGCGTTGAAAAGTTCGCTGTGCAAAACTTCAAGATCAGCCACCATCGTATCGCGGCCTTCATCGGTCTGAATTTTGAAGCCATGGGTCTTATAGAACCAATGGAAAAGCCTGTTTCGAGCCTTGAGCGCAGACGCGAAGCGATCCACCAAACCATGGTCAAGGCCGACACAATTCTTCAACGTGCCTAAGAGTTGCCCTAGAGTGCTGCGGTCAATGTGGTCAAGGAGCTTTCGCGCGTCATCGGGGTCGCCTTGATGGTGCCAACCGCGTTCAAGGCCACGGGCGCATAGGAGCAGCGATCCAAGTTCGGTCTCGAATAGCTGCGCCGCTTCTGCTGTTATGCCAAATTTCGCATAGAGTTCATCGCGTGTCGCCATCGGCGGTATACAGCCTGCCTAGATCGGAGGGCGATGGCCGAAGAGCATCTTTAGTGCCGCGACGGTCTTGTCGTAACGTAGGCCTGATGCCTTGCCAGCCATCGACTCTTTGACGAAGTAGCAATACCGACTTGCGCGCTCGGCTTCGTCCTTGACCTCAGCATCCATAATCTTGTGGGGCGTGCTACTGATCGAACCGTCAGGATTAACGCGGACGTATAGTGCATCCTGTTTCCGTCGATCGTGCTTGCCAGATGCCACTTTGCGAGCCGCCTGGCTATAGTTAAGGTCTCCATCCGCGTAGCCGCCCATTCCCGTTTCCCATCGAGCGACTTTCTCATATCGTAGCAATTCGAGTGCGCTGGCGATGTCGATCGGGAAATGATCATCGCCCATGTCGAAGTCCTCTGCGATCATTCGCCGGGCGTCTTCGATGTCTTCCCAATGCATGATCATGTAGTCCATGAGCATGCCGACCAACTGCTTGCATGAGTGGTCGTTCATCGCCGTGAGGATCGGCCGCGAAAGCGGAAAGACGCCGATCGAAACTAAAATGAACATGAAGGCTTTCGCAAGCTCTTCCTGTGCGATCAGGATAAGGTAGAGCCTTGTCGATTTCAGCTTCTCGAACTCGAACATGTCAGCGTCAGCAAGCAGACGCTCGGCATTGTCGACACAGGCTACAATTGTTTTGGTCAGCGTCTTCGGCGACGGTACATTCAAGCGCGACATCGGACGACTCAGCGGAGATTGCGCGAGGATAGCAAAGTTCTCTCGCTAAAACCTCGCGCTCGCTCCGATCCGGCGACGCCGAACGGACGGATGAGTATCGCCGGCGGCGTGCCCGGCATAGAGATCGGCACAGGCAAAAAGCAGTTAGACAACTTTGGGGCCAGCCTCACGTACGGCAGCCATGTCCGTGAGAATATCCTTAACTCGGGCCGCATCGATCCCCTCGACCAAGAGGCGGTCGGATAATGATTGGATCAATCCATCGAAATCGGTCAGAGTCGCCAGGGCCGGGGATTTTGGCGGAGCCTTGCGGGATGGCTGGTTGTTCCCGGCAAGCGCCGCAGCGATTCTCTTAGTGACTCGATTGGCAGCTCGCCGAGACGGATCGTTTTGCACGTGAGCATAGATAGCGGTTGAACGCGGATTTGAATGGCCCAAGATCGCGCCGGTGAGTGCCAGCGCTTCACCTGTCGAAATCGCGGTCGAGCCGATCGTATGCCTAAGAGTATGGGGGGTAACTCCGGGGAGCTTCGCCTTCTTGATCGCCTTTGCCCAAATGCGCTTGGTTCCCTGAAAATAGCTATCGCCACGCGCAGCCGGGAAGACGAAATTGCTGCCCACCTCACGAGGGAGACTTTTGAGCAGCGCAACTGCTGCCGCTCCCAGGGGACGGATCGACCTGCCCGTCTTGCTATCGTCGAGTTCCAAAAGTCCCTCAACGAAATTCACCTCGGTCCATTTGAGCGATGCGATTTCCTCTCGGCGGCAACCAGTCAGCGCCCAAAGCCGTGCAATATTGACGGCTTTGGCATTGACCCCTTCGGCCTCAAGATCATCAAGAGCCGACCCGAGGCGGTTCACTTCCTCAAGATCGAGGAATCGTTTTCGTTGATTGTCTGTCTTGCGGACGGCGGCTGTCTCGCACGGGTTCCGTTGGACGATCTCGCTGCGGATAGCGAAGCTGAAAACAGCAGACAGGTCTCGCACGACCTTGCGAGCCGCGCCCTCACCACCGCGTACAATGATGCGTCTCCGTGGGCCTAATTTCTCGTCTCGATTAGTCTTGCCGGCAGTGACGTCACGGACGAAACGTTCGATGTCACCTGGATTCAATTCGCCAACGCGCTTATGCCCGAGCAGTGCCACGACATGGTTGCGAAGACGCGCGAGTGTCAACTGCTTGGTCAACGGCTTCATCGGCTGACCCTGCCGTTTCCCGCGCTGGATGACGCAGCCCTCTTCTTCATAAAGGTCGATCAAGCCAGTTATCTTCATCTCGCGTCGCTTTGCGCGGCGTTCATCCGCTGGATCCTCACCCTTGGCGACGCCTCCAAGGACAGTCTTCGCGTGCTTGCGCGCCTGCTCTGGAGTGAGCGTGCCTAACCTCCCGATGGTTACGAATCGCTGCGCAGCCGATCGACCACCACCTTCGGCGCGATATCGGACGATGAAGGTCTTGGCGCCGCTCTTTTCCACGCGCAGACCGAAACCGGACAACTCGCTATCCCAGAGGAAATAGCGTCGGTCCCTCTTCTCGGCCGCGTCAACCACCCGTTTTGTGAGGGCCACACCAACGCGCTTTGCCACCGATCCATTCTCCTCAAAGGCCTTCTTTGGTCAACACCTGGTCAACACCGTGAAGGAAAAGATTGGATTACCCTAGCGAAGGGTTGGAAATAATGTCAAGTTTTATCAAGATGTTATCGCATTATGGGATACTGCCGGATACCATGGAGTAGCTCATCTCTAACCTTGCCAAGGTTGGGGTCGAGCGTTCGAATCGCTTCACCCGCTCCAGTTTCCTTCAGGGGGATCAAGCATCGAAAAGCCGCGGTCCGCCGCGGCTTTTTCGTTTTCTGGCGGATTGAAATCGAAAGGGTGGCCACGCTGCTCGGAAGATTCGGGCTACACGCGGGCTACCGGAAGATTTCCCCTGCCGGCGGCAATGTGCGCTCGCAGTAGATCGTGAGCCTCCAAGGGCATTCGCCATAGCGCCTGTCGGATCCGCAACTGCAAAGCTCGCCCCCCTTAGCCTGGGTTAGCCGGTAAGGATCAGATTGGCCTAAATCATCCGGCCTGGCATGCTGGCGTCCCGGCCACCGAAACCAACGCCGTCTTTTCCAAAAGCGTCAGGCAGTGGAAGGGACTCGTTCTCTGAATTTTCCTAATCTAAATGAACGCTTTTGCGGCGTGAGATGCTGCGCAATCGCGAATCCTGCCGATGCACCAATTAAAGTGAACGATCGGTCAATCCACCCACAATGGCGCCCGTTCGTGAGGATTGACGGTCCAAACTCTGATATGCTTCTTGCAGTTAGGACATACGCCAGTTACAGAAACCGAATTGATTGGACCAGAGTCAATGTGACCCGACCGGGTTAAGGCCACCATGGTGTCGCAACAGGGGGCATTTGGATCTGACGATGCGAGGTTTGTATCGCCTCCACTGATGTCGCCGGTCAAACGCATAGCCGATCTTCTGCATTTTACTTGTGAGCAACTCCCCCTTACCCTCCGACGCCATAGGATCGGGCACAACTCGTGCCTCGACTGCCGCGCGGTTGGCCTTGAATCGAAGCTTCTGCAAAACGAGCGAGCCTCCCGTGTCCATCACGAAAACCTCTTGCCAATTCACTTCGCCGGCTTTGTCGACCCATAGCCATCGCGATCATCCGCCTATGGCCTATTGCTTCAGAACGTTCCCGGCTTCTGAGATGACCTTCGGACTAGCCCCCAGGGAAATCGCGTAGCTGAATCGAGCGGCACCTCGTGCCTGCTTGTTTCTTGGAATGCTCCGAACCACCCAGTCATAAACCCCCGACACCATGCATGCGCCATTTGCGCAGGTCACCATCAGCGACCCATCTCGTATGTGATAGGCTCGCTCAGGCCACCGCGTGAAATAATCTCTCTTATCTGCCAGAACTTCACTAAGTGTCCTCTGTTTTCCGTAGTACGAAACGAAATCCGCATACACGTTTGCCACGGCTTGTAGAGAAGACCAGGCATCGCCGCTGTCGCGTTCTATCAAACCGCGAACAATCGCGACTGCCGCCTCTTTGACGGATTCGTCGGATGACGTCCCAGATCGGGCAGGTGCCGTTTCAGCTGTTGTTGGCGAGGGGCCAGAGTTGGCGACCGGTTTTTCGCCACCATGGCAAAGGACTTGGACAACAGACGGAACAACTTTGTCGGATAAATCGGCGGTGGAAAGCGGTTTCGCGTCAGCCGCAGGATCTGGGGCATCGAATTGGATGTTTCGACTTTGAAGGAACAATTCGACGACATTCGATCGAATAGCAAAATTGACGTTCTGCACAGCAATGCCGGTCTCATTGGTAAACTTCGAACCCAGCGCAGCTGTGGAGACGCCAATGATCGATCCCCATTGATCGACGATTGGACCGCCGGAGTTGCCTGGCTGGAGAGGCGTAGACACCTGCAGATATCGGGTGTCGTTCTCCATACCCACGAGCGAATTGATGTTCCCGGTCGTGACCTTAATGGAGTCGGAAAGCAATCCGCTGAGAGGGAAGCCATAGGCGGCAATATCCTCTCCAAGCCGGGGCTGAGAGTGGCGCAACGGAAGGTGAGGCTTTCCTGTACCCATAGAGAGCCTGAAGACCGCGAGGTCGTTTTGTCTGTCGACCGCGAGGTCGCTGCCATCCCCTAGCTGCTGGACGCTAATGCTTGTACATCCTTCGACAACATGAGCATTGGTTACGGCCCAGCCTTGATCGTTCACGAAAAAGCCAGTTCCCGAACTGGAAACGTCAGATTGATCCGCGATTGCCGGTTGCCGCGCAAACACAACGATAGTTGCCGCTACTGCGGCGGAACACATCGCCCAACGTTTCAAACTCATTGCCCAAGCCGTCCACAAAACTGCCCCCTACTAATAAGCCGTGAATATCGCTTGGCGGCAAGCCAACAATTACAACGCAGTGAACATCGCCTTGATAGTGAACATCGCCTTGATAAGGCGTAGTTCATGAGAGGGATCTCCCATCCCATAGTGTGTTGACAATACGGAAGGCCGCTCGCCCAGAGAAACGCTTGCGGTCACCGCGCGGTCACCTTTTCGCTGTTTCACCGCAATTCTTAGACGGCGTAATTCTTGCCTTGCCAAGGTTGGGGTCGAGCGTTCGAATCGCTTCACCCGCTCCAGTTTCCTAAAGGGGAATCAAGCATCGAAAAGCCGCGGTTCGCCGCGGCTTTTTCGTTTTTGGCGGATTAAACCTCGACCGCCCAAGAGCCGGACGTCACTTATGGGATTGCTGGAGGCTGCCGGCGTGGCCTGTCGCACAGGCGCCTTCCGTTGGGTGCACGGGAAATTCCTGCGCCGCTCGACTGGGCTACTGACCCATCCCGAACTTGTATGTGACGCGGGCCATGACGGCATCCACTTTGGCGTCGGTCCGATACGTCTCTGGGTTCGCTCCGATTGTGCCATCATCAAATACGTTGTTGCCGGTGCTGGTCTTGGACCCAAGATCGACGTGGGTGTAATCGACGCCAAGAGATAGGTTGTCGGTAATGGCATAGTCGATCCCGGCGCCGAGGGCATAGCCGCTTTGCCAGTCGTTCTTCTCGTATGTGACCAAGGCATCATTGTCCCGGGCCGTGAACTTGACTTTGCCGCCGGCATACCCGGCCTTTGCATAGATCAAGACACGATCGAAGGCATACCCAATGCGTCCGACGGCTGTAACGTAGTTGGAGATTTTACCGGTTTCAGTGTCGCTGTCTGGGAAATAGGGACTGACGATGGTCTTTTTGATGCCCGTGACGGTCCACGTCGCCTCGCCGCCCAGGACGATCTGGTTCCACTGATACTGTGCGCCTATGTGAGCGCCGCCAGCCACGCCGGCTTTGTTAAAGTCGAAACCTTCCGTGCCGGCAGGAACCAAGTCTGTGAAAAACCCGCCGGTCGGAAGCGTTTCGTCAGTTGCGGTGATGTCACCGTTTGCCACGCCAAGATGTGCGCCCGCGTAGATACCGCTCCAATCATAAGCCGAGCCGACAATTGGACCAGCTATATCGGCTGCCGACGCACCACTTGCGCTGAACCCGGCAACCGCAAGAATTGCAAGAAACTTGTACACTAATTCCTCCCGCTATCTGAACCCTCGATTGAGAGAATACATCGGCGCCCGACATTTTTGTGTGCTATTTTAGCATCATCTGCTTCAAAATCTCGTCGGCTACATGGGAATATATTAGTGATGGCTAATTGGTCGCAGCAGGTAGCGATTGGGCGCGCGGGGTAGTCATGGCCGGATCGGTTGTGTCATCGCGCATCGTCACGGCGCGGTACCGTTCAAAGCGGTAGAAGCACACGCTGGCCAGCCTGTCGAAGCGCCGGCGGATGGCCACGATGCGCTCGTCCTGCCCGGCGGCGCCATCAACCCGGACCTGCTGCGGGTCGAGCAGAAGGCTCTGGATCTCATCACATCGTTCTGGTCCGCCAAGACGGTCGCCGGCGCGATCCGCCATGCGCCCTGGCTTCTCGTGGGGGCCGGGATCGCCAAGGGCCGCCGATCAGGGGCTCGTCACCAGCCGGTGGTCTCGATGCGTTCTGCGACAAAGCGGAGCGTCAGTGTTTGGTAGCCGCGCTGTCGCCAGCGGCATCCGCGCCTGGTTGCTTTCGTCCGGCGGTCAGCCGGCCGGACTCGAACTCCTCGACCGCCTTGTCCCAGCAGGCCTTCTCACGGTCGGGCATCAAGCCTTCCCGTTCCCAGAGTTCGCGGGCCCGCTTGCTGATATGCGCGACGCGTTCTTCCTGGCTGATCACCATGGCCGTCTTCCTATGGATATCCATAGGAAGCAACCGGACAGCGCCTGAAATGTTCCAATTGGATGTCGTCGACCTCGGCAGGTCGGGCAATGCCGTCAGGCACTCTTCGCGGTGTCCGCCTTGCGAAGCGACGCCTGGTGCACCAGCGAGGTCCAGCTGTTGGTCGAGGCGAGGTGGCAATAGAGCAGGCCGAGCGCGCCTGACTTTCTGAGGTCGAGGAAGGCGTCGTCGCTCAGTTTGTTGAAGGCCGCTTCGTCGATCACCTGGAAGTCGGTGAGGTTGAGCACTTCGCCGCCTTCCAGCGTCACCTTGCTCTGGCGCTGCGAAAACAGACCGTGCGCGTCGATCTTGTCGACCATCTCGCGGGTGGCCCTGAAATCGATCTGGAACTGGTTGCAGAAAGCGAGCGCCTGCCTGGTCGCCTCGGTCGGTTCGTTGCCGCCGAAGAACGGCAGCACCTTGTCGTCGTGGAACGGCGCCATCAGCTGGTCGACGACGCGCTCGCTCGCCCGGTCGACGCACAGCGTCAGCCGGCCGGGCGAGGTCGGATCCTCGGCCAGGATGAAAGGATAGCGGCGGACATAGGCCGGGATGTAGTGCGGCGCGTTCCATTTGCCTTCGGCATCGACGAACAGGTTCTCGTCCTGGCGAACGCCGGTGATGATGACTGGCGCCTTGGCGGCGCCGATGAAGACGATCGGATAGGAGCGCATCGCCGCCGGCATCTCCGACGCCACCACCGGGATGGCGTGCGCCGAGCGCGCGAAGGAAAAGTCGCTGCGCGCCGTCAACCCGAGCGAGCCGTGCCGCGCCGGATTGAGCGCCTCCGGCCTGGAGTAGAAAAGCGGCATCGCATCGGCCCCTGCTGCCGCCGCCGTCCCTGCTTTCGCACCTTCAGCCATCGTCGGTCCTTTTTCTCCGGCAAGCCGATCAGGCCGGCCAATCCGCGTCCGGCGCCGGACTCGTATCAAACAATCCCATGCCGAAACAAAGTACTACAGTGTCACCGGTGCGCATAAAAGGATGCGTTGCTGTATTTTTGGGGTTTGCGGCGACGAAATGTCTTGCGCGCCAGCGCTCCGCGCCGAGGCGGCAATTGCCAGGAAAAGTGGTCGACGGTTTTCCTGGGAATTTGCGTCGGACAAAGAGCCCTGGACAGCCCGCGGCGAAGCGGCGACAGTGCCGCGCAAACGGCTTCGGGGCGACGGAATGGCGGCGGCGGCGGATTTCGAACAGGCGATCGGACAGGCGTTCATCATCGAGACCGGAGCGGGACGGATCTCGCTCGAACTGAGCGCCGTCAACCGCATCGCGGCCAGCCCCCGCCCGGGGGGTGGTTTTTCACTGCTGTTCAGGGGGCCGCGTGAGATCGCGTTGCCGCAGGCGACCTACAGCCTTGCCGGCGCCGGCGGCGTCCACGACATCTTCATCGTACCGGTAGCCGCCGACGCGACTGGCCGGACCTACGAGGCGGTGTTCAACTAACGCCCATTTTGAGCTGCATTTTTATTGATGTTTCCCGCATTGCCGACCGGACCGAATGCGACAATCTTTACCGGCGGCGCTGCCCCTCACTGTTCTGCCGGACATCTCTCCCTGTAAACGGGGCGAGAGTGGCTGGCGGCAACGCAGCGCCTTTCTTGCGGCGCAAGAGATTGGCGAAATCGGTGGCGGGAGGTTCCTCGCCCCGTTCACGGGAAGGGATGCCGGCAGACGGGTGGGGCAGCGCCAACAACCATCATGGATCCGCCGGCGAACACGCCATCAGATCATAGACGCCCTTGTCCTCGACGACGGCGAAGCCAAGCCTGACATAGAGCCCCCGCGCCGGATTGTTCTTCTCGACATGGATCGATACATATTTGCCGGCTAACCGTGCCTCGTCGATCAGATCGCGCAGCAGCGCCGTGCCATAGCCCTTGCGGCGATGGATGGGCAAAAACGCGATGTCGATGACGCGGTGCTGGCTCGGCCAGCGCTCGATATAGAGGCGGCCTATGTCTTGGCCCGCCTGCTCCACCACCAGCCAGTCGGCCTCGGGATAGTGCGTGTGGTAATGCGCGTGCTGGGCCTGGAATTGCATGGCGAGGAAGGCGGCCTTCTGCGCCTCGCTCCAGTCGGTCACTGCGAGCTCTTCAACGCGGGTCGAGGCGTAGAGCCGCGACAGGAAGGGTTTGTCGGCCTCGCCAGCCGCGCGAAACTTCAGCCCGGCCGCATCGGAGCGGGGCCAGGCCGAAGAAGAATGCGCGGGCGTGCTGTCTGTCACGCTACCCGTCTGTGCCGTCAGGACTGCCGTCACACCGGTGGCGTCAGGTCGCGCACCACGGCGATCTGCTTGAGGTTGGCGGTGACCAGCGCCGTCGAGATCCACTCCCATTCTTAGCCTTTGGGGCCGACGCTTCTGACTTTGGTTCTGCTTTCTTGGCCATCGTAGGTCCTGCCTTGTTGGCTCGGAATTCAGGTTCTCGGCGGGAAAACGCCTTGCAGCGCAATGCAGAAATGGCAGGTGAGATAGGGCTGCATGTTGTTGTGCGGCTGGTCGCCGCCGATCGGCCGCACCGCCTGATCGCTGAGCGGTGTCAAAGTGGCCGTTGCCGAATAAGACATACCGGGAGCTGTACGCGCGAAAGATCGCGCCGGACCTGGCGCCGCCAGATTGGCCGGATTGACGTTCCCCATCATCGTGTGGCCGTGCTGCGGCATCTCCGATATCAGCAACTGCACAGTTTCCGAACCGCCCGGCTCTCCGAGGTCGTGCAGCGAAAGTCCTGGTCCTTGCCCCGGGTGCATCGGCGCGCGGCCCTGCAGATCGGGCAAGGCGAAGTTGGACTTGCCGTTGCCGCCATAGGTGGTGCCGAGCAGGGAAAACAGCGCGGTGTTCTGCGACAGCGGCAGCAATTGACCGTCGCACCAGGCCCAGCCCTTGGGTGCGAAATTGAACGGAAAAATGCGGATTTCGGCGACGAACGGGTCAGCCATGACGGTCCCTCCTTAAGTCGGCGACGGGAAGATCCCGAACAGCGAGATGATGAAATTGACGCAAAGGTAGGGCTGGAAGTTGGTATGCGGCTGGCTGCCGCCGGTTTGCCCGGCGGTCTGCGGGGACATCGGCGCGGCTGCCGGCGCCTCGCGGTAGATCTGCGCCGCGCCGACCTGCCCGGTCATGTTGCCCGTCGGCGTGCTTGCCCCGGCATTGTTCAGCGAAGCCAGGAAGGCGTGCGTGTGCGAAGGGATCTGCTGGGGGGTAAGCGTGACTTCTTCAACGCCGCCAGTCTGCGAAAGAATGAAATCGCCGCCCTGGTGGACCGGAAGGCGGCCACGCAGATCAGGCAGCCCGAACGTGCTTTGGCCATCGCCGCCATAGGTGGTGCCGATCAGTTGGAACAGGATCTCGTTCTCCGAAATGGGCAATAATTGCCCTTCGCAGAACATCCAGCCGGCTATCGCGAAATTGCCGGCGAACATCCGAATCTCGCCAACGTAGGGTTGTGCCATGGTTGCTTTTCCTCAGGTCGGCGACGGGAAAATGCCCTGCAGGGCGATGCAGAAGCTCAGGGTCAGAAATGGCTGCATGTTCATATGCGCTTGGTTGCCGCCGGCAAGGGCCAGCGTGCCAGGGTCCATGGCCGTGGGATTCCCAGGCGCCGTATAGGTGTTGGCAACGGTAGCCAGCAGGTTGCTGCTGGGCACCGGCGTGTCCGCATTTGTGGTCGTGGCTTGCTCGATATGGCTATGGAATGGCAATTCCCCGATCAACAGCGTGTGCGCCTGCTCACCGCCGCGTTCACCGAGCGTGTGGCCACCGCCGACATGGATCGGCACCCGGCCACGATAATCGGGCAGCGCGAAATTCACCCTGCCGTCACCGCCGAAGGTTGTTCCAAGCAATGAGAACAGCGCCTGATTCTGATTTATTGGAAGCAGCTGACCGTTGCATAGTGCCCAGCCTTTCGGCGCAAAAACGAAAGACATCATTCTGATTTCGGAAAGAAATGGTTCCGCCATCGCCGCCCCCCTCGCTGTTGACGCATACTAGCGCACTGTAGTGATGTTACGCAACGTCAATGGACCATAAGAGAGCAGAATTTTTTGAATTCATTTTTACTAATTTTTTGCCCATCATCGTAAGCACACTTTGGGAAAATACTTAGCGCGTTTACGGGGCGACTGCAGGAGGTAGTACCGGCAAAGATCCCACCAGCGTGATCGTTCCAGCGCCACCTGTCGTATCGACGGTAGGCGAGCCGACATTGTCGTCCTGAACCACGCCGGTCACGGTGCCGGACGCCGAACCGTTGGTGGACAGGTTGAAGTGCGTGTTGGCGTTGAAGTTGCTCAGGCCGACATCGACGACCCCGGTGGCCGCGCTGACAAACGTATTTTGTGTGGCGGGCACGCTTGAGCCGAGCACAAGATTCATCGTGCTGGTGTCGGTGGCGGTGGCGCCGTTGTCGACAAAAATTCCCCAGCCGTTTTGCGAATTCGGGCTCGACTCGACGTTGCCGAACACCGAGGCATTCATGGTCGTGCTGCCGTCATTGTTCTGCAGGTGGATACCGGCATTGCCGTAGCCAGAGAGCGAATTGTTCTGGATCAAAACCGTCGTCGCGCCGGCGCCGGCCGAACGGACGAAGATACCGTCCGCGTTGGCGCCGCTCTTAGCCGGCCCAATCGTGTTGCTGGCGATCGTGCCGGACAGCGTGCCGTTGTCCTGGCCCTTGGCTACGAACACGCCAACCGTGTCGTAGGCGTTTGCCGCATCGCCACCGGTGTTGAGCAAGGTGTTGTGCGAAATATCGAAAGTCGTCGTCGCGGCGGAGACGAGGCCGCCGGAGCCGCTGCGGATGTCAACAGCCGTGCCGCCGCTGGGGACGATCACCTGGCCGTTATGGAACGTGTTGCCGCGCACTACCGCGTCCATATGGGCGTTGTTGTTGGCAAGGAATGCGATGAAGTCGGCGCGGGTACCGGCGAAGGTGCTGTTGGTCAACGTGTAGTTAGCCGTCGCACTGTTGAACACCTGTGCTCGGACGTTGTCGTTGCCGCCCGTCGCATTGATCAGGCCGAACTGGATGTTGTCCATCGTCAGCCGGGTCAGCGTACCACTGGTGTTGTAGAGATCGACGTTCTGGTTATAGCCACCCGAGATGCTGGAGTTGGTGATCGACGAAGTGCCGAGCAGATTGTCAAAGCGGATCGAGCTTTCCTCGCGGTCGCCCGCAAGCGTTGTCCCGTTGACCCCGCTGATGGTCGTGCCGGTCATCGTGAAGTTGGTGACCGTGTTGCCGTAGACGGCGAAGTTCGAGAAGTCGTTGAGCTGCATGTTTGCCAGCGACACATTCGACGTGTTGCGCAGGAAGATGCCGGTGCCGTTTGTTCCGGACACGGTCTGGCCGCTCGCATCCGAGCCGTTGAGGATATCGCCGCCGGTCTTGTTCGAAATCGTGCCGCCGGAGCCGGCCGACCCCGTTCCTGTCACCGTCAGTCCACCGCTCGATCCGGTATTGTCTAGCACGATGCCGGCATTGGCACTCGAGCCGTTGGCCGAAATGCTTTGGAATTTCAGGCCCGCCCCGCCGATCGTGGTGTTGGTGACGTTGAGTGCGGTGCCCGCGCCCGACGTGATTACGTTGCTGGTATTGGAGGCAATAACCGTGCCGCCGCCGGTTGCGTTGAAGCCGGTGGTGCCGCTGCTCGACGTGTTGATGGTCAGCGTGTTGCTGAAATTAATATTGGTGCCGTTGGTGCCGCCATTGCTGACCAGGTTTATGCCGTCGCTCGAGCCGCTCGACGACACGGTTCCGTCGAACGAGATCGTGCTGGCGCCGCCGCCGGTGCCGGTGTGGTTCTGGAGGTCGATCGCGGTGGCGTTGGCGGTGTGGGTGATGGAGCCATTGTAGTCGATATTGGCCGACCCGCCGCTGACACTGAACGCCGTGCCCGAAGCGCCTGTCAACGAGCCCGTGCCCAGGTTCACCGTGCCGGTGACATTCGCCAGGCTGACATTGTTGGCGCCGCCGCCTGATGTGGTCGAGGTGAAATTGATGCCGGCGGCGATGCCGTTGAGGTTGATCGCCTGGGCGACCGTCGTGCTGATCGAGCCGGTGGTGACATTGACCGTGCCGCCATTGGTTGCGGTGAAGGCTGTGTTGCCGCCGCCCGTCGTGATGGTGAGGTTGGCGAAGCTGACGGTCGAGGCCTGGCCGCCATTGTTGATCGCGACGGCGGCGCCGGTGGCGTTGTTGTGGTTGACGGCACCGGTGAAGCTTACTGTGTCTGCTCCAGTCGCGCCCGAAATGAAAATGGCCCTGGCTCCAAAGCTCGACGTGACCGTGCCAGCAAAGCCGAAGCTGCCGCCGGAGCGGTTGATGATGTTGACAGCAGTGCCGGCGGCGCTGGAGACCGAGCTCATGTTGTCGAAGCTGAACGCAGCATCGCCGCCGACCACGGACAGGCCGCCGCCGCCCGTCGTGACGACTTTGGTGGCGGTGACCGTTCCGGAGGCAGCACCAAACTTGATGGCGGTGCCGGCCGCGCCCGTGGAGAAGAGGGAAAGATTGGTCAGCGTCGTCGTGCCGGTGGCGCCGGCGCCGAAGTCGATATCGGTGGCGGTGACGTTCCTGATCGTCATGTTGCTGATCGTGGCGCCCGATGTCGCGCCGCTGATGCCGATGGCGGCGTTGGCAACGCCGAGGCCGTCATCGCCATCGATTGTAAAGCCATCGATGATATTGCCGTTGGCACCCAGCGTGATGGCGGTGCTGCCATCGTTGGTTGTCAGCGTCGCCGCGCCATTGGGCGTCTGGTCGATGATCGAGATGTTGTTGCTGGCGAGCTGGATCGTCGACGGCACCGTCAGCGCTAGGTTGATGTTGCCGTTGCCGAAGCCGCGCAGCTGTTCGTTTGCCTGCAGCGCCAGCATATCGTTGCCATTGCTGCCCGCCGCCGTGATGACGCCGCCATCGTTGACCAGCACGATGATGTCAGTCGAAACCGCCGCCGCTTCCGCCGTGGTCAGTGTCGCCAGGTTGCTCTGGTCCTTGCCGCTGCCGTCGCCGGTGGCGGTGGCGCCGACGAAATAGATCTTGCCGATACCGAAGCCGAGGCCCGGGCTGGTCTGGAAGTTCACGTCCTGGACATTGTAGGTGCCGAGCGTTGGCGCGCTGGAGGCGTCGATGCCGACATTGGCGCTGATGGCCGAACCCTTGTCGGTCGCCAATTCGCCGTCGCCATAAGTGAAGGTGAGGTTGGTCGTCGAATTGAGGAAGACGCCGGTGTTGACGCCGGCAATGCTGGAGCTTGCGCCGCCGACCGCGGCGTCACCGAGGCGTACCGTCGATCCGCCGGTCGCGCCGCGCAGGTCGATGCCGATCGAGGTGCCTGCGGCGGCGGCCGCATTGGTGACGTTGAAATCGTTAGCCGTGATCGCCGCGTTGATGATCGCGCCATTCAGGTCGAAGGCAACGGCCGAGCCGCTGTTCAGGCCGATGCCCAGATCCGTGAAAGACAGGGCCGCGCCGAGCGTGCCGGAGACATCGACGCCGCGCGAGGTTATGCCCTGCAGGTCGACGGTGCCAAGCGCGATAGCGCCGCCGGAGACGTTGTTCAGCGCGATGCCGGTAGCGGGGCCATTGGCCGAGATACTGGAGAAGTTCACGCCGCCAGCACCAATGGTCGTACCGCTGAGATCGAGTGCGGCTCCGGACCCCGTCGTGATCGTGTTGCCCGAGCCGGCGACACTGATCGTGCCGCCCGTCGCGGCTATGCCGGTGCCGGCGGTGGTGTCGACGGTCAGGCCGCCGGTGAAGCCGGTCGTGCCGCCGCTCTGCGTGATGCCGGCGCCGGTGGCGGTGTCGATGTTGGCGAGGCCGGTGACGTTGAGCGTGCCGCTGGCCCAGCCGATGCCGCCGCCGGTCGTGTTGTTGACCGTCACCGTGTTGAAGTTGAACGTGCCGGTGTTGGTGTTGATGGCGTTGATGCCGGCGCCCGTCGTGCCGGTGATGCTGGTGGCGCCAGTGACGGCGAAGGTGCCGGCAACACCGTCGAAGATGATGCCGCTGGCGCCGCCGGTGGCGGTGACGCTGCCGAGCGTCATGTGGACCGTCAGCGGGTCGAGATTGATGGCAGTGCCGTTCGTGGTGTCGACCGAGCCGCCGCTGCTGTTCAACGTGAAGGTCGTGCCACCCTTTTCGTTGACCAGCAGGCCCGTGCCGCCATTGTTGGCAATGCTGAAGGTGCCAAGATCGAGCGTGCCGCTGGTGTTGAGCAGGTTGAGGCCGTCGCCCTGCACGCGCGCACCAGTTGTGCCGACGGTGAGGGTGCCCGCGCTGACGGTGCCGCCGCCGCCCGTCGAGTCGAAAGTGGCACCGTTAAAAGCAATGCCGCCGCCGGTGCCGCCGATGACCGTATTGTTGGCGAACGACCGGATCGCGATCGTATTTTGAGTGGCGCTGACGCTCTGGCCGAGGAAATTGGCGGCAAGCGCGGTCCCTGTCGACTGCAGCGTGTTGCCGTCGATCGAAAGCAGAAGCCTGTCGGCAGCCGGCGCGCCGCTGGTGGTGAAGTCGAGCGCCCTGCCGCCGGCGGCGATGTCGTTGTTCCTGAGGAAGAAGCTGGAGGCGGCCGCCACGCTGCCCGAGACGCCGGTGCCGCTGCCGGTGTTGCGGATGATCAGGTTCTCGACGCCGCCGGTGAGGACGCCGGTGCCGGTCGTCGCGAAATTGACCACCGCGGTGGCGGTGTTGCTCTGCAGGATCGGCCGCAGCGTATCGATGCCGCCCGGCGCCGAGATGATCGGCGAATTCTGCACCGTGGTGAAATGGAATGCCGCCGAGGCGCCGCTGCTGGTGTCGACACCGAGCTGCGAGACATCGACGGCCGCATCGCCGCTCTTGAAGGCAAGCAGCACCTGTCCGTCGTCGAGTTGGAACGAGGTGCCGCTCAGGTCGATCGTCTCCTGGCTGCCGGTGCCGTTCTTGTCGATCAGCACGATGACATTGGCCGTGGAATTCTGGGCGTTCGCATAGGTGCCTGGATTGAGCAGGCTGCCGTCGCCGAGAGCGCTGGCGTCGGCGGTGACATAGTAGACGCTGATCGCCGACAGGTTTGACGTGTCGCCGGAGAAATTGACGTCGTTGAAATTGTAGTCGCCCGCTGTCGGCAAAGTGTCGGTGGCGTGAATGACCTGGCCGCCGGTGGTGGCGATCGAAGATTCGGCCGGACCTGCCCCGTCGCCGAAGATCAGCTTGGCGTTGGTGGCGCTGGAGAACTGGACGCCATAGCCGACATTCTCGATCTTCGAGGTCTGGCCGGCTGGGTTGTTGTTGGTCGTGTCGCCGAGCTGGATCGTGCCGGTGCCGGTCGTGTCGGCCATGTCGATGCCGATCGTGCCGGCGAAGCTGCCGCCGTCGACGTCGAAATCCCCAGCCGTGACGGTGCTGGTGCCGAGCGCGGCGCCATTGAGGTCGAGGCCGATCGCGTTCGCCGCGCCGAGCCCGACGTTCAGGCTGGTGAAATTCAGCGTCGAGCCGAGCGTGCCGGAGATATCGACGCCATGCGAGGTGATGCCCAGCAAATTCGCGGCGCCAAGGCTGACGGTGCCGCCGGAAACATTGTTCAGCGCGATGCCGGTCGCCGCCCCGTTGACCGAGACGCTGTCGAAGGTCACGCCATCCGGGCCGACCGTCGCGCCGTCCAGGTTGAGCGCGGTGCCGGTCGTCGTGGTGATGGTGTTGCCGGTGCCGCTGACGCTGACCGTGCCCGGGCCGGTGGTGCTGGCGGTGAAGCCGGCGCCGCTCGAGGTGGTGATCTTGAGGTTGCCACCGGTGAAGGCGAGCGTGCCCGTGCCTTCGCCGGGGCCGATGCTGGGGGCCTTGACGATGGCGCCGTTGGCGCCGCTGCTGGTGTTGAAGATCTTCGACGTGCCGGAGAAGGTGGCCGTTCCCTCGGACGATCCGTCGAACAGTACGCCGATGCCCTTGCCGGTATGATTGATCGTGCTCGAAATGTTGTAGGCGCCGTTGGCGTTGCCGGTGAAGGTGAAGGCCGCCGTCCCCGCCGCCGCCGCGTCCGTGGTCGAAACGACCGAACCGCTCAAATTGAGCTCGCTCCAGTCGGTCACGGCCTGCACGACACTGCCGGTATCGACCTTGATCGAGCCGTTGTAGTTGAGCGTCGCATGGACGAGATCGTTGCCGCCGCTGACCGCGATGGCCGAACCGGTAGTGCTTGTCGTCGCACCGATGCTGGCGACGCCACCATTGCCGCCGACGTTGATGATCCCGCTCTGCAGGCCGGTCGTGACGATGCCGCCCTCACCCCCATCGATGGTCAGCGTGGATCCGGCGACATTGGCGATATTTATGGTGCCGACCTGTGGGCCGCCAATGTCGAATCCTCTGAAGCTGACGTCGAGATCTATATCTCCTGTGAAATTGACCGCCCCGGTACCAGTTAGGCCGGACAACGAGGCGCCCGTGTAGCCGGTATCCCTGAGCCCGCCGATGTTGACATCGCCGTTAAGGACGGCGGCCTGCAGCAACACGCCGGCGTCTGTCGATACCGCCGCGATGCTGTCAAAAGTAATGCCGTCAGCGCCGACATTGGCGCCGAACACCACCAACCCGTCCGCGCCGGAATTGATCTTGTTGCCGCTGCCGGTGACCGTGACGGAGCCTGAAGTGAAATCGCCAAGCGCGGCGAAGCCCATGCCGCCTGTCGTCGTTATGTCCAGGCCGCCATTGGTGAAGTTGATGGCGGAGTTCGTGTTGGGGCTCGGCGTGCCGGACGGGTATCCACCGGGGAAGCCGATGTTGACGCCGTCGGTCGCGCCCGAGCTGATCTGCTTGGTGGTGCCCGAGAAGGTGATCGTGGCCGAATCATTGCCGGCAATGAGGATGTTGCCGCCAGCGCCCGCAAGGCCGTCGGTCAGATTGCCCGCCAGCGTCACCGAGCCGCCTGTCAGTTCCTGGATCGAGACCGCCGCACCGGTGCCGTTGCTGGCGATGGTGCCGCCATAGGAGACGGTGGCGTTGCCGCCGCTGGCATTGGTCGCCGAGCCTGTATTGAAGGCCGTGCCGGTGCCGGTATTGGTCAGCGTGCCGGTGCCGAGAGCGGCCGTGCCGGCCAGGTTCTGCAGGTCGATGCCGTTGCCGGCGCTGAACGTCGCGCTGGTGGACGTGAAATGAATGTCGGCCGTGATGCTGTCGAGCGACGCCGCTTGCGCGCCCGTGGCATTGATCGTTCCCGCGTCGACCGTGATCGTGCCGCCGCCGGTGGCGGTGAAGGCCGTCGCTCCATTGGTGGAAACGTCCAGATCGGCGAAGGTGATTCCCGCGCCGCTGTTGTTGGTCAGCGATACGCCATTGCCGCCGATGGTCGCCTTGTCGGTGAAATCGACAAGGCCGCCGGTGCGGTTGACGATCGAGACGCCGCCGCCGGTCAGCGTGCCGGCCGGCCCGCCATTGGGCAGGTTGCCGCGCGTCAGCGTGATGTTGCCGTTGCCGCCATCGGCGTCGAGCAGCGTCCCGGCGACGTTGATGTTGTTGTTGGTGATCGAGACGTTGCTGGTGAGGCCATCGACCTTGAACGCCGTCTGACCAACGGCGACATTGCTGACCGTGACGCCCTGGATCGTGATGCCGCCAGTGTTGTCGAAGCCGGCCGCACTCTGGTCGATCAGGAAGACCGAGCCGCTGGCGCCAGTGAAGTCGAAGGCGGTGTTGCGTACCTGATTGCTGCCGAGCAGATGCATGGCGTCCGCGGTGCCGGTGACGACGCCCTCGTCGCCGGTAACGTTGCCGCCGGTGGCGCCGAGATTGCCCTGCACGTTCACCTGCTGGAAGGTGCCGGACACGGCGATGACGTTGCTGTTGCCGAAGCCGGTGATCGACTGGCCGGAATCGAGTGTGAACGGCGTTGCGCTGAGATCGACGGTGCCGACGAAGGCGAAGGTCTGCGTGCCGGTCATGAGATCGGCGTCGGCAAGCGAAATCGTGGTCACCGACTGGCTGAGGCCGTACGTGCCGACGGCGATGACGCCGCCCGATTGCGAGACCATCGTCACCGCGCCGACCGCCGAGGGCAGATTGGCGCTGCCGGTGAAGAACACGTCGTCGAAATCATAGTTGCCGAGCGTCGGGTCGAGCCCGACCGTGTTGACGGTGTAGCCGCCGGGGGCGGCGCTGATCGAGGATTGCAGCCCGTCGGATGAAGTGCCGTCGCCGAAGGTGAAATTGGCGTTGGCCGAAGTCAGCGTGCTGAGGCCGGACGACAAATCGACGCCGATATGGACGTCGCTGATGCTTGAGCCGCGCAGGAAGGTGATGGTCTTGTTGCCCGTCGTCGACGACAGATCGATGCCGCGCGAGGTGGCCTCGCCGGTGCCGGTGATGGTGGTCACGCCGAAATCGGCCGTCGTCGACGAGCCGCTGAAGTCGATTGCCGTCTGATGGGCGCCGGCGCCCATCGTCACACTGGTGGTGCCGAAGCTGACATCGGCATTGGCGCCGCCGAAGTTGATGCCGGCGGTGTTGGCCGCCGAGCCCAGCGTCACATTGGTGGTGCCGAAAGTCACCGAACCGGAATTGCCTGAAATGTCGATGCCATTGCCGGCTGCACCCGACACGGTGACCGCGCCGAAGGTGGCGCTGCCGGCGACATTGGAGACCGACAGGCCGTTGCCGACCGCGTTGGTGATCGAAATTGGGGACGTGGCGTTGAAGGTCGCGGCCGCGCCCAAGCCTGCGATGATCGCGCCACCGCCGCCGCTGGCGGTCAGCGCCGAGTCGGTGAAGCTGATCGTGCCACCCGTCGGCGCGGTGGTCGAGCCGACGGCGAACAGGTTGCCCGCGCCGGTTGAGGTGACCGGACCAGTGAAGGCGACCGAGCCGCCGGTGATGCCGTCGACCCTGACGGCCGTGCCGGGCGCTGTCGCCGAGCTGTTGATGGTCGCGCCGATCGTGATCGCCGCGCTTCCGCCGGAGACGACGACGCCATCGCCCGTGCCGGAATTGGTGATGGTGCCGTCAATGTCGATCGTGCCGGTGTTGTTGGTCAGGCTGGCATCGGCGCCGGCGATATTCGTCGTTACGAGGTTGCTGACGCCGACGGTCGCGGCGCTGTTCTGAACCAGGAAGCCGGAGCCTCCACCCACCACGGTGTCGACCTTGGTCGTGCCCTGGAAGGTGTATCTGCCGCTGGCGACATTGTCGAGACTGATGGCATCGCCGCTGATGCGATACAGGTCGACGCCACCGAAGTTGACGTTGCCGCCGCTGGTGTTGGAAATGGCGATGCCGGTCGAAACGCCGCCGCCCGAGCCATCCACGGTGACGCTGGAGAAGTTCACTCCGGCCAGGCCGATCGTCATGCCGGCGATCTGGATGCCCTTCTCGTCCGGCCCCAGGCCGGTCGCCACGGTATTGCTTGCCCCGTACACCGTCAGATTGCCGCCATTGACGGCGCTGAAGGCAAAGCCGCCATCGGTTGTCAGATCGAGACCGCCGACGAAAGCAATCGCGCCGCCGGCATTGCCGGTCAGGTCGATGGCGTTGGCCGCGCCGGTGCTGGCGGTGATCTTGCCGCCGAACCTGGCGAAGCCGCCGTTCATGGCGTTGATCTTGACCGCACTGGCAGCAGCGGTCTGGTTGATCGTGCCGTTATAGGTCAGGTTCGGTGTCGAGGAATCGATGTTGAACGCCACGCCGGTCGTGCCGGTGATGGAGCTCGCGGCATCAAAAGTCAGCGTGCCGGTGGTGCCGCCGGTGATGCTGACGCCCGAGCCGGCGCTGGTGATATCGAAATTGGTGAACGTGCCGGTGCCGCCGAAATTGTCGAGCGACAGGCCCGTGGCAACGCCGCCGACCGACACACCCTGGACCGTCAGACCGGCAATGCCCGTCCCACCAATAGCCGCGCCGCTGCCGCCCGAAATGTTGAAATCCAGCAGCGAGTTGCCGTTGCCCAGCGTGACGACGTCGCCGGCGCCCGAATTGGTCAGCGTCGCCGCCCCGGTGCCGGGATCCGAAACGACCTGGTCGTGCTGGATGTTGGTCCCGGTGACGTTGATCGGCACGCCGCCGAGCGAGAAGGAGCGGCCATTGCCGAAGGACGCCAGCGTCTGGTCGTCGCTGAGCGAGAAGCCGCCCGACGCATTGATCGGCGTGTTGCCGGCGTCGTTGACCAGCACGAAGATCGCGTTGGCGTCGGTAATGCCGTCGGCGGTGCCGATCGACGCCAGGTCCGCAAGCGAGGAGCCGTCGCCGGCACCCGAGGCTGCCGCGCCGACGAAGATCACGTTCTGGACGTCGAACAGCTGCGGGCCGCTGAACGTCGTCGAGCCGAACGCGTAGAGGCCGAGCGTCTGGTTCAGCCCACGCGCGTCGAGCGAGGCGGTGACGCCCGCGATCGAGCCGCCGCCGAAGCCGAATTGGGCATTGGCCGAGTGGGCCAGCGAGCCGGCGATGCCCAGGCGCACGCCCGTGTCGACGCCCGAAATGGTGCCGCCATTGGTGATGATGATCGAAGCGCCGCCGGTCGTGTCGGCGAGATCGATGCCGATCGAGCCGGCGCCCGATCCGCTGATGTTGGCCGAGAGCGCCGTGAAGGTCGTCTGGCTGCCGGAGAAGTCGAGGCCGGCATGGCCGAGACCGAGCCCGGAGATGACGATGTTGCCGGCAACCACCGCCGCGTTGACGCCGCTGAACGACATGCCGTCGCCGCCGGGCCCCGTGATGTTGATGTCGCCGAAGCGGATCGTTGCTGGCGAATCGGAAATGGCGATCGCCGGTCCCGTCGTGTTGGAGATCGTGGTGGCGCCGTTGACCGTGAAGCTGCCCGAAACATGGTCGAGCACCACGCCTGATGTGCCGCCGGTCTGCGAGATTGAATCAAACACCACATGCGCGGTGATCGGGTCGATGAAGATGCCGACGCCGTCGTCGCCCAGCGCCGTGTTGCCCGACACCTGGCCGCCGGTGGTGGTGAAGCTGCCGCCGGCGGCGGTGCCCTTCACCGTTATGCCGGCATCCTGGTTGTCCTGAGCTTTGAGGATGGCGAAGCTGTAGGTGCCCTTGCCCGTAATATCGAGGCCGTCATCCTGGTTGCCCGACAGCAGCGTCGTGCCGGTGAAATTGTAGGTGCCGTCGCCTTCGATATGCAGGCCGTCGAGGCCGTTGCCGGTGGCGGTGAAATTGGACGCGCTGACATTGGTCGAATTGCCGGTGAAGTCGGCGCCATCGCCGCCGGTGCCCGTTACCGTGACGTTGGTCAGCGTCGTGCTGGTGGCGTTGTTGCCGAAAATGCCGTCGCCGCCGCCGGTGATGGTGATGCCGTTCAGCGTGTTGCCGTTGCCCAGCGTGATGACGGGGTTGGCGACGTTGGTGCCCTGGATCGTGCCGTCGCTGCCGCCCAGGTTGAAGGTGGCGGTGCCGCCGCCGAAAAGCTTCGCGGTGACGCTTTCGCCGCCGCCGATGACCGTCTGGCCCGTGGCCAGCGTCACGCCGCCAGTCGTCAGATTGCCATTGCCGCCGAGCGCCACGACGAAGCCGCCGTTGCCGGCCTTGGTGACGGCATCGTCCAATGTCGTCGGGTCGGCCTGCGTGCCGGCGCCGGCCAGGCCGCCATCGGCGAAATAGAACTTTCCGAACGCGGCATTGGTGGCGGCGTTGATGGCGACGCGGGTCGTCGTGCCGCCGGTCTTGTCCTGGCTCTGGATGCGGACGCCGATATCGCCGCGCACCCGCTCGTTGACGCGCTTGCGCAAGCCTTCGCTGACCGGATAGACCGGATCCGCCCCGATGGCCGCGGTGCTGTCCGAGCCGCCGCCGGGATTGAACGGGATGTTCAGCCGCACGCTGCCGGCGAACTGGGTGTCGTCGCGATTGTCGTTGCGCACCTCGCCAGTGAAGGTCAGCGACGTTCCGGTGCCGAAGACATCGCCGATCTCATATTCGATGCCGGCCTTGGCGCCGGTGACCACGCCGTCATCACCATGCGGATCCTCGAAATGGTAGCCGCCAATGTCCAGCCGCAGCGAATGCCTGTCGGGCAGGTTGAGCGGCACCTTCGCCCCAACCTCGCCCTCGATGCCCCAGGCCGCGTAGTCGCGATGGTCGAGCACCGAGATCTGCTCGATGAGCTGGTTGGAGACCATCGACAGGGTCGAGCTGGTCGAGTGGTCGGTCGAGTCGCCCTTGATCGGCACGAAGACGTTCACATGCGCGTCGAAATTCGGCGTGATCGCCTCGACGCCCAGCGTGCCCCCGGTGAACTGCGTGCCGCCGTAGCTCTCGGCATTGAAATAGGCATAGCCGCCGAGCATCAGGTCCGGGTTGACGATGCGGCGGATGCCGAGGCCGATATCCTGGCCGAAGGCGTCCTTGAAATCGTGCTTGGCCCGCACATCCAGGAACAGCACCGATTCGGCGGTCTGCTTGATCGGGATGAAGCCTTCGAGCGCGGCGTTGCCGCCATTGTTGTCGGCGCCGATGATGGCCCGGACCTGGGGCTGCCAGAGCCCGGCATCGTCGCCATAGGCGGCCACGCCCGAGAGCGCCAGCGCCAGCGACGTAAGCGCCGTCGTCTTCCAGAGCTGCCTTGCAATGCTCGAACGGCGATAACCGGCGCGCATGAGGAACCCCTCCCCACGCGCCGCCATCTCACCAACTTGCCGAGACTTCTCGGTAGTTCCCATCCCTGGCGAGTCCTTCTGGGACTACACGTCCCGCGTGCCGATGTTTAATGGAATTCTATTGTATAGCGAGTCCCCAATGATCAAACTGCTGTTGTGGCCCACCAAAGTGCTACTCTGTGGCAACATGGACACAGTAGATTTGCCGGCTTGCTTCGGTGGATTCCTGGCTTTCAGGCTGGATTGGAGTGTTGTATCAAGCCCTACTGCGGGAAATACCGGTGGGGCCTAAAAGAACATGAGAGTTGTTTTAGCTGTAGCTAATACTTTGAGCTTGGCCGCAGGTATTGGTGCCCTGTGGCTCATCCTGTCGGGCGCCGGACCCGCACTTGCCGAGGAAGCCGCCAAGCCCCAACCGGCCCAGTCAAAGCCGGCCGACGCCAATCCCTGGGCGGTCAACTGCTCCAGCGGCTCGGCGAGCTCCGAACTTCAATGCCAGGTGTCGCAGAACCTGACCGAGGCGAAGACAGGACAGCGCGTGCTTACGGTGACCGTTCGCCGCGACAACGGCAATGGCAGCCTCGCCATGCTGCTCGCCTTGCCGCACGGCCTGTTCCTGCCGTCCGGCGCCAGCTACCAGATCGACCAGGGACAGAAGACGACCATCGCCATCCAGACCAGCGACCAGAACGGCGCCTATGCCGCCACGCCGCTGCCGCCGGACCTCGTCAAGGCGATGAAGTCGGGAACCAATCTGAACATCGGCATGGAGTCCGTCACCCGCAAGCCGGTCACCATCCCGGTGTCGCTGGCCGGCTTCACCGCCGCCCTGACCAAGCTGGAATCGATCAAGTAGCGGGTTCGCCGGCAACCGCGGCCGACATCCTATCCCTTCGTCATCCACGGGCGGAGCAGCCGCGGCGCGGCGTCGCGGAGACCCGAGGATCCATGCCGCGACCGTGCTGGCGGGTGCAGCGGAGCAGAATCTGGACCGTGGCAACGCTCCGGAGTCCCGGCATGGATTCTAGGGTCTGCGCTGCGTCGCTGCGCTCCTTGCTCCGCTCTAGGATGACGAAGTCGTGGGCGTCTCCGCTCCGCACTCAAGGTATCGGTGCGTCAATACGAGCAACCGTCTTGATTGTCCGCACCTGCGATGCTCCGTTGTCGCTTCGGACATCCGGAGAAACACATGACGGGTTTTGTCGACCGGCAGCGCGCCACGCAGTTGATGCAACGCGCCGGCATCGCCGCGCTGGTGCTCTCAGCGCCCGAGGCCTTCCATTATGCGACCGGCGCTTCGATCGGTCCGGCCGGACTGTTCCGGCGCGCCGGCGCCGGCTTCGTCGTCGTCCCGGCCAGGCAGGACCTGCCGATCGGCGTCGTGGTCGCCGACTTCAATGCCACGCAACTGCGGACCGCCGCGCCCGAGATGGTCGTGCGCTCGCACCCGATCTGGATCGAAGCAGCGCCGGTCGAGACAGGAGCTGCCGGGCTGCCCCTGGCGGAGCGTATCGAGGCTGGCCTGGCTTCGCTCGGCCGCGCGCCGGATTTCGCGCGTCCCGCCACCTCCGACCTCGCCGGCTCGGTGCGCCAGCTGCAAGCAATCCTCGCCGATTTCGGACTGGAGCGTGCCACGCTCGGCCTCGACCTCGACTTCATTCCCGCCGCCGATTTTGCCGCCATCCAGGCGCTGCTGCCGGATTGCCCTGTTGTGGACGGCTCGCTTGTGCTGGACCGGCTGCGCGCGGTCAAGTCGCAGCGCGAGATCGACCTGCTGCGGCAAGGCATCATCCTGTCGGAAGCCGGCCTGGAGCGGCTGCAGGTCGATGCCATGGCCGGGATGCGCCAGAGCGATCTCGTCGCGCTCTACCGGCAGGGCGTCGCCACGGCGGCGGCCGGCTTGTCCCACCCGGTCATCACGGCCGAATATGTGACGCTGGGCGCCCGGGCCAAGGGCGCCGACGCCAGGGCCGTGGCGGGCGATCCGCTGAAATGCGACATGGTCTGTACGGTCGGTGGCTACGCCTCCGACATGTCGCGCAACTTCACCTTCGGCCCGCCTTCGGCTGATCAGGCCGAACTGCACGCCATTGCCGAGCGCGCCTTCGACGATGGGCTGGCCGAGCTTGTTCCCGGGAACACGCTTGCCCATGTCCACCGCGTCGCCACCGACAGCCTGGCGCGCCAAGGCCTGCGCTCCTACCGCCGCGGCCACTTCGGCCACGGCGTCGGGCAGTCGGTCTTTTCCGAGCAATGGCCGTTCATATCGGCCGGCAGCGAGGTCGTGATCGAGGCCGGCATGGTGCTGGCCTTCGAAATCCCGCTCTATATCGACGGCCTCGCCAGCTTCAACCTCGAGGACCAGTTCCTGATCACGCCGGATGGGCCGGTCGCGATGAACCGGCTGCCGCGGCGGCTGAGATCTGCACCTCCGGAAATTGGCTGAGGTCCCTCCACCTTCGTCATCCACGGGCGGAGCAGGAGCGAAGCTCCGTCGCGGAGACCCGAGGATCCATGCCGTGACCTTTCCGTGGGGTGCAGCGGAGCAGAATTTTGGACCGCCGGGAACGCTTTGATGTCGCGGCATGGATCCTGGGGTCTGCGCTGCGTCGCTGCGCTCCTTGCTACGCCCAAGGATGACGACGGGAAAGGTTTTGCCGTCCAGCGATCAAACCTCCGTACAGGTCCCTAAGCGCTCACCGGCGGCCGCCTGTCCCTCCATGGCATTTCCTGTTCCAGCTGTGCCGACGCCGCCAGCACCGTGGCCTCGTCGCCGTAGCGGCCGACCAGCTGCACGCCGACCGGCACGCCGCCGTGCGACCAGCCGAGCGGCAGCGAGATCGCCGGCTGGCCGGAGATGTTGAAGGGGAAGGCAAAGACGGCATCCGTCCATTTGGCGTTGTAGCGGTCGATGTCGGTCTCCGACATGTCGTAATAGCCGAAGGGGCGCGGCAGTTGGGTCAAGGTGGGCGTGACGAAGAGATCATAGGCCCTGAGGTCGCCGACAATATCGCGGCCGACCTGCCGGAGCTGCTCGACATCGGAGATGTGCCTGACCCCGCTGGTGGCGCGGCCGCGCTCGATGATCGCCCAGGTCACCGCCTCGACATCGCCTGACGTCACCGGCCGGCCGATCACCGTTTCCAGGGAGTCGAAGGTCGCCGCCGTCTGCACGCAGGTCATGTTGGTGTAGGTCGCCCATACGCCGTCGGCATCGAGCGGCATGTCGTGCTCCTCGACATGATGCCCCAACCGCTCGAGTGCGGCCACGGTCGCCAGCACCGCCGCCTTCACCTCCGGATCGATGGCGGTGCCGTTGGGCGGCGTGACGGTGAAGCCGATGCGCAGGTTTTTCGGCGCACGCGCCGACAGGCTGAGCCAGGAGGCATCCGGCACCGGCGGCGTATAGGGTTCGCCGGGCAGCGCGCCGGCCACCGCATCGAGATAGGCCGCCGTGTCGCGCACGGTGCGCGAGCAGCAGAGGAAGTAGGCACCGCCATACCAATAGTCGCCGAACGGCGCCAGGCTGACGCGGCCGCGCGACGGTTTCAGGCCCACGATCCCGCAGCAGGAGGCGGGGATGCGGATCGAGCCGGCGCCGTCGCTGGCCTCCGCGATCGGCACCATGCGCGAGGCGACAGCCGAGGCCGCGCCGCCGCTCGAGCCGCCTGGCGTGATGCCTTCCTTCCACGGGTTTTTCGTCGTGCCGTAGAGTTTTGGTTCCGTCGTGATCGACCAGCCGTTTTCGGGCGCGTTCGACTTGCCGACCAGCACCAGTCCCGCCGCCTTCATGCGGCGAACGACTTCGGTGTCGAAATCGGCGACGACATCTCTGAGGTAGAAGCAGGAATTGGTGTTGGGCGCACCCGTCCAGGACGAGGCCAGTTCCTTGAGCAGGAATGGTACGCCGGCAAAGGGTGCCGATCTGTCGACCGTCGCGGCCTGCGCGCGCGCCATGTCATAGAGGCGATGGATGACCGCGTTGAGCGACGGATTCAACCGTTCGACCAGCGTGATCGCCGCCTCGACCAGTTCCGCCGGCGAAACCTGGCCGCCGCGGACCAGCGCGGCGAGGCCAAGCGCGTCGGACTCGGCATAGGTCTTCAAAAGACTGTCGGTGACCATGTCTCACTCCCAAATTTGCGTTGCCTCGACATCGCGCTTAGGAACGCGCGAGCTGTCGCTACCGGCTAATTACAAATGTAGGCGCCGCCCCTCATCCGCCTGCCGGCACCTTCTCCCCGTATAGTGACGGGGAGAAGGATGAAACTCCTGCGCTGCCGGTGCCGCCTCCAGCGCCAGCAACCGGATAGCATCAGGCCAGCTCGACCGTCCGTCCCAGCTCTATGCTCTGTTCGGCCGCGAGCACGATGCGCAGGCTGTTGACCGCCGCGTCCATCTGCTCGGTCAGATCGAGGTCCTCGCTTATGGCGCGCAGGAAGAACGCCTGCTCGCGGTCGCAAAGTTCCTGGTGGCCGGGCTCGTCCTCCATGCTGACGATCTCGTCGGGCTTTTTGAAATTCTTGTCGCCGTCGACGGCCGCGTAATGGATCTTCAGCGCGTCGGTCTTGGTGTGGCGGTCGATGTCGGCGGAGTTCGACACTTCGGCCAACTCGGCCGCGCTGCTCGCCTGCTGGCCGGCGACGATCGAGACCGCGCCTTTCGGGCCGACGACATCCTTCACGAAATAGGCCGTCTCGCTCATCATCGGACCCCAGCCGGCCTCGTACCAGCCGACCGAGCCGTCATCGAAGGTGACATGCAAGTGGCCGTAATTCTGCTTGTCGGCTTCGGCCCATAGTTTGGCGCCGATGCCATGCACGCGCACCGGCTTGGCGCCGGTCAGCTGGCACATGACGTCGACATAATGCACGCCGCAATCGACGATCGGGATCAGCGAATCGATCAGGTTCTTGTGCCAGTGCCAGGCGCTGCCGCTGCTTTGCTGGTTGAGGTTGAGCCGCATGACCAGCGGCTTGCCGAGCGTCTTGCCAACCTCGATGAACTTGATCCACGAGGGGTGGACACGCAGGATGTAGCCGAGCACCAGCTTGCGGTTTTTCGCTCGCGCGGTCGCCACCACCTTTTCGGCGTCCTCGATGTTGGTGGCCAAGGGCTTTTCCATGAACACGTGGCAGTTCGCCGCGATCGCCTTCAGCGCGTATTCGGCATGGGTGTTCGGCCAGCTGTTGATCGAGACCGCGTCCGGCCTGGTCTCCCCCAGCGCCAGGTCGAAATCCTCGTAGAGCGGATAGCCGGCGAGTTCGGCCGGGATTTTCGTGTTGCTCCTGATCGAGCGGCTCATGATGCCGGCGATCTCAAACCCCTCCGAGCGATGATAGGCGCTGGCGTGCGACGCACCCATATTGCCAAGACCCACCACCAGTACTTTCACCTTGTCGGCCACCGTTATCTCCCAGGTTCTGGATTGAATTGTGCGCGGCGACCGGTTGCCGCGTGTTTATCCGGACAATCACCTCAGGTCAGCGCCGCCGCTCGTTGCCCGGCCCTTTCCTCTCCCCCGTCGATCGGGGGAGAGGTGTCGAGCGAAGCTCGACGGAGTGGGGGTCGACCTTCGCCGCCCGCCTGAGGTTACTTCGCCAGATTGTGCCTGTCCCGCAGCGACTGCGCGTTTAGCGACCGCCTTCCCCCACTCCGTCGCCGCTTCGCGGCGCCACCTCTCCCCCCTCCGGAGGGAGAGGAAAGGAGCCAAGGCAGGGCAATGAGGAGTGGCGTCGTCATGGCCTTCGCTTGCGCGCTTCTACTTCACCGCCGAATCGAACAGGTGCGCCTTGATCTTCTCGACATCGAGCGCGGCAAAGCCCTCCGACAATTTGACCCCGTCGGCGTCGGCCTTGACCTTGGCCTTGTCGAAGTCGTTGGCGGCCGGGATCAGGTCGTTGCTGCAGACATCCTCGGCCTTAACCGGGTTGGTGATCTGGCCGATCTTGTGGATCTCGTCGAAGAAGCCCTGCCAGCTCGCCATGTCGTGCGACCCCCAGCCGCCGCGCTTGTCCATGTCGCCGCGGAAGACGTTGATCTGCTGCAGGATCGAGGTGGTGCCGAGCTCCGGTCCGAGGTTCTTGGCCAGGGTCGGGAACTGCTCGAACACCGCTTCGACCGCCGCGCGCGGATTTTGATAGCCGAACTCAAGGCCCATCGCCCAGCCGCGCAGGTATTTTTCCAGGAACGCCTTCTTGTCGGGATCCTCGAGATCGGCTGCGCGCACGACGAAGGTGTTGGCCGGCAGCTTCGAGTTCTTCACGCCGAGCCAGTATTCGAAGTCGAGACCCTTGGCGATCCATTCGGCGCGCAGCCCTTCCCATGACAGCGCCGCGTCGCCTTGGCCGCCGGCAAGCGCGGTGCCCCAGGTCGGCCAGCCGGCCTCGACATATTTGACCTTCTTGATGTCGACGCCTTGCGCGGCAAGCAGCGGATCGGTGATCGACTGCCAGGCGGCGGAACCAAGCAGGATGGTCTTGCCTTCCAGCTTCTTCAGGTCGTTCGAGCCCTCGCCCTTGCGGAAGGCGATGCTGAACGTGTCGCGCGCGCCCATGTGGAACACCGACTTCAGCTTCATGCCGTTCTGGATGGCGAAGGAGAACACGCCGGGCGAGGGAAAGCCCATATCGGCCTGGCCGACATCGACGAACTTCACCGTCGCCGTGCCGTCGGACGGTCCCGGCTGCATGTCGGTGTCCAGCCCGTCGAAATAGCCGGCCTTCTTGGCCGCCCAGTAGGGGTAGTCGTCGAGCACTTCGAGCGTACCGCGCGGCGAGATCCAGGTGAATTTTCCATAGGCCTCGGCCCTCGCCCGGAGGCCGGTGGCGCCGAGCGCGGTCGCAGTCACCAGCCCGGCGCCGGTCACCTGCAGGAAGATGCGGCGGCTCATACCCGCCTGCTGGATGAAATTGTCTTTGGTCATGGCATTCCCCTTTTTTGTTTGATGTCAGTCTGCCTTGCCGCCCGCCTCCCGGGCGTGGTCTTGCTTCTGCGTCAAGCCTCCCAGCTCGCCCATTTCTTGCCGATGAGGAAGAACAGCACATAGATCAGGATGCCGAGCATCGACAGGATCAGCACCACGGCGAAGAATTGCGGCATCTGGATCATCGACGAATAGGTGGTCAGCCGGTTGCCGAGGCCGAAGCCACCGCCGACCATCTCGGCGCCGACGGCGGTGAGCAGGCCGAAGATGGCGCCGATCATCAGCCCGACCAGGATCATCGGCAGCGCCATCGGCGCGCGGATCTTCCAGAAGATCTGCAAGGTGCTGGCGCCATAGGACCGCGCCAGCGCGATCTTGGCGCTGTCGACGCGACGAAAGCCGGTGGCGGCATTGATCATCACCATCGGCCCGGCGGCCAGGGCCACCGCGATGATACGGGGCGTGTAGCCGAAACCGAAACGCAAGATGAGCAGCGGCACCAGCGCCAGCATCGGAGTGGTGACCAGCAGCAATATATACGGCGCGACGATCTTTTCCGCGAACGGGAACTGGGTGATGACGGCGGCCAGCACCAGACCGACGGCGGCGCCGATGACAAAGCCGGACACCAGCTCGACCAGCGTATAGCCGAGATGCGGCGCGATCAGCGGAAACTCGTCGAACAGCGCATAGGCGATCGAGCTCGGCGGCGGCATGATGTAGAGCGGCACATGGAACAGCCGCAGCGCCAGTTCGATGCCGCCGATGATGATGACGGCGACGGCGAGAATGGCCGCCACCTCCTTGCCCGACTTGATGCCGGGGCCGCTGGCGAAGGCCGAGAGGTTGGTCAGGCTGACGTCTTGCCCATCGCCTGACTTCGACTTCGAAAATTCGGGAATGGCGTCGCTCACGGCCTGATCCTCACGATCTCGGCGCTCGGGCGCTCCGGCGCCTTCGGTCTGGTGCGCTCTCCGACAATGTCCATCTTGATCCGGTTGGTGAGGTCGAACACCTCCTTCGTCGCCATGATCTCCAGCGAGCGCGGCCGCGGGAACGGCACGCGGTATTCCTTGGCGACGCGGCCCGGCCGCGCGCTCAGCACCACGACGCGGTCGGAGAGGAAAATCGCTTCCTCGATCGAGTGGGTGATGAAGACGATGGTGGTCTTGGTGTCGAGCCAGATCTCCTCGACCAGCCGGTTCATCTCCTCGCGGGTAAAACTGTCGAGCGCGCCGAACGGCTCGTCCATCAAAAGCACCGAGGGTTTCAGCGCCAGCGCCCGCACGATGGCCGCGCGCTGCTGCATGCCGCCCGAAAGCTCGCGCGGGAATTTGCCGCCGAAACCGTCGAGGCCGACGCGGTTAAGCAGATGCGCGATCCAGGCGCGGTCCGGTTTTTCGCCCTTGATCTCGAAGGGGAAGCGGATGTTGGCGTCGAGATTGCGCCAGGGCAGGAGGTTGGCTTCCTGGAAGACGATGCCGATATCGGGATGCGGCCCGGAAATCTCTTTGCCGTCGAGCTTGATCGCGCCGCTTGTCAGGCCGTGCAGCCCCGACATCGACCACAAAAGCGTGGTCTTGCCGCAACCGGACGGGCCGACGATCGAGACGATTTCATTGGCTCTGACGTCGAGGCTGCAGCGGTCCAGCGCCAAGAGGTCGCCGGACGCCGTGTGATAGATCTTGGTCGCTGCCTGCACGCCAAGCTTCGGCGTTGTTATCTCGCCCGCGTTCATCCGCCCCTCGGAGATTGCGTGATGATCCAAAGGTCATCAGACTGTCAAAAATCAGTGTGTAACTATCCTACTTTGCTGTCAAGCGTCGACGACGGCGAGCATGGGACGAGAACCGACAACTAGGAATAACTATCTGTTTTGACGTTGTATTCTTTGCCTTGAAATTCGTGTTGCTTTCCTACATGATTTGGCAGGCGCACACGCGAATGCCCTCGCGGCACGCATCGGTTGCAGCGCCGTCCTGCGCATGGAACGACAGCGTGCAAACATGATAAGAGGTCAGGTCGAAAACGGGCTAGGGAACACCGCCTTCATGACCGAAGCTGCCAGCCATCCGATCGCGGACGAAGAGGGAACCGGGGGCGAACCCGTCCGGCGCATTCCCGACATCATCTCGCTGGTCAAGGATTGCTACGGCGAATTGCGCCCGGCCGAACGCCGCGTCGCCGATGTCGTGCTCGAGAATGTCAAATATGCCGTCGACGCCTCCAACGCGGCGCTGGCCCAGCGCGCCGGCGTCAGCGAACCGACGGTGACCCGGTTCTGCCGCGCCATCGGCTGCGAGGGCGTGCGCGACTTCAAGCTGAAGCTGGCGCAGAGCCTCGTCGTCGGCGCGCTCTACCTGGACACGTCGCCGGCCAGGGAGGGCGACGCCGCCATGCCGTTCTGGAACGCGGTGTTCGGCGAAGCGCGCCGGGCGTTGCAGGAAGCTGAGCGGCAGCTCGATCCGGGTGAGCTGGAAAAGGCCGCCGAGCTGATCGCCCGGGCCCGCCAGGTCACCGTGTTCGGGCTCGGCGGCAGCTCTTCGGCGCTGGCGCAGGAAACTCAGTACCGGCTGTTTCGCTATGGCATCTCGATCAGCGCCCAGTGCGACCCCTATTTGATGCGCATGACCGCCTCGACGCTGAAGCCCGGCGACCTGGTGATCGCCATCTCGGCGACCGGGCGCACGCGCGAGGTGATCGAGGCCGTCGAACTCGCCAAGCACTACCGTGCCAACGCGATCGCCGTGACGGCGCCCGATACCGAGCTCGCCCGCGCCTGCGACGTCAGGCTGACGGTTGCCGTGCCCGAATATCCCGACACGCTGAAGCCGACGGCCTCGCGCTTCGCCTTCCTGGCGATGATCGACCTCCTGGCGGTGGCGTCGGCCTACAAGCTCGACGGCCCGGCCCGCGAGACCGTGCGCCGCATCAAATACAACGCCCAGATCCACCGCACGGGCAAGGAAATGGAGCCGCTCGGCGACTAATCCTTCTCCCCGTCACTATACGGGGAGAAGGTGCCGGCAGGCGGATGAGGGGCAGCGCCGAGTTCGACAGTTGCCGTCCCGCTATACAGATTGGACGCATACAAGAGGGAAAACATGCTCGAGATTGCACCATCCAAACAGGCGGCCGCATGGCTTGGCTCGTTTTCGCAGGCGCTTGAATCCGGCGACCTGTCGGCCGCAAGCAACCTGTTCGTCGACGATTGCTATTGGCGCGACCTGCTGGCCTTCACCTGGAACGTCACGACGATGGAAGGCCGCGAGGCCCTCGCAGACATGCTGACAGCAACGCTGGCGACCACGAAGCCTGGCGCGTGGCAGCTCACCGGCGAGGCAACCTCGGATGAAGGCACGATCGAGGCCTGGTTCACCTTCGAGACAGCGGCGGCCACGGGCCAAGGCATCATGAGGCTGCGCGACGGCCGCTGCCGTACCCTGTTCACGGCGATGACCGACTTGAAGGGACACGAGGAGCGCAAGGGCGCGGCGCGGCCGCTGGGCGTGCGCCACAAGGCGGACCCGGAACGCGAGACCTGGTCGGAAGCGCGGGCGCGTGAGGCGCGCGAGCTCGGCGTAACGGAGCAACCCTATTGCCTGGTCATCGGCGGCGGCCAGGGCGGCATCATGCTCGGCGCACGGCTGCGGCAGCTCGGCGTGCCGACCATCGTCATCGAGAAGAACGCGCGGCCGGGCGATTCCTGGCGCAACCGCTACCGCACGCTCGTGCTGCACGATCCGGTCTGGTACGACCATCTGCCCTACATACCGTTCCCCGACAACTGGCCCGTTTTCACGCCCAAGGACAAGATGGGCGACTGGCTGGAAATGTACACGCGCGTCATGGAGCTGAATTACTGGGTCGCCACCAGGTGCCTCAGCGCCAGCTACGACGAGGCGGAGAAAGAATGGACCGTGGTGGTCGACCGCGTCGGGCAGCGCATCACGCTGAAGCCGAAGCACATCGTCTTCGCCACCGGCGCCTACGGTCCGCCGCGCAAGATCGATCTGCCGGGTTCCGACCAGTTCAAGGGCGAGCTGCTGCACTCCAGCCAGTATGCCAGCGGCGAGAAATTCCGCGGCAAGAAGGTCGCCGTCATCGGCGCGGCCAGTTCCGGCCACGACGTCTGCGTCGATCTCTGGGAGAGCGGCGCCGACGTCACCATGATCCAGCGCTCGCCGACCACGGTGGTCAAGTCGGACACGCTGATGCAGGTCGGCTTCGAGATCTTCTCCGAGGACGCGCTGGCACGCGGCATCACCACCGAGAAGGCCGACATGATCGTCGCCTCGACGCCGTTCGCGCTGGTGCCCAAGGGCCAGCGCGCGCTCTACGACGTCATCCGCGCGCGCGACGCCGAATTCTACGAGCGTCTGGCCGCCTCCGGCTTCGCGCTCGATTTCGGCGACGACGAAACCGGCCTTTTGATGAAGGCCTACCGCACCGGCTCCGGCTACTACATCGATGTCGGCGCCTCGGACCTGATCATCGACGGCAAGGTCGGCATCCGCAGCGGCGTCGCGATAAAATCGCTGACGGCGAAAGGCATCCTGTTCGAGGACGGCAGCGAGCTCGAGGCCGACGCCATCGTCGCCTGCACCGGCTACCAGTCGATGAACGAGAATGTGGCGGCGCTGGTCTCGCGCGAGGTCGCCGACAAGGTCGGCCCCTGCTGGGGCCTCGGCTCCGGCGTCAAGGGCGACCCCGGCCCCTGGCAAGGCGAACTGCGCAACATGTGGAAGCCGACGGCGCAGGAAGCACTGTGGTTCCACGGCGGCAATCTTGCGCTGTCGCGCTTCTATTCGAAATATGTCGCGCTGCAGATCAAGGCGCGAATGGAAGGGATCGAGACGCCGGTTTATGGGGCGCCGAGCAATTCGCGGCGGTGAGGCGGAAGCATGCTTCGGTGAGAGGTCGACCCCCACTCCGTCGAGCTTCGCTCGACACCTCTCCCCCGATCGACGGGGGAGAGGAAAGGCGCAAGTTCACCGACCTTGGCTCCCTTCCTCTCCCTCCGGAGGGGGGAGAGGTGGCTCGGCGAAGCCGAGACGGAGTGGGGGAAGCCGCTCGTCAATCGCGCAGCCTCCTCGATATCGGTTAATCCTACCGATGCCCGAAATGCCTGGCCGCCACCTCGACATGCGTATGCCCGACATGGGCCACGAAGCGCTCGGTCTCGCCGACATCGTCGACGGCCTCGTTCGGCCACCAAATGCCGCCGACGACGATGCCTTCCGACACCAGCCGCTGGTCGGCGACCAGCGAGGCGCCGACCGCGTCGACGAAGGTGAAGCGGCCTAACCGCTGCCGCAGCACGGCCACGTCGCCGGCGGTGCCGATCGTCAGCGTGCCGAGGTCCGGCCGCGCGATCGCCCGCGCCGGCGCCTGCGTCGCGGCGCGCAGAACCTCGACCAGCGGCATGCCGAGTGCCATCAGCTTCGACATGCAGACCAGTATGTCGAAGGCCGGCCCGTCGACGCAGTAGAGATGTACGTCGCTCGAGATGACGTCGGGCGCCAACCCTTCGGCCAGCATGGCGCGGGCGACCTCGAAGTCGAACGAACCCATGCCATGGCCGAGATCGAAGATGACGCCCCGCTCGCGCGCCAGCCGCATGTCGGGCCGCACCGTGCCGGAGGCGAACACCGGCGCATTGGGGAAGGGCCGGAAGCAGTGGGTGAGAATGTCGCCCCGGCGCAGGCGCGGCAGCACTTCGGAGCGGCCGGGCGGCGGCTCGTCTATATGCGCCATCAGCGGCAGGCCGGCCTTGTCGGCGGCCTCCAGCGCCAGGTCGACCGGCGCGATGCCGCTGTTGCCGCCGGCATGCTTGCCGGAGCGCACCTTGACGCCGACGACGACGTCGGCGTGCTCGCGCACCGCCGCCACCACCTCGCGCGGCTCGCAGAGACGGAGATCGCTGCATTCGCCGACCGACACCGTCTGCGAGAAGCCGAAAATGCCGGCAAAGGAAATGTTGACATAGGCCAGGATGCGCACCTTCGAACGCTCCATGACATGGCGGCGAAAGCCGAGGAAATTGCCCGCGCCCGCGCTGCCGGCGTCGATGAAGGTGGTGGTGCCGCTCTTGGCGGCGAGCCTGTCGGCGTCGACACCGAGCGAAGTGCCGCCCCAATAGACGTGGCTGTGCAGGTCGACCAGGCCGGGCGCGACGATGCAACCGGTGGCGTCCACCACCTGGGCGGCGCTGGTCGCGGGGATGTCGGCGTCGATCGCGGCGACGCGGCCATTGGCAATGGCGACATCGCGCGGCGCATCGATGCCGGCCGCCGGGTCGATCAGCCGTCCGCCCTTCACGAGGAGGTCGAATTGCATTGTTGGAACCTCCGATTGCCCGAATTGCCGTCTCAGGCCGGTCTGTAGGCGACGGCCTCGACTTCGATCTTGATGTCGATCATCAGCCGCGATTCGACCGTGGTGCGGGCTGGCGGGTTCTTCGGAAAATGCCTGGCATAGACAGCGTTGAAGGCGCCGAAGTCGCGCGCGTCCTCGAGCCAAACGGTGGTCTTGACCACATCGTCCATCGTGCAGCCGGCGAGTGCCAATGCGGCCTTAACATTGGCCAGCACCTGCTCGGTCTGCTCCGTGATGCCGCCCTTGACCACGATGCCATCGCCGCCGACCGGAACCTGGCCCGAGACAAAGACGAAATCGCCGGCCCGCACGGCCGGCGACAGCGGCACGTGGGATGTTCCGAAAGTCTGCTTGGGCAAGGGACGGCCTCCTCCGATGACATGGCCGGACACCGAGGTGGCGCCCGCTTTGCGACGAGGTTTACCGCGATCGCGGCAATCCCGATAGAGGCCCTTGTTGGAAAGCAACATTGTTCGAAATCCGTGTTGCTTTATTACAGAAGCGCTTGCATCGTGCGCGTTTGCCGGACGGGCTCGACGCCACGACGGACAGACGCCCTCGCTAAACCGGAGACCCGAGAATGACTTTCGACAAGAACCCGTTCCCTTCCGGCGACGCCGACCGTCACGCGCTGTGGGAGATGCTGGTGCGGCGCGACATCGACGCCTTCATCGGCCAGGATTGGGCCATGGTCGAGAACGATTTCATCGCCGAAAGCTTCTTCGGCATGCATGCGCATTTCCTGGCCAATGCCGATGCCTGGCGGCTGCAATTCCCGCGGCTGGAGATTTACCGCGACGAGTGGCTGCGCCAGGCCAAGGAAACGGCGGCGACCAAATTCGCCGAGCCGCTGCGCGAGGCGCTGTTTCGCGTTACCAATCTGCGCGACATCGATGTCGACGGCGACCGCGCCGTGCTGCACAAGAAGTTCGACGGCAGCGTCGCCAAGGCGGATGGCAGCGTCGACCGGCTGAAATGGCAGACACTGTATTTCTGCCGAAAGGTCGGCGCGAGCTGGAAGATAGCCGGCTTCGTCGGCTACATGCCTTATCCGCTGGGAAGCTAGTTTCGATTCCCATGAATGGCCATCGACAGTCGCGATGGCCGATCAGCCGCGCAAATTCCCGAGGCGAGCTGCTCAGTACAGCGTGATGAAGGCCGGGAACAGCACGCCTGTCTCCCTGAAATACTCGATCAGCTCGATGGCCGGGAAGATGGCGAGGAAATAGAGCCCGTCGAAAAAGGTGCGCCTCAGCGCCCGGGTCGAGAACCGCAGCTCGTCATTGTCGTGGTAGAGCAGCGGGTTTGGCCAGAACCGGGGCGTCGCCTTGATGTAGGCGCTGTAGGCCGGGCCGAACTTGCCCAGGAGATATTCGGCCTCCCTGCGCGCCGTGACACGGAAGATCAGGAAGCTGGCGACGCCAAGCGCGGCGGCGGCCACCAGCGAGCCGTAGAGCAGGCCGATGCCGACCGCGCCGACCGTCGAGAAGAAGTAGAGCGGGTTCTGGCTCATCGAGAATGGTCCCGTCGAGACCAGCTCTTCATTCTTCTTGCCGCCGACATAGAGGATGCTCCACAGCCGGCCGGCGACGCAGGCGAGCACCAGGCAGAAGCCGAGGAATTCGAGCGTTTCGTGGCCGTTCGAGCCTTCGCTGAGCGCCGGTTTGGTCAGGAACAGCAGCAGCACCGCCAGCACCGCCGCGACCCGGATGAATATCAGCCGCTTGCGCTGGTCGAAAGCCTGTGAAACCGGCTTGAGGGAAGCGTAGGTCATTTTCGCGTTTTCCTGGGCACTCTAGTGCAGGCCCGGCCACTGGGGCACGCCATTGATGGCGGATACAAGGCGCTCACCCTCTATCAGCGCATCGCGAGGCATTCGTAAAGGCCTTTTGAGCCCGCCACCGCCATCCTTACGAATTTGTATGGCGCCGGACAGGCTGGTGAGAAGTCGCTTGCCTATCATCATCCGAATGCCGGATCGCTTCCGCCGCCGGCGCAACCATCGGCATCGGGACATCAGCCATGCTCGCACCACACACACCCCCCGCACCGAGCCAAAACAGGGTACCGGACGTCACCCTCGACTTCTGGTTGGTCAAGCTGATGGCGGTGACCATTGGCGAGACGGCGGCGGACTATCTCGCCGTCAACCTCGGCCTCGGCTTGACCGTCACCTCGCTGATCATGACCGGCGTGCTGGTCGTCGCCCTCGCCCTGCAGTTCGCGCACCAACGCTACGTGCCGTGGGCCTACTGGCTCGCGGTGGTGCTGATCAGCGTCGTCGGCACGTTGATCACGGACAACCTCGTCGACAATTTCGGCGTGCGCCTGCAGACCACGACGATCGCCTTTTCCGTTGTGCTCGCGGCGACATTCGCGGTCTGGTACGCGAGCGAACGGACGTTTTCGATCCACACCATCTTCACGACCAGGCGCGAGATCTTCTACTGGCTGGCGATTCTCTTCACCTTCTCGCTGGGAACCGCCGCCGGCGATCTGGTCGCCGAGACCTTCGACATGGGCTACCTGACCACGGGCCTGCTGTTCGGCGGCGTCATCGCGCTTATCGCGCTCGCCTATTACCTGTTCCACCTGGACGCCATCCTGGCGTTCTGGCTGGCCTATATCCTGACGCGTCCGCTGGGTGCCTCCTTCGGCGATTGGCTGTCGCAGCCAGCCGAATATGGCGGCCTCGGTCTCGGCACCACCTACACCAGCCTGATCTTCCTCGGCTGCATCATTGCGCTCGTTCTCTACATGACGCTCAGGAATAATGCCGATGAGATGGACGACATCCTGCTGGATTCGGAGTGAGCCGCAGGCGGGTGCCGCAGGGCTTGGCCAGTTGGCGACGATCCTAGGAACGGACCCGAGCCGGTGATAGCCTGTCGCCGATACCGGCAGCCAGGGAACAGCGATGCGGCTACTTCTCGTCGAGGACGACCACAGGACGGCGGACTATATCGTGCGCGGCCTGACCGAGGCCGGCCATGTCTGCGACCTCCTGCGCAATGGTCATGACGGGCTTTTCGCCGCGACCGGCGGCGGCTACGACGTGATCGTCGCCGACCGGATGATCCCGGGCCTCGATGGCCTGTCGATGGTCAAGGCCGTCCGCGCCGCCGGCGTGCGCACGCCGGCGATCTTCCTCACCTCCGTCGGCGGCATCGACGACCGCGTCGAGGGGCTCGAGGCCGGCGGCGACGACTATCTGGTCAAGCCCTTCGCCTTTTCCGAGCTGCTTGCCCGCATCAACGCGCTCGGCCGGCGGCCGGCCGCGCAGGAACAGAAGACCGTTCTGCGGGTCGCCGACCTCGAAATGGACCTGATCATGCGGCGCGTCGTCAGGCAGGGCCAGCCGATCGACCTGCAGCCGAGGGAGTTCAGCCTGCTCGAGGTGCTGATGCGCGGCGAGGGCCGCGTCATCACCCGCACCATGCTGCTGGAGCGGGTCTGGGATTTCCACTTCGACCCCAAGACCAGCGTCGTCGAAACCCATATCAGCCGCTTGCGGACCAAGGTCGACAAGCCGTTCGGTACCCAGCTCATCCACACCATCCGCAACACCGGCTACAGCCTGCACGCGCCGCTCTCCCAGTGATCGCGACCTTCCCATGACCGCGAACTTCCCATGACGGCGACTTTCCGATGACCGTGACCCGGACCCGCCTGCTGCGCAGCACGCCGTTCCGGCTTGCCCTGACGTTCGCCTTCCTGTTCATGCTGGCCTTCGTGCTGGCGGGCGCCATCGTCTACCAGATGATGAGCGCCGACCTTGCCGAGCAGCTCGACGACACCATCAGCGAGACCTATGCCGTCATCGCCGCGACCTATGCCGACAAGGATCTCAGGGAGTTGGTGGAGACCGTCGAAAACCACTCCGTGCGCAGCCCTGGGAAGGAGCAGCTCTTTTCGCTGACCGACGCCGCCGGCAACCGTATTGCGGGCAACTTCACCGCGGCGGGGCTTCCCGATGGTTTCTCGATGTTCGGGGCCGAAATGCCGGGCCTGCCGCCGGGCACCGAATACCGGGCCTATTCCGGTCCGGTCGGCGCCAACACTTTGACCATCGCCTTCAGCCTCTCCGAGACCGAGGAGCTGGAAACGATCATGCTGATGAGCTTCGGCTGGGCGACGCTGATCATCACCGGCCTGGCCGTCGCCGGCGGCGCCCTGCTCGCCTCGCGCGTCCAGCGCCGTCTCGACGGCATTGCCGCCACGATGGTCGACGTTTCGCATGGCCGCCTCGACACCCGCATCCCGCTGACCGGCAAGGACGATGACATCGACATCGTCTCCAGCCAGATCAACGCCGCGCTCGACCGCCTGTCGGCGCTGGTCGAGGGCATGAAGCAGGTCAGCGCCGACATCGCGCATGATTTGAAGACGCCGCTCAACCGCCTGCAGATGATCCTGGAGAGCGCCGCCGACAAGGCCGCACGGCGCCAGGACGTCTCCGACGATCTGGCCGACGCGCGCGCCGAGGGCCACCAGATCAACGAGACCTTCGACGCGCTGCTGCGCATCGCCCAGATCGAGGCCGGCGCGCGCAAGGCGCGCTTCACCGACGTCGATCTCGGCGAGATCCTCGGGACCATCGCCGAGATCTACGCCGGCGTGGCCGAGGACGACGGCAAGGTGCTGTCGGCTGCGGAACTGGACAAGACCACGGACCGCATTCATGGCGACCGTGAACTGCTGACGCAGATGTTCGCCAACCTGGTCGAGAATGCGCTACGCCATTGTCCGCCCGGCACATCCATCCAACTCTCGGTGACGCGCCGGGACGACCGCGTGCTTGCCGGCGTCGCCGACAATGGCCCCGGCATTCCCGCCGACGAGCGCGAAAAAGTGTTCCAGCGTCTCTACCGGCTGGACCACAGCCGCTCGACCCCCGGCAGCGGCCTCGGCCTCAGCCTTGTCAGGGCCATCGCCGAGCTGCACGGCGCGACCATTGCACTCGAGGACCGCCGGCCGGGGCTGGCCGTGGTGGTGAGTTTTCCCCTGGTGATGGATTAACTTCGGAAGTTAGCGAAAGCCGGCGTCGCGGCCATCTCCCCCGCAAGGGGGGAGATGGCCGTAACGTCACCTGTCGATCCGTGTCGACAAAATAATCGACGACGATGTCCGCTCGACCCCCTCCATGGCGCCGATCTGGTCGAGCAGCGTGTCGAGGTCGCGGATCGATGGCGCGTCGACGATGACGATCATGTCGAAATTGCCGCTGACGGAGTGCAGCGTCCTGACCGGCGGCAGCGCCTGTAGGCTGCGCACCACCTTGTCGGCGAGCTTCGGCGTGACGGTGAGCAGCACATGCGCCCTGACCAGCCCCTGCTCATAGTCCGGCGCCAGCCGGACGCCATAGCCGGTGATGATGCCGCGCTGCTCCAGCCGCTCGATCCGGCTTTGCACCGTCGTGCGCGACACGCCGAGCCGCCGCGCCAGTTCGGCCGTCGAGGCGCGCGCGTTGGCGCGCAGCAGCGAGAGCAGGGCTTGTTCGGCATCACTGAGCATTTCGACGAAGCCCTTCGGCAGATCGGTAAAAGATAGGGTTCACTTTGCAGAATTCCACGCTTCCTTTCGACAGGCAAGCTGCGATGGTTTTTGGGAAACGCAGATCGCAGGGGAATTTGAACATGAACAAAATCATTATCGTCGGGGCCGGCAAGATCGGCTCGACCATCGCCGAAATGCTTGCCGCGACGGGCGACTATCAGGTCACTCTCCTCGACCGCTCGGCGGCGCAGCTCGCCGCGGCGGAAGTCCCCGCCGGCGTCGAGACGCTGGAACTCGACATCGCGGCGCCCGGTGCGCTTGAAGCCGCGCTCGCCGGCAAGTTCGCGGTGCTGAGCGCCGCCCCCTTCCACCTCACCACGCGCATCGCCGAGGCGGCGGCCAGCGCCGGCGTGCATTATCTCGATCTCACCGAGGACGTCGTCTCGACCAGGCGGGTCAAGGAGCTGGCCCGTACCGCCAGGAGCGCCTTCATCCCGCAATGCGGGCTGGCGCCCGGCTTCATCTCGATCGTCGCCAACGACCTCGCCAGCCGCTTCGACACGCTGGAGAGCGTGCGGATGCGCGTCGGCGCGCTGCCGCAATACCCGTCCAACGCGCTGAACTACAATCTGACCTGGAGCACCGACGGCGTCATCAACGAATATTGCGAGCCTTGCGAGGCGATCGTCGAGGGCGAGCTGGTCGAAGTGCCGCCGCTGGAGGAGCGCGAGGAGTTTTCGCTCGACGGCGTCACCTACGAGGCGTTCAACACCTCCGGTGGACTGGGTACCTTGGCCGAGACGCTGAAGGGCAAGGTACGCACGCTGAACTACCGCACCATCCGCTATCCCGGCCACGCCGCGATCATGAAGGCGCTGCTCAACGACCTTGGGCTGCGCCACCGCCGTGACGTCCTGAAGGATATTTTCGAAAGCGCCCTGCCGGCGACGCTGCAGGACGTGGTCATCGTCTTCGTCACCGTCTCGGGCCGCAGGAACGGCCGCCTGCTGCAGGAGACCTACGCCAACAAGATCTATTCCCGGCGCATCGGCCAGACGGTGCGCAGCGCCATCCAGATCACCACCGCGTCTGGCATCTGCGCCGTGCTCGACATGCTGGCGGACGGATCGCTGCCGGCGACCGGCTTCGTCAAGCAGGAGGAAATCGCGCTCGACGCCTTCCTCGCCAACCGCTTCGGCCGCGCCTATGCCCAGCACGACATGGTAAGCCGGCTGGCGAGCTGAGCGACGGCGCCTTTCCTCTCCCCCGTCGACCGGGGGAGAGGTGTCGAGCGAAGCTCGACGGAGTGGGGGTCGACCTGGCTCGGGCTTGTTATTTCAAGCCGGGGTGATGCCTCGTCCTGACTGATTGAGGCTTGTGATGAGTTTTCAGCGGCGGTGCGTCTGAGGACCGGCTTCCCCCACTCCGTCGCTGCTTCGCAGCGCCACCTCTCCCCCCTCCGGAGGGAGAGGAAAGGAGCCTGGGGCAATCGAGCAACTCCTCCCCCTTTACGCCTGACGCGGGAGAGGGGGAGCTCTAAATATGCAGCGCGTGGCCCAGCGCCTTGAGCGCGGCTTCCGGAAACCCTTCGCCTTGCGTCGGATGGGCATGGATCGTCCCTGCGATGTCCTCCAGCCTGGCGCCCATTTCCAGCGCCAGCCCAAACACCGCCGACAGTTCCGACACACCCTGACCGACGGCCTGGATGCCGAGCACCAGGTGATTGTCGGCGCGCGCCACGACGCGGACGAACCCGTCTTCGCCGAGCTTGGTCATGGCGCGGCCATTGGCGGCGAAGGGGAACAGTCCGATCTTGATCTCGCCGCCCTGCGCCTTGGCCTCTTCGGGCGACAGACCCGCCGTCACCAGCTCGGGATCGGTGAAACAGACGGCCGGGATCGAGCGCTTGTCCCAGCCGCGCTTGTGGCCGGCGACGATCTCCGCGACCATTTCGCCTTGCGCCATCGCCCGGTGCGCCAGCATCGGCTCGCCGGTGACGTCACCGATGGCGAAGACGCCGCGCATCGAGGTCCGGCACTGCTCGTCGATCCGTATGAACTTTCCGGCCCTGTCGAGATCGATCTGGTCGAGTCCCCAGCCTTCCGTCACCGGCTTGCGGCCGACCGTCACCAGCACCTTGTCCGCCGCGACCTTGGTGCTCTTGCCATCCGATGTCTCGACCAGCAGGGCATCGCCGTCTGTCGACAGCCCTTTGGCCCTGGCGCCCAGCATCACCTCGACGCCGAGCGCGGAGAGCCGCTTGACGACCGGTCGGGTCAGCTCGGCGTCATACTGCGCCAGCACGCGCGGCAAGGCTTCGACCACGGTCACTTCCGCGCCCATCTTGGCGAAGGCCATGCCGAGTTCGAGCCCGATATAGCCGCCACCGACGACAGCGAGTTTCCTGGGAACCTCACTCAGGGCCAGCGCCTCCGTGGACGAGATCACAGGCCCGCCAAAAGGAAGAGAAGACAATTCGACCGGCGCCGAGCCGGTGGCGATCACGATCGTCTCGGCCCGGATCACCTGGCTTCCGGTCTCGGTCTCGACCTCGACGGTCTTGCCATCGCGAAACCTCGCCCAGCCATGCACGGTCTTCACCCCGGCCTTCTTCAGCAGGCCGGCGACACCGCTATTGAGCCGGCTGACGATCCCGTCCTTCCAGGCGATGGTTCTGGCCAGGTCGAGCACCGGTGCGGTGACCGAAATGCCGAGCGGGCTGTTGCCGCCGGCCATGTTCGAAACCTTCTCGAACTCCTCCGCCGCATGGATCAGCGCCTTGGACGGGATGCAGCCGACATTGAGGCAGGTGCCGCCGGGCTTCGCAGCCTCGACGATGACCGTATCGACGCCGAGCTGTCCCGCACGAATGGCGCAGACATAACCGCCCGGACCGGCGCCGACGACGAGCAGCTTGCAGGAGATTTCCTTCATGTTGGCAGCTTCCTTGTCGTGAGAGCCGTCAACGTCCTCCCATCCAACCCAGCGCTGCGGCGCCCGCCAATGGAAACTCGAGAACGCATCACATCTCCCTCAATCCACGAAAATCAGCGCCGGCGTCTCCAGCAGCGCCTTGATCCGCTGGATGAACACCGCCGCGTCCCAGCCATCGATGACGCGGTGGTCGAAGCTCGACGACAGGTTCATCATCTTGCGCGGGATGAACTGGGTGCCGTCCCAAACCGGCCGCACCATCATCCTGTTGACGCCGATGATCGCCACTTCCGGGTGGTTGATCACAGGCGTCGTCGCGATCCCACCCATGGCGCCGAGCGAGGTGATGGTGATGGTCGAGCCGGACATCTCGTCACGCGTCGCCGTTCCCGACTTGGCAGCCTCCGCCAGCCTGCCCACCTCGGCGGCACAGTCCCAGACGTTGCGCGCCTCGGCATGCTTGACGACAGGCACCACCAGGCCCGACGGTGTCTGCGCGGCAATGCCGATATGGATGCCGCCATGCTGGTGGATGATGCCGGCCTCGTCGTCGAACAGGGAATTGAGCTGGGGCTGGTCCGCGATCGCCTTGACCATCGCCCGCATCAGGAACGGCAGCAAGGTCAGCTTCGGCCTCTCCGCACCGCCCTTGGCAACACGCTTTTCCTTGTTGAGCGCGGCGCGCAATTCCTCGAGCGCAGTGACGTCGATCTCCTCGACATAGGTGATGTGCGGGATGCGCGACTTCGACAGCGTCATCTTCTCGGCGATCTTGCGCCGCAGGCCGACCAATTTGATGTCCTCGACGGTGTCGTCGCGGGCGAGGCCCGGCCCCCTGGCCGCTTGCGGCCCGCGCGCCAGGAACGCCTCCAAGTCCTCGTGGCCGATGCGGCCGACCGGACCGGTCCCCGCCACCTGCCTGAGATCGACGCCCGCCTCTTTCGCCCGCAAGCGGACAGCGGGGGAGGCCAACGGCTTTTCGCCTTCCGGACGCGGCGCGCCCGAAGCCGAGGAGCGCGTCACGGTTTTCGGCGCCGACGACGACGATGCGGGTTTCGCCGGTGTCTCGGCGGGTTTTGCCGGCTTGGGCGGCGAAGCGGCTTCGGCTTTCGGCCTTGGCAGCCTCGCGGGCGGCTCGGCCCCGGTCGCCGGTTCAGCCTCTTTGCCGGCTTTCACATTGCCGTCGCCCGCCACTTTCAGCCGCACGATCGGCGAACCGATCGCCACCGTGTCGCCGATCTCGGCGCCCAGCCACAGGATCTCGCCATCGACCGGCGACGGGATTTCGACCGTCGCCTTGTCGGTCATGACGGCGGCGAGCACCGTGTCCTCGCGCACGATGTCGCCGATCTTGACGTGCCATTCGACGAGCTCGGCCTCGGCGACACCCTCGCCGACATCGGGCAGCTTGATGATGTGTTCGCCCATCTCAGGCCTCCCCCACTCTAGGCTTCCAATGTTTCAAGCAAAGCGCGGCCGACACGCGCGGGACCGGGAAAATACTCCCACTCCTGCGCATGCGGATAGGGCGTGTCCCAGCCGGCGACGCGGGCGACCGGCGCCTCCAGGTGATAGAAGCAGTTTTCCTGCACCAGCGCCGACAGTTCGGCGCCGAAGCCCGAGGTCAGCGTCGCCTCGTGCACGACGACGCAGCGCCCGGTCTTCTTGACCGAAGCCACGATCGTGTCGAGATCGAGCGGCAGCAGGGTTCTGAGGTCGATGATCTCTGCGTCGATGCCAGTCTCCTCGGCGGCCGCTTGCGCGACATAGACCATGGTGCCGTAGGCGAGCACCGTGACCGCTCCGCCCGCCCTGCGGATGGCGGCCTTGCCGAGCGGCACGGTGTAATGGCCGTCGGCGACCTCGCCGAGCTCGTGCTTCGACCACGGCGTCACCGGCCGGTCGTGGTGCCCGTCGAACGGGCCGTTGTAGAGCCGCTTCGGCTCGAGGAAAATCACCGGATCGGGGTCCTCGATCGCCGCGATCAAAAGCCCCTTGGCGTCGTGCGGGTTGGACGGCACCACCGTCTTCAGGCCCGACACATGGGTGAACAGCGCTTCCGGGCTCTGGCTGTGCGTCTGGCCGCCGAAAATGCCGCCGCCGGTCGGCATGCGGACAACGATCGGGCAGGTGAAATCGCCATTCGAGCGGTAGCGCAGCCTTGCGGCTTCCTGCGTCAGCTGGTCGTAGGCCGGATACATGTAGTCGGCAAACTGAATTTCCACGCAGGGCTTCAAACCATAGGCGGCCATGCCGATGGCCGAGCCGACAATGCCGGATTCGTTGATCGGCGCGTCGAAGCAGCGGCTCTTGCCATATTTGGCCTGCAGCCCGTGGGTGACGCGAAAAACGCCGCCGAAGAAGCCGACGTCCTCGCCGAACACGACGACTTTGTCGTCGCGCTCCATCGACACGTCCATGGCGTCGCGGATGGCCTCGATCATGGTCCGTCTTGGCATGGCTCAGACTCCCGCCTGCTGGCGCTGGCGCCTGAGATGCGGCGGCATCTCGGCAAACACACCTTCGAACATCTCGCGCGTCGACGGCTTGCCGCCGGCATGCAGCGTGCCGTGGCTTTCCGCTTCCTTCTGCGCCGCGATCACCGTGTCGAGGATTTCGGCCTCGGCCTGCGCATGCCGTTCGTCCGACCAGACACCGAGCTTGATGAGATGGTTCTTCAGCCGCACGACCGGGTCGCCGAGCGGCCAGGCGTCGGACTCGGTCTTCGGCCGGTAGGCGGAGGGATCGTCCGAGCTCGAATGGGCGCCGGCGCGGTAGGTGACATATTCGACCAGCGTCGGCCCGAGGTTGTCCCGCGCCCTTGTCGCCGCCCATTTGGCCACCGCGTGCACGGCCAGATAGTCATTGCCGTCGACGCGCAGCGACGGGATGCCGAAGCCGAGCCCCCGGGCCGCGAATGTGCCCGAGCCGCCGCGCGCGATGCCCTGAAAAGTCGAGATTGCCCACTGGTTGTTGACGACATTGAGCACGACCGGCGCCTTGTAGGTGGAGGCGAACACCAGCGCCGAATGGAAATCGGATTCCGCCGTCGAGCCGTCGCCGATCCAGGCCGCGGCGATCCTGGAATCGTTGGAGATCGCCGACGCCATCGCCCAGCCGACCGCCTGGATGTACTGCGTGGCCAGATTGCCCGAGATCGAGAAAAAGCCGTGCTCCTTCGACGAATACATGATCGGCAGCTGACGGCCCTTCAGCGGATCGGCCTCGTTGGAATAGATCTGGTTCATCATCGTGACCATCGGATAGCCGTCGGCGATGAGCAGGCCGGCCTGGCGATAGGTCGGGAAATTCATGTCGCCGGGGCTGAGCGCCTTGCGGAAGGCGCAGCTCACCGCTTCCTCGCCGAGATGCTGCATGTAGAAGGAGGTCTTGCCCTGGCGCTGCGCCATCTGCATGCGCGCATCGAAGGTGCGCAGCGTCATCATGTTGCGCAGGCCTTCCAGCAATTCCTCGCTGGACAGCAGCCCGGCCCACGGACCGACGGCCTCGCCATTGCGGTTCAGCACCCGGATGATCGAAAAGGCCATGTCGCGGATGGTGCGCGGATCGACGTCGATGTCGGGGCGTGGCACGGAGCCGGCCTCGGCGATGGTCACATTGGAGAAATCAGGCGTCCCGCCCGGCCGCACTTCCGGCTCCGGAACGTGAAACCGCAACATCCCAGCATCGGCCATGACCTCGAGTCCTCCAATGTTGCCTGGCAGGGATATTTGCATATCCGCGCCGCCAGTGCGAATGCGTCGGGGGTATCGGTTCCGGCCGCGCCGGCCGATCCGGCCTCCCGCGTTCAAGATGAAGATATGTCCGCGAAATTTCTTGTCGATGTTGGGCGGCCGCGCGCAATTTGGCGCATGGTTGTGCCGTGTTTGTCGCCAGATAAGGTGATTGGCTGGCAAGACTTGGTTCCATGCCTCCCTTTTGTGCCTCCGCGAGCAGGGGAAAATTGGGGTTTCGCCAACCTTGGCGCCCTTCCTCTCCCCCGTCGATCGGGGGAGAGGAATGGGCCAAGGTTGGCGATCCGAACCGGAAGACGTTCACTCCATCCCCGCATCATGCTAACCACCCTCCATGGCACAGAAGAAGGCATACGAGGTCGACGGTTGGCTGGCGCGGCCTGATCCGCGCATCTCGATCGTCCTGCTTTATGGCCCCGATCGCGGCCTTGTCTCCGAGCGGGCGAAGGCCTTTGCCGGAAAGACCGGCCTGCCGCTCGACGACCCGTTCTCGGTGGTCAGGCTCGAGGGTTCGGAGGTCGATCGCGACGAGGGCCGCCTGCTCGACGAGGCCCGCACCGTGCCGATGTTTTCCGACCGGCGGCTGCTCTGGGTGCGCAATGCCAGCGGCCAGAAGGCACTGGCCGACGACGTCAAGGCGCTGACGGCGGAGCCGGTGCGGGACGCCATCATTGTCATTGAAGCCGGCGATTTGAAGAAAGGCGTCGGGCTGCGCGCCGTGGTCGAGGGCGCGGACAATGCCATGGCGCTGCCTTGCTACGCCGATGAGGCCCGTGACATCGACACCGTCATCGACGACGAACTGCGCAAGGCCGGCATGGCGATGACGCTGGAGGCGCGGCAGGCGCTGCGCCGCAATCTCGGTGGCGACCGGCTGGCCTCGCGCGGTGAGATCGAAAAACTCGTCCTCTACGCCCACGGCCAGAAGGAGATCGGGCTGGAAGAGGTGAGAGCCATGTCCGGCGACGTGTCTGGCGCCTCTTACGACGATGCCGTCGACGCGCTGCTCGAAGGCAAGGTCGGCGACTTCGACACCGCTTTCACGCGCCACTGCCAGGGCGGCGGGCAGCCCTTCCAGGTGCTGTCCTCGGCGATGCGGCAGCTCCAGCAGATCCAGGTCATGCGCGGCCAGATGGAGACCGGCGGCCGCAACGCCGCTTCCGTCGTTGCCGCCGCGCGCCCGCCGGTCTTTTTCTCCAGGCGCAAGCTGGTGGAGAAGACCCTGGAGCGCTGGAACAGCGAAGCGCTCGGCCGCGCGCTGACCCGGTTGCATCAGGCCGTGCTGCAGACGCGGCGGCGCCCCGACCTGTCCGTCGCGCTGGCACGGCAGGCGCTGCTCGGTATCGCGGTGGAAAGCGCCAGGCTGGGTCAGCGGTAGAGAAATTGGCCAATCTCCCCCCTTGTGGGATCCGGACCCTCCGTGCCAGCTGATTTCCGCCGGCGCTGCCCCTCACCTGCCTGTCGGCATCCTCTCCCCGTGAACGGGGCGAGGGACGCTCTTGTCGCTGCTTTCGCCAATCACCAGCGTCGCAAAAAGGCGCCGGCGTCGCACACCCAGCCTCTTCTCCCCGTCTCTATACGGGGAGAAGGTCCCGGCAGGGGGACGAGGGGCGGCGCCGAACGCCGGGAGTAACGCTGTGCCGCATAATTTGCCGGCTAAATGTTAATCCTGCTTCAGCCGCCTGCACAGCTCGTCGAGCTGTTCCAGGCTGCGGTAGGCGACCCGCAGCACGCCGCCCTTGCCCTTGTGGTCGACCGTCACGATCATGCCGGTCGTGTCGGTGAGCAGCTTTTCCAGCGCCAGCGTGTCGGCGTCTTTTTCGACGGCTGACGCGGCTGGCTTGGTGCTGGAACTGGCGCCGGCCGGCATCTGCGCCAGCGCTTCGGCCTGGCGCACGGAAAGCCCCTCCTCGACGATGCGCTTGGCGAGGCCGGCCGGATCCTCCGCCGTCACCAGCGTGCGGGCGTGGCCCGCCGACAGCGCGCCGTCGACCAGCATGTCGCGGATCACGTCGGGCAGCTTGAGCAGCCGCAACGTGTTGGCGACATGGCTGCGGCTCTTGCCGATGACCTGGCCGAGATCGGCCTGGGTGTAGCCATGGTCGTCGATCAGCTGCTGGTAACCCTGCGCTTCTTCGACCGGATTGAGGTCGGCGCGCTGCACGTTCTCGATGATCGCCAGTTCCAGCGCGGTGCGGTCGTTGACGTCGCGGATGATGACCGGGATCTCGGTTAGGCCGGCGCGCTGCGCCGCCCGCCAGCGCCGCTCGCCGGCAATGATCTCGTAGCGGCCGGCCTGCGTCGGCGAAGGCCGCGCCACGACCGGCTGCACCACGCCATGTTCGCGGATCGACTGGGCAAGGTCGGTCAGTTCGGCATCGCCGAAATGCCGGCGCGGATTTTTCGGATTGGCGCTGATGAACTCGATCGGCACCTTGCCGTCGGCGCTCATGCCGGGCTTTTCCGGGGCCGCCGGGCGATCGATCTCGCCGATCAGTGCTGCCAGCCCGCGACCCAGTCTTTTCCTCGAGAGATCTTCGCTCATCTTTATTCCACGTCTATTTCAGATCGTTTCGGTATCGAATCGGCTGTTAGTGTGCATCGGTTCTAATCAAGCGGCGCGCAATTTACGCTCGCGGCGGATCACTTCGGAGGCCAATTGCAGATAGGCCTGGCTGCCCGAGCATTTCAGGTCATAGAGAATTGCCGGCTTGCCATAGGAGGGGGCTTCGGACACCCGCACATTGCGCGGAATGATCGTCTCGTAGACCTTGTCGCCCATATGCTCGCGCACATCCTGCACCACCTGATTGGCCAGATTGTTGCGTCCGTCATACATGGTCAGCACGATGCCCTGGATGGTGAGGTCCGGATTGATCGAGCGACGCACCTGCTCGACCGTCTCGAGCAGCTGGCTGAGACCCTCCAGCGCGAAGAACTCGCATTGCAGCGGCACGAGAACGGAATCGGCCGCCGCCATTGAATTCAAAGTCAAAAGATTGAGCGAGGGCGGGCAGTCGATCAGCACATAGCCAAAGGGCGCCCCGCGCTCGGTCGCGGCACGCAGCGCGTTGCGCAGCTTGAGCACCCGGTCGGGTGCCGAGGCGATCTCCATCTCGATGCCGAGCAGGTCCAGCGTCGAAGGCACGATGGAAAGGCCTGGCACCGCGGTCGGAATGGCGGCGGCTTCCAGGTCCAGTTCGCCCGTCAGCACGTCATAGGACGAGACCGTCCGGTCCTTGCGGTCGATGCCGAGGCCGGTGCTGGCATTGCCTTGCGGGTCGAGGTCGACGATCAGCACTTTCTCGCCGATTGCCGCCAGCGCTGTGGCCAAATTGATGGCGGTGGTGGTCTTGCCGACGCCGCCCTTCTGATTGGCTACGGTGATGATTCGAGGGCCGTTCTTCATCATGGGTCTATGCCAGAAATTCATCTTGGGTCGCCGAACACTCAGACCCGTCTCGGTTCAGGCAGGTCGCACATTGGACAATTCGAGGATGACGCCGCTGGCGTCGGTCACGCTTGGATGTTCTACCAGATCGAAGGTCCACCGGTTAACGCTTTCTTGCACTTCGGCGCGATAATCCCGACCTTTGTGAAACAGCGCCCGCGCGCCCGAGGTCAGCCATGGCGCCGACAGGTCCAGCAGCACCGAAAGCGGTGCCAGCGCCCGTGCGGTGACGATTTCCGGCTTCAAAACAAGCACATGGCTGTCCTCGATGCGGCGCGCCACGATCCGCGCCGGCAGACCGAACTGCCCGACGACGGTCTGCAGGAACGACGCTTTCTTGCGGTTGCTTTCGACCAGATCGATGCTGGCGCCCGCGCGGTCGCCGAGCAGAAAGGCCATGACAAGCCCGGGAAATCCGCCACCAGACCCGATGTCGACCCAATGCCTGGCATCGGGTTCTATCCCGGCAAGTTGCGCGCTGTCCAGAATGTGGCGCTGCCAGACATCGCCCGAGGTCGACTGCGCCACGAGATTGATGCTGCGGTTCCATTTCTGGAACATCGCTTCGAACGCCACCAGGCGATCGAATGTTTCACGTGAAACCGGGCCGGCGGCCTCCTGCAGGCGCTCGCGAGAGAAGGAACTCACGCAACATCCCTCTGCTCGGCTTTCTGCACCGATTCCCAATGGCGGACATGCGCGACGATGATCGCCAACGCCGCCGGCGTCATGCCTTCCATGCGCTGCGCCTCCGCGATGGAGCGCGGCCGCCGCGCCTGCATCTTCTGCTTCAGCTCATTGGACAGGCCGGGCACGCCGGCAAAATCCACGCTGTCCGGAATCAGCCGGCTCTCTTCACGCCGGATCTGCGCGACATCCGTGCTCTGGCGATCCAGATAAACCGAATATTTCGCTTCCGTTTCGAGACGCTCCGCGGTCTTGGCGTCAACATCGCGAAATTTCGGTTCAACCCCAGCCAGCCAGGCCACATCGACACCGGGATAGGCCAGCAGTTCAAAGCCGGACCGGCGCACGCCGTCGCGATTGATCTCCAAACCGTGCCGTGCCGCCTCGTTCGGCGTCATGGTCAACGAAAGCGCCATCTCGCGCGCTTCATCCAGCCGCTGCATGACATTCCCATAACGCTGCATCCGCCGCGCCGAGGCGATCCCCAGCGTCTGCGCCAGCGGCGTCAGCCGCTCATCGGCATTGTCGGCGCGCAGCGAGAGCCGGAACTCGGCCCGCGACGTGAACATCCGATAGGGTTCGCTGATGCCACGACTGGTCAGATCGTCGACCATCACGCCGATATAGGCCTGGGTGCGGCTGAGCACGATCGGTGCGCCGTCCGCCGCCCGCCGCGCCGCGTTGAGCCCGGCGAGCAGGCCCTGCCCGGCGGCCTCTTCATAACCGGTCGTGCCGTTGATCTGCCCGGCCAGAAAAAGCCCAGCAACGCGCCTGGTTTCAAGTGTGGGATGCAGTTCGCGCGGATCGACATGATCATATTCGATGGCATAGCCCGGCTGCAGCATGACCGCATGCTCCAAACCGGGAATGGTCTTCAAAATGTCCAGCTGAACGTCCTCGGGCAGCGAGGTCGAAATGCCGTTGGGATAGACGGTGTGGTCGTCGAGCCCCTCCGGCTCGAGGAAGATCTGGTGCCCGTCCCGGTCGCCGAACTTGACGATCTTGTCCTCGATCGACGGGCAATAGCGCGGCCCAACCCCTTCGATCGAGCCGGAATACATGGCCGAACGGCCAAGATTGGCGCGGATCAACTCATGCGTGGCTGTGGTCGTGCGGGTGATGCCGCAATCGATCTGCGGCGTCACGATGCGGTCGGTCATCAGCGAGAACGGTACGGGATTCTCGTCCGCCGCCTGGCTTTCCAGCGACGCCCAATCGATGGTTCGTCCGTCCAGTCGCGGCGGCGTGCCCGTCTTGAGCCGCCCGAGCTTGAAGCCGGCGCGGTCCATCGTTGCCGACAGCCCCATGCTGGCCTTCTCGTTCATGCGGCCCGCGACGATCTTCTTTTCACCGATGTGAATGAGGCCGCGCAGGAAGGTTCCCGTCGTCAGCACCACGGCGCCGCAGGCAAGCCGGCGGCCGTCAGCCAGGAGAACCGCCGCGATCGTTCCATCGGAGATCTCGAAATCGAGAACTTCGCCCTCGACGACCTCAAGATCGTTCTGCTGCCGAATCGCTTCCTGCATGGCAAGGCGATAGAGTTTTCTGTCGGCCTGCGTGCGCGGGCCGCGCACCGCCGGGCCCTTGCGGCGATTGAGCAGGCGGAACTGGATGCCGGCGGCGTCCGCCACACGGCCCATCAGCCCGTCCATGGCGTCGATCTCGCGCACCAGGTGCCCCTTGCCGAGCCCACCGATGGCAGGGTTGCATGACATCACGCCGATCGTGTCGAAACGCAGCGTCACCAGCGCGGTGCTCGCGCCAGCCCGCGCGGCGGCGCTGGCCGCCTCGCAACCCGCATGGCCGCCGCCCACCACAACCACATCATAGTGATCGGTCATTCCATATACGTCCCGGACTCCAAGAAGATGAGCGACACATGTCCCCACGAGGCGGGACTGTCAAGAAAACTTCCGCACAGGCGTTTCACGTGAAACAGCAAAACCCCGCTTCTATCGGCGTTTCGCGTGGATACCGCTTGATTGTTTCACGTGAGTCAGCACGAGCTTCGGCAGCCATCATGTTTCACGTGAGTCATTTTCCAATGCAGAATTGGGAAAAGATCACGTCGAGCAAGTCTTCGACGTCCACCGCACCCACTATCCGTCCCAGGCGATCCGCTGCCAGGCGTAGCTCTTCGGCGCGCAATTCCTGGGGCATGCGTTCATCGGCGGCGCGGTGCAGATGTCGGTTCGCCGCGTCGAGCAACTCGACATGGCGTAGCCGTGACGGCAGCACATCGCCGCTATCGCCGGCCGCCTCGGCAGCGCGGCGACCGATCTCCGCCAGCAATCCATCCACACCCGTCCCGTCGACCACCGATATACCAAACTCGTAGCATCCAGCTGCATCCTGAGTCGCTCCCTTGTCGAGCAGGTCGAGCTTGGTGCCGACGCGCAATGCCGGTGTCGACATTGGCAGCGGGCCGGCGTCCTTGGGGTCCGCGGTGTCCTCGAGCAGCAGCAGCAGATCGGCGCAATCCGCCTTGGCTCTTGCCTTCTCGATGCCGATCGCCTCGATTTTGCCGGGCGCTTCCCGCAACCCGGCCGTGTCGGTCAGTCGGACACGCAACCCCCGGAGATCCAGCACCACCTCCAGCAAATCTCGGGTGGTGCCGGGCTCATCCGTTACAATAGCGGCATCGCGCCGCGCCAAGGCATTGAACAGGCTGGACTTGCCGGCATTGGGCGCGCCAAGAATGACGACCTCGAAGCCGTCGCGGATGATCTCGGCGGCATGGAAACCGGCAATGTGGCGGTCGATCTCCGATATCATCGACCTTACGTCGGACCAAACCGTATCCGAAACGGAACCCGGTACATCCTCTTCATCGGCGAAGTCGATCTCGGCCTCGATCATGGCCCGCGCATGGATGAGGCGCCGACGCCAGCCGAGGTAGAGCGCGCTCTGCGCGCCCCCAGCGTTCTGGATGGCAAAACGCCGTTGCGCCTCCGTCTCCGCATTCACGAGGTCGGCCAGCGCCTCGGTCTCGACCAGATCGACCTTGCCGTTGAAGAAGGCGCGGCGCGTGAATTCTCCCGGCTCGGCATGCCTGACGCCGTCGAAACCAGCGATCGTTTCCAGCATCCTGGCCACCACAGCGCGCCCGCCATGAACATGGAACTCGGCGACATCCTCGCCGGTGAAGCTCGCCGGACCAGGAAAGAACAGAACCAAGCCGTTATCGAGCACGGTTCCATCCGGAGCCCTGAATCTGCGCAGGACCGCAGCCCGCGCCTTAACCATGCCACAGGCGATCGTTTCGACCACGAATCGAGTCTGCGGGCCGGATATCCGCACCACCGCAACGCCGGCCGGAAGCCGGCCGCTCGACAGCGCCACGATCGAATCGCCTGAAATCATTTGCCCGCTCTACCGAACCGCCCTAGCTTTCGCCTCATCACCGCCCCGGATCGCTCCTGAAAGTTGGCCATTGTGACGTTGCCCGCGCAAAACCTGCTTGCCGAAGAGGCCAGCCCCTATCTGCAGCAGCACAGCGGCAATCCCGTACATTGGCGCGGATGGTCGCCGGCGTCGCTCGGGGAGGCAAAAGCCCTGGACAGGCCTATCCTGCTCTCCATCGGCTATGCCGCCTGCCACTGGTGCCATGTCATGGCCCATGAAAGCTTCGACAATGACGATGTCGCCGCCGTCATGAACCGTCTGTTCGTCAATATCAAGGTCGACCGCGAGGAGCGCCCCGACATTGACCAGATCTATATGGCGGCACTGTCCTCGATGGGCGAGCAAGGCGGCTGGCCGCTGACCATGTTCCTGACCCCCGAGGGCAAACCGTTCTGGGGCGGCACCTATTTCCCGCGCGAGCCGCGCTATGGCCGTCCGGGGTTCATCCAGGTGATGGAAGCGGTCGACAAGGCATGGCGCGAGAAACGGGCAAGCCTGCACCAGAGCGCCGACGGCCTGACTTCGCATGTCGAGGCGCGGCTCTCGGCCACGCATTCCAAGGCACTTCTCGATCGCGATATGCTGTCCGACCTTGCCGGCCGCGTCAGTGGCATGATCGACCGCGACCGCGGCGGCCTCGCCGGCGCGCCGAAATTCCCGAACGCGCCGTTCATGCAGACGCTGTGGCTGTCCTGGCTGCGGGACGGCAATGCCGCGCATCGCGACGACGTCCTCGTCAGCTTCGAACATATGCTGAGCGGCGGCATCTACGATCACATTGGCGGCGGGCTCAGCCGCTACTCGACGGACGCCGAATGGCTGGTGCCGCATTTCGAGAAGATGCTCTACGACAATGCGCAGCTCATCCGCTTCTGCAACTGGGCCCTCGCGGCGACCGGCAATGATTTGTTCCGGGTCCGAATCGAGGACACGGTCGACTGGCTGCTGCGCGAAATGCGTGTCGAAGGGGGCGCCTTCGCCGCCAGCCTTGATGCCGATAGCGATGGCGAGGAAGGCCTGTTCTACACCTGGAGCAGGGGGGAGATCGAATCTGTTCTTGGAGACGATTCAACCTTGTTTTTCAAGTACTTCAGCCTTTCCAGCCCGCCCGGATGGGAAGGCAAGCCGGTGCTCCATCAGACCCTCTCCCAGCAGGCGCTTGGTGTTGCCGACGGGGAGCGGCTTGTCCCGCTCAAGACAAGGCTTCTCACTGTCCGGGAACAACGCGTCAGGCCGGGCCTGGACGCAAAGACCCTTACCGACTGGAACGGCCTGATGATCGCCGCCCTCGCCGAGGCGGGGCGTTCGCTGGCGCGGCCGGATTGGATCGAGGCCGCGGCCAAGGCCTTTGCCCATATCGGCAAAGCCGGCCGCGACGGTCGCTTGCCGCATTCCATGCTTGGTGTCCGGAAACTGTTTCCCGCACTGTCGAGCGACTATGTTGCCATGACCAACGCGGCAATCTCGCTGTTCGAGGCCACTGATGACTGGAGCTATGTCGAGCAGGCCAGCCAGTTCCTTGAACAGCTCGACCATTGGCACGCGGACGCGGAACGCACGGGATACTATCTGACTGCCTCGGACAGCACCGACGTGCCGATCCGCATCAGGGGCGATGTCGACGAGGCAATCTCCTCGGCCACCAGCCAGATCATCGAGGCGCAGGTCCGGCTGGCTTCTATTACCGGCAACCTCGACTTGCAGGAGAAGGCGTGGAAAACGGCCGAGCATGCTGCCGGCCGCGCCGCGCACCAGGCCTATGGCCAAGCGGGTATCGTCAATGCCTGCGCGCTTGCCCTCGAGCCGCTGAAACTGGTCATCGTGGACGGGTTGGAGGATCCGAAGCTCATTCCGGTCGCGAATCGAAACCCGGATCCGCGTCGCGTCGATATCGCCGTGCCAATCGGTACGGCGGCGAATCGACCCTTGCTCCCGGGCGGAATCCTGCCTCCGACCAACCGGCGCGGCGCCTGGTTGTGCACCGGCCAAGTCTGCTCGCCGGTGGTTACGGATGCTGACGAATTGGAAGGATTGTTGCGGCGAAAGTGATTCGTCATCCTCGGGCTTGATCCGAGGATGACGAATAAGGCTCTGCCGCGCCTCGATTACGTGTTCATCGAATCGAAGAAATCGCCGTTGGTCTTGGTCTGCTTCAGCTTGTCGATCAGGAACTCGATCGCGTCGGTGGTTCCCATCGGTGCCAGGATGCGCCGCAGCACGAAGATCTTCTGCAGGTCCTGGCGCGACACCAGCAGGTCTTCCTTGCGGGTGCCGGATTTGAGGATGTCGATGGCCGGATAGATGCGCTTGTCCGCCACCTTGCGGTCGAGCTGGATTTCGCAGTTGCCGGTGCCCTTGAACTCTTCGAAGATGACTTCGTCCATGCGGCTGCCGGTGTCGATCAGCGCGGTGGCGATGATGGTGAGCGAGCCGCCTTCCTCGATGTTGCGCGCGGCGCCGAAGAAACGCTTCGGGCGCTGCAGCGCATTGGCGTCGACACCACCGGTCAGCACCTTACCGGAGGACGGCACGACGGTGTTGTAGGCGCGGCCCAGGCGAGTGATCGAATCCAGAAGGATCACCACATCGCGGCCGTGCTCGACCAGCCGCTTGGCCTTCTCGATGACCATTTCGGCGACCTGGACGTGGCGCACCGCCGGCTCGTCGAAGGTCGAGGAGATGACTTCGCCTTTGACCGAACGCTGCATGTCGGTGACTTCCTCGGGCCGCTCGTCGATCAGCAGCACGATCAGGTAGCATTCCGGATGATTGGCGGTGATCGAGTGCGCGATGTTCTGCAACAGCACCGTCTTGCCGGTGCGCGGCTGTGCGTTGATCAGCGCGCGCTGGCCCTTGCCGATCGGCGCCACCAGGTCGATGACGCGAGGCGAGATGTCCTTGCCGGGCGGATTGTCGACCTCCATCTTCAGCCGCGAGGTCGGGTAGAGCGGCGTCAGATTGTCGAAGTGGATCTTGTGGCGGATCTTCTCGGGATCGTCGAAATTGATCGTGTTGACCTTGAGCAGCGCGAAATAGCGCTCGCCCTCCTTCGGGCTGCGGATCGGCCCTTCGACCGTATCGCCGGTCTTCAGCGAAAAGCGCCGGATCTGCGACGGCGAGATGTAGATGTCGTCGGGACCTGGCAGATAATTGGCATTGGCGGAGCGCAGGAAGCCGAAACCGTCCTGCAGCACCTCGACCACGCCGTCACCGATGATCTCGATGTCCTGGGCGGCGAGCTTCTTCAGGATCGCGAACATCAGTTCCTGCTTGCGCATGACGCTGGCGTTCTCGACCTCGAGCGATTCGGCATAAGCGATCAGCTCTGGCGGCTTCTTGTTCTTGAACTCGGTGAGTTTCATTTCTTGCATTAGACGGACTCTGGGTAGGCTTTGGGGGAAAGATCGGCGGGATGCGACAAATGCCGGGCGCGGCCGAAAGCAATGACGGGCGGCGCATGACGGGAAGGAAGACCCGTCTTGTATCGTCGGTCGGCTGAAAGAGCAAGCCGCCTTTTGAGCGGGTCCGATGAAGCCTCAGAAGGGCTTCACGACGACCAGGATCACGATTGCGATCATCAGCAATGTGGGGATCTCATTGACGATCCGCCAGTGCCTTGCCGGCTTTTCGTTGCGGTCCTCGGCGAATTTGCGCACCGCGCCGGCCAGATAGCCGTGAATGCCCGACAAAATCAGCACCAGGCCGATCTTGGCATGCAGCCAGCCGCCCTGGAACGCAAAGATCTTCCAGGCCAGCCACAGCCCGAACACCCAGGTGAGGATCATCGCCGGATTGATGATGCCGCGCAGCAGGCGCCGCTCCATCACCTTGAAAGTCTCCGACTGCACGGAGCCTTTCTGCGCATCGACGTGATAGACGAACAGCCGCGGCAGATAAAGCATCCCGGCCATCCAGGAGATGACGGCGAGGATATGGATCGCCTTTGCCCAGGGGTAGAAGCTTTCCGGCGCGAAGAAAAACAAAAGCGCGGTGAGAACGATCAGGACAGCGATGCCAACGACCATGCGCTTCATCGCCTGGCCGGTGCTGTTGGTGTTATCTCTGTCAGCCATCAGCGTGCCGCGCTCCGAACCTGTTTCACCATCGCCTCGACATGCGCCACCGGCGTCTCCGGCGTGATGCCGTGGCCGAGATTGAAGACCAGCGGCCCATTCCCCAGCGCCTGGAGGATCGCCTCGACGCCATCGGCCAACGCTTGCCCGCCGGCGACCAGCCGCAAGGGATCGAGATTGCCCTGGACGGCGCCTTGCCGCTGCAACGCCTTCGCGGCCTCCAGCGGCACCGTCCAGTCGATGCCCAGTCCCGTCACGCCGGTCTTCTCGCGATAGCTCTGGTAGCGGGCGCCGGCGCCCTTGGGAAAACCGATGATCGGCACATCGGGATGGACCGCCCGAACCTGCCTGACGATCTCGGCCACCGGCTCGACGCAGAAGCGTTCGAACGAGGCATCGTCGAGCACCCCCGACCAGGAATCGAAAATCTGCACGACATCCGCACCGGCCTCGATCTGCCGGATCAGATAGGACGCCGAATGGTCGGCGAGCACTTTCAGCAGCTGCCGAAACGCCGCCGGCTCGCGGTACGCGAACAGCCTCGCCGGCGCCTGGTCCGGGGTGCCATGGCCGGCGATCATATAGGTCGCCACCGTCCACGGGGCGCCGCAAAAGCCGATCAGCGTCGTTTCGTCGGGCAACTTCGCCCGCAGTCGCCGAAGCGTCTCGTAGACCGGTTCGAGATTCACGTGAAACACATCGCTTCCCAGCGCCGGAATCTCGGCCGCCGAAATCGGCGTCAGGAGCGGCCCACGCCCTTCCTCGAAGCGCACGTCGCGGCCAAGCGCATGGGGAACGACAAGGATGTCCGAAAACACGATCGAAGCGTCGAAGCCAAAGCGCTCGATCGGCTGCAGCGTCACTTCCACGGCAAGCTCGGGATCGTAGCAGAGATCAAGGAACGAGCCGGCCCGTCTTCGCGTCTCACGGTATTCCGGCAGATAGCGCCCGGCCTGTCGCATCATCCATAGCGGAGGAGGAAACACCGCCTCGCCATTCAGCACATCCAGCATGATCCGTCTTGCAGGCATCGCGCGCTCGCCTCTCCCGGCTTCCTCTTAATCAAATATCTTATTTTAAAAGAGTCTTCTGATTCTAAGAGTCTGTTGGTTGTGGTGGTTTTCACCTGTCCCGCTTTGGCCGCCAAAACGCCAGCAAGCATATTGTCGCGCACTCCCGATCGCGGCTGGCAGGGTTCTGGGGACAATCAGGAATCCGCCACTGGAGTCAATGCGCTAGGTCTGATGCCCTGGAGACCTGCCCTGTGGACGAGCAAAAGGCAAAATGCTTCGTCCACGGACTTGTCCCCAGCCGCCAGGAGAAGCTGACAGCGCATCGAATTGTGGACAAACCGGCATCTGATACAGTCGCCTCCGGCCGGCCCGTCGGCCCGTCCGATCTTATCCACATCCGCCCACAGCCCCAGGTGATCCCTGTGAACAAACCCCAGAGCTTCTTCCACCTGCATCTGATTTCCGATGCCACGGGCGAAACCCTGCTCGCCGCCGGCCGCGCGGCTTCAGCGCAATACAAGGATGCACGCGCCATCGAGCACATCTACCCGCTCATCCGCACCGAAAAGCAGATAGCCAAGGTCTTCGAGGACATAGAGGAGGAGCCGGGCATCATCCTCTACACGGTGGTCGATCAGAAGCTGGCACGCGGCATCGACGAACGCTGCGCGGCCATGGGCCTGCCCTGCGTGTCCGTGCTGGAGCCGGTGCTGACGGTCTTCCAGTCCTATCTCGGGACGCCGGCCGGCCGCCGCGTCGGCGCCCAGCATGTTCTCGATGCCGAATATTTCCGGCGCATCGACGCGCTCAATTTCACCATGGACCATGATGACGGCCAGCTGCCGGCAAACATGGATGACGCCGATGTCGTGCTGATCGGCATATCGCGCACCTCGAAGACGCCGACCAGCATCTATCTCGCCAACCGCGGCATCAAGACCGCCAACATCCCGATCGTGCTCGGCGTGCCGGTGCCAGAAAGCCTGGTCAACGCCAGGGCGCCGCTGGTCGTCGGGCTGATCGCCACCGCCGAGCGCATCTCGCATGTGCGCCAGAACCGCATCCTCGGCAATTCGAGCACCTATGTGCCGACCGAGTATGTCGACCGCGCCGCCATCAACGAGGAACTCGCCTACGCCCGCCAGATCTGCACCCGCCACGGCTGGCCGATGATCGACGTCAGCCGCCGCTCGATCGAGGAAACGGCGGCGGCCATCGTTGCCCTGCGGGGGAAGAACAGATAATTGGAACCGTGCGCCAACCTGCCAACAGAACCGCTGCGTGGTTCGAAAGGTCACGGCATGGATCCTAGGGTCTGCGCCGCGTCGCTTCGCTCCTTGCTTCGCCCTAGGATGACGAAGGGATGATTGTCCCGGCTAATCTCGAAGGTTTGTGACTTGCCAGCATCGTCACTTCTTATGCGGCGACACAACTGCAAATCTCCGGCCGTTGAGATTAGCCGTGAATCGCAATGCATTCATCATCCTAGGGCGAAGCAGGAGCGAAGCTCCGTCGCGCAGACCCTAGGATCCATGCCGTTACAGTGGCCAAGGGGTGCGGCGGCCGCTAGCGTCCCACCCAGCCAGCAACTCAACGACGGGTAACAGGCGAAAGATCATGACAGAAAAAATCATCCTCGCTTCAGGCAGTCCGTTCCGCAAGGCGATGCTGGTCGATGCCGGCGTCGACATCGAGGCGGTTCCCGCGACGCTGGACGAGCGGACGCTGGAGGCGCCGTTGCAGGACAGCGGCGCCTCGCCCGAGGACGTCGCCCTGGTGCTCGCCGAAGCCAAGGCCACCGAAGTCAGCGAGCGCCGGCCCGGGGCGCTGGTGCTTGGCTGCGACCAGACGCTGTCCTTGGGTGACGAGGTGTTCCACAAGCCGGCGGACATGGAGGGCGCGCGCCGCCATCTCCTGGCGTTGTCGGGCAAGACCCATCAGCTCAACAGCGCCGCCGTTCTGGTGCGCGACGGCAAGGTGCTGTGGCGCCATGTCGGCATCGCCTCGATGACCATGCGCAAGCTCGACCCCGCCTTCATCGGCCGGCATCTGGCCCGGGTCGGTGTCAAGGCATTGTCGAGTGTCGGCGCCTACCAGGTCGAGGGCGAAGGCATCCAGCTGTTCGAAAAAATCGAAGGCGACCATTTTACCATTGTCGGCCTGCCGCTGCTGCCGTTGCTGGCGGAACTGCGCGCACTGGGAGCCATCGATGGCTGAAACCTCGAAAAAGGCCTTCGTCACCGGCCACCCCATAAAACATTCGCGCTCGCCGATGATCCACGGCCACTGGCTGGCCGAGCATGGCATTGACGGCAGTTATCAGGCGATCGATGTGGCGCCCGAAAACTTCGCCGAATTCCTGGCGGCGATGCAGGCGAACGGTTATCGCGGCGGCAACGTCACCATCCCGCACAAGGAGGCGGCTTTTGCCGGGGTCGCGCGCCGCGACCATGCGGCCGACGAGATCGGCGCCGTCAACACGCTCTGGTTCGAGGACGGCACTTTGTGGGGCGGCAACACCGACGGCCACGGCTTTGCCGCCAATCTCGACGACCACGCTCCGGGCTGGGCGGCCAATGGCCCTGCCGTGGTGCTGGGTGCCGGGGGCGCCGCCCGTGCCGTCATCCATGCGCTGAAGGCGCGCGGCCTCGGTGATATCCGCATCGTCAATCGCACGCTCGCCCGGGCAATCGAATTGCGCGACCGCTTTGGCGCCGGGGTGTCCGCGCATCCGTTGGCGGCGACCGGCGAATTGCTGCGCGACGCCGGCCTGCTGGTTAACACCACGGCGCTGGGCATGCAGGGCAACGGGGATCTGGCCGCCGACCCCAGGGGTCTGCCCGCCCACGCCGTGGTCAACGACATCGTCTATGTGCCGCTCGAGACCCCACTGCTCGCCGCCGCGCGGGCACGGGGGCTGAAGACGGTCGACGGGCTCGGCATGCTGCTCAACCAGGCGGTGCCCGGCTTCGAACGCTGGTTCGGCGTCAGGCCGAAGGTGACGGCTGAACTGCGCGCACTCATCGTTGCCGATCTGGTGCCCAAATCCCGGGTGCCGAAATCATGATCGTGCTCGGCCTCACCGGCTCGATCGGCATGGGCAAGTCGACCACTGCCAGGATGTTCGCCGAAGCAGGGGTGCCGGTGCATGATTCCGACGAGACGGTGCACCGCCTCTATGCCGGCAAGGCCGCCCCGCTGGTCGAGGCCGCCTTTCCCGGCACCACCGTTCACGGAAGCGTCGACCGCGCAAAACTCGGCGCTCGCGTGCTCGGCGATGCCGCGGCCCTGAAAAAACTCGAAGCCATCATCCACCCGCTGGTTCGTGCCGATGCCGATGCCTTCCTGGCCAGGCATCGTGCAGCGGGCGAATCGATCGTGGTCCTCGACATCCCGCTGCTGTTCGAAACCGGCGGCCGTGGCCGCGTCGACAAGGTCGTCGTGGTGACGGCGCCGGCCGAAGTCCAGCGCCAGCGCGTGCTGGCGCGGCCTGGCATGAGCGAAGAAAAACTGGCGTCGATTCTGGCCAGGCAGGTGCCGGATGCCGAAAAGCGCCGGCTGGCCGATTTCGTCATCGACACCGGCGAGGGGCTGGACGCCGCGCGTGCGGCGGTTGCTTCGATCATCGCCGAAATCAAGGGATAAGTCGGGCTGCTGACGGCAGGCCGTCAGCATTGCCCATTGCCATTTTGTTCCGGTCTGGCGATTCTGCTCCCAGGAGCGACCTGATTCGATGCGTGAGATCATTTTCGATACGGAAACCACCGGCCTCGATTCGCGTGACGACCGCGTGATCGAGCTTGGCGGCGTCGAGCTGGTCAATCGCTTTCCGACCGGCAGGACCTTCCATCATTATATCAACCCGCAAGGCCGCGCGATCCATGCCGAGGCGCAGTCCGTGCACGGCATCAGCGCGGCCGATCTCGCGGGCAAGCCGAGCTTCGCCGAAATTGCCGAGGAATGGCTGAAATTCACGGAAGGCGCCAAGCTGGTCGCCCACAACGCTACCTTCGATATCGGCTTCCTCAATGTCGAATTCGGGCGGCTTGGCCACCCGCCTGTCGATAACGGGCTTGTCGTCGACACGCTGGCCCTGGCGCGCCGCAAGCACCCGATGGGACCCAATTCGCTCGACGCGCTGTGCCGGCGCTACGGCATTGACAATACCAAGCGCACCAAGCACGGCGCCCTGCTCGATTCCGAATTGCTGGCGGAAGTCTATATCGAGCTGATCGGCGGCAAGCAGGCCGCATTGATCCTCGACAGCGCCACCGCGCCGGCCCAAGGCGGCAACAATGTCAGGCATATCGAGATCATCGTTGCCGAGCGCCCGGCGCCGCTGCTGCCCCGCCTGACCGAAGCGGAGCGCGCCGCGCACGCCGCCATGGTCGCGACGCTCGGCGAAAAGGCGCTGTGGCTGAAAGCCTCCCCCCAGGAAGCAGCCCAGGCGCTGTCATCATAGAGCCATCCGAGGAGCGGCCTCAGTACGGCCATTCCCCCCGGCCCAGCGCGGCAGCGGCCGCAATGATGCGCGCAAAAGCCTCCGCAGCGGCCGGCACGGTCGTGCGGGCGCGCAGGAAACTGTGCACGAGGCGGGGCTCCTCATGCCACCAGGCCTTGCCGCCGGCCTCCAGGATATGGTCGCGATAGACTTCGCCGTCCGACGACAGCGGATCGCATTCGGCCGTGATGATCACCGTTGGCGGCAGGCCGGAAAAGTCGCGGTCACGCAGCGGCGAGAAGGTCGGATCGCCGGGCGATTGCTTCCGGGCTGAGCGGACGTCGCGGTAGAAGGCGGCGTCGCTTGTCGACAGCAGCGGCGCATCGGCGTGTTCCACGTAGGAGCCGATCGCCTCGTTGCCGCCGAGGTCGGGATAGATCAGCACCTGGCCGATCGCGGCGCGCGGATGGCGACGCGTGGCCTGTGCCACCGCCGCCGCCAGATTGCCGCCCGCACTTTCACCGCAGAGCACGAGCGGCGGCTCGCTGGTCGCCGCCGCCCATTCGAAAGCCGCCAGCGCATCGTCGAAGGCGGCGGGATGAAGATGCTCGGGCGCCAGCCGGTAATCGACCGACACAATGTCGAAGCCGGTGCCGGCGCAGATTTCGGCGCAGATGTCGTCATGGCTTTCGAGCCCGCCGAGGATGAAACCGCCACCGTGGAAATAGAGCACTGTCGCGCGCGGTGTGGCGCCGGCGAGCCGGTAACGGCGGACCGGGATATCATGGTTCGAAGCGGCGACCAGGCTGTCGGTGGCCTTGACCCCGGGCGGACGGCCCTGGTGGAAGGCCCGGCACATCCTGGCATAGACCGCGCGCTGCTTGTCGATGGGCAGGCCGGCAATCTCCGGCGGGTACCAGGCGTTGACGCTGTCGATATAGGCCCAGAGCGCCGGGTCGAGCCATGGTCCATATTTGCCGCGGCTGGTCATTTCAATCCGAGCGGCACGTCAAAGCTCGGCATAGAGACGCGCGGCGTTTTCAAAAGTGAAGCGCAGGGGTACCGAGCCTTCGACCTGCCAGACGGTGACCGGCTCGCCGGCCAGCAGCCGGCAGGCGCCGTCGGTGTCGGCAACCGCGCCGCCATAGAGCCGGTTGGCAAGGTTGAGGATGCCGGTCTGGTGCATGGCCGCGCTCCCGCTGCCGCAGGCATCCTTGACCAAAAGCACGCGAAAGCCCCTTGCCACGGCATCCCTGACCGACGCGTCGATGCAGGCCTCGGTCCACACGCCAGCCATGACGAGCCATTCGATGCCGGAAGCCTTGAGCCGATCGCCGGCCGGACCGGAGCGGAAGGCGCTGGCCTCGGCCTTGATCAGCAGCGCCTCGCCATTCGCCGGCGCCACCTCGTGGCAGATCTCGGTCAGCGGGTCGCTCTTGTCGGAAAAGGCCGACTTGCCGTCTTCGCCGACCGGATGAAAGGGCCGGTCCTGGCTGTCGAGATCGACGATATAGGCCCAGTGATGAAGCGGCACATGGTTTTGACGCGCCGCCGCCTGCAGGCGCTGGACATTGGCGAGGATCTTTTCATAGCCCTCGACGAGGTAGCGCTTGTCCCGCCGGTGCTCTTCCTGCAGGTCGATGAACACAGCGGCCACCGTGCCGCGCCTGATGGAAATGGGGGCTTTCATGCGGAGGGTTTTCCGGCTGACGCTGTTTCTCTCGGCCTTTTGGCGCAGGCTTGGACGATTGTCCGAAAAGGCCCCGCGACTTCGTCATTCCAGGGCGCAGCAGCCGCGAAGCGGCGTCGCGAAGACCCTGGAATCCATGCCGTGATGTTTGTCGAAGGATGCAGCGGAGCGGATCCTAGGGTCTGCGCCGCGTCGCTTCGCTCCTTGCTCCGCCCTAGGATGACGAAGCGAGAGGCGTGGCGGCTAATCTCTAATGCTGGCAGTACCGCGTGTAGGCCAGCGGCGGAGACCACCATCAAATCTCTTTCTCCAGAAACTCATCCTCATACGGAAAGCGCGACAGAAGCTCGGTGCCGGTCTCGGTGATCAGGATTTCGTCCTCCAGCTTGACGCCCTCGCGGCCGCCCTTCTCGCCAATATAGCTTTCCACGCTCACCACCATGCCTGGCACGATATGGCCGTCGCGGCCATAGGTCTCGTAATCCATGGCATGCGCGATGAATGGTGTCTCGCCATGCATGCCGACGCCGTGCATGACCGAGGTGTAGCGCTGGTCGACGAAGCGGTCCGGAATTTTCCACGCCTTCTCGGCGATCTCGCGGAACGCCATGCCGGGCTTCACGATCGAAATATTGTGCTGAACCTGATCATGCGCCATGCGGTAGAGCGATTTCTGATAAGGCGTCGGTCTGCCCGGCCCACAGCGGAAGGTGCGCGAAAAATCCGAATAATAGCCGTAACAGCCGATCGTGTCGGTATCGAGCGCCAAGAGTTCGCCGGGCCTGATCTTGCGGCCGCTGGCTTCGTTGAACCACGGATTGGTGCGCTGGCCTGAGGTCAAGAGCCGCGTCTCGATGAACTCGCCGCCCTGGCGGATGACCTCGCCATACATGATGGCGAACAGATCGTTTTCGGAAACGCCGGGCTTGATCGCCTCGCGCACCGCATAGACGGCGGCCTCGGCGCCGGCCATCGACACCTGCAGGCATTTGACTTCCTCGGGCGTCTTCACCGCGCGCACGGCGAGAATTTCGCCCTGGCAATCGCGAACCTCGCAGCCGCGCTTTTCAAGCGCCAGGGCCTGCAGATGGCTGCAGCGGTCGAGCCCGAGCTTCATCGAGCCGCCGCCGTGCTTTCTCAGCAACTCGGCGATCTCGTCGGCGAAGGGCCCGGCGGTCTCGTCGTCGCGGCCCGACACGGAAGACCAGACGAGCTTGGAAGGACGCGCCTCGTCGATCGTGTCGAGCACCATCGAGACATGGTAGCTCTGCGGATATTCGAACAGCACGATCGGCCCGTCGGCCGGAATGAAGAAATAACGGGTCGAGTTGCGCAGGAAATAGCCGAACATGTTGCGCGAACCGGTGGCGTAGCGCTGGTTGTAGGGGTCGAACAAAACGACGCCGCCATAGCCGGCCTCGCGCATCCAGCCGCGCAGTTTGTTGAGCCGGCCTTTGCGCAGGGCATCGGCATCGATGAAGGACGGCTCGGTGTCCGACAGCCACATGCCGCCGGCCGGGTCGGCCGCCGCCGGGTGGCGCATGCGGTCCTTGAAGTCGACGTCCTCGGTGCTGTCGGGGTCGAATACGACGATGCTCATGGGGTCTGGCCTTGGGTGGATTGCGAGGCCTGACCATGGCGCAGGAGAGGCGGCGAGATTGTGCGGAAAACCGCGTGTGTTGTGCGGAATGCCGCTCTGGAATGCGTGGCGCTGCCCCTCACCCAGCCTCCGCTTCACTCGGCTGACCTCTCCCCGAGGGGGAGAGGAGACTACCGGCGCCGGCGCCAACCTCTTCTCCCCACCGGGGAGAAGGTGGCCGCGGAGCGGCCGGATGAGGGGGCCCTCGTAGAACGTGGCCCCTAATGCCTCCTCGCCAGCTTCGGCGGATGGCCATGCTCCTCGCGGAAGGCGCGGGCAAAGCTCGACATCGAGGCAAAGCCGCAGGCCAGCGCCACGTCGCGCACGGCAAGCGTCGAATGCGCCAGCAGGTCGGCGGCGCGTTTCAGCCTGAGCCGTCGGTAATAGCCATTGGGCGAGATGGCGAGTTCGGAGCGGAAGGATCGCTCGAGCTTGTCGGAGGAAACGCCGAGCTTCGCCGTCAGCTCGGCCATGCCGAGCCTCTCCTCCACCGCGTCCTCCATGATGGCGATGGCCGACAGCACCAGCTCGTTCTGCACGCCGGTGCGCAGGCGCAGCGGCATCAGCTTGCGGTCGACGCTGGAGCGCAATTGGCTGTGCACGAACCATTCGGCGACGCCGGCGGCAAGCTCGGCGCCGTAGTCGCGGGTGACGATCTCCAGCATCATGTCGAGGCTGCCGACGCCGCCGGCCGAGGTAAAACGCTTGCGGTCGATGACGTAGAGATCGCGGCGCAGCTCGATGTTGGGGAACGCCTCGGTGAAGGCGGCCTGGCTGGTCCAGTGCAAGGTGCAGGCATGGCCGTCGAGCAGGCCCGCGCGGGCGAGGAAGAACGCCGCGTCCGCGACCGCGCCGATATGAGCGCCGGCGCGCAGGCTGCGGCGGATCCAGCTCGCGGCGTCCTCGGCGACGAGATGATCGGCGTCGCCGCCCGAGCAGACCACGATGCGGTCGACCTTGGGCGCTGCCTCGGCGTAAAAGCCTGGCTGGATGACGACGCCGTTCGAGGCCTCGACCGTCCCTTGGGTCGCCCCGACGATGATCCAGCGGTAGCATTCCCGCTTCGCCAGTATGTTGGCGGCGCGCAGTGGCTCGATGACGGAACTGAACGCCATCATCGGAAAGCCGGGGAACACCAGCACCGCGAAGGTGAGCGGGGAGTCCGTGGGTTTGGGTGGTTCGCGCGTGGTCATGGCGTCCGGAGCCGGGGAAATTGCGCGCTACAATTCGGGCAGATGGGCTTCGGGGTCAACGGTGTTCGGCCGAAGGCGAAGGGGCGAACGCAAGCGCTCAGTCCAGATACCGGGACACGCGCGCCTTCAGAAGCGCGATCAGCTCCGGGTCCATGAATTCATAATCGTCGGGGATATCGAGGCAGATCACCTTGGCCGCCTTCAGGCTGGCCTTGAATTGCTTCCGCAGTTTCGTCCGGTGGGTTTTCTCCATGACAAAGATGATGTCCGCCCAGCCGACGAGCTCGTGCGTCAGCGGCGTGTCGGCGTCATGATTGGTGCCAGCCGAGGCGACTTCGATGTCGCGCCGCGTGGAAAACACCTGTTCGGCGGTCGGGCTGCGCAAGCGGTTCTGGCTGCAGACGAAGAGGACGTTTTTCAAGGTTTAGCGCGCCAAGTCCGCCACCACGGCGTCGAGCACGATCATGCCGGCCGGCGTGGCCCGCAGGCGGGCGTTGCCGATCGGCGTCACCAGGCCCTCGCCCTGCAGCACCGACAGGCGAGCGCTCGACAGCTCGCGCCCGGAAAAGGCCTCGTAGCGCGAGAGGTCGATGCCTTCGGCGAGCCTCAGCCCCATCAAAAGAAATTCGTCCGCCTCTTCGGAGCGCGTCAGCAGCTCGCCGCCGGTGATGCCATGGCCCTTGGCCTCGACCAGATTGGCCCAGGTCTCCGGCATCCGTTCGGCGATGGTCACCACACGGTGGCCGTTCTCGACGAAGCGGCCATGCGCGCCGGGGCCGACGCCGACATATTCGCCGTAGCGCCAGTAGGTCAGATTGTGCCGGCTTTCGGCCCCCGGCCTGGCGTGGTTGGAGATCTCGTAGGCCGGCAGGCCGTGCGCCGTGGTGATTTCCTGCGTCAGTGCATAGAGGTCGGCGGCGTGGTCGTTGTCGGGAACGACGAATTTCTTCGCCGCGTGGAGCGCATGGAAGGGCGTGCCTTCCTCGATGGTGAGCTGGTAGAGCGACAGGTGGTCGGCGGCATGGCCGATCGCCTGTTCGAGTTCCGCCTGCCAATCCTCCGGCGTCTGCCCGGGACGCGCATAGATCAGGTCGAAGGACAGGCGCGGAAAGATTTCGCGCGCGAGCCCGATGGCGTGCAAGGCTTCCCTTACATTGTGCAGCCGGCCGAGAAAGCGCAAATCCTTGTCGTTCAGCGCCTGCACGCCGAGCGAGACGCGGTTGACACCGGCGGCGCGGTAACCGCGAAACCGCTCCGCCTCGACCGAGGACGGGTTGGCCTCGAGCGTCACCTCGATGCCGTCAGGCACCGTCCAATTCCCAGCCACGGCGTCCAGAACCCTGGCCACGGTTTCCGGCTTCATCAGCGACGGCGTGCCGCCGCCGAGGAAGATGCTGGTCACTTCGCGTGGCCCGGTGCGCTGGCGCATCGTTGCCAACTCGGCCTCGAAGGCGGCGGCGAAGCGCTCCTGGTCGACCGGCTGGTGGCGGACATGGCTGTTGAAGTCGCAATAGGGGCACTTGGCGGCGCAGAACGGCCAATGGACATAGACGCCGAAGCCGGGACCGCGGTCGAGCGCCATGGTGGTGCCGGGTCCGATCATGCCGAGCCAGGCCTCACCGAACCAAGCCGGGCTTGGGCGAATTTCTGGAAGGCGCGGGCGCGGTGCGACAGCGCCGTCGCCTGGCCGGGTTCCCAGCCGTGCTTTTCCTCCGCGCTCATCTCGCCGAAGGTCTTGTCGAAGCCATTGGGCAAAAACACCGGATCGTAGCCGAAGCCGAGCTCGCCGCGCGGCGGCCAGACCAGCGTGCCCTCGGCCTCGCCGCGATAATATTCGGCCTCGCCATCGGGAAAGGCGAGGCAGATGACGGCGACAAAGCGGCCCGTGCGCCGTTCGGGCGTGGCCGCGCCGACTTCCTGCATCGCCACTTCGGTGCGCTGCATGGCCATGGCGAAATCGCGCGAACCGTCCGGAGTCTCGGCCCAGTTCGCGGTATAGACGCCGGGCGCGCCGTCGAGCGCGTCGACACAGAGGCCGGAATCGTCCGAGAGTGCCGGCAGGCCAGTCGCCTTTGCGGCGGCAAAGGCCTTGATGTAGGCGTTTTCCTCGAAGGTGGTGCCGGTTTCGTCCGGTTCGGGCAGGCCATACGCCTTGGCCGATTTCGCCTCGAAGCCGAACGGCCCCATCAGCTCGGCGAATTCGCGCAGCTTGCCTTCATTGTGGCTGGCGACGACGATCTTCTTGCCATCAAGCGTATGGAGGTTTGGCGAATGCATCAAAGGCCCCAGATTCTCGGCTCGGCGAACTCGATCGAATTGCCCGAAGGGTCGCGTATATAGATCGAACGGCCGCCTTGCGGCCATTCGAATTCGCTTTCGATGGCGATTTTCTTCGCCAAGAGATGGGTTTTCCAAAGCTCGATTTCATCGGCGGTCGCGGCAAAGCACAGATGGCCTTCGCCGACCGCGCCGTGCGGCGGCACTTTCAGCCGCGCATCGGACGCCGGGGGAATTCTGGTCGTCTCGGCATTGAAGACGAGCAGCACGCCCGGGCCACAGCGGAAGAAAAGGTGGCGGCCTTCTACCTTGCCAAGCAGGGCGAGGCCGAGGATATCGGTGTAGAAGACCTCTGCTTCAGCGAGGTCGGTGACATAGAGGGCGGATTCAAGAATGGCAGAGGGAGTCACGAGGCCCCCCCCTCTGGCCTGCCGGCCATCTCCCCCGCAAGGGGGGAGATTGGCAGCGTGAGCGCCAGCTCATGGTATTCTATGCTGATTATTGGCGAAGCTCTCGACAACATCCGATCTCCCCCCTTGCGGGGGAGATGCCCGGCAGGGCAGAGGGGGGTGCCCAGGCTCCGCATGAATAAACTAAGCCACCGCCATCTGCTGCAGGCTGACCAACCGGGAAATGCCCTTCTTGGCCAGGCCCATCAAGGCCGCGAACTGCTCTTCGGAGAAAGGCTCGCCCTCGGCGGTGCCCTGGATCTCGACGATGCCGCCCTTGCCGGTCATGACGAAATTGGCGTCGGTGCCGGCCGAGGAATCCTCGACATAGTCGAGATCAATGACCGGCTGGCCGTCATGGATGCCGCAGGAAATCGCCGCGACATGATCCTTCAGCACTTTCGAAACACTGGCCATCTGCCGCGCTTCCATCCAGCGCAGGCAGTCATACAGCGCCACCCAGCCGCCGGTGATCGAAGCGGTGCGGGTGCCGCCATCGGCCTGGATGACGTCGCAGTCGACGGTGATCTGCTGTTCGCCCAGCGCCTGCAGGTCGACCACGGCGCGTAGCGAACGGCCGATCAGCCGCTGGATTTCCAGCGTGCGGCCGCCCTGCTTGCCGGCGGAGGCCTCGCGGCGCATGCGCTCGCCGGTCGAGCGCGGCAGCATGCCATATTCGGCCGTCACCCAGCCCTTGCCGGAATTGCGCATCCAGCCAGGCACCTTTTCCTCAAGGCTGGCGGTGCACAGGACATGCGTGTCGCCGAACTTCACCAGGCACGAGCCTTCGGCATGCTTGGAGACGCCGCGCTCGAAGGAGATGGCGCGCATTTCGTCGAATTGGCGTTTGGAGGGGCGCATTCGGCCTGCTTTCTTGTCATTTTTTGAATCGTGGCCGGCTTTTAGACGCATGCAGGGCACGGCGCAAAGGAAAAGGGGCGGTGACCCGACACAGACACCGGGTTGCGCGCGGCCCACCGAAGTCTATATCCTGGAACCGGAGGTTTTTAGCCGAATGACCAAGGCAGTCGATCCCGCCTCGCAGTCGCTGGCTCTTCAGTCGCTCGACATGCGCTCGCGCGACATCTTCCGGCGCATCGTCGATTCCTATCTGCGGGACGGCGAACCCGTGGGCTCGCGCAGCCTGTCGCGCATCCTGCCGTCCTCGCTGTCGCCCGCCACCATCCGCAACGTGATGAGCGACCTCGAGCATCTCGGGCTGATCTACGCGCCGCACATCTCGGCCGGGCGCCTGCCGACCCAGGCTGGCCTGCGTTTCTTCGTCGATGCCTTCATGGAGCTTGGCGACCTCTCCGACGAGGAGCGCCGCACCATCGAGGCGCAGGTGCGGGCCTCCGGCTCCGGCGCGACGCTGGAGCATATGCTGACCGAGGCCAGCCAGATGCTGTCGGGCATGTCGCGCGGCGCCGGCCTGGTGCTGGCGGCCAAGAACGAGGTGGCGCTGAAGCACATCGAATTCATCCAGCTGGAGCCGACCAAGGCGCTTGCCGTGCTGGTGTCGCAGAATGGCGATGTCGAAAACCGCGTCGTCGAGCTGCCCGCCGGCATCACCGTCTCGCAACTGCACGAGGCCTCGAATTTCCTCAACGCGCATATTCGTGGCCGCACGCTGGCCGAGGCGCGCACCGAGATCGCCCGCATCAAGGAAGAGACGAGAGCCGCCCTCGATACGCTGTCGCAGGACCTCGTCGAGAAGGGGCTTGCGGTGTGGGCGGGGGCCGAAAGCGGCCTGCCGGCGCGGCTCATCGTGCGCGGCCGCGCCAATCTGCTGGAAAACGTCACCGCCCAGGCCGACATCGAACTCTTGCGCCACCTGTTCGAGGACATGGAGACGCAGGACGGGCTGATCCAATTGCTCGACCTCGCCGAGCAGGGATCGGGCGTGCGCATCTTCATCGGCTCGGAAAACAAGCTGTTCTCGCTGTCGGGCTCGTCGCTGGTGGTGGCGCCCTATCGCGACAAGGACGCCCGCGTCGTCGGCGCGCTCGGCGTCATCGGCCCGACAAGGCTGAACTATGCCCGCATCGTGCCGATGGTGGATTATACGGCACAGCTGATTTCCCGCATGCTGAGGTAAGGAATCCCGGAATTATTGCCTTGGTTTCCATGCCGGAATTCGACCGCGAGTGACTTTCCTGGCGGGACCGTAATCCAGACAGGCTGCAAAGGAGAAAAAGAATGGCGCTGGAATCGTTCAAGGCCCAGATCAGTCTGCTGCTCGAGGAGATGGTCAACCAGCCGGAGGACCAGCACGAAATTCAGGAACAGCTGCGCGAAAAACTGCGCGAGATGCGCGCCATGGGCCTCCCATTGCCGGCCGATCTCGTTGAATTGGAAAAACGCCTGGACGACGATTTTTACGCTGCCGGGACCTGATCCGAGAAGTTTTGAGCATCGAGCGCAACGGAACCCACGAGCAAACCGATCGTTGGTTTCCTTCATGACCCGTTGGAGGAAGTGATGCGATTGGCCGGACTGGCGATGTCCGCACTGTTTGTCACGACCGCGGCGCTCGCCCAGCAAGCCGACCAGCCTGTGCTCAAAGGCCCGGCCGCCTTCGGCGACTGGCGGGCGGACAGGCCCGGCGTGCGCCGGCTGATTAAGCCGGAAGACCTGCCGAAACCCTATGTCACCAAATCCGCGTCCAACAGCGCCGGCGTGATCGACATGCCGGCGGACGCAAAGCCGCATTTGCCGCCGGGGTTTTCGGCCGAGTTGATCGCCTCGGGGATCGACAATCCGCGCGTGGTGCGCATCGCGCCCAATGGCGACCTGTTCATTGCCGACAGCAAGGCCAACCAGCTCCGCGTCTATCGCCTGGCGAAGGGCAGCGCGAAAGCCGCTGAGAAAAGCATCTTTGCCGGCGGTCTCAACCGGCCCTATGGCATTGCCTTCTATCCCCCGGGCAAGGACCCGCAATGGGTCTACGTCGCCAACAGCGACAGCATCGTGCGTTTTGCCTACGGCCATGGCGACCTGAAGGCCTCGGGCGAGCCGCAAACCATCGTCGCCGACATTCCTTCGACCCACCACTGGACCCGCGACATCGCCTTCTCGCCCGACGGCAAGACACTTTATCTTTCCGTCGGCTCCGGCTCGAATGTCGCCGAGGACATGGGCAAGAGGCCCAGGGGCGGGCTCGACGCCTGGGTCAAGGCTAAGCCGCTCGGCGCCAGTTGGGGTTCCGAGGCGGGCCGGGCCGAGGTCCGGGCCTTCGACCCCGACGGTAAGAACGGTCGCACAGTGGCCACCGGCTTGCGCAACTGTTCGGGCATGACCGTCCAGCCGGCGACCGGCGCGCTATGGTGTGTCGTCAACGAGCGCGACGGGCTCGGCGACAATGTGCCCGCCGAATACGCGACATCGGTCAGGGAAGGCGCCTTCTATGGCTGGCCCTGGTATTATATCGGCGACAATGAGGACCCGCGCCACAGGGGCGAGCGCCCCGACCTCGCCGGCAAGGCTGACAGTCCCGACGTGCTGATGCAGGCGCATTCGGCGCCGCCCAACATCGCCTTCTACGATGGCAAGGATTTGCCCGCCGACGCCGGATTTCCCCAGGCGTATCGAGGCGACGCGTTCGTTGCCCTGCACGGTTCGTGGAACCGCGGCAACAGGACCGGCTACAAGGTGGTCTGGCTTCTGTTCAAGGACGGCAAGCCAACCGGCGAATACGAGGATTTCATGACCGGCTTCGTCGTTTCGAACGGCGAGGTGTGGGGCCGCCCGGTCGGCGTTGCGGCGGCCGGCGACGGATCCTTGATCGTCTCCGAGGACGGCAACGGCACGATCTGGCGCGTGACTTATAGTGGCGACCGCTCCTGACCCTTGCTTGCGAACCGGGCCATTGCCGTCTGGTGCAAGCGAATCCCGCGCTCAGGGCGTTCTCCCCGAGGCCGCCTCGTGCGACAAGGGCGCGACTGCCCTTGGACGCCAGCGCCATGACCCTCACCGGATTCCTCGCCTATAGTGCCGCACTCGGTATCGCCGCCGCCATTCCTGGCCCCGGCATCACCGCGCTGGTCGCGCGTGCGCTGGGCTCGGGCTTTCGCTCGTCGCTGGCCATGTCCTTCGGACTCATGCTGGGCGATCTCACCTACCTGACCGCCGTAGTGCTGGGCCTCGCCTTCGTCGCGCAGGAGTTCGGCATGGTTTTCCTGGCCATCAAATGGGCCGGCGTCGCCTACCTGGCTTTCCTCGGCTGGCGCTTCTGGACCGCCGGCATCACACCTGAAACCGTCGAAGCCAGGAAGGGAAAGGGCGGCTTGCTGTCGAGCTTCGTCGCCGGCCTCACCGTGACGCTCGGCAACCCCAAGACGATGATCTTCTACCTCGCCATCACGCCGACCATCGTCGACCTGAAGACGATCGCGCTTGCCGATTACGGCATTCTCGTCGCGCTGACGGTCGTCGTCCTGTTCGTCGTGCTGGTGCCTTACCTGGCGCTGGCGGCCAAGGCGCGCTGGTTCCTGAAGTCGCCGCGCGCGCTGAAGGTGCTGAACCGCACTGCCGGCGCCTTCATGGTTGGCGCGGCGGCGGCGATCGCCGCTCGTCAGTAGGTCGTTTCGGCCAAACCATTCCCTACTTCGGCTGTTTCGGGAAATGCTTTTCCGAGTGCCAGGCGTTTTCAGCACGCGCCCCACTCGGATATTTTCCAGCCGCAGCCTATCTTGCGCGGTTGAAAGCCCTATTCTGTCGGCTACTGCCAATTGCCTGAAATCCAGGGAGCGAAACCAATGAACAAGCCCGTCACTTCAGCCCGCGTGCCCGGCCGCGGCCGCATCTACGATTCCATCACCGACACGATCGGCGACACGCCCCTGGTACGGCTCGACAAGTTCGCCAAGGAGAAGGGCATCGTCGCCAATCTGGTCGCCAAGCTCGAATTCTTCAATCCGATCGCCTCGGTCAAGGACCGTATCGGCGTGGCGATGATCGAGGCGCTGGAAGCGGCCGGCAAGATTGCCCCCGGCAAGACCACGCTGATCGAACCGACATCCGGCAACACCGGCATCGCGCTCGCCTTCGCCGCCGCCGCCAAGGGCTACAAGCTGATCCTGACCATGCCGGAGACGATGTCGGTCGAGCGCCGCAAGATGCTGGCGCTGCTCGGCGCCGAGCTGGTGCTGACCGAAGGCCCGAAAGGCATGAAGGGCGCCATCGCCAAGGCCGACGAACTGGCCGCGACGATCCCCAACGCCATCATTCCGCAGCAGTTCGAAAACCCGGCCAATCCGGAGATCCATCGCAAGACGACGGCGGAGGAAATCTGGAACGACACCCAGGGCGGGATCGACATCTTCATCGCCGGCATCGGCACTGGCGGCACCATCACCGGCGTCGGCCAGGTCCTGAAGAAGCGCAAGCCCGCGCTGCATGTCGTCGCCGTTGAGCCGGATGCCTCGCCGGTGCTGTCGGGCGGCCAGCCCGGCCCGCACAAGATCCAGGGCATCGGCGCCGGCTTCGCGCCCAAAATCCTCGACACCACGGTCTATGACGAGATCGTCAAGGTCTCGAACGAGGACTCGGTCGCCAATGCGCGCCTCATCGCCCGCCTCGAAGGCGTGCCGGTCGGCATCTCGTCGGGCGCGGCCCTGCAGGCGGCGATCGTCGTTGGCTCGCGGCCCGAGAACAAGGGCAAGACCCTGGTCGTGGTCGTCCCCGATTTCGCCGAGCGGTATCTGTCGACAATCCTGTTTGAGGGGCTGGGGGCTTAGGGCTTCGATACCCCAGGAATAACATGCGTCGGCGGGCCAGCGTGGCTTGTTTTGCGTCCTGAGCCTGGCCCGCAGAAAAACTCCCCTTGGCGCCGCCGCGCCGCTTGAGCCGACCCCTGCTTCCGGTTCATATCACCACCGGCCCGCGAGAAGACGGGCCGGGGGAGGATTTCATGTACAAGCTCTACACGCGTCCGGGCAGCGGCGGCTTTGTCGTCGAGGCGGCGCTGGCGCTGATCGATGCGCCTTTCCAGCAGATCGACGTGCCGAAAAGCGAGGCGCCCGATCCGGCCTTCCTCGCCATCAGCCCGTTGAACCAGGTGCCGGTGCTGACCTTGCCGGACGGACGCTCTATCACCGAATCGGCGGCGATCTGCATCCTGCTCGCCGAGCGCCACCCGCAAGCCGGCCTGGCGCCGGCGGTCGGCGCGCCCGCCCGCGCGGAGTTCCTGCGCTGGATGGCGTTCATGTCCTCGGTGCTTTACCCGGCGGTGCTGCGGCTCTACTACGCCCATCGCTACACGACGGATGCCGAGGGGTCGAAGGCGGTGAAACAGGCGGCGGTCGCCGAGATGGACCGCGGTTTTGCCGTCGTCGATGCAGCCTTGCGCAACCGCGACTGGCTCGCCGGCGATCAGATGTCGCTGGCCGACATCTATCTCGTCATGCTGGTGGCCTGGCATCCCGACGTCGACATGGCGCGGGCGGCCTGGCCCGGTATCGAACGCCTGTGGGCGCGGTTGCGCGAGCATCCGCTCATGAAGACGCTCAACACGTCGCACGAGATGTGGCCGGCCTGAACGAGGTGGTCCGAAATGCCGCCCGCGCCCGGGAGCTCATTGGATGAGAGCGGCGCGTCTTGCCTGCAGGAAGCGGCGCACCGCCGGATCGCGCTCTAAGCCGATCGCCCGATCATAGGCCTCGAGCGCCTGCGGTGCCTGGCCGAGCCTGGCCAGCAGGCCGGCCCGCGCGGCCCAGTAGGGCTGGTAGTCATTGAGCCGCTTGTCGTCTCCCAGCACGTAAAGAGCCGCCAACCCCGCCACCGCGCCCTCGGTCTCTGCGATCGCCACCGCGCGGTTGATCGCCACGACCGGTGATCCCGCGATCGAAAACAGCGCTTCGTAGAGCGCGCGGATCGCCGCCCAGTCGGTGCGGCCGCTCAGTCGTCGCGCCACATGCGCCGACTGGACCGCCGCCTCGAGCTGATAGCGGCCGATCGTGCCCATGGCGGCGGCACGGCGGAGCAGGGCTTCGGCCTCGTCGACCAGGGCGTGATCCCACAGTGCATGGTCCTGCTCGGCGAGCGCCACATACTCTCCGGCCGTGTCGCGACGCGCGGCGCGGCGCGCTTCGGCGAACAGCATCAGCGACAGCAGGCCCAGCGCTTCCGGCTCTTGCGGCAGCAGCGAGGCCACCAGCCGGCCGAGCCAGATGCCTTCGGTGGCGAGGTTCCGGCGCCGCGTCTCGGTACCGGCCGGGTCGGACCAGCCCTCGGCGAAAGCGGCGTAGATTGCCTCCAGCACCGCGTCCAGCCTTTCGCCGAGTTCGGCTCGCTCCGGTACGCGGAACGGAATGCCGGTCTCGCGGATGCGGCTCTTGGCGCGCACCAGGCGCTGCCCCATCGTTGACGGCGAGAGCAGGAAAGCGGAAGCGATCGTCGCGGCATCGAAGCCGAGGATGGTCTGCAGGATCAGCGGCGCCCGCACGCCCGGTTCGATCGCCGGATGGGCGCAGGCGAACATCAGCCGCAATCGTTCGTCGGGCAGGTCCTCATCGGTCATGCGCGCCTCCGCCTCCTCGGCAATCAGCTTGAGATGGTCGCGGCCGGCTTCGCTGGTCAGCCGCCGCCGCACCGCATCGACACGCCGCCGCCTTGCCACCGCGAGCAGCCAGGCTTCCGGCTTTTCCGGCACGCCGGAGCGCGGCCAGCGTTCAAGCGCCGCCGCAAAGGCGTCGGCCAGAGCATCCTCCGCAGCAGCCACGTCGCGCGTGCGCGCCGCCAGCCAGGCGACCAGCTTGCCGTAGCTCTGCCGGGCGGCCGTCTCGGCGGCCACCCGGGCGATTTCGGGGCGTGTGTCCATCACGCCGTCATTTCCTGGGCAGATAGTCGGCCATTTCCCAGATCGGCCGCACCTCGACAGTCCCGGTGCTGGCCGCCGGACAGCGCGCCGCCCAGGCGATCGCGGCGTCGGCGTCCTCGGCTTCGATCATGTAGAAGCCGGCAAGCTGCTCCTTGGTGTCGGCATAGGGGCCGTCGAGCACGCTGGTCTTGCCGTCAGTCATCCGGACCAGGGTGGTCGCCTGGCTCGGGCGCAGCCTGTCGCCGGCCAGCCAGGTGCCGGACTTCTTCAGCGCTTCCGTGTAGGCGTCATAGGCGGCGCTCATCTGATAGGTCGCCTCGGTCGGCACGTTCGCCATCGCGGCTTCGTCGGCGTAAATCATAAGCATGTATCGCATGGGTCTTCTCCCGTGGTTTCGAAGGCCGCTTCGTTGCGGGCCGAACGTATGTCGCGCGACCTTGGCCGATTTCGACAGGCGCTGGAAAAACTTTCGGCTCCGGCCGCGCCTTGTGCAAGCCGGCATATGTTTGGCGACACTCTCAACCATTCGTCTAACGAGCGGAATTGCGGGTTGGCATTTCCCCTCCGCTGTCTAAACTCGCCCGGTTCGCGTCAGGGAGGCGATGCGGCCAATATTTCAGGGAGGAAACCGGATGTTGAATTTCAGGACGAAATTTGTTGCTGCCGGCGCGATGGCGCTTTCCCTTGGCCTTGGCGCGGTGTCGGCCACCGCGCAGGAATTCATCAACGTGCTGACCGGCGGAACTTCGGGCGTCTATTATCCGCTCGGCGTGGCACTGTCGGAAATCTACGGCAAGGGCATCGAGGGCGCCCGCACCCAGGTGCAGGCGACCAAGGCCTCGGTCGAGAACCTCAACCTCCTGCAGCAGGGCAAGGGCGAGATCGCGTTCGCGCTCGGCGATTCCGTCAAGATGGCCGCCGAGGGCAATGCCGAGGCCGGCTTCCCCGGCAAGCTGGACAAGCTGCGCGGCATCGCCGCCATCTATCCCAATTACATCCAGATCGTCGCCAGCCAGGAATCCGGCATCAAGACGCTCGCCGACCTCAAGGGCAAGAGCCTGTCGGTCGGCGCGCCGGCATCGGGCACCGAGCTCAACGCGCGGGCCATCTTCGCCGCCGCCGGGCTGAAATACGAGGACCTCGGCCGCGTCGAATACCTGCCCTTCGCCGAATCGGTCGAGCTGATCAAGAACCGCCAGCTCGACGCCACGCTGCAATCGGCCGGGCTGGGCGTCGCCTCGATCCGCGATCTCGCCACCTCCTTGCCGATCAATGTCGTTGCGGTGCCGGCCGAAGACGTCGCCAAGATCGGCTCGCCCTATCTGTCGGTGGTCATTCCCAAGGGCACCTATGAGGGCCAGACGGAGGATGTCGCCACCGCCGCCGTCGGCAACTTCCTCATCACCCGTGCAGATGTCTCGGATGAGACCGCCTACCAGATGACCAAGCAGATGTTCGAGCATCTCGACCAGCTTGCCGCCGCGCACGCCGCCGCCAAGGCGATCGACCCGGCCAAGGCCCTCGACGGCATGCCGGTGCCGCTGCATCCGGGCGCGGAGCGGTATTACAAGGAGAAGGGGCTGCTGAAGTAGGCGAGGACTATCTGAGATGTCTTCGCGACGCGCCTCGCACTATCATTCGCTCATTTTGGAGTGCGTCGGATGAGCGAAGCAGTCGACGGCAAATCCTCCACCTTCCATCTCCCCGTCGCCGAAGAGCAGGTCGAAGGACTGCCGCCGGGTTTCGGCGACGGCATCGCCGGCAAGGCGGCCTTCGCCATCGCGGTCGCTTTTTCCGCCTTCCAGATCTACATCGCCGCCTATGGCAGCCTGCCGAGCCAGGTGGTGCGGGCCATGCATGTCGGTTTCCTGCTGCTGCTCGGCTTCGGCCTGATCGCCAATCTGCGCGCCACCAGCCTGCCGGCCAAGGCCGCGTTCTGGACGCTGGGCGTGCTCGGCTTCGGCACCGGCCTGTACAATTGGGTGTTCTATACCGACCTCATCCGGCGCTCCGGCTTCCTCACCACGCCGGACCTGATCGTCGGCGCGGTGCTGGTGGTGCTGGTCTTCGAGGCGGCGCGCCGGCTGATGGGGCTGCCGCTGGCGGCCATCGCCTTCATCTTTCTCGCCTATTGCTTCGTCGGCAATCATCTGCCCCCGCCCTTCATCCATCGCGGCTATGACTTCGCCCAGCTGGTCGACACCTTCGCCTACGGCACCGAAGGCATTTACGGCACGCCGATCTATGTCTCGGCCGCCTATATCTTCATCTTCGTCGTCTTTGCCGCCTTCCTCGAACGCGCCGGGATGATCGCGCTGTTCAACGATTTCGCGCTCGGCCTGGTCGGCACCTGGCGCGGCGGCCCGGCGCAGGTCTGCGTGCTGTCCTCGGCGCTGATGGGCACCATTTCCGGTTCCGGCGTCGCCAATGTGGTGGCCAGCGGCCAGTTCACGATTCCCTTGATGAAGCGCTTCGGCTTCCGCTCGGCCTTCGCCGGCGCGGTCGAGGCGACCTCCTCGATGGGCGGCCAGATCATGCCGCCGGTGATGGGCGCGGTCGCCTTCATCATGGCCGAGACGCTGAACATCCCCTATGCCGATGTGGTCAAGGCGGCCATCATCCCGGCGCTGCTCTATTTCGGCGCCTGTTTCTGGCAGGTGCATCTGGAGGCAGGCAAGGCCGGCCTGCGTGGCATGGCCAAGGCGGACCTGCCCAACCCCTGGGACGCGGTGCGACAGCACTGGCCGCTGGTGCTGCCGCTGGCGGCGCTGATCTATCTGCTGTTCGCCGGCTACACACCTGTCTTCGCGGGTACGATGGGCCTGGCGCTGACCATCGTGCTGATCCTCGGCACGCCGCTGGCGGCGCTGATCGGGCCGCTCGCCTTCCGCGTCGTCTTCTGGCTGGCGCTGGGGCTCGCCGCCGCCTCCTTCATGAAATTCGGCGTCAACATCCTCAGCCTTGTCATCGCCGCACTCGTCATTGCCTGCCTTGCCTTCAGGGGTGGCCGCGAGACGCTGCGGATCTGCATCGACTCGCTTGCCGAAGGCGCCAAGAACGCGCTGCCGGTCGGCATTGCCTGCGCCATCGTCGGCATCGTCATCGGCACGCTGACGCTGACCGGCATCGCCTCGACCTTCATCGGCTGGATCATCTCGATCGGCGAGAACAATCTGTTCCTGTCGCTGGTGCTGACCATGCTGACCTGCCTGGTGCTCGGCATGGGCATCCCGACCATCCCCAACTACATCATCACCTCGTCGCTGGCCGGGCCGGCGCTGCTATCGCTCGGCGTGCCGCTGGTGGTCAGCCACATGTTCGTCTTCTATTTCGGCATCATGGCCGACCTGACGCCGCCGGTGGCGTTGGCCGCCTTTGCCGCCGCACCCATGGCCAAGGAGAGCGGCCTCAAGATCGGTATCCAGGCGACAAAACTAGCCATTGCCGGTTTCGTCGTTCCGTTCATGGCGGTCTACACGCCGGCGCTGATGCTGCAGGACGCCGGACCGATCGCCGCCCAGTTCGGTTATCCCGTCGAGGTCGCCTACATCGTTCTCAAGGCCTGCATGGGCATCGTGCTGTGGGGCGCCGCCGCCGTCGGCTTCCTTGCCACGCGCATGGCCTGGTGGGAACGGCTGGTCGCCTTCGCCGCCGGCGTGCTGCTGGTGGCGGCGGTGCCGCTGACCGACGAGACCGGCTGGGCGCTGTCGCTGGCCTGGATCGGCTGGCATGTCTGGCGTGCCCGGCAGGCGCCGGCCAGGGCATGATCCCGAAGCGAAGGTCGGCGAACGCAAAAAGCGGCACCCGGCTGGCGGCGGCGATCCTGCTCAGGCGAGAAACCGCATGAGCCTGTGCATCCTCGCCGCCGGCAAGAGCGTGACGCTCGGCGTTGCCGCCTTCACATTGTCCTGGGCGCATTCGGTGGAGCGGACGCGCTGGGAGGAAGACTGGAAGGTGACGCCCTCCGGCCTGCAAGTAGTCGAGGCCCGTATCAAAGGCTCGGGTGCCGGCATGGAGCCGCCGGAAGGTGCGGTGCTGAAGGATGGCTGGTGGGCCTATTCGCCCAAGGTCGGGCCGCAGCCCCGTCTCGTGCTGGCGGCCTCCGGCGCGACGGCCGGTGGCTGGACGCTGTGCACGTCCCAGGATTGCCGCGAACTGGGTAAGGCGGCGGGCGGCGCGATTGTGCTCCAACCCTGTGTGGCCGATCGCTTGAGCCGGCCGCGGTAGCGCGCATTCATCCGATTGGCCGCAACCAGGCGCGACGCTCTCGAAGAGGATCAGCGGCTGCACCGAAGGGTTCAGAGGGACGGCTTGCGTGGGATGGCTCGTCCGCGGACGCGCGGTCACGCTGGCCTCGGCTGCTTATGTCCTATAACACCAAGCCAGCCGATGGCGGCATCAAAGACGCGGCGTTGCCGCACGCCGGCGGTCGGCCAGGACAGGGCGTTCGGCGCGATAGGCGGTGGCGCGGCTGTCGGCGTCCGGCCTGCAGATGCGGCTGTTGTGTCGGCTTTCGAAGCTCATGGTCAGTGTGCGCCCAGCGACGTGCCGCGACGGGCGCAGGCCGGACCGGGGCCACGCATGTAATAGCGCTCGGGCCGATAGGTCGGCGCGACGAATTCGCGGATAGCGGCGGCATAGCCGATGAGTTGCGTGAGGAAGTTCATTTTATCTGGTCCCTGTCCCGATTTTCGGACGTCCCTTCCGAAGTGCGAGAACGATAGCATCGAGGCGTGAATACTCAGTGAACGTGATGTTAATTTTTGGTCGAAAACCCGTCGCTTCATGGCCGGATTGCGGCTGATTCGGGGTGTTTCGACGCCTTTTGTCACCATTTCGGTTGGTGTGACTTTTGCATCACATATGTTTCGTTTGAATGTCGCCTTGGCGCGCTTGTGTTTCAACTTTCGTGCCGCCCGGGAATTTCCTGCCGTGCGGCCGCGAGCGCTCGGAACCGGCCCCACCAATGGACGTTGAGTTCCAAGAACCGGCATTGCCGGCTCACAGGCACTGCCCAGGCAAGGCCGGGATCTCCCGAACAAGCAAGAGCAATGGAAAGGTTGAAATCATGGGCTTCTTTTCGAAGGACATCAAAACGCTGGACGACCTCTTCGTGCACACGCTGCGCGACATCTATTATGCCGAAAAGCAGATCGAGAAGGCGCTGCCGAAGATGGTCGACAAGGCAACCGATCCGCAATTGAAGGCCGGCTTCGAAAAACACCTCGAGCAGACCAAGGGCCATATCGAACGCGTCGAGCAGGTGTTCGAGCTGCATGGCGTCAAGGCCAAGCAGGTCAACTGCCCGGCCATCGACGGCATTCTCGAGGAGGCCGACGACGTCAGCGGCGATGTCGACGACAAGGACGTTCTGGATGCCGCGCTGATCGCCTCCGCGCAGGCCGTCGAGCACTATGAAATGACCCGCTACGGCACCTTGATCGCCTGGGCCAAGCAGCTCGGCCGCAGCGACTGCGCCAATGTGCTGGCCAAGAATCTTAAGGAAGAGCAGGCGACGGATCGCAAGCTGACCGAAATCGCGGAAAGCAAGATCAACCTGCAGGCCGCCGAATAGGGGCTGAAGGTCGGGGCCGGCGGCAACCGCGCCGGCCCCGGCCCGACCGGGTTGGAACCGAGCGGGGTGGTCGCCCGTTCCAGCTGATCTTTCTCAAGGGGAAAACCTCATGGCGCCGCGCCCGGCCTGGAAAGGCTATCTGAAGCTCTCGCTGGTCACCTGCGCCATCGAACTGACCAACGTGGTCACCCATGCCGACAAGGTCTCGTTCCACATCCTGAACCGCAAGACCGGCAATACGGTGAAGCGGATCTATGTCGACGCCGAGACCGGAAAACCGGTCGAGGACGGCGACGAGATCAAGGGATACGAGATCGAAAAGGGCGACTTCGTCCATATAGAGGAGGACGAGATCGAGGCGGTGCAGATCGAAACCTCGCACACGATGAGCCTCGACGGCTTCGTCGACAAATCCTCGATCCGGCAGATCTATCTCGACACGCCCTACTATGTCGCTCCGGCCGACAAGGTTTCGGAGGAGGCCTTCGCCGTCATCCGCGACGCGATGGCGGGCAAGAAGATGGCCGGGCTGGCGCGCATCGTTCTTTATCGGCGCGAGCGTCCGGTGGTCATCGAGCCGCTCGGCAAGGGCATGGTGCTGACCACGCTGCGCTACGACAACACGGTGCGCCAGCCGGAGACCGTCTTTGGCGACATCGAGGCGGTGAAGACCGACCAGGAGATGACCGATCTGGCCGAGCTCATCATCGACAAGAAGAAGACCAAGTTCGATCCCTCGAAATTCGACGACAAATATGAGGAAGCCCTGCTCGAGCTGATCCGCGCCAAGAAGGCGGGGCACAAGGCGCCCAAGGCCAAGGAGGCGCCCAAACCCTCCAATGTCGTCAACCTGTTCGACGCGCTGAAGAAGAGCTTGTCGTCGGATTCGGGTTCAGGACAAACCAAGTCCTCCCCGGCGAAAGCCAAGCCGGCGGCCAAACGTGCCAAGGCGAAAAGCGTTGCGCCGAAGCGCAAATCGGCCTGAGGATACGAGATGGCCAGCAGCCTCGAACAGTATCATTCGAAGCGCGACTTCAAGAAGACCGCCGAGCCGGCCGGCAAGGTTGCGCGCGGCAAGAAGGCCGGCGGCATCTTCGTCGTCCAGAAGCATGCCGCCACAAGGCTGCATTACGATTTTCGCCTCGAGCATGACGGCGTGCTGTGGAGCTGGGCGGTGACGCGCGGTCCGAGCCTCGACCCGCACGAAAAGCGGCTGGCCGTGCATGTCGAGGATCATCCCATCGACTATGCCGGCTTCGAAGGCACCATCCCCAAGGGCGAGTATGGCGGCGGCTCGGTCCTCGTCTGGGACGAGGGCACCTGGATGCCCGAGGGCGATCCGGCCAAGATGATGGCGAAGGGGCACATCAACTTCGAGCTCGAGGGCCACAAGCTGCGTGGCAAGTGGCATCTGGTGCGGCTGCGGCCGCGGCCCGGCGAAAAACGCGACAACTGGCTGCTGATCAAGTCGGACGATGCCGCCGCACGCCCCGGCGAGGATATTCTGCAAGACGAGCCGAAATCGGTGAAATCAGGCCTGACGATCGAGGAGGTCGGCGAAGGCAAGGCGGCCAAGGGCGAGAAGCCGAAGGTCTGGCATTCGAACAAGCCGGCCGCCGGCAAGGCCAAGACCGGCGGCAAGAAGCTCGATTTCATCGAGCCGCAGCTCGCCACGCTCGAGCGCGACGCACCGTCGGGCCAGGACTGGCTGCATGAGGTGAAGTTCGACGGCTACCGCATGCAGGCGCAGATCGCCGGCACCGACGTTCGGCTCCTGACCCGCACCGGGCTGGACTGGACGGAAAAATTCGGCGGCGAGATCGCGGCCGAACTCGCCGGGCTGAAATGCAGCGACGCCATCCTCGACGGCGAGATCGTCGTGCTGGCCGACAGCGGCGTGTCGTCCTTCGCGCTGCTGCAGCAGGATCTGTCGGCGAAGCGGACGAACCGCTTCATCTATTACGTCTTCGACCTGATGCGGCTCGACGGCAAGGATTTGCGCCGCGAGCCGCTTGTCGAGCGCAAGCAGGCCCTGCAGGCGCTGCTCGGCGAGCCGTCCGACACCGCGGCGGTGCGTTTTTCCGACCATTTTGCCGAACCCGGCAAGATCATGCTGGAACATGCCTGCCGCATGGGGCTGGAAGGCGTCGTCTCAAAACGCGCCGATGCGCCCTACCGCAGCGGGCGCGGTCCGGCATGGGTCAAATCGAAATGCACGGCACGGCAGGAATTCGTCATTGGCGGCTATCTGCCGTCGGACAAGACCGGGCGCGGCCTGCGCTCGCTGCTGGTCGGCTATTTCGAAGGCGGCAGCCTGCACTATGCCGGCCGTGTCGGCACCGGCTTCTCCACCAAGAGCGCCAACGACCTGAAGAAGAAGCTCGATGCGCTGAAGGCGGACGCCTCGCCCTTCGATGCGGCCGTGCCGAAGGGCAAGGGCCTGGTCTGGGTCAAGCCGGAACTGGTCGGCGAAGTGGAGTTTCGCAGCTGGACGTCGGACCGTATAATACGCCATGCTTCGTTCCAGGGGCTGCGCGAGGACAAGCCGGCGGAGGAAGTCGTGCAGGAAAAGCCCAATGCAACGGGAACAGGGGCAGCGGGAACCAAAACAGCGACAGGCAAGAGCCCCGCCAAGCCCAAGCCGGCGGCAGGCAGCGCCAATACGGCAGCACCGGCGGCGAAAACCAGCGTGAAGCTCTCCCACCCGGACAAGCTTCTGTGGCCCGACGAAAAGATCTCGAAGCAGGCCCTGCTCGATCACTACGCGCTGGTATGGCCGCGCATGAAGCAGTTCGTGGTCGACCGCCCGCTCAGCCTGGTCAGGGCGCCCGATGGTGTCGGCGGCCAGCGTTTCTTCCAGAAGCATGCCTCGCCCGGCATGCATGCGAAGATCGAGAAGACCAAGGACCCCACGGATGGCGAGGAAATCCTGTTCATCCGCGATTTCGACGGCATCGCGGCGCTGGTCCAGCTCGGAGTGGTCGAGATCCACATCTGGGGCTGCACCATCGACAAGCTTGAACAGCCCGACCAGATCGTCTTCGACCTCGACCCCGACGAGGGCGTCGACGTGAAGGCGGTGCGCGAGGCGGCGCTCGACATCAGGGGCAAGCTCGACGAGCTGTCGCTGCCCAATTTCGTCAAGACATCGGGCGGCAAGGGCTTTCACGTCGTCGTTCCGCTGAAGCCGTCGGCGGATTGGGCCGAGGTCAAAGGCTTCGCCCATGATTTCGCCAGGGCGCTGGAGCAAGGCGCGCCGGATCGCTACACCGCGACGCTGTCGAAGAAGGCGCGCACGGGGAAGATCTTCGTCGACTACCTGCGCAACGGCAGCGGCGCGACCACCGTCGCGCCCTACTCCTCGCGCGCCAAGAAGGGCGCGACGGTGTCGATGCCGGTGACCTGGGCCGAGATCGAGGCCGGCCTGCCGCCGAACGCCTTCCCGATCGGCGACAAGACGACGCTGAAACGGCTCTCGGAAGCCGATCCGTGGGTGGATTTCTTCAAGAAGGGGAAGGTGCTGAAGCGGGGCTAGCTCGACTTTCGGCGCGCCGACCTCACCCCAAAAACACCCTCTCGAACGCCTGCTTGCCCGGCGGCGAGAAAATCACCGCGCGGCTGTCCTTCTCGCGGCGCGCCCATTTCTCGGCAAGGATCTTGTCGAGGATGGCGGCGCCAAGCGGCCCGGCGAGGTGCGAGCGCCGCACGCTCCAGTCGAGGCAGGCGCGGCACACCGGCCGCCGCGGCTTGGTGTAGACATCGATGCCGATCGCCGCGAAATGCGATGCGGCGGACGGCCCGAGCCTGATCTCCTTGTCGTCGCGGACCAGTATGTTTTTCTCCACAAGGCGGTCCAGCATCGCAACGGCCTGCTCGCCCGCAAGGTGATCGTAGCAGACGCGCGCGACGCGCATCGCGCCGTCGCGCGGGCCCGGCCGCACGCGCTTGGGGCCAACGGCTTCCGCAACGCCGGTGATGGCCTCGATCATGCCGGCCACTTGCGGGCCGGCCAGACCGTAATAGCGATGCCGGCCCTGGCTGGCCAAGGTCAGCAGCCCGCCCTCCATCAGCTTGGACAGATGCGAGGAGGCGGTCGGCAGCGACACGCCGGCCTCCAGCGCCAGTTCGCTCGCGGTCAATGCCGTGCCGCCCATCAGGGCGTTCAGCATGTTGGCGCGGGCCGGATCGCCGACCAGGCTGGCGATGCGGGCAATGTCGGGTCCTTCACGCATGGTTTGATCCTCATCGAAGCATTCTTGTCAGATAACCATTATTCTCCGACGGGATCAAGGAGACGAGGATGGCCGCACGAATCGCTTTCACCCCCGAACCGGTGCCCCGCCGCCAATCGTTCCCGTTCGTCACCTGGGTCCGCTCACGGTTGCTGGCCCGCTGGTATGACCGCCATGCGCAGCGCCGCGACCTCTCGGAGATCGACGACCACCTGCTGCGCGACCTCGGCCTGACACGGGAGGATGTGCGCCGCGAATGCGCGAAATCCTTCTGGCAGGTGTGATCGCCAACTCATCTGCCTAGCAGATCGGGTGGCACGACGTTTCGACGCCGCCCGAACTGTCGCCGCTAAACACCAAGGAGCCGACCATGACCATCACCTGCTTCATCCGCTACGAGATCGACCCGTTCGGCAAGGCCGCCTTCGAGGAGTATGCCCGCAACTGGGGTCAGGCCATTCCGCGCTGCGGCGCCGATCTGATCGGCTATTTCGCGCCGCATGAGGGCTCGGCCACGACGGCCTATGCCGCCTACAACATCGAAAGCCTCGCCGCCTACGAAGCCTACCGCGCCCGGCTTGCCGCAGACCCCGCCGGCAAGGCAAACTATGAATTCGCCAAGCGCGAACGCTTCATCCTCAAGGAGGACCGCATGTTCCTGAAACTGGCTTCCGGCCCGCATGCGCCGCTGGTCAAGCTATGATCGCCGTCATCTTCGAGGTGCAGCCTGCGCAGGGCCGGCGCGAGGCCTATCTGAGCATAGCCGCCGACCTGCGTCCGCTGCTCGACGGCATTGACGGCTTCATCTCCGTCGAGCGCTTCCAGAGCCTGGCCGACCCGAACCGGGTGCTGTCGCTGTCGTTCTGGCGCGACGAGGAGGCGGTGAAGGCCTGGCGCAACACCGAAGAGCACCGGCAGGCGCAGCGGGCCGGGCGCGGCGGTATCTTTGCCGGCTATCGATTGCGGATCGCGCACGTGGTGCGCGACTACGGACTGGCCGAGAGGGACGAGGCGCCAGCGGACAGCCGGGCCGTGAATGGGTGAGAGTTATTGGGCTGACGTTGGCGCCGCCCAGCGTTGGGAGCCAGCGCCGCAGCCAGCCTCCTTCTCCCCGTCACTATACGGGGAGAAGTGCCCGGCAGGGCGATGAGGGGCAGCGTCGATCTTCGCCACTTTGTTTACGCATTCCCGATCAGCACGCCCGCCGCGAACACCAGGGCGCCGCCCAGCACCACCTGGAAGGCGGCGCGCAGGAACGGGGTCTGCATGTAGCGGTTCTGGACGAAGGCGATGGCCCACAGTTCGAAGAACACCACCACGGCGGCTACCGCCGTCGCGGTCCAGAAATGCGGGATGAGATAGGGCAGCGCGTGGCCGAGGCCGCCGAGCGTCGTCATGATGCCGACGGTCAGGCCGCGCTTGATCGGCGAACCCCTGCCCGACAGCTTGCCGTCGTCGGAAGCGACCTCCGTGAAGCCCATCGAGATCCCGGCGCCGATCGAGGCGGCCAGACCGACCAGAAGCGTCTGCCAGGTATCATGGGTGGCAAAGGCGGCGGCGAAGATCGGCGCCAGCGTCGACACCGACCCGTCCATCAGCCCGGCCAGGCCCGGCTGCACATAGGTGAGGATGAACTGGCGCTGCTCGGCGGTCGCCTCCTCGACCTTGACTTCGCCCGGCACGTGTTTCTGTTCCAGCGCATGCGCCGAGCTTTCATGGCCCTGTTCGGCCGCGGCCAGATCGTCGAGCAGCTTGCGGGTCGAGGCGTCGGTGGTGCGCTTGGCCGCCTCGACATAGAACAGATAGGCCTGCCGCTCCATCGCCTCGGCCTGGCGGCGCACGGCCTCGATGCCGAGCGGCCGCACCAGCCAGTCGGGCTTGCGCTCGAAATAGCCCCTCACATGTTCACGGCGGATCAGCGGAATGCGCTCGCCGAAACGCTTGCGGAAGAGTTCGATCAGCGAGTCGCGATGGCCGTCTTCCTCCTCGGCCATGGCCTCGAAGAGTTTGGCCGATTGCGGAAAGGTCTCGGACAATCCGTCCGCATAGGCCCGGTAGATACGCCCGTCATCCTCCTCCGATGAAATGGCCAGCGCCAGGATCTCCTGTTCGGAAAGTGATTCGAAGGATCGGCGGCCGAAGCCGAAAACACGGGAAAGCATGAGGAAATCACCCTAGTTTAGAATTGTTCTAAACTATGATTTGCAACGTCCTTGGTCAATCGTGCGCTTGGCCGCGGTCAAGAATAGTTGAGCCGGCACCGGGCATCCCTCTTCATTATCAGCGAATGTTTACCTATATATCGGGCCAAGCCAAAAAAAGGAACGAGCTGATGACGGCCAAGAAGCCTCCGCACGCCTACGATCCGAAACCGGTCCTCGATCTCATCGCCAGCATCGAGGCCGACCTGCAGCGCCTGAAGGGGCTGGTCGAGCAGCAGGTCGAGAAATTCGACCCCGCCAACCCGCACAACAAGGCGCCCGACGGCAAGCTCACCGAGGAAGGCGTCGAGTGCTGCTACCGCATGTTCGACGAGGGCAAGTCGCGCTATTCGGTGGCCCAGCAGATGAAGATCTCGTTTGCCGCCGCCACGCATCGGTTCAACAACTGGCGCAAGCTGGGCGGCAGCAAGCGGCAGCGGACATTGCTGGGGTGAATTGCGACATGCGGGCGTGACGGCCGCAACGCTGGTGCATTTGTGTCTTGATCACAATCGCGAACTTTGTCCCGGTCACATCTTTTCGTTGGCGTCGCGCGCGCCTTTGCGTGCACCATGGCCGGATCGCATCGCTACAGGACTCGCCATGACCACCCCTCCCGGCATCGCCGACATCCACGCCGCCGCCGCACGGCTCTCGGGCCTGATCGTCGAGACCCCCTTGATCGAATCGCAGGAGCTGAACAGGCGCTTCGGCGGCCGCATCCTGTTCAAGCCGGAGACGCTGCAGCGCACCGGCTCGTTCAAGTTCCGCGGTGCCTACAACAAGCTGTCGACGCTGAGCGAGGCGGAGCGCTCGCGTGGCGTCGTGGCTTTCTCCTCGGGCAATCATGCGCAAGGCGTGGCGGCTTCCGCCGCCATGTTCGGCGTCAAGGCGGTCATCGCCATGCCGGCGGACGCGCCTGACATGAAGATCGCCAATGTCCGCAGGCTGGGCGCCGAGGTGGTGCCCTTCGACCGTTTCAAGGACGATCGCATGACGGTGGTGCGCCCCTATCTCGACAAGGGCATGGCGTTGGTGCCGCCTTTCGATGATCCGGCCATCATTGCCGGCCAGGGCACGATCGGACTGGAGCTGGTGAGGCAGGCGCGGGCGCTGGGTGTCGGCCTCGACGCGGTCGTCATCCCCTGTGGCGGCGGCGGCCTGACCAGCGGCATCTCGGTTGCCGTGAAGGATACCTCGCCCGGCACCGCGATCTGGGCGGTCGAACCCGAGCATTTCGACGACACGCGCCGCTCGCTGGCGGCGGGCGCCAGGGTTTCGAACGAGCCTGGCCACAGTTCGATCTGCGACGCCATCCTCACCGCCGAGCCGGGCGCGATCACCTTCGAGATCAACCGCCGCAACCTCGCCGGCGCCGTCGCCGTCTCCGAGGATGCCGTCAGGCGGGCGATGCGCGACGCCATGGCCTATCTGAAGCTGGTGGTCGAGCCCGGCGGCTGCGTCGCGCTGGCGGCGCTGTCGTCGGGCGAGATCGAGCTGTCGGGCAAATGCGTTGCCGTGGTGCTGTCCGGCGGCAATGTCGATTTCGGCACCTATGCCGGGATCATGGCGGCGTAGGGCGGCTTCCGAGTGCCAAAATGCTATGCCCGGGCTCAAGCTCCGCACTCAGCAGATACCGCTGATGCCTGATTTCGTCACGTCTAGCTAATGCTTTCCCCTAGCTCGTTTGTGGCTCCGGTTACGTTGCACCTCGGCCTCATCCTTCCGGAGCTTTTTGTCTGCTCGATGCAGGGCTCGCGGAATTGCGTCGCGTATAGCTACTAAGGCGTTCATCTCCACCACGCCGTCCAAATTTCTCAGCCGGCCAAGAAGTGCGCCAGTGATACGTACAAGGGTGTAGGCTGTGTTCAGGCCGGGCTCCACAAGTCCGGCATTGCTGCGCCCAGCGATTGGCATGTTGGCACCCATGTCCGTCAGGCGAAAGAACATGCCTCTGGCCCCGGCATGCACGTTGAAGTTTGCGAGCTTATAGTAAGTATTCATCCCCGATTGGTCTGCGGCTTCTTGCAGCTTCTTGAAGTCTGGCTTCTTGTCGTTGAGGTGGTCGGCGGCCCACCCGTAGTCGTGCCGAAAGCTTTGGCCGTAGCGGACCAGCAGATCGGCATATGCCTCTTCGATATTCTTTCGCTCTGGTGGAGCGATCGGTTTATAGCCAAGTGGAACCTGCTTGGAATCCCAGTCGTCCGCCTGTCTTTTCACCTCTACGACATGGTGATCGATGAAGCGCCGGGCCAACTCTTCGTCTCCGCCTTCGATGAGCGTCGCCACTACACCGATCTCATGTAACGTGCGCCATCGTGCCATTGCACCGTCAGCGAAGCCATTTTCTAAAAGAGTGATAATTTCATCTGCCACCTGGCAGGCACGAACGTGCAGTCGCACCAGAACGAACCTTCGATGAGCAAGATTCTTTGACTTCGATCGGTGATATCGTTTGGCGGCATCATGTCCGATTTCTCGGACCATGGTGAGCAACATGCGCAGGAGCCGCAATCCTTTGCCCCATCGCTCTTCAAGCCGGTCCTGAAACTGATCGATCTCAAAACGTTCAACAGCGCCGTCAATCTCCCAGCGCTTCTTCATTGTGTTGAACAGGTGAGCGCCGCTCATAGAGACGGTAGACTGAACGACTTCGGGTATGACCGACTTCATTCGGGTCGTGAAATCCTCGATCTCTTTTTCGTCTGCGTCGTCGAAGACAAGATCCAACTGATCTAGCTGATCCGGCGTCTCGGTATTTCCATCACTCCATGTAAAGTTTGTGGCATCGCCGCTGAGAATATGGTCCAGAAGAGCGTCGATGGCTTTTTTGGGAAGGGCAATGCTCCGCTCCCCAAGTTTTCGCTCCAAGATCGGCCGAAGAGCGAGCCTCGGTAATTGCGAGATTTGCTCCTGCAGAGCTTTCTGAAGTCGACCCATCCTCACATCTTAAGTGTGATTCTGATTCTCATAAAGGATTTGCCGATCTGAAAACGATCATTCGTGGAAACTAGTCCAGCGTGCGCCTGAACCGCACCAGCGCCACGCCAGCGAACAGCGCCACGAAAACCGACAGCCAGCCGATCTCGGTCGCCACCGCCGGCAGTTCCGCGCCCTTCAGCATCACCGCGCGGGTGATGCGCAGAAAATGCGTCAGCGGGAAGATCTCGCCGAAGGTCTGCGCCCAGTCCGGCATGCCGCGATAGGGGAACATGAAGCCCGACAGCATGATCGAGGGCAGGAAGAAGAAGAAGGTGAGCTGAAGCGCCTGCATCTGCGTGCGTGCGATCGTCGAGATCGTGTAGCCGAGCAGCACCAGCGACAGCACGAACACCAGCACCGCCGACAGAAGGAGCGTCATCGAGCCGGTGAACGGGATGGCGAACAGAAGCTTCGACGCCGCCAGCACCACCACCACTTGCACGGCGCCGACCGCCAGGTAGGGCAGCACCTTGCCCATCATGATCTCCAGCGGGCTCGACGGCATCGCCAGGAGATTCTCCATCGTGCCGCGCTCGGTCTCACGCGTCAGCGCGATCGACGTCATCATCACCATCGTCATCTGCAGGATGACGCCGAGCAGGCCAGGCACGATGTTGTATTGCGAGATGCCTTCGGGATTGTAGCGGCGGTGGACGACGACATCGAGCTGGCCCCTGGCGGCTTCCGCCGCGGCTTCCTGCGTGCCTTGCGCTCTCAGCAGCGCCTGGCCGGCGATGGTGCCCAGCGTCGAGATGGCGCCGCTGGCGACCGCCGGATCGGTGGCGTCGGCCTCGATCAGGATTTGCGGCTTGTCGCCGCGCTCGACGCGCCGGGCGAAATCGGCCGGGATGGTGACGACGAAGGCGACGTCGCCGCGCGCCATCAGGAACTCGGCCTCCTCGGCGCTTTGCGCGACATGGTCGAAGCGGTAGTAACCGGTGGTCTGCAGCGCCGCGACCATGGCGCGCGTGTAGGGATCGCTGCTGGTCGCCACCAGGGCCGCCGGCAGGCTTTTCGGGTCGTTGTTGATGGCGTAGCCGAACAGCACGAGCTGGATCAGCGGCACGCCCAGCATCATGGCGAAGGTGATGCGGTCGCGCCGCATCTGGATGAACTCCTTGATCAGCAGGGCGCCGAGCCTGGCGAAGGAAAAGACACTGTTCATGCCATGTTGTCCTTCGATCCCGACATGAACTGGATGAAGACATCCTCCAGGCTGGTCTCGCCCGGCGTCACCGTCACGCCCTTGTGCTCTCTCTCGACATCGGCAAGCGCGGCCTCGAGCGTCTCGCGGTCGGAACCGACGACGTGCAGCGTCGCGCCGAACGGAGCCACCTGGTCGACGCCGGGGCGGCCTTGCAGTGCTTGCGCCACCTCGTCGAGCTTTGGACCTTGCAGCACGAAGGTGGTCAGGCCCGCATTCTTCACCACCTCGGCGACGGTGCCGGTGGCCAGCATCCTGCCATAGGAGATGTAGCTGATGCGGTGGCAGCGCTCGGCTTCGTCCATGTAATGAGTGGACACCAGCACGGTCAGCCCGCCGCTCGCCAGGCGATGGATCTCGTCCCAGAACTCGCGCCGCGCCTTCGGGTCGACGCCGGCGGTCGGCTCGTCGAGCAGGAGCAGTTTCGGCTTGTGCATGATGCAGGCGGCCAGCGCCAGACGCTGCTTCCAGCCGCCGGACAAGGTGCCGGCCAGCTGGTTGCGGCGCGTCGTCAGGCCGAGCTCCTCCAGCGTGCGCGAGACATAGTCCTCGACCGGCCGCAGCCGGTAGAGCCGCGCCACGAATTCGAGGTTCTCGCCAATCGTCAGATCCTCGTAGAACGAGAATTTCTGCGTCATGTAGCCGACTTCGCGCTTGATCCTGAGGCTGTCGGTGCGGATGTTGAAGCCCAGCACCGTGCCTTCGCCCTCGTCCGGCGTCAGCAGGCCGCACATGATGCGGATGGTGGTGGTCTTGCCCGAGCCGTTGGGGCCGAGGAAACCGACGATCTCGCCCTCGGCGACCGACATCGTCACATGGTCGACGACGGTCTTGTCGCCGAAGCGCTTGACCAGGCCATGAACGTCGATGGCGTTCATTTTCCCATATCCGCGAGATCGACATCGACGATCTGGCCGGGCTGCAGCGGCCCCGCATCGCCCTCCGGCCGCGCCTCGACGAGGTAGACCAGCTTCTGCCGGTTCTCCAGGGAGTAGATCACCGGCGGGGTGAATTCGGGATCGGGCGAGACATAGCTGACGCGCGCCTTCACCTCCGGGCCACAGCCGTCGCAATGGACGCTGAGCAGGCTGCCGACCTTGACCGAGGAGAAGGCGCTTTCCGGAATATAGACGCTGAGCTTCACCGCGCCGTCGGGAAGCACCGAGATGACCGGCGCGGTCGGACCCGCCGTGTCGCCGGGATTGCGGATGACGTCGTTGACGCGGCCGGGCGAAGGCGCCGCCAACACCCGTTTGGAGAGCCGCCATTGCGCCTGATCCAGCGCCGCCTGCGCCTGTTTGACCTGATTGTCGGCGGCCTTGATCGTCTCGGCGCGCGCCGGCAGCCCGCCGACCGCCAGGTTGGCCTCCGCCTGGCCGACCTGCGCATTGGCCGTCTCCAGCGTCGCGGAAGCCGTGTCGAAATCAGCCTGCGTGCCGGCGCCGCGTTTGAACAGGTCGCTGGCGCGGTCGAATTTTCGCTTGGCATCGGCGGCCTGTGCCTTGGTCATGTCGACCTCGGCCTTCAGCACGGCGATCTCTTCCGGCCGCTTGCCGACCTGGAGATCGGCATACTGCGCCTGCGCCTGGGCCAGCGCCGCCTGCGCTTGCGCCACCGCGATCTTGGCGTCGGCATTTTCGAGTGTCACCACGGTGGCTCCCGGCGTGACGCGGTCGCCGCGCTTCACCGCCACCGTCTCGACCTGCGCCACCTCGATCGGCGCCAGGAGCACATAATCGCCCTCGACATAACCGACGGCGAGCGGTGCCGCCGGCGCGCAGGCACCGAACAATTGCGCGGCGAGCGGCAGCGAACACAGAAAGCTCATTGTTTTGATCCCTTCATCCCTGGTCCCTTCCGGGCGGCCAGTATGGCGCGGAGATTGTCCGTGGTGACCGCCACCACCTTGGCGGCCTCGGCGGCGCCGATGTCGCGCCAGCCCATGCGGCGCATGACGGCCTCGCGGCCGATGCGGAAATAGATGACCTGGCCGATCAACGTGAACACGGTGAGCCGGGTGCGTTCGCTCTCGGCCGGCTCGCCGGTGGCCTGCTCCCAGATCTGGCACAGCCGACGGTGCGTCGGCTCGAAGACGCCGTCATAGATGCGGTCGAGCGCCGCCGTCGGATGCGAGAGCTCGCGCAGCACGAATTGCACGATCTCTCCGGCCTGCGGCTGAGCCACGATGAAGCCGACCATCCGCTCGAGTGCCGTGAAGAGCTGCGCGCGCGCCGCCTCAGGATCGCTTGCCGCCGCCTGTCCATGGCCGAGCCCCTCGCCAGCGCCCAGTGCCTGCCCTGCGACGCCCTGGATGGTCTCGACGATGAAGTCGGCGGCAGCGGCGCGAAGACCTTCCTTGCCGCCGAAATGATAGGCGATCGAGCCGATATTGGCCCCTGCCTCGGCGGCAATTTCGCGCGTCGAGGTGCCGTCGAAGCCCTGCCGCCCGAACAGTTTCAACGCCGCCTGGACAAGCGCGGCGCGCGTCGGCTCTGCCGGGGAGGTCTCGCGGCGGGGTCTCTTGGCATCTGGCAATTTGATCATGCCAAAGACCTTAATCAATCGATTGATTAAGGTCAACTTGTGTGCGGCGCTGTCTTGCCATCGCGCGCGGCAACCGCTTTAGTGCGCGGCCATGGGCAAGGAAGTCGAGCGTAAGTTCCTGGTCTCCAGCACCGCATGGCGGGATCTGGCGGAAGCGGATATCCGCATTCTCCAGTTCTATCTCGCCACGGCACCCGGGCGAACCGTCCGCATCCGCATCAGTGATGGCGCCTCCGCCAAGCTGACGCTCAAATTCGGCAGCAGCGCGCGCGAGCGCGACGAATTCGAATACCCGATCCCGCTGGCGGAGGCGGTGGAGATGCTGGACTTCGCCATCGGACGTGTCATCGAGAAGACACGTCACCATGTTAGGCATCGCGGCTATCTCTATGAAGTCGATGTCTTTGGCGGTGCACTGGCGGGACTTGTGGTGGCCGAGCTCGAGACGCCGGAAGAGGTTCCGGACGAAATGCTGCCTGACTGGCTCGGCCGGGAAGTGACCGGCGAGCAGAAATTCTACAACGCGTCGCTCGCCCTCGGGGGGATACCGGAGATCGCCGCATGAGCTTTCGTATCGACCCGCGCCTGCCGCTGACCGGCGAGGTCAGGCGTATTCTTGCCGAGGAGATCGGCAAGGCCCTGCTGCATCTGGAGACGGCGCACACCCGGCCGGAACAGGGGCTGCACAAGTGCCGCAAGCGGCTGAAGAGCGCGCGTGCCTTGTTGCGCCTCGTTCGTTCCGGAGACGAAACATTCTGCAACACGGAGAACCAGTGCTATCGAAATGTCGCGGCGCTGCTTGCCGGTCCGCGTGAAGCCACGGCCCTGATCGAGACCATCGATCGGCTGGCGGCGGGCTTCGCCAGGGAAAGCGTCGATGGCGGGCTTGATGCCGTGCGCGACAGGCTGGTCGCACGCCAGCATGATCTGCACGAAGGCGCCGGCCTGAAGGCGGCGATCGGGGCGGCCACCGCCGCCTGCGAAGACGGCTTGAAGCGCATTGAGACCCTTGCTTTGCCCGATCAGCCGGAACAGGCCGCCGACGTGCTTGCCGAAGGCGCCCGCGTCGCCTTGCGGCGCGCCAGGAAGGCGCTCGACAAGGCCGGCACGCGCGGTGAAGCCGACGATTTCCATGACCTGCGCAAGGCGGCCAAGACGCATGGCATGCACCTGTCGCTGCTGGGCAGGCTGTGGCCGACCCCGATCAAGGCGCGGCGCAAGGCCGTGGATGAACTCGGCGAGCGGCTCGGCGAACTGCACGATGTGTTCGTCATGCGCGCGCTGCTCGAGGCGAACAGCGAGCCGCTGGGGCCGCCCGAGGACACAAAACTTCTCGGCAAGCTGCTCAAGCGCTCGGAAAAGAGCCTCAGGAAAGCCTGTCTCGCCGAGGCCGCCGAACTGTTCGGCGACAGCCCCAAGCACGCGACGAAAAAGCTCGCCCGCAAGGCACGCGACGATCTCGCCGGCGCCTCGTCCGCTGATGATCTTGCCGCCACTGCCGGCTGATGGGCGGCGGACCTCGGCCGGTCTAAGCGGGTAGCGGCCGGCGGCCTTTCGCTGGGGAAGGCTGATCCTTCATCCGCGCCCCGGCATCGCGTGGATGCGGCCCGATGGGCATGATCGCCTCGAATGGCGTGGCGCCAAAGGCAAAGGTCCATTTGTAGCCGATCAACCCGTTCTCGGGCGTGGTGTGCTGGTCGTGATGTGCTAGCAGTCTCGCCCGGTCGGCCAGTTCCTCGGCCTCGCGCCGCACCATCTCCGCCGTCTCCGGACGCATCCGCCTGGAGAAGCTGACGAAGGTCGCCTCCTTCTCGATATGGGTGATGGCCCAGCCGATGAAATTCTTGTTGGTCATCTCGAACAGCGGCCTGAGCGGCCCCTCGAAGTTCCACTGGATCGGGGTTTCGACCAGCAGTTTCGCCGACAGGCCATGGCCAAGCCCGATCAGGCCTAGTTGCTCGAGGTCGCGCAGATAGAGGAACATCGAGGCCTCGCTCAGGCCTTGCGAGCGCATGATGCCTTCAGGCGTGAATTTTTCCGACAGCATGACGAAGACGAACAGCAGCGCCGGCCGGCCGGCGAGCCGGCGCTCGATCTCGGGCGCGATGTGGTTGACCGGCCCCGGCCCGCGGTTCATCGAGCCGAGCACGTTTTCCAGTTCGACGCCAGCGGCCGCACAGATCTCCACCAGCCGGTCGAGCTTGCAGTTCTTCTCATGGAAGATGCGCTTCACCGTCGGCTCGGAAACGCCCATCCGTTCGCCGAGCTCACGATAGGTGACACCCTTGGCCTTCAGTGTCCGCTTCAGCGCCTCGAAGATTGGGCCGTTCATGGGATACGCCTCTTGCTGGCGGTTTCGTATCGATATTCGATACTAGCTTCAATCCGGCTTCCCGAGAAGTATCGAAAATCCTAGCTGTTCACCGACATCACAGGAGAGCAGCCATGAACATCTTCGTTACTTCCGCCTTCATCGCCGCCATCGGCATTGCCGCCGCCCAGGCCGACGAGCTCTGGCGCGCAACGGGCCTCGAACAGCCTGAATCGGCGCTGTTCGACGCCGCCAACGGCCGCATCATCGTTTCCAACATCGTCGGCAATCCGGGCGACGCCGACGGCAACGGCTACCTCAGCCTGCTGTCAATGGATGGCAAGATCGTGAGCCAGCACTGGACCGACGGCATGGACGCGCCCAAGGGCATGGCGATATCGGGCGGCAAGCTCTATGTCGCCGACATCACCAAAATCCGTGTCGTGGACCTCGCCAGCGGCAAGCTCATCGCCAGCATCGTGGTCCCGAATGCCGTTTTCCTGAACGACATGACGTCGGATCGGTCCGGCAAGGTCTACGTCACCGACATGCTGGCCGACAGGATCTACCGCATCGACGGCGACAGGCCGGAACTGTTCGTCAAGGATCCGTTGCTCGCCTCGCCCAACGGCGTGTTCGCCGAGGGCGGCAGGCTGATCGTGGCCTCCTGGGGCAAGGGCATCAAGGCCGATTTCAGCACGGCCGAGCCCGGCGGGCTGCTGGCGGTCGACATGTGACCTCGCGGGGGGGTCCATGGCAAAGTGAGTATGATGAGCGACAGCCCCGACAAGCGCAGCGAATGGCGCGCCATCCTTCATGTACAGGCCCGCATCGCCGTGCTGTTCGTTCCGGTCGTGGCCAGCCTGCTGCTCATCGCCGCCCTTGCCGGCAACGATCGCAAATCCGCTCCGGATGTCGACCGAACTGTTACGGGCTCGGTGCGATAGTCAAGCCGAACCCGCTTTTCCCCGGCTCTTCGAGGCACTCAATAGAAGCGCGGGATCGGGCCGTTCTGCGGGGTCGTGCGGTCGCCGAGGTCGAGAAAGACCTCGTCGACATAACACCAGCCCCAGCCTTCCGGCGGGTCGTAGCCCTCTATGACGGGATGGCTGGTGGCGTGAAAATGCTTGGTGGCGTGGCGGTTTGGGGAGTCGTCGCAGCAGCCGACATGGCCGCAGGTGCGGCAGAGCCGCAGATGCACCCACCACGAACCGCTCTTCAGGCACTCCTCGCAGCCGAGCGCGCTCGGCGTTACGTCCTTGATCCCAGCGGCGTGCTTACATCCATCCGCCATCACACTCTCCCGACCTATCTCTCAATTGAAGCATGATCTTTTCCGAAACCGGTTCCCAACTTTCGGGGTCATACTTGAGGCGCGTCGGCCTGGCTGGCGTCCCGCGCAAGAAATGCATGCAACGCCGCCACCACCTGGGCGCCCTCGCCGACAGCCGCCGCGACGCGTTTGACCGAGCCGGAGCGCACGTCGCCGATGGCGAACACGCCGCTGCGGCTGGTCTCCATCACGCCATGCGCCGATGCTATGTCCGATCCGGTGCGGATGAAACCCCTGGCATCCAGCGCCACGTCGGATTGGGCGAGCCAATCGGTGTTCGGGTCGGCGCCGATGAACAGGAAGAGATGGCGGATCGGCCGCGTCGTCGAGGCGCCGCTCGAGCGGTCGCGCCAGCGTACGGTGGCAAGATTGCCTGCCTCGCCGTCCAGCGCCTCGATTTCGGCGCCGGTCAGCACCTCGATGTTCGGCTGCGCCCTGATGCGCTCTACGAGGTAACGCGACATCGAGGCCTCGAGACTGCCGCCACGCGCCAGCAGCGCCACTTTCCTGACGTGGCTGGCCAGATAGACGGCCGCCTGGCCGGCTGAATTGCCGGCGCCGACCAGCGCCACTTCCTGGCCGCCGCAAAGCCGTGCTTCGATGGGCGAGGCCCAATAATGCACGCAGGTGCCCTCGAACTCGGCGAGATTGGCGACATCGAGGCGGCGATAGCGCGCGCCGCTGGCGATCACCACCGAGCGCGTGCGCACCGTCTCGCCGTCGCCGACCGTGAGCTGGTAGCGCGCGCCGTCGTCGGCGGCACCGAGCAGCTTCACCTCGTCGGGAATGACCATCTCAACGCCGAATTTCTGCGCCTGGTTGTAGGCGCGCGCCATCAGCGCCATGCCGGTAATGCCGGTGGGGAAGCCGAGATAGTTCTCGATGCGCGCGGAGGCGCCGGCCTGGCCGCCGAAGGCACGGCAATCGAGCACGATCGTCGACAGCCCTTCCGAGGCCGCGTAGACCGACGCCGCCAGACCGGCCGGTCCGGCGCCGACGATGGCGACGTCATAGACCTTGCTGGCGTCGACCGGCCGCAGCAGGCCGATGCAGCGGGCGAGGTCCTTCTCCGCCGGATTGAGCAGCAGCCTGCCATTCGGGCACAGCACGACCGGCAGGTGGTGGGGATCGACATGGAAGTGCTCGAACAGCGTCTTCGCGCAAGGATCGGTTTTGGAATCGAGCACGCGGTGGGGCTGGCCGCTGCGGGCGAGAAAGCCTTGCAGGCGAAGCACGTCGCCATTGTCGGCAGGTCCGACGATGATGGGACCGATCGTGCCGCTCTCGAGCAGCCCGACGCGGCGCAGGATCAGCGCCCGCATGATGCGCTCGCCGAGATTGGCCTCCTGCACCATCAGGTCGCGCAGCCGCTGCGACGGGATGACGAACGCCTCGACCGGCTCGGCCGCCTGGCCATTGACCAGCGACGGACGGGCCGAAAGCTGCGCCAGCTCGCCGGCGAAGCTGCCCGGGCCATGCGTGACGATCGTCTCGCGCCGGCCGAATTTGCCGTCCTGGGTGATGTCGACCTTGCCCGCCAGCACCACGATCAGCCCCGGGGACACATCGCCGGCCTCGAAAATGTGCTCGCCGGCGGCATAGGCGCTGGCCTCGCCGAACCGCCGCATGCGCTCGATTTCCGCCTCGGCGAGGACGGGAAAAGCCTGGTCGCGGCGGGCGCCGAAGATCGCGGTGCTGGATTGAGACATGATTGCGAGCGTAGCGAAGGGGACGCGCGGTTTGAAGCGGTTTGTTCGGGGACTGGCCAGGAGGGCAGGTCATCGGGCAAGAAAAAAGCCCGGACGAACCGGGCTTTTTCTCAGGGTTTCTGAACCGATCGAATGGTTCGAAACGGGAATTTGGTGCCCAGAAGAGGACTCGAACCTCCACTCCTTGCGGAACACGGACCTGAACCGTGCGCGTCTACCAATTCCGCCATCTGGGCTGGTGCGGGCTCAATAAGCGGGCAAGCGATTGCTGTCAACGCGCTTTTTTAAACCCGCTGCTCGCTTGCCGGCTTAGCCTTCCAGCACTTCCTTCGAAGCCACGGTCGAATCGGCGTTGAGCTGGTAGATCACAGGCACGCCGGTGCCGAGTTCCAGCTTGACGATCTCCTCGCCCGACTTGCCGTCCAGCGCCATGATCAGCGCGCGCAGCGAATTGCCGTGGGCGGCGACCAGCACCGTGCCGCCGCGCAGCACATGCGGTTGCAGATCGTGCAGGTAATAGGGCCAGACGCGGGCGCCGGTGTCCTTCAGGCTTTCGCCGGCTGGCGGCGGCACGTCATAGGAGCGGCGCCAGACATGCACCTGCTCCTCGCCCCATTTCTGGCGCGCGTCGTCCTTGTTGAGGCCGGAGAGGTCGCCATAGTCGCGCTCGTTCAGCGCCTGGTCGCGAATGGTGTGCAAGTCGCTCTGGCCGACCGCGTCCAGAATGTGCTGGCAGGTTTTTTGTGCCCGGATCAGCGCCGAGGTGAAGGCGATGTCGAACTTCAGGCCGCGCGCCTTGAGTTTTTGGCCGGCGGCCTTGGCCTCGGCATGGCCCTGCTCCGTCAGGTCGACGTCGCGCCAGCCGGTGAACAGGTTCTTCAGGTTCCATTCGCTCTGGCCGTGGCGCACGAGCACGAGGGTTCTCGACATTTTTGCTCCTCTGGGGTCCGGGCATTCCAGGAAAAGTGTGTAGTGGTTTTCCGTCCCGCGTAAGAACGAAGATGGTTCAGGGCCGTTTCAGGCAAGCCCAAGCACGTCCCGCATTGAATACAGTCCCGGCTTCCGGCCATGCGCCCAAAGTGCGGCCTTGACGGCACCGCGGGCGAAGATGGCGCGGTCCTCGGCATGGTGCGACAGCGTGATGCGCTCGCCGGTGCCGGCCAGGATCACGCTGTGATCGCCGACCACCGAGCCGCCGCGCAGCGTGGCAAAACCGATCGAGCCGGTTTGTCGCACACCCGTATGGCCGTCGCGTGAACGCACATCATTGCCGGCCAGCGCGATGCCGCGCCCGGCGGCGGCCGCTTCGCCGAGCAGAAGCGCCGTGCCCGAAGGCGCGTCGACCTTGTGCCTGTGGTGCATTTCGAGGATCTCGATGTCGAAATCGTCGGCGTCGAGCGCGCGTGCCGCCTGTTCGACCAGCACCGCCAGCAGATTGACGCCGAGGCTCATATTGCCCGACTTGACGATGGTCGCGTGGCGGGCGGCGGCAGCGATTTTCGCGTTGTCGTCGACCGAACAGCCTGTCGTGCCGATGACATGGACGATGCGCGCCTGCGCCGCGTAACCGGCGAACTCGACCGTCGAGGCCGGGGTGGTGAAATCGAGCACGCCGTCGGCCCTGGCGAAGACCGGCAACGGATCGCTGCCGATCGCCACGTCGATGCGGCCGACGCCGGCAAGTTCCCCCGCATCCTTGCCCAGGTGAGGCGAATCCGGGCGCTCGACCGCGCCGATGACGCGGGCGCCCGGAATGGCGTGGATGGCGCGGATCAGCGTCTGGCCCATGCGGCCGGCCGCGCCGACCACCACAAGGCCCATATCGCCGGCCGGCTCGCCTGATGTTGTCTCGCTCATGGCGTGCTCCCGGCGATGTCCTGGGTCTCTAGTTCCTGAACCGAAGTTTCGGCCGGGGCGCTGTCGTCGACAAGCCCCAGGCCCTTGACGCCCTGTATCCGGTGGAAACGGGCATAGACGCTGTGCGGGTCGGCCATCAGCGAGGCGTGCGTGCCCTCTTCGACCAGATGGCCCTGTTCCAGCACGATGATGTGGTCGGCATTGACCACGGTGGACAGGCGGTGCGCAATGACGATGGTGGTGCGCCCTTCCATGACCTTGGTGAGCGCCTGCTGGACGCGCGCTTCGGCCTCGTTGTCGAGCGCCGATGTCGCCTCGTCGAGCAGCAGGATCGGCGCCTGGCGCACAATGGCGCGGGCAATCGACACGCGCTGGCGCTGGCCGCCGGAAAGCGTGGCGCCATTCTCGCCGACCGGCGTGTCATACCCTTGCGGCTGCTGGCGGATGAACTCGTCGGCCGCGGCCAGTCGCGCGGCCTGTTCGATCTCGGCATCGGTGGCCGAGGGGCGGCCATAGCGGATGTTGTCGCGGATGGTGCCCTCGAACAGATAGGGCGCCTGCGAGACATAGGCTATCGAGCCGCGCAGCGACTGTTTGGTGACCTTGGAAATGTCCTGGCCATCGATCTCGATCGTACCGCTCTCGACGTCGTAGAAGCGCTGCAGCAGCGCCACCAGCGTCGTCTTGCCGGCACCGGAGGCGCCGATGACGGCGGTCATCTTGCCGGCGGCGGCGACGAAGCTCAGGTCCTGAAGGACAGGCGCCTCCTCGACATAACGGAAGGACACGTTGTTGAAGCGCACTTCGCCCGTGGTGAAGTTTGCCTTGGTAGCGCCAGGTGCGTCGCCCTGCTTCGGCTCGAGGTCGAGCAGTTCGTAGATCATGCGTGCATTGACCAGAGCCCGTTCCATGCCGACCTGCATGCGTGCCAGGCGGCGCGCCGGATCATAGGCCAGGATCAGCGCGGTGATGAAGGAGAAGACCGCGCCAGGCGGCTGCCCGAGAACCAGAGCCCGGTAACCGGAATAGGCGATGACGGAGGTGACGGCGAAGCCGGCCAGCATGTCGGAAATCGGCGACAGCCGTTCGGAGACGCGGGCAATCTTGTTCGAGCGCTGTTCGGCGTCGCTGGCGAGCTTGCCGATGCGGCCGGACAGTTCGTCCTCCATGGTGAAGGCCTTGACGATGGCGATGCCTTGCGTGGCTTCCTGCACGGCGCCGATCAGGCGCGAATTGATCAGCACGGATTCGCGGGTAATGCGCCGCACGCGACGGGTGAGGTAGACGACGGCCCAGATCAGCGGCGGTCCGATCAGCAGCGAACTGAGCGACAGGACCGGATCCTGGTAGACCATGACGCCGAGCAGGCCGATCAGCGTCACCGCGTCGCGGGTGATCGAGGTCAGCGTCAACGACAGGAGGTCGCGGATGCCGCCGACGTTTTCGTTGACCTGCGCCGCCAGCCGGCCGGAGCGTGTATCATTGAAGAAGCCGACGCCGAGCTTCATCAGGTGATCGAAAATGCGCTTCTGGTAGCGCGCCACCAGATTGTTGCCGATCTTGGCCAGCGCCACCGCCTGGCCATAGCCGGCAAAGCCGCGCAGCAGGAAGGCCGCCATGAAGCCGGCGCAGATCCACACGATCGCGTCGCCACGCCGTTCGTAGAAGATCTGGTTGACCATCGGGGCCATGATCCAGGCCGTGAAGGCGGTCGTGCCCGAAACGATCAGCGAGCAGGTGATGACCATGACATAGGTCCAGCGATAGTCATGGCTGTTCTCAGCGAGAATGCGGCGCAGCACCGCTGTGACCTCGCCGGGCCGCGCTTTCAGCTTGTTTGGAGTTTGAAGTGTCAAATCAGAGGGCTTTGTCGGTTTCCGCTTCCCGTGGCCGGGCAATTCGGCCCCCCTATTAACGCCAAGCAGCCGGCTTGCCTATGCCTTGGGGTGACTAACTTCGTCGCGCCAACGCCGGCCCGATGTCTGGACGCCGAACAGCGTGGGGTTCCTGGCATAGGCGGCAAGGCCGAGAAGGGCGGCCAGCGGATGGGTGATGACATAGACCGGCATGGTGCGCATCAGCGCACTGTGCGGCGCCTTGTCTTCGAAGGCGGCGCGGAAATTGCCCTCCTTCAGCGCCGGCACGATCTTTTGCGCGATGCCGCCGGTGAGGAACACGCCGCCCCGGCTCATGAACACCAGCGCCAGGTCGCCGGCGGTGCGGCCGAGGCAGGTGACGAAGGTCTCGAGCGCTTCCTGCGCCACCGGATCGGTTTTGGCCAGTGCCGCACCGGTGACTTCGGCCGGCGTGGTGAAGGGCGACGGCTTTCCATCCGCCTTGGCCACCGCCCGGTAGACGTTGACGAGACCGCGTCCGCACAGGATCTGTTCGCCCGAAATGCGGCCCTCGAGCTTCTCGATATGCGGGAAAACCTCGAAATCGCGCGGTGTGCGCGGCCCGATGTCCATATGACCGCCTTCGCCGGGCACCGGGATCCAGTGATGCAGCGCGTGGACCAGCCCGGCGACGCCGAGCCCGGTCCCGGGGCCAAGGACGACGCGGCCGGCATTGGGCTCCGGCGCGCCGCCGCCGATCTTTTCCATGTGCTCTTCGCCAAGCGCCACGACGGCCAGCGCCTGCGCCTCGAAATCGTTGAGCACGACAATGTCGCTCAGCCCAAGATTGGCGAACATCTGCCTCGGCTTGACGACCCAGGGACAGTTGGTGAGCTCGATCTCGTCGCCGTCGACCGGGCCGGCCACGGCCAGCACCGCCGAATTGGGGCGGACCGAGGACCGATCGAGCACCGCCGCCTGGATCGCCTCGTCGATGGTGTTGTAATTGGCGGTCTGGACGATGATCGGCTCGCCGGCCTCGGAATTGGCGTCGAGCACGATCGAAAACCGCGCATTGGTGCCGCCGATATCGCCGATCAGGATCGGAAACCGCAGCAAAGTCTCGTCATCGCCCGTGCTTGGCATGCTCTCGTCCGTCCCCGGCGCCCGCGACGGCGTTTCGCCGTTCCTGCGTTGACTAGCGCATGAGTTTGAAAAGGGAAACGGTTTTCGGGCCTGGTGGCGCGCAGGGAGAGGTTCTGCGGCCAAACGGCCACTGTTTCATGAAAACGGGGGCTAAGCCGATTGAGCCTGCGGGTGGCGCGCCAATCACTTCGCTGGCGGCCGTGGCCGCGGCACCGGTACGCCGACCTCGGGCGTCGCGGTGAAGGCGTTCACCGGGCTTGGCAGGCCGGCGGTGCCGCTTGCCGTGACGGCGGGCAGCGACGGCGCTTCCGGCTCAGGCACCGCCACCGCGACCGGCACGGCGTCGCCGTGATAGGTCGCGGCCTCGGCCGAGGCAGGCCCCGGCGCGTCGAGCACCGCGCGGCATTCCCTGGGCAGGTTGGCCATCGTCATCAGGTCACGTGCCTTGGGCGCATCCGGGTTCTTGTTCGGCCGCCACGGCTCCTGCGTGAACCACCAGGCCAGCGGCTTGCCGCAGCCATCATCCTCCGGCGTTGCTTCCTGCGCCTTGCAATTGGGCGAGCCCGGCTGGCAGCCGATGCGCATGTGGAAATGGTAGTCGTGGCCCCAGAACGGCCTGATCTTGCGTAGCCACGAGCGGTCACCCTTGACCGTGTCGCAGAGCTTTTTCTTGATGCCGGGATTGACCAGGATGCGCTCGACCTCCGGATAGCTCGCCGCGCGCTTCAAAAGCCGCGTGTGCGCCGGCGTCCACAGCGCGTCTTTCACAAGATGCGTCTTGTCGTCGACCATCAAGGTGGCGCTCATGGTCTCGCGCTGCGCCCTGGTCATGGTGCGGTCGGGCATCGGCGTCAGCCAGATGTCGGCGTCGAGCCCGATCTGGTGCGAGGCATGACCTGATAGCATCGGGCCGCCGCGTGGCTGCGCGATGTCGCCGATCAACAGGCCCGGCCAACCGTCGGCGACGGCGTCGCGCGACAATCTCTCGATCAGCGCGATCATCGCCGGATGGCCCCAGCGGCGGTTGCGCGATGGCCGCATCACCTGCCAGGTCGGACCATCCATGGGAATGGCGACGCCGCCGGCAAAACAGCCCTTGGAATAGAAGCCAAAGGATTGCGGGGCGGTGGCCGTCGGCAGCTTCTCGGCGCCGAACAGCTCTTTCGCCCGTTCCTCGGCCGCTGCCGGCTGCGCGGCGAGGCCTGCCAGAGCCAGCGCTGCCGCCAATACCGCCTTTCTGGCGCCAAGCGGCCGCATCGATGATTTCATGAACCGCACCCCCGTGCCTGCAATCGCCGAATCATACCACGCCAAGCGCCACGCTTCGATCATCCTATCCCTTCACGCCCCTCATCGGGCTGCGCGGCGCACCGTCACGCCAGTCGCCGCTTGCCCACATATGGTCGAAAGCGGCGCGATAGTCGGGAAAGCGAAACCGATAGCCCGCCGCCTTGATCGCCGCATTGGCGATCCGCTTGTTCTCGCCATAGAAGGATCGCGCCATGGGCGAAAGTTGGGCGCTGTCGAAGGGAATTTCGGGCGGCGGCTCAACGCTCATCAGATGTGCGGCGTAGGCGACGACATCCTGCGGCGGCGCCGGCTCATCGTCGGTGACGTTGAAGATGCCGCCTCTATTGCCGCTGATCAGATGCCACAGCGCGCCTGATATGTCGTCGCAATGGATGCGGTTGAACACCTGGTCCGGCTTGACCAGCCGCCTGGCAGTGCCGTTCTCCAGATTGACCAGCGCGTTGCGGCCGGGACCGTAAATGCCGGACAGCCGCAGGATCGCCACTGGGCGCCCGATGTCCTCGCCAAGCCTCTGCCAGGCCCGCTCGGCCTCGACCCGCATCACCGAGCGCTTCGACACCGGCCGGCAGGCGGCCGTCTCGTCGACCCAGGCGCCGCCATGATCCCCATAGACGCCAACGGTCGAGAGATAGCCTATCCATTCCAGCGCCGGCATCCCTGCGATTGCCTGGCGAGCGGCATTCAACACCGGATCGCCGGCTTCTTCAGGGCCGACCGAAACCACCAGATGCGTGGTTTTCTCCAGCGCAGCGCCGATTTCGTTCGTCAACTTGCCGTCGAACAGCAGTGGGACGATGCCGGCCTGGCGCAGCGCTTCGAATTTTTCCTCGGAGCGTGTCGTGCCGAAGATGCTGGCGGTTCCCCTATTGGCGCGGGCAAAGGCCTTTCCGGAATAACCGGCACCGAAAATGAAGACCTGTTTTCCGCTCATGCATGCGCCCTGTTTGGCCGCGCCAGGCGCCATTCCTCGCGCACCGCCGCGTCGTCCTCACTGTTCAAGCCGTTCGCGGCCCGTTCGGCATATTCGGTTTCCGGCACCAGTCGCGCCAGCGCCCATATTGCCGCGCCCCGCACCAGAGGAGAAGCATCGCCGAGCAGGTCCCGGACGACGCCGACGAGCGCGCCATCGCAGGAATTGCCGGCGGCGATCAGCACGTTGCGGACGAAACGGTCGCGGCCGATGCGTTTGATCGGCGAACCGGAGAAGAAGGCGCGGAAGCCAGCATCGTCGAGGGCCAAGAGATCGGCGAGCGGCGGCTCGCGCAGATCGTCGCGCGCGGCGAGCTTGGCCTCGGACGCGGCGCGGGCGAATTTGTTCCAAGGACAGGCGGCGAGGCAGTCGTCGCAGCCATAGATGCGGTTGCCGATCTTTTCCCGAAATTCATGCGGGATCGGCCCCTTGTTCTCGATGGTGAGATAGGAGATGCAGCGCCGCGCATCGAGCCTGTAGGGCGCGGGGAACGCGTCGGTCGGGCAGGCGTCGAGGCAGGCGCGGCAGGAGCCGCAATGGTCGATCTCGGGCTTGTCCGGTTCCAGTTCGGCCGTGGTGAAGATGGTGCCAAGGAACAGCCAGGAGCCGTGCTCGCGGCTGACCAGGTTGGTGTGCTTGCCTTGCCAACCCAGCCCCGCTGCTTCCGCCAACGGCTTTTCCATCACGGGCGCCGTGTCGACGAAGACCTTCACGTCGCCGCCGGCGCGCGCGACGATCTTGCCGGCGATCTCCTTCAGCCGGCCCTTCATGACCTCGTGATAGTCGCGGTTTTTCGCGTAGACCGAGATCGCGCCGCGATCGCGCCTGGCCAGCACGTCGCGCGGATCATGGTCCGGCCCGTAATTCATCGCCAGCACGATGATCGAGCGCACGTCGGGCCACAGCGTGGATGGCTCGCCGCGGCGCGCAATCGTCTCGGCGATCCAGTCCATCGAGCCGTGAAAGCCGTCGGCGACGAATTCGGCCAGGCGCGCCGGCGCCAGCGGGATGGCATCCGGGGTGGTGACGGCGACCGCGTCGAAGCCGGCGCGCCGCGCCTCCGCGTCGATCAGCGCGCGCAGTTTCGACGCGTCAGAAGTCGAGATCCGCATAGTGCGATACCGGTGACAGGCCGCGCACGCGGTCGGTCAGGAGCGGCCGGAAGGAGGGCCGCGACTTCACCCGCGTGTACCATTCGCGCGCGGCGGGGTGTTCGCGCCAGTCAATCTCGCCGAGATAGTCGAGCACCGACAGCGTCGCGGCGGCCGCCAGATCGGCATAGGTGACCCTGCCGCCGGCCAGCCAATGACGGGTGCCCGCCAGCCAGTTGGTGTATTTCATGTGCTGGCGGATGTTGGCACGCGCGGCGCGGATGGCGCCTGAATCGGGCGAGCCGCCGCCCGCCGTTTCCGGCATCACCGGCTTCAGCACGCGTTCGCGCACCAGATGGCGCGTCACTTCGCTTTCGGCCTTGTTGAGATACCAGTCGATCAGCCGGCGGATTTCGGCGCGCTGCATCGGGTCCTCGGCGAACAGCCGCTTGTCGCGCTTGAGCACGCCGCGCGTCTCGTCGAGATATTCGGAAATCACCGTCGCGCCGATGATCGGCACGTCGCCTTCGGCCAGCAGGATCGGCAGTGTTCCGGCCGGATTCAGCGCCAGGAACTCCTTGCGCCGCGTCCACGGCTTTTCCTCGATCAGCGCCAGCTCCTCGCCATACTCGCCAAAGGCGAGGCGGACGAAGCGGCAGGTGGCGAACATGGGATGGTGGAAAAGCGTCAGCATGGTTCCGCGATGATAAAGCGCACTGGTGTCGTTCAGAATCCGGAATTCGCGCGTCGCGCTCGTCCCAGGTGTGGCGAATTCCGGATTGCCACACTGGCGAATCGCAGGGCGCACCGGTAAGTCTTGGCTGCCCGGCTAGCGGGCCGTCAGGGGTGTTGCGACCTATAGGGGGACTTCGGCGCCATGACAAGCAAGCCATTCTGCTAGCCATCACGCCAATGCCGAGGTAGAAATGGAAAGCCAGACCATCGTCGAAGCCCTGCTGCTTGGCCTACTGGAGGGATTGACCGAATTCATCCCGGTGTCCTCGACCGGCCACATCCTGCTCGCCGGCCATTTCCTCGGGTTCCAGTCGACCGGCAAGGCCTTCGAGATCCTGATCCAGCTCGGCGCCATCCTGGCCATCCTCAGCGTCTATTTCCGGCGCCTGTGGCAGATGCTGCTCGACCTGCCGCATGACCGGCTGACGCGGCATTTCGTCATCGGCATCCTCATCGCCTTCCTGCCGGCGGCGATCATCGGCGCGCTGGCGCATGATTTCATCAAGACGGTGCTGTTCGAATCACCCCGACTGATCTGCATCATGCTGATCATCGGCGGCGTCGTGCTGCTGGTCGTCGACCGAATGAACCTCAAGCCGGTCTATCGCGACGTCGAGCGGTTCCCGACCAGACTCTACCTGCAGATCGGCCTGTTCCAGTGCCTGTCGCTGATCCCCGGCACGTCGCGTTCGGGTTCGACCATCGTCGGCGCGCTGCTTCTGGGTGTAGACAAGCGGGCGGCGGCGGAATTTTCCTTCTTCCTCGCCATCCCGACCATGGTCGGCGCCTTCGCCTTCGACCTGTTCAAGAACCGCAACGTGCTGACCTCGGCCGATCTGCCGATCATCGCCATCGGCTTCGTCGCCGCTTTCGTCACGGCCTTGGTCGTGGTGCGCTACCTGCTCGACTACGTCTCGCGCAACGGCTACTCGCTGTTCGGCTGGTGGCGCCTGGTGGTGGGGATCGTCGGGCTGGTGGCGTTGATGATCTGGGGCTGAACGTGCGTTGTTGCAGGCCCCTCACCGGGATTGCCAACCGAATTGAGAGGGGCAATTCGGGGCAACCCGACCTCTCCCCTAGCGGCCGGATGAGGGGGCTGCCTCGCACGGATTTCTGTCAACTCCTTCCGTAAAACGCATTCGGGACATGCACCGGCCAGCGCCACGGCAGCACGGCGACCATGTCGAAGCGCATCGACAGCCTGCCATAGTCGGGCTGGCGGGACAGCCAGATATCGGCAGCACCCTCGATGCGGCGCTCCGATTCGTGACCGATCGCCTCCATGGCCTCTATCAGCGTGCGGCGCGCCTTGACCTCGACGAACAGGACGAGGTCGCCGCGCCGCGCAATCAGGTCGATCTCGCCGAAGCGGGTGCGGTGGCGGCGCGCGAGAATCCGGTAGCCCTTCAACATCAGCGCGGCCGCCGCCAGCCATTCGCCGCGATGGCCGCGCCGGTAGGCCTTTTGGCGGCTGGCGCTCGGGCGCTCAGCCACCGCTGGTTTCTCGTTGCTCGGCCATGACTTTTGGACAAACGGAACCGTTTGTCCGAGAAAACCAGTTTCCGCTTTTCGCGATCATGGTCTGTCCTTGAGCTCGAGCAGCCGCCGATATAGCTCCTGCTTCTGGCCGCCGGTCATTTTCGCCGCTTCCGCCGCCGCCTTGGAGGCGGGCATTTCAGCGGCGAGCGACAAGAGCAGGCGATCGATGTCTTCAGGTTCGTCGGCCTTGGCCTCGGCGGCGCCGACGCAGACGACGATCTCGCCCCTGGGCGTATCGGCCCCCGCGTAGTGGTCGGCGAGCGCCCGCAGCGTGCCGGTGCGCATCTCCTCGAACGTCTTGGTCAATTCGCGGCCGATGGCGGCCTTGCGCTCGCCGCCGAGCGCCTCGACCATGGCGCCGAGCGACTCGGCCAGCCGGCGCGGCGATTCGAAGAAGATCAGCGTCGCCGGCACGGCTCTCAGGGCCTCCAGCCGGGCCAGCCGTTGTCCCGATTTAACCGGCAGGAAGCCGGCGAACAGGAAAGCGTCCGACGGCAGGCCCGACGCCGTCAGCGCGGCAAGCGGCGCCGAGGGGCCGGGGATCGGCACGACGCGGATGCCGTGGTCGAGCGCCTCGCCGACCAGCCGGTAGCCGGGATCGGAGACCAGCGGCGTGCCGGCATCCGAGATCAGCGCCACGCTCTGGCCGGCTTCGAGCGCCGCGACCAGCTTCGGCCCGGCCTCGCCCGCATTGTGTTCATGATAGGCCGTGGTGCGCCGGCGGATGCCGTAGCGGTCGAGCAGCACGCGCGACACGCGCGTGTCCTCGCAGGCGACAATGTCGGCGGCGGCCAGCGTCTCCAGCGCGCGCAGCGTGATGTCGGCGAGGTTGCCGATAGGCGTCGCCACCAGATAGAGCGCCGGATCGAGCGGACGGGCCGCGATCTCGGTCTGCCCGACCACATAGCTGCGCTTGCCCGTTTCGCCAGTCACCGATGCCGTCTCCGTTCAGCCTGTTGGCTTGCCAAACCCATTTGGCATGGCTGGCGCCGGCTTGCAAAACTCACACCGATGTAAGGCAGTCGCCATTCCTTCGCCACAGTAGGGAACGAAACCGGTTTTGGCAGATTTAGCCCCTGATTCCCAAGGGAGGACAGGATGGACAGCCTGACGATACAGGACGCTTTCGAGCCCTACTATGCCGGCCGCGGCCGAATTGCCGCACGCCAGGACAAGCGGCTGCCGGCCCGGGACGACACCAGCCTGACCAAGCAGGCCGCGATTGCCTTGCCGACGGATGTCAGGGTTTCCGACAACAAACCCGACAGCACGACGGAGCACTGACCGGACGATGCCCAATCGCTTCGATATTTTCATCACCCGTCTCGAAACGAAAACCGCGCGCCACGGCGTGCCGCTATCTCCGATAGGCGACCAGCACCGAGGGCGCCGCGACAAGGACAACGCCAAGCCGGTGCGCTCCGGAGAGTCCCACGCCGAGAAGGATCGCGGAAAGCATCGCCACAAACACGACGCCTGATCTGGTTCAGATCGGCGAGACGACAGTTCATCGTCGTGGGCGGAGCAAGGCGCGACGCAGCGCATGCCCGCGAGCAACACGGGCCTCGGTCAGCCGAAAGGCACTCAGCCTCCCAGCGCCCGATCCAGATCGGCGATCAGATCGTCGCCATCCTCGATCCCCGCCGACAGCCGCACCAGCGAATCCGATATGCCGATCTCCGCCCGCTTCTCGGCGGGAATGGAGCCATGCGTCATCAACGCCGGGTGCTCGATCAGGCTCTCCACCCCGCCAAGACTTTCGGCCAGCGTGAACAGCTGCGTGCGTTCGAGAAAGCGTTTGGTGCCGGCAAGATCGCGATCGAGCACAGCCGTGATCATGCCGCCGAAGGCATGCATCTGCTGGACCGCGATGGCGTGCTGGGGATGGCTGGCGAGGCCGGGATAGATGACGCGGCGCACATCTTTTCGCGCTTCCAGCCACTGCGCGATCTTCAGGCCGTTGGTGGAATGACGCTCCATCCTCAGCGCCAGGGTCTTCAAACCGCGCAACGCCAGAAAACTGTCGAACGGGCCCGATATGGCGCCGATGGCGTTCTGCAGGAATTTCAGCCGGTCGGCCAGATCCTTGTTGTCGCCGACCACGGCGACGCCGCCGACCATGTCGGAATGGCCGTTCAGATATTTCGTCGTCGAATGGACCACGATGTCGATGCCGAGCTCCAGCGGCCGCTGGATGTAGGGGCTGCAGAAGGTGTTGTCGGCGACGGACAAGATCCCCTTGCGCTTCGCCAGCGCCGCGACGCCTTCGAGATCGACGATACGCAGCAATGGATTGGTCGGCGTCTCGACCCAAAGCATTTTTGTTTCCGGCCGGATCGCGGCTTCGACCGCGGCCAGATTGGTGAAATCGACGAAGGAAATCCGCAGATTGGCCGAGCGCTTGCGCACCCGCTCCATCAGCCGGAACGAGCCGCCATAAATGTCGTCGGTGGCGACGATATGCGCGCCGGCATCGAGCAATTCGAGCACCGTGGCGATCGACGCCAGGCCGGAAGCGAATGCGAAAGCCGCCGAGCCGCTTTCGAGATCGGCCACGGCGCGCTCGAAGGCGAATCGCGTCGGGTTCTGGCTGCGGGCATATTCGAAACCCTTGTGCACGCCGGGCGACTGCTGGCCATAGGTCGAGGTGGCGTAGATCGGCACCATCACCGCACCGGTGAGCGGGTCGTGGCTCTGGCCGCCATGGATGGTGCGCGTCGAAAACGCCAGGCGGTTCTTTCCGGATGTTGTCATCGTGCGCGCCTCAGATGGTTGATCAGGTCGATGCGGGTAATCAGGCCGACGAACTCGTCGCCGTCGAAGATGATGGCAACCTCGTTGCGGTCGAACACCGGCAGCAGCGCGTCCAGCGTCTGGCTGGCCTGCAGCGTGTGCAGGTTCGAGGTCATGGCTGTGCGCACCGGGCCGTTGAAGCGCTCCCAGCGCCCGTCATAGGGGCCGTCGACATGGGCAAGGATGTCGCTCTCGTCGACGATGCCGACGAGCTTGCCGTTGTCGAGCACTGGCAGTTGCGAGACATCGGAGCGGCGCATGCGTCCATAGGCGTTGAGCAGGCTCTCGTCCGGCCCGACATAGACGGTGTCGCCAGTGCGGTGAGTGCGCATCACGAGGTCACGCAGGTCGCCATGCTGTTCGTGTTCGGCCAGTCCCTGTTCCGCCAGCCAGAAATCGTCGAACACTTTTGACAGGTACTTGTTGCCGCTGTCGCAGACGAAGGTGACGACGCGCTTGGGCACCGTCTGCTCGCGGCAATAGCGCAACGCCGCCGATAGCAGCGTCCCGGAGGAAGAACCGGCCAGGATGCCTTCCCGGGACAACAGATCCCGCACCGCCAGCATGCTCTGCTTGTCCGTGATGGAATAGGCCTTCTTGACCAAAGACAGATCGGCATTGGGCGGCACGAAATCCTCGCCGATACCTTCCACGGTCCAGCTTCCCGCCTCTTCCATCTTGCCGGTCTTGATCAGCGGCGCCAGCACCGAGCCGACCGGATCGGCCAACACCATCTCCGTCTTCGGCGACACCTCGGCGAAGTAGCGGCCAAGTCCGGTCAGCGTGCCGCCCGAGCCGACGCCGACCACCACCGCGTCGACATCCCCGTCTAGCTGCGAGAAAATCTCCGGGCCGGTGGTCGTCTGATGCGCCAGCGGGTTGGCCGGATTGGCGAACTGGTTGGCGTAGAAGGCGCCGGGCAGTTCGGCGGCGATTTTTTCCGCCATGTCCTGGTAATATTCGGCATGGCCCTTGCCGACATCGGAACGCGTCATGCGCACTTCCGCGCCGAGCGCGCGCAGATGCTGGATTTTCTCGCGCGACATCTTGTCGGGCACGACCAGGATGATGCGGTAACCCTTGGGAATGCCGACCTGGGCGAGGCCAAGGCCGGTATTGCCGGCTGTCGCCTCGACGATGGTGCCGCCGGGCTTCAGCTTGCCCTGTTTTTCGGCCGCCGCGATCATCGACAGCGCGATACGGTCCTTGATCGAGCCGCCAGGGTTCTGGCTCTCGAGCTTGATGAACAGCCGGCATTTTCCGGTGTCGAACTTGGTCAGCTCGACGATGGGCGTCTGCCCGATCAGATCGAGCAACGACGCATAGGGCGGCCGGAGGCGCGAGAGCGCCCTATCCGAGGAGCCACTGTCGGCCGTGGTTTTTCTATGCTCACTCTTGTCGGAGCCTCCATGGGTCAACCCTAGCGTCTTTTCCAGCCGATCGCAGTTGGAAAGAAGATAGATCGTGCCAATCCGGTGGCCAGACGGGGAATGAAATTCCATGGGGCCGTCATCCAGGCGAGGCGAGGCGGTGCCGACCGAAACGCCAGCGAGACAGCGCCAAGCCGTGGGACTGGACGGCGGCATGATCCGGTCCAGCGAAGGCGTCGCAACCTGATCACCGGCCAGCAGAATTTTTCCGGCGCCGAGACCGCGCGTGCCGTGTGTGAGGCATTTGGGCTGAACGCCATCCCTCCGGCTGGTAGCTGGAGGGACTTCAATCTTAGTTGAGCAATAGCTAATATATATGTAGCTTGGTCGTGCGGGGGACGATCCCAATCGAAGCCTAACCCGCGATGGCCGGTGCGACCTGCTTCCAACCCAAGCATCCCCGCACCGGCCATTCTTTTGGTCCGAGGGCATAGGAAAGCACTGGCTCGAAACCGGGCTGAGGAGGAATTGGGTCACTCGACGGAAGGAAGATCGCGCCTTTTGGCAGGCCGATTCGCATCCCCATTACCGCGGTCCATATCAAGCCACGTATATCTAGATTGACTAAAGTAATGGAACGTCCAATGGACAAGCACGGAACGTTCGAAGACCCCTCGGACCAAGGCCTGCTAGCGCGCAAGACTTTAGTCCTGCCGTTTTATAGTTAAGAACGGAAGTTGTTCAGACCGACATAGGGCCGCTCAGGACGAATACCAGACTACGCCCAGCCGAATATGGTGCGATCACGGAAGACGCTCGCGGCTTAAGGCGGGCACCGCTTGCCAAAGACAATCGCCTCCTGGGGTTGTCTACCCCAGCAACCGCTTGCTCAGCCTGGCGCACTGGACTCGGATATCGGGAATGGCGTCGATCTCGAAGAAGGTGCCGCGCGTCAGCGGGCCGACGGCGAGAATTTTTCGCGAAACGGTGCCATCGGCGGCGATGATCTCGCAATTGGCCGAGACGTCGAGGCCGATGCGCAGCGGGTCCGGCCGCGCCAGGCCGCGGTCGACCAGCGAGCGCACCACGCTGTTCGACGAGGTCGAGATGTCGCGCACGATACCGGAGCAATCATAGATGCGGGCGACGCCGAATGTTTCGAGGCGCTGGGTGTGGCGCGACTGGACCTCCACCGCGAAACCGTCGCCCGGCGTGACGGCGACGACGCGCCCGGCGAGCGGCCGGATGCGGCCCGATTGCACGGCCTCCGTCACCCTGGCGTAGACCTCGGGTGCCATGCGGTGACGATGGATGTCCCACCAGGCCTTGGTGTGCTCGACGAAGCGGCGCTTGGCCGAGGCCGGCCAGTTCTGCCAGATCTTCTGGTTGAAGGGGCGCAGGCCGTCCACCACGTCGCGCCAGTCGACGCCGGCCTTCTGGTTCTGACGGATGAGGTCGCGGAACCAGCCGACGAAATAGGAGAGCTGGGTGCCGAGCGGGATGTCGGCGACGTCGAGCTTGATCGGATTGCCCTTGCGATGCGGCGAGGGCAGCAGGCCGCGCCGCGACACCGCGATGATGTCGCCGCGATGGCCGCGCTGCTCCAGGGAAAGGAATGCATCGACCATGCTCAAGCCCGTGCCCAGCACCAGGATCCGGCTGTCTGGATCAAGCGCGGTGTCGGCTTCCGAGCCCATCCGGATCGCGTGGCCCTGCGCGGGCTGTTCGTCATGGCCGGTGGCGAGCACGGCAAGATGGGCGACCACGCTGGTGCCGTTGGCGAGCGCCACCTCGACCCCGGACGCCGTCGGCGTGATCGACAGGCTCTCCTCGCGGATCAGGCGCAGCCGGCCGGTCTCGCGCTCGCGCGTTTCCAGGTCGTCGAGCAATTCCTTGAGATAACGCGCGTACAGGCTGCGCGGCGCATAGACCGGAACCTGCTCTGGTGTCGCAAGCCCCCGCTCCAGCAGCCAGCGCCAGAAATTGCCGGGATCGTCGGCATAGGCGCTCATGCCTGCGGCGCTGACATTCAGCACATGCGCCGACAGCAGCGTCGAATAGGCAATGCCCTGGCCAAAATGCGGGCGTTTTTCGATCAGCGTGACGCGCAGGTCCGGATTGGGCGATTTGAGCAGATGCGCGGCCAGCACGACGCCGCTGGCGCCGCCGCCGACGATGATGATGGAACGGGTCGGGTTGGTTCGCCCGGTCATGCGCAAGCGAGCCCCATGCGAAGTGCCGGCTTCAGGCCTGGACCTTCACCGCGACCGACAGGTCGTTCCGCACTACCGGCAGGTCGTCCCTCGCGACCGGGAGGTCGTCGGCAATGTCGCGCATCTCGGCGAGGCTGCGCTGGTCGAGCACCTCGGCGATCGCCTGCCGGACTTCCAGCATCAGATGTCGGACTTGGCATGTCGCCTCGTTGCAGTCTTCACAGCGCTGATACTGTGTGCGGCTGGCGCAGGGGATCGGAGCCAGCGGACCGTCGAGGACGCGCACGACGTGGCCGACCTTGATCTCGTCGGCGGGCCGGGCCAGGCGATAGCCGCCCTCCTTGCCCTTCCGGCTCTGGACGAAGCCGGCATTGCGCAGCTCGCCCAGTATAGCGTCGAGGAATTTCTTCGGAATGTTGTTGCCGGTCGCGATATCGCCGACGAAGGCGAGCCGTCCGGCCGGCATGTGCGCGAGATGGACGAGCGCCTTGAGGCCGTACTTGCCTTTTTTGGTGAGCATGAACCGAACGTTTCTCTGTCGTGCGATGGCCTTAGGCCATCCGTTGCGAAACGCCTCGCGTGCCTCCCCGCCGCGCCGAAGCCTCCATGACACATAAATTCCAGTGACATGATATACAAGCCAATTGCGGTTAATCTTGCTTGATTTTCAACTCGTTGCGGCGATTTTAGGCCCGCCTTGTGATTTCGAGGACACAGACGCCAGGCTTGCTCGCATGACGGCCCGCGGCTGGGAACCGACGACGCCAGCGATCTCCACGATACGCTTGGGATGCCCTGTCATCGGCACCCCGCACCTATGTGCCATAAGATTACTATACTTAGGTGCCGACACGTGGAACCTCATTCTAAATTCCGTGCCATTCGAAGCATCAGTTTGCTGGAGGTAGGGAAAACCCGGAATTCTCGTTTGAACCTGTCTGTATCTGCAACGGTCGAGGTCGAGCCCTCGGGCAAAGTTGATGGGCTCGCCGCTCTTGGACGACGGCAACCGTCACTTCCGCCGTGGCGGCCCGCCGCCAGTGGCTTTTTTTCAACAAGCTCTCCTTCCTTGGAAGGATTTAACTCTACAAGAACCATGGAATTAGCGAACTATGGACATGCAATCCGGTTTTCCCTTTTCATGGAGCCCTTTGATGCCCACCATTTCGCGACGCATTCTCCTTCTGTCGTCGGCCGCCCTCGCCGGCGCCGCCTTCCTCAGCCCGGCGCTCGCCGAAGACCTGAAGATCACCATCGGCTACCAGACGGTGGTCGAACCCTCGAAAGTGCCGCAGGCCGATGGCGCCTATGAAAAGGCGACCAAGGCCAGCATCGACTGGCGCAAATTCGATTCCGGCGCCGATGTCATCGCCGCGGTCGCCTCCGGCTCGGTCGATATCGGCTATGTCGGCTCGAGCCCGCTGGCGGCCGCCGCCAGCCGCGAACTGCCGATCCAGACCATTTTCGTCGTCGGCCTGATCGGGCAATCCGAGGCGCTGGTCGCCCGCAACGGCGCCGGCATCGAGAAGGTCGCAGACCTCGCCGGCAAGAAGGTCGCCGTGCCGTTCGTGTCGACGACGCATTACAGCCTGCTTGCCGCGCTCAAGCACGAGAATGTCGATCCGAAATCGGTCCAGATCCTCAACCTGCGGCCGCCGGAAATCGCCGCCGCCTTCGCGCGCGGCGACATCGACGCCGCCTATGTCTGGGACCCAGCGCTGGGCCAGATCAAGACATCCGGCAAGGTGGTGCTGGATTCCTCGCAGGTCGCCGCCTGGGGCGCGCCAACCTTCGACGCCTGGATCGTGCGCACCGACTTCGCCGAGAAGAACCCGGAAGCCGTGCGCGACTTCGTCAAGGTGACGGGCACCGCCTATGCGGACTATCTCGCCAAGCCCGACGCCTGGTCGGTGTCGTCGCCGCAGGCCGCCGCGATCGCCAAGCTCACCGGCGCCAAGCTGGAAGAGGTGCCGGAGCTGCTCAAGGGTTATGTCTTCCCCACCCTGGAAGAGCAGGCATCCGGGAAGTTCCTCGGCGGCGGTACGGTCAGTGCGATCGCGGCGGCATCCGCCTTCCTCAAGGAGCAAGGCAAGGTCGACGCGGTGCTGCCGGACTATTCGAAATACGTCACTTCGAAATACGTCACCGAGGCGCTGGCCTCGAACTGACGCCTCGCACACGCGGCTCTCCTTCCCTGACGCCGCGTGTTGCCTGTCCCGAAGCCGCAGACGAGGCGCGGTTTTGGGGCCGGCGGATATTCTTCCAATCGGCGAGGGCCCATGCCGCATCTCGTGCTCGACAAGATCTCCATCCACTATGACGGCCAGCCGGCACCCGCCGTCGAGCACGTGTCGATCGGCGTTGCCAAGAACGATTTCGTCGTCCTTGTCGGCCGCTCCGGCTGCGGCAAGACCTCGCTGCTCAACGTCGCCGCCGGCCTGGTCATACCGGCGCGCGGCAGTGCCACGGTCAATGGCAAGCCGATCACCGGGCCCGGTTCGGACCGGGCCGTGGTGTTCCAGAACGATGCGCTGTTTCCGTGGCTCACGGCGCGCGAGAACGTCGCCTTCGCGCTCAGGCTGCGCGGTGTGAGGCCAGCCGAACGGGCGCGCCGCGCCGATGAACTGCTGGCGCTGGTCAAGCTCGCTGAAGCCGGCGACAAACGCATCTGGGAGCTGTCCGGCGGCATGCGCCAGCGTGTCGGACTTGCCCGGGCGCTCGCCGCCCAACCCGAATTCCTGCTGCTCGACGAGCCGCTCGGCGCGCTCGACGCGCTGACGCGCGAGCGCATGCAGACGACGCTGCTCGACCTTTGGACGGCAAGCCATGCCGGCGTGCTGATGGTGACGCACGGCATCGAGGAGGCGCTGGTGCTCGCCACCCGCATCGTCGTGCTGGCGCCCGGCCCGGGCCGCGTGGTGCGAACCTTCGAGCCGAGCTTCTCCAGGCGTTACGCGGCAGGCGAGCCCATTCGCGCCATCAAGGCCGATCCGGCCTTCGCGGCGGCGCGCGGCGAACTGACCGACGCGATCTTCGAGGGAGAGGCGGCATGACAATTTCCTCCTACACCGAACGGCCCGGTTCAAGGACAGACGAAACCGACGGCCTGTCGGTGCCCTGGTCGAGGCCACGGGCGAAACGGACGGGCGTTTCGGCCCGCATGGTCAGCGCCGCCACCATCCTGGCGGTGCTCGCGCTCTGGACACTGTCGGCCCGCCTGCAACTGGTGTCGCCGGTGTTCCTGCCCTCGCCGCTTGCCGTGTGGAACAAGTTCATCGTGGTTATCAGCGACGGCTTCGTCGACGCGACGCTGCCGCAGCATGTCGTCGCCAGTCTGGGCCGCGTCTTTGCCGCGCTGGTCGCCGCCATCCTGGTCGGCGTGCCGGTGGGGCTCGCCATAGGCATCAGCACGGTGGGGCGCGGCATCTTCGATCCGCTGCTCGAATTCCTGCGGCCGATCCCGCCGCTGGCCTACCTGCCGCTGGTCATCATCTGGTTCGGCATTGGCGAGCCGTCGAAGATCCTGGTGATCGCCATCGCCATGCTGGCGCCGGCCGCGCTGTCGACCGCCTCGGGCGTCCGCGGCGTCTCGCGGGAGCGCGTCAACGCCGCGCGTTCGCTTGGTGCGACTCGACGCCAAGTGGTCCGCCACGTGATCCTGCCCAGCGCCCTGCCCTCGATCCTGACCGGCCTGCGCATCGCGCTCGGCGCCGGCTGGTCGACACTGGTCGCGGCCGAGCTGGTGGCGGCAACGCGCGGGCTTGGCTTCATGATCCAGTCGGCGGCCCAGTTCCTCGTCACCGACGTGGTGATCATGGGCATATTGGTGATCGCCGCCATCGCCTTCGTGCTCGAATTCACCATCCGCCGCATCGAGCGCGTGCTGGTCCCATGGGCGGGGCGGGAATGATCGGAAAAGGAGAATGACGATGACCCATTCCACCGCCGTGTTGTTTGCCCATGTCAGCGCCTGGCTGCTCGGCCTTGCTTCCGACGAGAAAGCGGCAAGTGACGACAGCCCGCGCTCGCCGGCGCCGGTCCATCTCCGCGCCGGGCGCGATCGCCTGCCACCGCGCGACGAGAGTTTTTACTGGGCCTGGCAGTACTGGTCCCAGTGAACGCAGTCGCCACGGGCGGCGCGCTCGGCAGCGGGCGCGCTTGCTCGAAAATCAACCATGCCCACGGTTCGCCCATACCAGGCCGGCCAGGCCGACCAGCATGGCGGCGAGGCCGATATAGAGCCATTGCGATTGGCCGGTCATGAAACTGCCGCCGACCACGCCGATCCCTTGCAGCGACCACAACGCACCGATCGCCAGCACAATCAACGCCAGCAGATTTTTGGTCAGTCTCATTGTCGGATCTCGCTTTCCCAGTCGATCGAGAGCGGCGCCACAGCCGCGATGAAAGAGCCAAAGGAAGTGGCTCGATCCCAGCGGTTTCTACTTGGAGATTAATCCCGGATCTTGTCAAACGGATCTCGGATATCGGCACGAACATCATCGATAACTGATGAAATCTGGTCCGAAAATCCCTGACAAACTGTTACCCCCTGACTCCAAACGTGTGATCTTGCCATGGAACCGCCAGATCACTGCCGCATTTCCTGCCTTATTTCCCACCTAACGGCTTGGGTCTGTCAAAAACGGAGCCATCCCCCAAATATGAAGACCACGAAACAGACCGCGCTTGTCGCGGTAACGATCGCTGCTGGCCTGATGGTCGGCGCCTCCGCCACTTCGGCAACCGCCGCCGCCGGTCAGTGTGGCCGCGCTTCCTGGTACGCGCTGCACTCGAGGACCGCATCGGGCGAGCGTATGAACCCCTCGGCGATGACCGCCGCCCACCGCACGCTGCCTTTCGGCACCAAATTGCGGGTCACCAACAAGAACAACGGCCGCAGCGTCGTCGTGCGCATCAACGATCGCGGTCCCTTCATCAAGGGCCGGGTGCTCGACCTGTCGAAAGGCGCCGCCGGCCAGCTCGGCTTCATCGGCTCCGGGCAGACCTCCGTCTGCATGGCGCGCGTCTGATCTGATCGTCTCCTGACCATGATCCCCTTCCCGACCGCAGGACCATCATGGTCAGGTCGCCGCGAAAGCCTGACACATATCCTACACATTTCGGCACTGCACATTGAGCCGGCTGGGCCGACCGTGCCTGGTTTTCAAGGCTTTCGGCGAAAGAAGCATTGGTCACGCCACGTGACGTATTGCATCGCAGCAATTAGTTGTTAACTTCCCCGCGAGACATCTAGGGCTCGGCGCTGATCGTCGTCCCTTCGGTCGCGGGGTAACGTATGTTCTACCAGCTCTACGAAATGAACCACGCGGCCTTGCAGCCGGCGCGGCTCTATGCCGACGCGGTCCGGTTGTTCTACTCTAACCCGCTCAACCCGGTTTCGCATACGCCCTGGGGCCGTTCCATCGCGGCCGGCGCCGAACTGTTCGAGCGCACCACGCGCCGCTACGGCAAGCCGCGATTCGGCCTCGCGAAGACGGTGGTCGACTGGAAGAGCGTCGCGGTCACCGAGAAGACCGTCTGGTCGAAGCCGTTCTGCAATCTCGTCCGGTTCGAGCGCGCCGTTCCCGCCGGGCGCAAGGCCGACCCGAAGCTTTTGATCGTGGCTCCGATGTCGGGCCACTACGCCACGCTGCTGCGCGGCACGGTCGAGGCGATGCTGCCCTATGCCGATGTCCACATCACCGACTGGGTCGACGCCCGCATGGTGCCGCTGGCCGATGGCAGCTTCGATCTCGACGATTATATCGACTACGTCATCGACATGCTGCACACGCTGGGTCCGGACACGCATGTGATGGCCGTGTGCCAGCCTTCCGTGCCGGTGCTTGCGGCGGTGGCGCTGATGGAGGCGAAGGGCGATCCCTTCGTGCCTTCGACGATGACCCTGATGGGCGGGCCGATCGACACCCGCCGCAACCCGACCGCCGTCAATCTGCTGGCCGAGGAAAAGGGCATCGACTGGTTCCGCGACAACGTCGTCATGCGCGCGCCCTGGCCAGTGCCGGGCTTCGGCCGCGAGGTCTATCCCGGTTTCCTGCAGCTTTCGGGCTTCATGAGCATGAACCTCGACCGCCACATCATCGCCCACAAGGAATTCTTCATGAACCTTGTGAAGCACGATGGCGACAATGCCGAAAAACACCGCGACTTCTATGACGAATATCTGGCGGTGATGGATCTGACGGCGGAGTTCTATCTGCAGACGGTCGACACGGTCTTCGTGCGCCATGCGCTGCCCAAGGGCGAGATGACGCATCGCGGCACCAGGATCGATCCGTCCGTCATACGCAACGTTGCCCTGTTCACGGTCGAGGGCGAGAACGACGACATTTCGGGTCTTGGCCAGACCAGGGCGGCGCAGGATTTGTGCGTCAACATCCCCGCCGACAAGAAGGCCCACTACATGCAGCCGGCAGTCGGCCATTACGGCGTCTTCAACGGCTCGCGCTTCCGCTCCGAGATCGTGCCGCGCATCGTCGACTTCATCACCAGCTATGGCCGCCAGAACCGCGTCGCGGTGAAGCCGAAGCTGGTCCGCACCGCCAAGCGGTAGGCGGTTTGAAAACGGAACCGGCCGCGGGTCCGATTCCGTTGCACAAGTGCCGCTCTGCCTCCCCGCGGGTAACCATGCTGCAAATCAGGCCGACGTCGTAATTGACACGGAGTGTAAATCGCCCTTAACGTTTCGTTAACAACAGGGCGAGCGGGGACAATGAATTCCTCAACCATGCGAAGGCTGCGCGTATGCGCGGCAGCAGGGCTGGCGTTAACGGGGGGCTGGATGGCACCGGCCTGGGCTTCGGGCGCCATGGCCACCGGGGGCCTCACCTCGCAGCCGATCGGCCACTACGATTTCTGCAAGCAGCGTCCAGGCGAATGTTCGATCCGCCCGGCCAATCTCGCGCCGGCGGTGCTGACCGACGGGTTGATGCGCAAGCTGGTCAACGTCACCGCAAGGGTCAATGCCGCCGTCAAGCCGATGAGCGACATGGACATCTACGGCAAGGACGAGGTCTGGGCCTATCCGGACAAGGGCGTCGGCGACTGCGAGGACTATGTGCTGGAGAAGCGGCGCCAGCTGTCCCACATGGGCATGTCGCTCGCCGATCTCCTGATAACCGTGGTCCGCAAGCCCGACGGTGAAGGCCACGCCGTGCTGACGGTGCGCACCGACGGCGGCGACTATGTGCTGGACAATCTGACCGACAAGGTCAAGTTCTGGGACCAGACCGGCTACCGCTTCCTCAAGCGCCAGGCGATCGACAACACCGGCCGCTGGGTCTCGATCCGCGGCGGCCAGCAGGTTCTGGTCGGCTCGGTGCAGTAAGGCCATAGCGGGGCACCTGCCTGAGGCGGCGCCGCCCCGGCGCTGCCATACTGTTACATTCTGCACCGTTGCGAAGCTCGCAGATCGCGGCATGGATCCTCGGGGCTGCGCGTCCGCTTCGCTCCCGCTCCGCCCGTGGATGATGAACCGTGGAGGTTCCGCCAATCTCTGGGGCCTCTGCCATTGCTGCACTGCCTTGACCCACGGCTCCCTTTGGGGACCCTCCAGAAAATTTCCGCATCCCTCCGTGAACCATTTCCGTTCGCCCGGCGACACACAGCCGTGAACCGAACCAACCCAAATCATGGAGACTTCAAATGACTGCTTTTCTGCGCAACACGCTTCTCGCCGCCGCCGCCGTTTCGGCGCTCACCGGATCAGCTCTGGCCGGGCAGACCATTCCAAGCTGCGCCAACACCAACCTCAACGATTTGTGGGCCGGCCGCTGTTGCGGCGAGGCCGGCGCGTCGGACTGCCTGGGCGGTGGAAATGGCGGCCAGGGCCATGGCGACCATGGTCGTGGCGGCAATGGCGGCAGCACGGCCGGCAAGAATTGATCGCACCACGGCTGCCCGCTGGCTGCTCGCCGGCGGGCACTGTCTTCTACGATCGCCGGCCCAATGCGGCGCGGATCGACGCGGTGATGCGCAGAAGCTCGGCCTCGTCGAGTTTCTCGATGGTCTCGGCCAGAAGATTGGCAAGTTCGGTGGCGGCGGGGGACAGGCCCGACGTATCGAGTTTCACCCGCGGATGCGAGGTTTCGGCCAGCCGCGCCAGTTCCTCGGCATCGTCCCAGATGATGTTGAAATAACCGATGATCTTCTGGATCAGCGTCCAGGTCGGCGCGCCGCGCCGGCCATGCTCGAGCGCCGAGAGATAGGCGGCGCTGACGCCGATCGCCGCCGCCATGTCCTTCTGGCTGACGCCGCGCTCGGCCCGCAGCGCCCGCAGCCGCTCGCCGAACGGCGTCACGAGCGCGCCCGCCGCAGCCTGATATAAAGCGCTCCCGAGCCGCCATGGTTGCGGGCGGCATGGTCGTGGCTGGAGACCAGCGGCCGGAACGCCGGTGTCGACAGCCAGGCCGGCACGGCGCGCCGCAAGATGCCATCGCCGCCCGAGGAAGACCCCTTGCCGGTGATGACCAGCACATAGCGGACGCCGCCGGCATGCGCCCGGTGCAGGAACGAGAACAGCAGCGAATAGGCCTCGTCCTGCGTCATGCCGTGCAGGTCGACGCGGCCCTCGATCGGCAGCCGGCCTTTTTGCAGCTTGTCCAGCGTCGGCTCGTCGAGCCGGTGCGTGACATGCTGGATTTTCGGTTTTGCAACAGCCGTCGCGTTGGCGGCGGGCTGGACCGGCTGCGCCGGCGCCGGCCTGGCATCGACGGCCATGTCCGGAATGTCGACCGCGGCGCGGCCCTTGAGCGGCTTGGCGGTGCGCGCCACCAGGTTCCACAGCACCCGGTCGTCATCGCTGAGTTTATCGCCGCGCTTGCTCATCTCGCGCCCCCGGCCAGCGCTCGCGGCACCAGCGCATAAAAATCGGCGGCGTTGCGCACCACGCCGGCGATCTCGCCGGCGGCATCGCCCGAGCCGGCGAACAGGTCGCCACGCGCCGGCCCTGTTATGGCCGAGCCGGTGTCCTGCGCGATCATCAGCCGCCGAAACGGGTTTTTGTCGAAGGCGGTGAGCGTCGGCGCGTCGATGTAAAAAGGCGTGCCGAATGTGTGCAGCAGCCGGTCGACGGCCATCGAGCGGCCCGGCGTCAGCGGCACCTTGGCGGCCGCGATCGGGCCGAGCGCGGCATCATCCACTGCAGCCTCGCGGAAGAAGATGTAGGAGCGGTTCTGCCACAGGATCTCGTCGACCCGCCCAGGATGCGCCTTGAACCAGGCGCGGATCGACTGCATGGTCACGTCGGCCAGCGGGATTTCGCCGAGCCCGCTCAGGATTTTGCCGGGACCAGTAAAGCGCTGGCCTGACTTGGCGGCGTAGGTGACGCGGCAAAGCCGCCCGTCGGTCATGACAAGCCGGGCCGCGCCTTGGACATGGATGAAGAAGGCATCGACCTTGTCTGCCAGCCAGGCGATCTCCAGCCCCTGGCCGGCGAGCGCGCCGCGCTCGATCGCGCCACGGTCGGGATATTCGGCCAGCCCATCGGCGGTCCGGCGCGCGAAGGCGAGGTAAGGGTCCATCCCGGCGGGCCGGGTGGCGTCGTCAACAACGATGAGATCGGCCGGACGCGACAGCAGCGGCACGGCAAAATGCTCCGTCCGCACCGGCGAGGCCTCGACTTGCGGTTCGTAGAAACCGGTGACGAGGCCGGCGCCAGTTTCGGGCCGGACCAGCATGGGGACAAAATGGCGCTCGAAGAAGGCGCGCGCTTCGGACGAACTGGCGGCGGGGGCTTCACGCGCTTGCGCATAGGCCTCGGCGAAGGCGCCGAAGTCGACGCCCAGCGCGCCGCTGCGATAGGGTTTTACCGGCACATGGAAGGCGGACCGGGCGAAGGCGGCGAAGGCCGGCAGATGGTCGTCGTCGCCCCAGCCGGGCAGGTCGCCGAAAGACCTTTCAACAAGGAGAGGCGACAGCGACACCGGAGCCTGCCTTTGCCGGACTCAGTCTTCTTCTTCGGTGGCGACGAGCTTCCAGTTCGGATCGCGCGAGCGTGTGTCGCGGGCGAAGGTCCAGACATCCTTGACCTCGGCCACCGTCTCGGGATCGCCGTCGATCACCGTACCGGCCTGGTCGCGCGTCGCCGAGATCAGCTCGCTGATGATGCGCAGCGTCACATGCGCCTCGCCGCCCTTCATCTCGGCCGAGACGATGTCGGCCTTGTCGATGCCGACGAAGGAGGACTGGATCTTTTCCGACTTGGCCTCGCGCTCGCCGATCGCGGCGACGAAGCCGTCATAGACCTCGCGCGACAGAAGGTTCTTCAGCGTTTTGCGGTCGCCGTCGGCATAGGCCATGACGATCATTTCGTAAGCCATCTTGGCGCCGTCGACGAACCCCTTGGGATCGAAGGAGGGGTCGTTGTCCTTGATCGCGCGCAGGCCCTTGTTGAGATCGGTGTCGGGCTTGGCGAAGGCGTCGATGGCCGTGTAGGCGTCGGCCGGCGCCGGCTCGCCGGGCGCCCGCTTGCGCGGCAGCGAAACGACATTCTCGGGCTTCTGCGTGGCGTCCTTGTCGGTGCGCGCCGCCGTGTAGGGGTCAAAGGGCGGCCGCTCGCTACCGGTCCGGCGGCCCAGCACGTTGCGCAGCTGGAAGAAGATCACCACCGCCGCGATCAGGAAGAAAATCGTGCCGAAGTCGAAGAAGCCCATATTTTCCGCCAATCAATCCCTGCCTCTAGGCCGGACCGTCCAGCCCAGCAGGCCGCGGTCGCATAGCGTTCACCATTCAAAGCATATAGAACGCAAGGCGCAATCATTCAAATCAAAGGCAGGCATACCTATCTAACAGCCTCCGTGCCAGCGGCGATTGGCCGCCAGCGGGACAAAACAATCGAATGATCGGTAAAGACTTGCGCATTTCGCTGCTTCCCCTCTTTCTCCTCGCGCTTCCGCTGCTGGAAATCGCCGGTTTCGTCGTCGTCGGCCGTGAGGTCGGCGCGCTGGCGACGGTCGGCCTGGTGCTGGCCTCGAGCTTCGCCGGCGTGCTTTTGCTGCGCCACCAGGGTTTCGGCGTCATGACCCGCATCCGCACCGAGATGGCCGCCGGCCGCGACCCCAGCGGCCAGCTCGCCCATGGCGCCATGATCGTGGTCGCGGCGATCCTGCTGATCATTCCCGGTTTCATCACGGACATTGTCGGCCTGCTCCTGTTCCTGCCGCCGGTGCGCGATCTTGCCTGGAGCAGGCTGAAGGGCCGCATCGTCGTGGCCAGCAATTTCTCCACCGGCGGCTTCCGCCGGCAGCGCGACAAGGTCATCGACCTCGACGACGGCGACTATTCGCGCGAGGACGACCTCAAGCGCGGCCCGGACCACAATTCGCCGTGGCGGCGGCTGAAGGACGATTGAGACTGCATCGATATTCAGGTGATGCCGGTCTGCAAAGGGCGGCTTCCTGCGCTTCCGGTGCTCACGTACTTCCATTCGCCGTGGCGGCGGCTGAAGGACGATTGAAGTGGCGATCGCAGCGTTCTGGCCCATTTTGAGAGGCCGGCGCCGCCCCTCATTGTCCTGCCGGACATTTCTCCCCGTATAGTGACGGGGAGAAAGGGCTGATTGGGGCGGCGCTGGCGCTCAATCCTGCAACGTTGGCGATTGGCGAAGCGCCGATGACAGCACCCCTCTCCCCGTCACTATACGGGGAGAGGATGCCGGCAGGCAGGTGAGGGGCGGCACTGCCCTCGGCGATGATCTTCCCGTCACAAAGCGTCCGCGCCGATTGCCTCGGAACCACACGGCGGCAAACCTTGTCTTGTCATGCCGGCCATGGTAGCGAACGCCCGATTTCAATTCGGTCAGCCCCGATTCAATTCGGTGAGCGAGACTGCCCAGGGGAAAAGGATATTGGCTCATGGCCAGCAATGATGACGCGCCGGTCGGCGCCAACGGCAACGGCAACGCGGCACAGCCGTCGCTCAACGTGCTGGCCCAGTATGTGAAGGACCTGTCCTTCGAAAGCCCCGGCGCGCCGAACTCGCTGCGCGGCCGCGATAAGGCGCCCGGCATTGCCATCAACGTCAACGTCAACGCCAACCCGCTCTCCGACAAGCAGTTCGACGTCAATCTGACGCTGAACGCCAAGGCCTCCTTCGACCAGGAAGTGCTGTTCAACGTAGAGCTGGTCTATGGCGGTGTCTTCGCCATTTCGGGCTTCCCGCAAGAGCACATGCTGCCGATCCTGTTCATCGAATGCCCGCGCCTCCTGTTCCCCTTCGCCCGCCAGATCATCGCCGAGGCGACGCGCAATGGCGGCTTCCCGCCGCTGATGCTGGACCCGATCGACTTCGCGCAGATGTTCCAGCAGAAGCTCGCCGAAGACCAGGCCGCGTCCTCCAAGACCCAGGTGAGCTGATCCTCGGCTGACAGGGATCGCTTGAAAAACCCGGCCTCGCGCCGGGTTTTTTGTTCTGGTGGATTGACCGATCGCGCCATGGGTCGACCCCCACTCCGTCGAGCTTCGCTCGACACCTCTCCCCCGATCGACGGGGTAGAGGAAAGGCGCGACCTCGCCAAGCGCGTTCCTTCCTCTCCCTCCGGAGGGGGGAGAGGTGGCTCGGCGAAGCCGAGACGGAGTGGGGGAAGCCGCTGGTGAAACGCGAAGCCGCAGGCAAACGCATCGCTCTTGCTCGCAATCCGACCGATCCCCTGCGAGGGAGATGGCTAGCAGACAAGAGGTGGTGCGCCCAGGTCCGTCCACCCCCTGCGGAGCATCGCACAAGTCCTGCGGATTCCAGAACATTCCGCCACGTCACCCAGCCCTATCATTCCCTCTCAGGCAATGGCGCCCCGGCGGTCGCAGCCGCGCCGCGTCGGCTTGTCCGCCGGGGCGAGCCTGTTTCCGTGCAGGCTGTCGTCCCAAAACCGCTGGGCAATTTTGGGCATGCACCAACAAAAGAGGGAACGACGATGAAATTCATGCTGACCGACCGCAAACTTCACCCGCGCGCCAAACCTGTCGCCGACGATTTCAAGACGGGCGGCATCAGCCGTCGCGAATATCTGGCGCTGATGGCCGGGCTCGGCGTCAGCGCCGCCGGCGCTTTTGCGCTGGGCGGCATCGCCCCGACGCCCGCCCGCGCCGCCGAGCCGAAGAAGGGGGGCGTGCTGCGCGTCGCCATGAACGTCAAGGGATTCAAGGATCCGCGCACCTTCGACGGCGTCGAAATGTCCAATGTCGCGCGCCATTGCAACGAATATCTGGTGCGCTGGAACACCGATTTCTCCTTCGAGCCCTGGCTGCTCGAAAAGTGGGAGATGAGCGACGACGCCAAAACGCTCACGCTTCACGTGCGCAAGGGCATCACTTGGTCGAACGGCGACGCCTTCAACGCCGACGACGTCGTCCACAACCTCACCCGCTGGTGCGAAGCCGGCGTTGCCGGCAATTCGGTCGCCGCGCGCATGGGCGCGCTGGTCAATGCCGACACCAAGAAGGTGGTCGATGGCGGCATCGAGAAGGTCGACGACTACACCATCAAGCTCAACCTGCCCAAGCCCGACATTTCGTTGATCGCCGGCATGGCCGATTATCCCGCGTTGATCATGCACCGCTCCTATGAGGGCGACGGCGACCCGATGAAGGCGCTCGCCATCACCACCGGGCCGTGCGAGCTGGTGAAATGGGACGCCGAGACGGCCGCGGAGGTCAAGCGCCGGGACAAGCCCTGGTGGAAGGGCGAGTTTTACCTGGATGGCATCCAGTGGATCGACTACGGCTCCGACCCTAACGCCATGCTGTCGGCCTTCGAATCCGGCGAGATCGACACCGACCACGAAACCGCCTCCGATGCCGTCTCGCAGACCGACAAGATGGGGCTGAAGAACTCCGAGATCGCCACCGGCTCGACCATCGTCGCCCGCTTCAACGTCGCCAACGCGCCCTATGACGACGTCAAGGTGCGCCGCGCCGCCCAGCTCGCGGTGGACAATTCCGCCGTGCTGAAGCTCGGCCTCGATGGCCGCGGCAAGCCCGCCGACAACCACCATGTCGGCCCCATGCATCCCGAATATGCCGATATCGGCCCCGCCAAGCGCGATGTGGAGGCGGCCAAGAAGCTGCTCGCCGAGAGCGGCAAGGCGGACCACGAATACGACCTCATCTCGGTCGACATCGAATGGCAGAAGAGCACCGGCGACGCCATCGCCGCGCAGATGCGCGAGGCGGGCCTCAAGATCAAGCGCACCGTGCTGCCGGCCGCCACCTTCTGGAACGACTGGAGCAAGTTCCCCTATTCCTGCACCGAATGGCTCGGCCGCCCGCTCGGCGTCCAGGTGCTGGCGCTGGCGTATAAATCGGGCGCCGCCTGGAACGAGAGCGCCTACGCCTCGAAGGAGTTCGACGAACTGCTCGACAAGGCGCTCGCCATGCCCGACCCCAAGGCCCGCAAGGAGATCACGGCCAAGATCGAGCAGAATTTGCGCGATTCAGGCATCATCATCCAGCCCTACTGGCGCTCGGTCTACCGGACCTTCCGCAAGGGCATCGAAGGCTGCGAACAGCACCAGGCACTGGAGCAGCACTTTGAGAAGGTTTGGATTGAGAGTTGAGGTTTGGCCGGTCTTGGTTCCTCTCCCTCCGGAGGGGGGAGAGGTGGCGCTGCGAAGCAGCGACGGAGTGGGGGACGGCGTCCGCAAAGTCAAAATCGGGTCGGGGTTGGGGATAGCGGCTAGTCCAGCGTGCGCCTATCGCAGGTCAGCACCGCCCCCACTGTCCTGCCGGCAGGCAGGTGAGGAGCGCCGACGCAGACTTTCCTGTCGCGGGCGAAGGGAGGTACCAACCTGCGAAGGTCAGCACCGGGCGACGCGGAGCGCCTTTGGCCCACACTCAATCATTCCGGGAAGATGGCCGGCGCGCGTGCCGGTGAGACAATTGCCTGAGCCCCGCGCCGGCCACTAGCGACCTGATGAAGGTCCGCCGCCCGATTTGTGTACCGGGCCTATGCCGCGCGATCAACCGAGGCGGATGCTTGGTATGAATTCGTACCAACGCTGCCTGGGATTTGTCGCGGGAGAGCGATGGGCGGCAGCAGGCCTGCCCTTTCCCGGGAACGTCCTAGCGCGGGCAGACCGACACTGGACACGCGACAGCCGTCACGGCCGAAAGCCTCTCGCGTTTGCTCAGCGTCGGCTTTGCATAGATCTTTTTCACGGATAGTCCCCCAATTGCCCGCCTCCAATGACGCATGTGTGGAGCTGATGTCAATACGAGGCGGCCGTAGTTCGGGGCGGACTGTTGCTTTGCCAAGGCCGGCGCCGCCCCTCACTGTCCTGCCGGACGTTCGCGTGATAAGCGCCTCCTGCGGAGGCGGATATATAGCTGCAGCATTTTCGTTAGTGCTCGACTCGCGTATGCTGAGTTCTATTGGAGGCGAGCATGTCTTGTAACGGTCGGAACCATCAACCTAACTGCACATGCGGCTTTAGTGGTGGGCGACATTCGCGATCACGCACATTCCGATGGAAAGGATGGAAGCGCGCCTCTATCCGTAGTTACAGCAACGGACCGTGGGCCAAATGCCCCGAGTGTCAAATTGGCGTCTACTACATTTCTGGGCCGCGTGGCGGTGGTGCCTTTTTCGACTGCCTTGGTCCACCATGGACGTTACACCCCTGCACAAACAAAAGGCTCAAATATTCGCCCTTCGGCCGTGCTGGCCGACCAAAATTGAGGGTGCTCAAAACCTTACTAGAGAAGAACGGTTTCCTGCCGCTAATCGTGAGAAGGGTCGAGAGAGTAAATGGCGGCTCCATTTTGCATGGTGTCGTGTGGGACACACCAACCGCGCTTCACCTTGGAACAATGGAAATCCTAGACCTTGATGCAAATAGGCCCGTGTATGTCCGTCGAGACGGCTCGGGCTGCGCAGTAGTAAGTCACTTCCCAATGGGTAGCCTAGAGCCAATCAATATCAGGATGAGAGAAGATACGTTGGGGCCATTAGACCTACTCATGAACCCTCCGCATAAAACGGATAGTGATCGGTAGCTGCTACTGGCGTGCATAGTGCGAACGGCCGATTAGGTCACCGCACTGCTGCAACCCCCGGGTGGGACCCGCTGCCTTCGGCAGCTTCCATCCGGACTTGCGCTCCCATCGACCCGGTGGGTCGATGCGAGCGGCCAAAGCCGGACCGCTTAGTCCCCCATCTTCAGCGCCTGGATAAACGCCTCCTGCGGGATATCCACCTTGCCGAACTGGCGCATCCGCTTCTTGCCCTCTTTCTGCTTGTCCAGCAGCTTGCGTTTGCGGGACACGTCGCCGCCGTAGCACTTGGCGGTCACGTCCTTGCGGAGCGCCGAGATGGTTTCGCGGGCGATGACCTTGCCGCCGATCGCGGCCTGGATCGGGATCTTGAAGAGGTGGTGCGGGATCAGATCCTTGAGCTTCTCGACCATCTGGCGGCCGCGCTTTTCGGCCGCTGTGCGGTGCACCAGCATCGACAGCGCGTCGACCGGCTCCTCATTGACCAGGATCGACATCTTCACCAAGTCGCCCTCGCGGTAGTCGGTGAGGTGGTAGTCGAAGGAGGCGTAGCCTTTCGAGATCGACTTCAGCCGGTCGTAGAAGTCGAAGACGACTTCGTTGAGCGGCAGGTCGTAGGTCAGCATGGCGCGCTTGCCGACATAGGAGAGGTCGGCCTGGATGCCGCGCCGGTCCTGGCAGAGTTTCAGAATGCCGCCGAGATAGTCGTCGGGCGTCAATATGGTGGCGCGGATCCACGGCTCCTCGATGGCCGAGATCTTCACCACGTCGGGCATGTCGGCCGGGTTGTGCAGTTCCTTCATCGAGCCGTCGTTGAGGAGCAGCCGGTAGACGACCGAGGGCGCCGTGGCGATGAGGTCGAGGTTGAACTCGCGCTCCAGCCGCTCCTGGATGATTTCGAGATGCAGCAGGCCAAGGAAGCCGCAGCGGTAGCCGAAGCCGAGCGCGGCGGAGGTTTCCATTTCATAAGAGAAGGAGGCGTCGTTGAGGCGCAGCTTGCCGACGGCGGCGCGCAGGTCCTCGAAATCGGCGGCGTCGACCGGGAACAGGCCGCAGAACACCACCGGCTGCGCCGGCTTGAAGCCGGGCAGCGCATGCGCGGTCTGGCGCTTGTCCTCGGTGATGGTGTCGCCGACGCGGGTGTCGGCCACTTCCTTGATTGAGCCGGTGAAGAAGCCGAACTCGCCGGGGCCGAGCTCGTCGACATTGATGCGGGCGGGCGTGAACACGCCGGTGCGCTCGACCAGGTACTTGGCGCCGGTGCCCATCATGCGGATGGTCTGGCCCTTCTTCAGCACACCGTCGATGATGCGCACCAGCACGATGACGCCGAGATAGGCGTCGTACCAGCTGTCGACCAGCATCGCTTTGAGCGGCGCCGTGGCATCGCCCTCGCGCGGCGGCGGCAATTGGTGGACGATGGCTTCCAGCACGTCGGGAATGCCGAGGCCGGTCTTGGCCGAGATCAGCACGGCGTTGGAGGCGTCGATGCCGATCACCTCCTCGACCTGCTCGCGGATGCGCTCGGGCTCGGCGGCCGGCAGGTCGACCTTGTTCAGCACCACGACGATCTCGTGGTTGTTGTCGATGGCCTGATAGACATTGGCCAGCGTCTGCGCCTCGACGCCTTGCGAAGCGTCGACCACCAGCAGCGAACCCTCGCAGGCGGCGAGCGAGCGCGACACTTCATAGGCGAAGTCGACATGGCCGGGCGTGTCGATGAGGTTGAGGATATAGTCCTCGCCATTGTTGGCGCGGTATTTCAGCCGCACCGTCTGCGCCTTGATGGTGATGCCGCGCTCGCGCTCGATGTCCATCGAGTCCAGCACCTGCTCCTTCATGTCGCGCAGCTCCAGCCCGCCGGTGGACTGGATCAGGCGGTCGGCAAGCGTGGATTTGCCATGGTCGATATGGGCGACGATGGAAAAATTCCGGATGTGGTCGAGGGGCGTGCTCATGCCGCGCGCTTTAGCAGGGGCGGCAAGCGGCGGCAAGGCTTGGCGCCCAAGGGCTGCCTTGCCGCTCACAAAGCGGTGAGATCAGCGAAAAAATCGAAAAAGCCGGCCTACGGGCAAAGAATGCATAAACTTTGATGGGTCACATTAGAGCTTGGTTCGCCGGCTCGTGGTAATTGCACGCTCGCTAATGTCTGTCGGGGGTTTGAAATGTTCAGGATTTTGCGCGGCTTTGCCCGCTCCCGCAGCGGGTCGATGATGCCGCTCTTCCTAGTGATGCTGATGCCGCTGATCGCGGTCATCGGCTTCTCGGTCGACTATACTGGCGCGGTCCAGACCAAATCCAACCAGCAGCAGGCGCTGGATGCCGCGATCCTGACGATCACCACCATGGACACCACGTCGACGCTGGCGCAGCGCCAGACGCTGCTGCAGGATTCCTTCGCCGCGAACGGTGGACAAGGCACCGCGACGCTGACCAACTTCGTGGCCGGCAACACCACCACCGCCACCACGGCGCAGGCCACGGCGAGTTTCGCCATGCCGACCGTTTTCATGAGCATCGCCAGGATCAACACCGTACCAATCGCCGTCGCCTCTGCGGTCAGCAAGCCGCCCGCGCTGGTTGCGGCTACCTTCAAGGTCTCCGGGGTTTCGGGTTACTGGAACAAGACAATGACGCTTTACGGCACGCAATTCGGTGCGACGGTGGCCAAGCCGCTGATGACGATCGACTATACCTATGGGAACACCAAGGATCCCAAGGGCTACGGCACGACCAATGTCAACGTCCTCACCACCGATTCAGCCGGCAAGACCGTCACCACGCTGGTCCAGAAGCAGGTCTGCACCGTCGGCAACAATCCGCCAAGCGGCGTGACCCTCAAGACCGATGCGAGCGGCACGAAATACTACTGCGTCGATACGATGTATCCGGCCAACAGCGCCGGCGCGGCGATCGACGTCAGCGCGATGGGCGGCCTCTATTTGCAGATGGACGTACCGTCGGGCAACCCGAAAAAGCTGATCTCAAACGATCCAACGACGTCCAACCGGCTCTATAGCGGTTTGAGCGCGACCACCCTGACCGAGACGGCCACCGGTCAGCCTGTCGACATCTTCAGCGTCGTGCCTTGCGGCGCGACAGCCTACCAGGCTTGGGAAGATGGCGGCAACTCGGTCCCGGCGCCAGTCAGCAACGCCGACTTCTTCTACAACGTGACCGGCAAATGCGACTACAACAAGCGGCCCTCGGAGACGGCGCTGACACAGTGACGCTGCCGATCTCCCCTCGTGGTGAGATTGGATGCGGCGACCGTGTTCGCCAATCTCTGGGGCCCGCAGGGAAGAGGCGCTCTTCAATCACAAACCGGTGAGCGTTGTAACGAAGCCGTCCGTGGCGGCGAAGTGGGGATATGAGCGGCGCATCGTGACGTCGTCCCACGGAGCAAGCCGATGTCGCCAGTCCTACCAAGCAGGTTTTTCGTACTGTCCGGCCTCGCCGCGCTGGCGCTCGCCGGATCGCTTGCCGGCGCCGTCGCCCAGCCGCTCACCGTGGTCGAGCTGTTCACCAGCCAGGGCTGCTCGTCCTGCCCGCCGGCCAACGCCAACCTCATCAAGGTCAAGGACCGGCCCGGCGTGCTGGCGCTGTCGTTCAACGTCACCTACTGGGATTACCTCGGCTGGAAGGACACGTTCGGCAAGCAGGAATTCACGCAGCGCCAGGTGTCCTATGAGCCGCCGCTCGGCCATGACGGGCCATTCACACCGCAAGTGGTGGTCAACGGCCATGCCGACGTCGTCGGCGCCGCACCCGGCGAGATCGAACATCTGATCGCGGCCACGGCCAAGACCGGCGGCCCGTCGCTGTCGCTCGAGGGCGGCAAGGTCGCGATCGGCGCCGGCGCCGTTCCTGGCGGCCATGCCGATGTCTGGCTGGTGCGCTACACCAAGGGTGTCGTCGAGGTGCCCGTGGCGCGCGGCGAGAACACCGGCCGCACCTTGCCGCATGCCAATGTCGTGCATGCGCTGACAAAACTCGGCAGCTGGAGCGGCGACGCCAAGACGCTCGATCTGCCGGCGGCCTCGGGCGGCCTCAGCACCGCCGTGCTGGTGCAGTCGCCCGGCGGCGGACCGATCCTGGCGGCCGCCGCCAACTAGATCCCGTTCGAGCAGAGATTTGCCAAACAGAGATTTGCACCGCCGCATGAGCAGCGGTGCAAGAGCCCGGCCGCCCAAAGGGCGTGCCATCAACCCGTAAACCCAAGGAACCGACCATGACCACTTTCTCCCGCTTGACGCTGCCGGCTCTCGCCCTCGCTTTGTGCTCCACGGCGCTGTTTGCCGGCGGCATCGCCCGCGCCGACGATGCCACCAATGCGATGAAGCCCGCCGCCAACGCCATGGCGCCGGCCGCGGACGCCATGAAGCCGGCAACCGACGCGATGAAGCCGGCCGACCCGATGGCGACCACCGCCATGAAGCCCGCTACGGACGCCATGAAGCCTGCCACGGATGCGATGAAACCGGCGACCGACGCGATGAAGCCGGCAACGGATGCCACCGCCAATTGAGATTGGTGCGTGGCCTTCTGTCCCTGGCGGGCTCCCTGTCCAGCCGGGGACAGTTGCTGGAGCAGCCCCGGGAAAGGCTTGAAGCGGTTTTGCTTCGGCAACGAGGTCGAAACAGAAAGTCCGCAGGCGCACGCGAATGTGAGCTTCCGCCGCAACTCACGCATCGCGCCACCGTAGCTGATCCAATAGACTGATCCCAATGGAAGCCATGAGGAGTGCAACCATGACCACTATCAACAAACGTTCGACAGGCTTTGTCCGGGGCGCGCTCGCCGCCCTCGCCCTTGCCGTCGCGGGCGCCGCCTTCTGGCTGACGCCGGCCATCTCCGCCGAGGATGCCGTGAAGATCCCGCCGCCGGCAATCGACGAAAAGGCGGCCACCGGCACAGAGAAGGCGATCTTCGCCGGCGGCTGCTTCTGGGGCGTGCAGGGCGTGTTCCAGCACGTCAAGGGCGTCAGCAAGGCGGTCTCGGGCTATACCGGCGGCGCCAAGGACGACGCCGTCTACGAGACGGTCGGCACCGGCCGCACCGGCCACGCAGAGTCCGTCGAGATCACCTATGATCCGTCCAAGGTCACCTACGGCCAGCTGCTGCAGGTCTATTTCTCGGTCGCTCACAACCCGACCCAGCTCAACTACCAGGGTCCGGACTCGGGCACCCAGTACCGCTCGACGATCTTCGCCGAAAACGACGCCCAGAAGAAAATCGCGCAGAGCTACATCGCCCAGCTCGACAAGGCCAAAGTGTTCGGCGAGCCGATCGTCACCACGCTGGAGACCGGCAAGACCTTCTATCCGGCCGAGACCTACCACCAGGACTTTTTGACGCTGAACCCGACCTATCCCTACATCGTCTACAACGACCTGCCCAAGGTGGCGAATTTGAAGACGCTGTTCCCGGCGCTTTACAGCGAAAAGCCGGTGCTGGTGCTGTCGGCGAGCAACTGAGATTGCGAGGCGCGCCATTCTGGCCTTTCTCCCCGTCATTATACGGGGAGAAAGGCGCTGTCATCGCGCCTCAATCATACGTCAGATCCGTCGCCTTGCCGCCGAACACGCGGTAGGCATAGAACGAATAGAAGATGATGACCGGCAGCACCACCACGGTGCCGGCCAGGATGATCGCCAGGCTTTCGGGCGCCGACGCCGCCTGCCAGATGGTCAGGCGATCGGGCACCACATAGGGATAGAACGACCAGGCCAGGCCGGCAAAGCCGAGCGCGAAGATGGTGGCCAGCGTCAGGAACGGTGTCAGCGAATGGCGATCGTCAGGCCTCGGCAGATGGAAGGTCTGCCGCCACAGCCAGGCAAACAGCAGCGCCGACAGGATCGGCAGCGGCGACAGATAGAGCATCTCGGGCCAGACGAACCATTTGGCGAAGATGCGCGGGCTGGCGAACGGCGTCGCCAGCGACACGGCGGCCATTCCGAGCGCGGTCAGCACCAGCGCGGTGCGCAGCCAGAGCACCGCCTTCTTCTGCAGCGCGCCTTCGGTCTTGTAGATCACCCAGGCGGAGCCCATCGCCGCGTAGGCCGCCGCCAGGCAGAACGCCACCAGCACGCCAAAAGCCATGCCGCCTGGCCCGACATCGAGGCCGAGCACGTAGACGCCCAGCATATAGCCTTGCGCCAGCGAGGCGATGAGCGAGCCAAGGAAGAAAATACGGTTCCAGCGATGTTTCTTCCCCGCCGGCACCTTGGCGCGGAAATCGAAGGCGACGCCGCGCAGGATCAGGCCGACCAGCAGGACGAAGACCGGAATGTAGAGAGCTGTCAGGATGACGCCATGCGCCAGCGGAAAGGCGACCAGCAGCAGGCCGACGGCCAGCACCAGCCAGGTTTCGTTGGCATCCCAGAACGGGCCGATCGCCGCGATCATGGTGTCCTGTTCGGTGTCCTCGGCGGCGGCGAAGAGGATGCCGATGCCGAGGTCGAAGCCGTCGAGAATGACGTAGATCAGGATGGCAAGGCCCATCAGTCCGGCGAAGATGAGGGGGAGCAGGGTCGGCCAGTCATAGGTCATCTTGCTCTCCTCACGCCCTGACTTCGGTTTGCGAAGCTAGCGCAGCCCCTCATCGCCCTGCCGGGCACTTCTCCCCGTATAGGGACGGGGAGAAGCGGGCTGGCCGCAACGCCGGCGCCATCCATGCAACGTTGGCGATTGGCGAAACCATAGGACTCAGCGCTCCTCTCCCCGTCCCTATACGGGGAGAGGATGCCGGCAGGCAGGTGAGGGGCGGCGCGGGCCTGCAATGAAAACATGCTCACTCCCCCGCGGCCGGCTGCGACAGCGGTGCGTTGAGAACACCCGGCAGCGGCGAGGTGTCGCCGTCCTTGGCCGCCTTCAGCGCCAGGTGCACCAGCACGCCGAGATAGGCGATCAGCAAAAGCACGTAGAGCAGGAGATAGATGGCGAGCGTCAGCGCCACATGGCTGCCGGCCACCGGCCCGACGGCGTCGGCGGTCTTCAATACGCCGGTCACCAGCCAGGGCTGGCGGCCGATCTCGGTCGTGTACCAGCCGGCCAGCGTCGCCAGCCAGCCCGACAGCGCCATCGGCACCATCAGCATGGCGAGCGGCTTTGGCAGCGCGTGCCGGCGCTTGAGGAAGAAGGCGGCCGACCAGGAGACGGCGAGCATCAAAAGCCCGGTGCCAACCATGATGCGAAAGCTCCAGAAGAGCGGAAAGACCGGCGGATGGTTGCCGGGATAGTCGTTCAGCCCCGGCACCACACCGTCGGTCGAGTGCCGCAGGATAAGGCTGGCCCCGTCCGGAATCGCGACCTCGAACTTGTTTTCCCTGGCCGCCTCGTCGGGCAGCGCGAACAAAACCAGCGGCACGTTGGGACCGGTGTTCCAGTTGGCCTCCATGGCGGCGATCTTCTGCGGCTGGTGTTCCAGCGTGTTGAGCCCATGCTGGTCGCCGGCCAGGATCTGGATCGGGATCAGGATCGCAGCGGTAAAGACGCCGGTGCGCAGCGCCTTCCACATCGATTCCGAACGGTCGCCGTTGAGGTAGCGCAGCGCCGACAGACCGGCGATCAGGAACGACACCGTAAGCCCCGAGGCGAGCAGCATATGCACCAGCCGGTAGGGCATGGACGGGTTGAAGACGATGGCCCACCAGTCGACGGCGTGCGCGACGCCGTCGCGCATCTCGAAGCCGGCCGGCGTCTGCATCCAGGAATTGAGGGCGATGATCCAGAACGCCGACAGCGTCGTGCCGCCGGCGACCAGCACCGTCGCCAGCGTGTGGATGCGGTTGGAGACGCGGCGGAAGCCGAACAGCATGATGCCGAGAAAGGCCGCCTCGAGGAAGAAGGCGGTGAGGATCTCGTAGGCGAGCAGCGGTCCGGCGATGTTGCCGACATGCTGCATGTAGCCCGGCCAGTTGGTGCCGAACTGGAAGCTCATGGTGACGCCCGAGACCACGCCCATGGCAAACGACAGCGCGAACACCTTCACCCAGGTGAAATAGGCGCGCATCCAGGCGGAATCATTGGTCGCGTTGTAGCGCAGCTTGAAGAACAGCAGCACCCAGCCAAGGGCAATGGTGATTGTCGGAAACAGGATATGAAACGAAATATTCGCGCCGAACTGCATGCGCGACAGTATGAGCGGGTCCATGGCGGGCTCCGGCTGTAAATACTCGCGAAGGATAGGCCCGAAGCGGGGTCAGGTCAAAGCGGCCTCCTGCCGCGAGGCTGAACGCCACAGGACAATTTTACCGGATGGACGCGGCGCATTCCCAGCCAGCTCCGCGCTTCGATGTCCAGAACTGGCAGCAGGGCATTGACTTGCGGTTGCACTGGGCGACAACAGGCCTATATCAAGTCACCTCTTTCAGGCAGCCGTTTTCAACCATGCCCTCCATATTGTCCATTTCCGGGGTCTCCAAGACCTACGCCACCGGCTTCACCGCGCTCAAGGAAGTCAGCCTCGATATCCAGCGCGGCGAGATCTTCGCGCTGCTCGGCCCCAATGGCGCCGGCAAGACGACGCTGATCTCGATCGTCTGCGGCATCGTCAACCGCTCTTCGGGTACCGTGACCGTCGATGGCCATGACATCAACAAGGACTATCGCGCCGCGCGCAGCCTGATCGGGCTGGTGCCGCAGGAACTCACCATCGACGCGTTCGAGAGCGTCTGGGCGACCGTCAATTACAGCCGCGGCCTGTTCGGCAAGCCGGCCAACCCGGCCTTCGTCGAGAAGGTGCTGCGCGACCTGTCGCTGTGGGACAAGAAGGACGCCAAGGCGATCACGCTGTCGGGCGGCATGAAGCGGCGGCTGATGATCGCCAAGGCGCTGTCGCACGAGCCGCGTATCCTGTTCCTCGACGAACCGACCGCCGGCGTCGACGTCGAACTGCGCCAGGACATGTGGGCGATGGTCCGGCGGCTGCGCGAGGACGGCGTCACCATCATCCTTACCACGCACTATATCGAGGAAGCCGAGGCCATGGCCGACCGCGTCGGCGTCATCAACCGCGGCGAGATCATCCTGGTCGAGGGCAAGGCCGAACTGATGCGCAAACTCGGCCGCAAGGAGATGAGGCTGGAGCTGCGCGCGCCGCTCGGCAGCGTGCCCGACGGGCTCTCGCGCTATGCGCTCGAACTGTCGCCGGATGGCACGCAACTCACCTACACATACGACAACCAGAGCGACCGGCCGGGCGTCGCCTCGCTGATCAGGGATCTCGAGGCGGCCGGCATCCAGTTCCGCGATCTCGACACCAAGAACAGCTCGCTCGAAGAGATCTTCGTCAATCTCCTGAGGCAAGAGCCATGAACCTGCGTGCGGCCCCTAATTTTCGCGCGGTCTGGGCGATCTACCGGGTCGAGATGGCGCGTGCGTTCCGCACCGTGCTGCAGAGCATCATCTCGCCAGTCATCTCGACGTCGCTCTATTTCGTCGTCTTCGGCTCGGCCATCGGCTCGCGCATAACCGAAATCGACGGCATCGCCTACGGCGCCTTCATCGTGCCGGGACTGATCATGCTGTCGCTGTTGACGCAGTCGATCTCCAATGCCTCTTTCGCCATCTATTTCCCGAAATTCGTCGGCTCGATCTACGAGCTTTTGTCGGCGCCGGTCTCCTACCTGGAGATCGTCATCGCCTATGTCGGCGGCGCCGCGACCAAGTCGATCATCCTCGGCCTGATCATCCTGGCCACCGCCTCGCTGTTCGTGCCGCTGCACATCGAACATCCGTTCTGGATGCTCGCCTTCCTGATCCTGACGGCGGTGACCTTCAGCCTGTTCGGCTTCATCATCGGCATCTGGGCGAAAAGCTTCGAGCAGCTGCAGCTGGTGCCGCTGCTGATCATCACCCCGCTGACCTTCCTCGGCGGCAGCTTCTATTCGATCCACATGCTGCCCGGCATCTGGAAGACGATCACGCTGTTCAACCCGGTGGTCTACCTGATCAGCGGCTTCCGCTGGAGTTTCTACGGCAAGGCCGATGTCTCGGTCGTCGTCAGCCTCGGCATGACGCTGGTGTTCCTGGCCGTCTGCATCGCGATCGTCGCCTGGATCTTCCGGACCGGCTACCGGCTGAGGAACTGACGCGGCCCTAAGGTCGTGAGAGAGGCCTCAAATGGCCTTGACCAGCCGCAGCAATCCCAGCATCTCGATGTAGGTCCCCTCGCGAAAGGCGATATAGACCGGCTCCTCGGCGCCGTGGAAGCGGCGCTTGAATGCCGCCTGCCCCTGCAGGTTGAACCTGCGGCGGTTGACCCAGGGCGAGTCGTAGGCGCGCTGGAAGGTGTTGCGCCAGAACTCGCTTTCGGCAAATCCGCTCGGGCCGACATCGAGCAGCGGCGACAGGCCGAGCGTCACCACCGAAATGCCTTCCTCGCGAAAGCGGTCGACGGCGAATTTGGTCAGGCCGATCTCGGCATGCGGCGAGGCATCGATGTGCTTGCGCTTGAAGGCCGTGGTGTAGCCGATCACCTTGCCGTCGGCGAACATCGGATCGAAATCGAGCAAGGCGACGAGGTCGCCATCGGGGCCGTGCAGCACGAAACGGCGCATATCGGTGCCGAGCTGATCGTAAAATGGTCGGTTGAGGAAAGCCATCTCCCATCGCTTGACGATACGGTCGCCGCGCCAGTTTTGAGACAGCCGGGAGATCTCGTCGAGGTGGATCGTGCGTTTGTCCTCCTCGAACGAAAAGCCCTTCTTCAACAGCCAGCGCTCGGAATAACGCACCGTTTCGTTGCGCTTGCCGGAAAAATCATGGTCGGGCAGAACGAGGCGCGTGTCGATGCCCAGCCGGTTGATCTTGTAGCCAAGGCCGGCAAGGACCTGGGCGGTCTGTTCGCCGATCTGCACGAACCACGGGCCGCCGGCGCTCTCGACGAAGCGTCTGATGTAATCGGGCCGCCGATCCGGCGCCGCCACCGGATCGCCGAGCGCGAAATGATGCCTCATCTTGGTGCCGAAGGCGATGTAACCGTCGGCATCGCCAAAATAGGAAAGCTTGCTTTGCACGGCGGTGGAATAGGCGAGCGAGAAGTCGCCATGACGGCGCACCAGCGCCAGCCGTTCGACATGCGTCAGCGCCCGGCGCTCGACCTTGGGCGAGGCTCCCTCAAGGAGGTTGTCGAAATAGATCCGCAAGGAGGGCATGGTCGAGATTCCGCGTGCCGTCCATGGCGCGACGTGTCCGACGACACGCAAGACGCGCCACGGCGTCTTGATTTTTCGCAGGGTAGCCGAAATCGGGTTGCCAGTTTCGAATGCCCGCGTCCGTGACGAGATCCGCCAGCCCCCGGACCTCGAATCAATCACTTTGCCGCGACCTGATTATCGCCGATGCCGCCGATATGCCATATAGGGCTGGATGTATTCGGACGGAAGCGGGTAACGCGCTCCATGTCGTGGTTTTGACGCGGTGCCGCGACCGGCTGTTTCCGCCAGGCGGCGGAATGCTCCGGACGCGAAGCCGCCTCGGCGCGGGACCATCGAAAATCGGCATCGAGTTGCCGTTCGGGTCCTGCGCGCGATCAAACTGTTACAGCGGCCTGCGAGCCTTCAGGGCTGCCGCGAGGGCGAATGGGGTTCGAGAGTGAATGGCTGATACGACAAGCAGATCGATGGTGGAGCAGGCGGTGACGGTCGAGCCGGCGATCGTCGTTGGCGCCGGCGCCGCCGGGCTGGCCGTCGCGAGGGCCTTGATGAAGGCCGGCGTGGCGACGGCGATCCTGGAGAAGGAAAGCCGGCTGGCCGAGCCCTGGCGCCGGCGCCACGAGCAGCTGCACCTCAACACCCACCGCGATCTCTCGGCACTGCCTGGCCTTGCCTATCCCAAGGGCACCCCTGCCTTTCCGCACCGGGACGTCGTCATCCGCCATATGAACGATTTCCATGAGGCGAACCGTTTGCCGGTGGAGTTTGGCGTTTCCGTCGAGTCCATCACGTTCAGGGGCTATCACTGGGTCGTGCGCACCAGCGCCGGCTCGCGCCTGGCGCGCCATGTCGTTGTGGCCACCGGCCGCGACCGGGAACCCTTCACGCCGCAGTGGACGGGCATGCAGGCGTTCGGGGGCCGGATCATCCACTCGGCGGATTTTGGCGATGCCCAGGCCTATGCGGGCAAGAAGGTGCTGGTTGTCGGCGCCGGCAATTCGGGCTTCGACGCACTCAATCATCTGGCCGGTGTCGATGCCGCCGCTGTCTGGCTGTCGGCCCGCAACGGCCCCGCCCTTTTGCCCAAGCGCGTCGGCAAGATCGCCGTGCACCGCCTCTCGCCGCTCATGGCGCGCCTGCCGCTGCGCGTCGCCGATGCGGTGATGGCGGTGACGCAGCGCCTGGTGTTCGGCGATCTCACCAAATTCGGCGTGCCGCCCGCGCCCGCGGGCGGCGCCAGCCGCCTGACCTCGGACTATACCGCGATCGCCGCCGACGATGGCGCCGTCGATGCCATCAAATCGGGCAGGATCGTGGTGGTGCCCGGGGTACGGGAGTTCACCCGCGACGGCGTCATCCTGGCCAATGGCAGCCTGATCGCTCCCGACATCGTCATTGCCGCGACGGGCTACCGCACCGGGCTGGAGCGGATGGTCGGCAATCTCGGCGTGCTCGACGAGAAGGGCGTTCCGCTCTTCAACGGGGGCCAGGCCGATCCGAAACTGCCCGGCCTGTGGTTCACCGGCATGCGGCCGAGCATCCGCGGCTGCTTTGCCAATGCCGGCATATTGGCCAAGGCGATAGCTGCGCGGATCGCCGGCTCATCCCGCCCCTCCGGCGCCTCACGCTGAGCGACCGCATAGGACAACATTTGCCGTCGGCGTCACGCCGATTTCGGCTCCAGCCGCCGGAAACCGACAGCCTCGGTCAGCATCTCCTCGTCGACCATGCCGGCATTGTAGAGGGCCAGCAAGGTGAGCGCCAATTCACGCGCCTCGACGGATTCGGGATGCGCTTGCCGTCGGCGGCAGGCCTCGTCAAAGACACGTTGCAAGGTGGCCACTTCGTCAGGTTTGAGCAAGCCACGGTCGTAGATCGACTTGGGCATGGCGATGATCTCCTGATCACGATCTAGGGCGCCACGTGTAAATTGCCAATCTTTCCCGAGGCTTGAATATGATATCGCACAAAAGAGAGGCCCCGGATCACCGGAGCCCCTCTCATTTTTGTCTCGCCCGACCTCAGACGGCGATCTTGCCGCCACCCTGTTTGGTGATGGCGACCACCGCCGGCCGCACCGGCATGTCGGGCCTGAAATCGGGCCAGCGGGTCGACAGGTCCTCATAATAGGAGGGCCGGCCGAACGCTTCCCAATCCTCGCCGCCGTCACCCGGATGCTGGACGGCGACAAAGGCGGTCTGGTCGTCCGGCGTAAACAGCGGGCCGCACATTTCGGCGCCGATCGGCACCCGGAAGAACAGTTTCGAGGTCGCCCGCGCCGATCCTTCCGTGTCCACCGCCCACAGGCCGTCGGTGCGGCCGGTTGCCTTCGGGCCCTGGCCGTCGGTGGCGACCCACAGGCGCCCGGCCGAATCGACCGCGCAATTGTCGGGCATGCCGAACCAGCCATGGGCCGTCGTCGCGGTGGAGAAGGTGGCGCCGACGGCGGCCACCGACGGGTCGCCGCATTTCAGCAGCACTTCCCACTTGCCTTTGGTGGCGGCGAAATCGCCCTCGTCCTCGACGATTTCGATGATGTGGCCGAAGGCGTTTTCGGCACGCGGGTTGGCGGCGTCGACCTGATCGGCCTTGCGCTTGGAATTGTTGGTCAGCATGACATAGACCTTGCCGTTGCTGGCATTGGGCTGGATGTCTTCGGGCCGGTCCATCTTGGTGGCGCCAAGGAGGTCGGCGGCGCGACGTGTCTCGATCAGCACGTCGGCCTGGCCGGCAAAACCGTTTTCCGCCGTCAGCGGCCCTTGGCCGAACACGATCGGCATCCATTCGACCGAGCCGTCCTCCGCGAATTTGGCGACATGCAGCGTGCCGTCGTCGAGCATATCCTTGTTGGCCGCGCGGTCGCCGGCGTTGAACATGCCCTTGGTGACGAACTTGTAGACATAGTCGAAGCGCTCGTCGTCGCCGAGATAGAAGACCACTCGACCATCCTTGGCGACGATCGATTCGGCGCCCTCATGCTTGAAGCGGCCCATGGCGGTGCGCTTGCGCGGCACCGAGGCCGGGTCGTTGACATCGACCTCGACGATCCAGCCGAAGCGGTTGGGCTCGTTCGGCTCCTTGGCCAGGCTGAAGCGGTCATAGTGCGCGCCCCATTCATAGGCGCCTTCCGGAATGCCGAGGCGCTTGTAGTTGGCGGCCTCCTTGTGGCCCTCCGGCAGCTCGCCGGAGAAATAGCCATGGATGTTCTCCTCGGACATCACATACGTGCCCCAGGGCGTGACCCCGCCGGCGCAATTGTTGATGGTGCCGAACACCTTGACGCCGGACGGGTCGGCATTGGTCTTGACGCGGTCATGGCCGGCAACCGGGCCCGACAGCGCCATCTCGGTGTTGGCGGTGATGCGGCGGTTGAGCTTGCCGTCGCGAATTGCCCGCCATTTGCCGCCATCCTTGCGGATCTCGACGATGGTGCCGCCATGGGCGGCCATCTCGACATCGACCTGCTCTTTCGAGAGCGGCGCCACCTCGGCCGACTTCTTGCCGTCCTTCTCGACAATCTTGACGATGCCTGGGAACATCAGATGCGGGTTGGTGTATTCGTGGTTGACCACCAGCAAGCCATGCTCGGCCGAGCCATCGAGCGGGATGTAACCGACATAGTCGTTGTTGTAGCCGAACTGCTTGGCCTGGGCTTGCGCCGACTGCTTCGTCGGGTCGAATTCCGGCGAATCGGCAAACAGCGGATCGCCCCAGCGCAGCAAAACGTCGGCGTCGTAGCCCGGCGCGACGTGGTGCTTATCGTCGATACCGGCCTCCAGCTCGTCGAATTTGAACGCTGAGCCTTCCGCGGCGCGGGCATCGTCGGCGGCGATCATGGCCAGCGGGCTGACGGTGGCGGCGATCGCCGAAACGGCAAGCGAACCCTTGAGAAAGCCACGGCGCGAGAACCGCGCGGCGATGATCTCGCCCATGGTGCGGTTCTCGCTGGGATTGTTGGCCGGGCCTTCATTTTGCTCGAGCAGGCTGGTGCGGAATCGGGCGTCGGGAGAGCGATGTTCGGTCATGGGAACCTCTGGCTTGGTTTGGCTGGAGCTTGTTGCCTGTTCGACCGCCTTACGTCAGGCTGATCACATTTTCGTGACATCGTATCTCCGCTGCCGCTCGCTCACGAGACCGATTTTTCACGCCTCGCCTGGGACTTTGGTCCAAGCTTGCGCCTGCAAAGGTCCTGGGGGACAAACGCAACGGTCGGAGGTCGCTTCCGGTCACCACGTCTTTCGGCGATGTTGTTGCACTGCAACGTTGGGGTGGGCGCGCCGGCTCAATCGACGGAGATCAGTATGCGTGGATCGATCACGGCCCGTTGTTGCCGTCTGGCTCTCAGATCGGCGGCCGTCCTGGCGCTGACCATCGCTCCCTATGGAATAGCCTTCCATCGCTTCGTGCCTGGAATCGATGCCGCGACCGCACATGCCGACAAGGGTGGCAACGGCGGTGGCGGTGGGAATGGCGGTGGCGGTAACAGCGGTGGCGGTGGCGGCAACAGCGGCAATGGAGGAAACAGCGGCAACGGCAATAGCGGTAACAGCGGCGGCGGGAATAGCGGAAAGGGTAAGGGCCAGGGCAACCAGAGCACAAGCCATGTCAACGCCACGACCGGCGACACGGTCGACGTGGACGGCAACAAGATTACAGTTCAGCACCCGGATGGCTTGACGGAAAAAATCGAGAACGGCCGTTTCAGCATGAAGGATAAGCTCGGCCGCACGATCATCGATCGCCGTGCCACACCGGCCGACGCCAGCCGTCTCAAGGCGCTTTGAATTTCGGCCCTATGAATTTCGCCTTGTGAAGCTGGTCAACAGGCAACGACCAGTTTCACACGTCACCTCCGCCGCCCCCCGGCGGAGGTGACCTCGTTTCGCGGCGTTCCACGATGGCTACGAACGGTCCCTGTCGCGGTCGCGAAACTCGCGCATGATGAGGGCCGCTTCAGTACGATTTCGCACGTTGAGTTTCGACAGCACCCCCGTCATGTGATGCTTGACGGTCTTCTCCTGCAGTTCCAGGCGCAAGGCGACTTCCTTGTTGCTCAGTCCCTCCGCCACCAGCCGCAGTATTTCGGTCTGCCGGCCGGTGAGTTGCCGCAGCCGGTCCGCCACGCCGTTGGCGGGCTGCAAGGACTGCACGTCGGAAAGCAGCCGGGCCGACAGCATCGGCGAAAGATAGCTTTCGCCGGCCGCCACGTTGCGCAGGATATCGGCAAGCGCACGCGATCCGACGCCTTTGAGGACATAGCCGAGCACCCCGGCGTTCAAGGCCTTGGTCACATCGGCATTCGCCTCTGAAACGGTCAGCATGACGATCTTCTGGGCGGGATGGTCGGCAAGGATGCTGGCAACCGCGGCCAGGCCGCCGCCCGGCATTGAAATGTCGATGAGCAATATGTCGGGCTGCATGGTCGAGGCGATGCGCTCCGCGTCCTGCGCGGTCGCACCTTCGCCGACCATCTCGAAGCCGCCGATCTCCGACAGGCTGCGCGTCACGCCTTCGCGGAACAGCGGATGATCGTCGACAATGGCAATGCGGATGGCGCCGATCATGCTTGCTCCTCGACCGAAAGACGGATCACCAGCTTCGTGCCTTTCGGCCCTGTGAGTGTTTCGAATTGGCCGCCAATGCTTTCAACCCGCTCCCTGAGGCCGGCAAGGCCCAACCCCTCGGCCCGCGCCGGATCGAAGCCCGGTCCGCCGTCCGATACTTCAACGAAAAGCCTACCATTTTTCATGCCTGCACGCACCGCCTGATCCTTGCCCCGTCCGTGGCGGTAGGCATTGTTCAGCCCCTCCTGCACGAAGCGATAGATGCTGATCTTCTCAGAAGCGCCGGGCTCCGGCAAATGTCTCGGCATCGTAAGCGTCACCGATGTGCCCGTCCGGCGCTCGTGTTCTTCGACGGCCAGCCGCAGCACGTCCGCCGCCGCCGCCGTTTCTATCTGCGGCAGGACCAGGCCGGTGCAGATGCCGCGTATCTCGCGCATCGCATCCTCCAGTGTCTTGCGGATCATGGCGATTTCGGTCGAGCGGCCTTCGCTGCCATGCCCGTCGCCGGTAAACACCGGACTGTCCATGCGCAGCGCGGCCAGCGCCACGAGCTGGGCAGGGCCGTCATGCAGGTCGGCGCCGATCCGACGCAGATATCTTTCGTTGAGCGCGGTGGCGCGGCGGGACGCCCGCTGCACACGATGCCGCAAGGCGCTGTTCTGCGTCACCAAGCCCTGCAGCTCGGACACCTGGCGGCGCAGCGCCCCGCGCTGGTCGTCGATAATGCGGCTGCCGCGCAGGACGATGCCCGACAGTAGCAGAAATGCTGTCAAGGTGGTGCCGGCCACGACCAGCCAGCTCGACAGCAGGGCGGAAGCCAGGGTAGCCTTGAAATCGCTGGCGACCTCGTAGAATTCGGTGACGGCGACCACTTCGCCGGACCAGGGCTCGCGCACTGGATTGTAGATCTCGAGCAACGGCACACCCGCGGCCCGCTCCTTGTCTTCGTTCTCGTCGAACGTATCGAACTGGGCAACGACGCTGCCCTGGAAGGCAGAACGCAGATTGTCGTTCAGGTCGAAGCGGCGACCCGTCAAAGCCGAGTCCTTCGCATAGAGGATCGTGCCGTCGCGGCGCCAGAGCCTGAAGGATGCCAGGCGTTTGCCGAGCGCGCCCTGGCCGAGCGTCTCGTCGAGCGCCTGCTTGACGGATGCGCTGAGCTCCTCGCTCTTGCGCAGGTCGGGCAGCAGCGGCGCAATCACGCTGTCGACATAGAGCGCCGTCGTGGCGGCCGAATTGCGAGTGACGCCGTCCCGGATCTGCGTCGTCACCCAGGTCCCGACGATCACCATGACGACCAGCAGCCCAAAACCGCCGGCAACGACGAATTGCAGGGCAAGGGAAAGCTCGCTCCAGCGCCGCGCCAAGTTCTGAAAAATACGAATCATGAACCCCTGACCGCCCCTCTATCGACAGGCTGGGCGATTCCGGCACATTGAGCTTCAGTCTCGCCGTTGCCAAGACCCTCGTTTGAACGACGTCGCTTGACGTTCCGGCACGCTTCGGAAACAAGGTCGGCGATATCAGGCAAAAGGCGCTTCGAGGGGGACGGGACGTTGAGTTTTTCGGGACTTCTGCAGCTCGGCTTTTCGACGGTGATCTTCCTCCTGGCGGCGACCGCCGCCAAGCAATGGGGGCTGGCGCCCAGCCTCGGCAAGATCCTGCTGACGCTGGCGCTCTATTCGCTGGGCAATCTGATCATGCTGCGGTTGATCCGCGAGTTCGGCATGTCGGTATCGTTCAGCCTCTCGGCGGTGATCCAGCTGGTTTCGGTCAATGTCGTTGCGCTGGTGTTCTTCGGCGAGCGCGTCAACGCGCTGCAGGCGGCCGGCATCGCGCTGGCAATCGCAGCCGTGGCGCTGATCACGCTTGGGCCCTATCTGCAAGGGCGGATGTAACGGTGCCGATGAAGAACGCCGCGAAAGCTCTGCTCAATCGGGTCGAATTCCCGGTGCTGCTGGCCGGCCTGGTCATCGCCGGTGGGCTGTGGGCGTTCGAGGAATTGATGGAGGTGGCACGGGCCACCACGCCGCACGCCTTCGATACCGAAATCCTGCTTGCATTCCGCCAGGCCGGTCAACCGGCGATCCCGATCGGTCCGCCATGGCTGGAAGGCGCGATGCGCGACATCACCAGCCTCGGCAGCTCCAGTGTTCTGGTGCTGATCACGGCGGCGACGATCATCTATCTGCTGTTGATCCGCCGCCCGGCGACGGCGCTTCTCATGTTCGTTGCCGTGGCGGGCGGCCAGGTGCTGTCGAGCCTGCTGAAAGCCGGCGTCGACCGGCCGCGCCCGGAACTGGTTTCGCATCTTGTCAACGAGACGTCGCTTTCCTTCCCGAGCGGCCATGCCATGCTGTCGGCGGTGACCTACCTCACGCTCGGTTCGCTGGCGGCGCGCTTCCTGCCGGGCCGGACAACCAAGGTCTACGTGCTGTTCCTGGCGGTGCTGACGACAGTGCTGGTCGGCGTCAGCCGCATCTATCTCGGCGTCCACTGGCCCTCTGATGTGCTGGCGGGCTGGTGTGCCGGCTTCGCCTGGGCGATGCTATGCTGGTTGGTGGCGAGGCTTCTGCAACGGCGCAAGGCGGTGAGCGAGGAGCCTGACTGAGTCAGATCAACCTGTTGATGAGGTGCCCTCCGCAGCCCGTCAGTACCAGAACCGTCGACAGCAAGCCTGCCGATATCACCAAGGTCTTGAAAACGTTCACCCGCGTACCCCCTGCTCTGATGCATGCCACCCTACCTGAAATCCTTGGCCGGTATCGAAGAAAATGAGCATCAGGTTGCAGTGGTTACGTTTAGAACTGATATAATGATGCTTGAAGCATGATAATGATGGTATTACACGTTATGTCAGCAGGCTCAGACGGGGATTCCGGCCGATGATCACTGCCGCGCAGATGCGCGCCGCAAGGGCGCTGGCCGGCATCGACCAGAGGACGCTCGCCGAGCGCGCCGGCGTCTCGCTTCCCACCATCCAGCGCATGGAGGCGAGCGGCGGCGTGGTCAGGGGCGTGGTCGATACGCTGATGAAGGTCATCCAGGCTCTCGACGAAGCAGGGGTGGAACTGATCGGCGAGAACCAGGCCAGCGAGCGCGGCGGCAGGGGCGTGCGCCTCAAGCCCGCCATGCCGCCGGAACCCAAGGCCGAGCCGGAATAAGTCGCGACGGCGACCGCCGACAGTCCTGCCGACGATCCCGCCGCTTTTGCAGGGGCAGTCCATGGATCAAGCGCGTCAGGCAGTGCATCAGGCGGTGAAGCCGACATTCTCCGAGCTGTTCACGCCGAAGCTGGTGACGGTCTGGCGGGAGGGCTACCGGCTGCCGCATTTCAAGGCGGATGTCATCGCCGGGCTGACTGTCGCCATCGTCGCGCTGCCGCTGTCGATGGCGATCGCGATCGCTTCGGGCGTGACGCCGGAGCGTGGCCTCTACACTTCCATCGTCGGCGGCTTCATCATCTCGGCCTTGGGCGGCAGCCGCTTCCAGATCGGCGGCCCGGCCGGCGCCTTCATCGTGCTGGTGGCGGCGACGGTGGCGCGCGTCGGCCTCGACGGCCTGCTGCTGGCGACGATGATGGCCGGTGTGTTCCTCATTGCCATCGGCTATCTCCGGCTCGGCACCTACATCAAGTTCATTCCCTATCCGGTCACTGTCGGCTTCACCGCCGGCATTGCCGTCATCATCTTCTCCGGCCAGATCGTCGAACTGTTCGGGCTGACCTTGCCGGGCCGGGAGCCCGGACCGTTCGTGCCCAAGCTGATCGCGCTTGGCGAAGCAGCCGGCACGATCAACCTCGCGGCGACCGGCGTGGCGGCGCTGACCATCGCGACCATCGTCTTGCTGAAGCGCTGGCGGCCGAAATGGCCGGCCATGTTGATCGCCATCGGGCTCGCCTCGCTGGTCGTGGCGCTGTTGGCGTTGCCGGCCGAGACGATCGGCACGCGCTATGGCGGCATTCCGCGCAGCCTGCAATGGCCTGGCATGCCACCCGTCAGCTTCGGCAGGATGCTCGACGTCTTGCCGGACGCCATCGCCTTCGCGCTGCTCGGCGCCATCGAATCGCTGCTGTCGGCCGTCGTCGCAGACGGCATGACGGGCCGGCGGCACCGCTCGAATTGCGAGTTGGTGGCGCAGGGCTTCGCCAATGTCGCGTCCGCTTTGTTCGGCGGCATCTGCGCCACCGGCACCATCGCCCGCACCGCCACCAATGTGCGGGCCGGCGCGCACGGCCCGGTCTCGGGCATGGTCCATTCGGGAATCCTGCTGGTGCTGATGCTGGTGGCGGCGCCGCTTGCCAGCTACATCCCGCTCGCGGCCCTTGCCGGCGTCCTGGCGGTGGTCTGCTGGAACATGGTCGAGAAACAAGCCTTCGCCACGCTGCTCAAGGCATCGCGCGGCGATGCGCTGGTGCTGATAGCGACCTTCCTCATCGTCGTCTTCCGCGATCTGACCGAAGGCATCGTCGTCGGCTTCGCGCTCGGCTCGATCCTGTTCATCGACCGCATGGCCAAGTCCGTCGCGGTCGAGGCGGACCTGGCGCAGGACGATGTCGCCGACAGCGCCGGCGGCGCCCGCGCCTATGATTCCGCGGAGGCAAGCGACGCCGACACCGTCGTCTACCGCATCTCGGGCGCCTTCTTCTTCGGTGCCGCGTCCACTGTCGGCAGCGTGCTCGACCGCATCGCCGACCAGCGCCGCAACTTCGTGCTCGACTGTTCGGCCGTGCCGCTTTTCGATTCGACGGCGGCCAATGTCATCGAAAGCGCGGCCCACAAGGCGGGGCGCGCTGGCGTGCGCTTCATCATTTCGGGCGCCTCGCCGCAGATCCGGCGCATGCTGATCAACCACGGCGTCAAGCCGCCGCTGGTGACCTATGCCGCGTCGATCCGCGACGCGCGGGGCCAATTGGCGGGGAAACAAGAGGCGGAGCAGCCGTCTCTCAGCGATTGAGCGATGCCGGGCCGCTGACGAACGGACTTTCTTTGACGTAGAACCGCAGCAGGCGGTCGGCGTCCTTCGAAATGCCGATTCTGATGCCCTGTCCGATCGCGCCGGGCTCACATTCGTCCTGAGCGAGCCACAGCGGGCCTTCCCGGCACAGGTCGATCCCGTCGAGCGAACGATCGATCCGCAACGCCGCAGCCAGCCTTCCGGGACCGCGCGCCAGGTCGCGCAGGCGCTCGACGCCTCGGTTCAGCCGCATGATCGCGACGCCTTCCAGCGGTTCCAGCGCCCGGATCAGCACGCCGGTTCCGACCCCTTTCGTCTCGCTCGAGACATTCAGCATGAAGGAGGTGCCATAGGCGAGGTAGACATAGGCGTGCCCGGCTTCGAGAAACAGCGACCGGTTGCGCGGCGTCATCCCTCGAAAGCCGTGCCCGGCCGCATCACCGACGACATAGGCTTCCGTCTCGACGATGCGGCCGCTGACCCTGCCTTCGGGCAAGTCGCGCACCACCAGCTTGCCTAGGAGAAACCGGGCGAGCGCGGCCGTATCGTCCGGCAGCTCCTCTCGCGCGAGCGGACGGGGAGCGATCATGGTCATGTCTGTCTAGGCGTCCGTGTGGCGCAACGCATTGGCGATCACCGCGAAGGCAGGCGAGTTCTGCCGCCGGGTCGGATAATAGAGATAATAGCCGGGGAATAGCGGGCACCATTCATCGAGCATCAGCACCAGCCGGCCCGACCGGATGTCGTCGGCCACCAAATTCTCCGGCACGTAGCCGATTCCAAATCCGCTCAACGTCGCGTCGATCATCGCGACCGACGAATTGAAGGTCAGCTGTCCGTCGACGCGCACTCTCAGCTCTCGCCCGTCCCTGGCGAATTCCCATGCGTAAAGGCCGCCCGACCGCGACTGGCGGTGGTTGATGCAATCATGCTGGACGAGGTCCTGAGGCGTACCGGGCGCCGGATGCCGAGCGAGGTAGTCGGGGGATGCGACGACGACCAGCCGCCAGTCGGGGCTGATGCGAATGGCGATCATGTCCTTGTCGACACTTTCCCCAAGCCGCACGCCGGCATCGAACCGCTCCTCGACGATGTTGCGGAAGCCGTTGTCGATATTCAGTTCGACATGGATGTCGCGGTAATGCCGCAGCACCGGTTTCAGCTTCGGCCAGACCATCCAGTCCAGCGCATGGTCGGAAAGCGTGATCCGCACCGTGCCCGAAGGTTTGTCGCGAAACGCCATCAGCGCGTCGATGTCGCTCTCCATGTCCTGGATGCGCGGCGCCAATGCCCGCAGCAGCCTCTCTCCGACTTCGGTCGGCGACACATGGCGGGTGGTCCGCGTCAAAAGCCGCAGGCCGAGCCGCGCCTCGAGCTGTTTGATGGTTTGGCTGAGCGTCGGCTGCGACGTTCCAAGTCTGGCCGCCGCCTTGGTGAAACTGCGCTCTTCGGCCACCGCCAGGAACCAGAGCATGTCGTTCAGATCGTCGCGGTTCATGACCTCAAATCCGTCTATTCATATCCAAGATGGATAAGTCCATGCGAATTGCAATGGCTAATCGAGGCAGTCGCGGCTGTTTATAAACGCGCCAACGAAATCGTCGGAGGGCCCTCGGCGGGCCAAAGCGCATGGAAGCCACCTACGACAGCCAACTGGTCGAGACACCAAGCGCCTGGGGCGCGGTGATCTGTCTTTCCCTGCTCACCTTCGTTCTGGTGGTCTCGGAGTTTATGCCCGTCAGCCTGCTCACGCCCCTCGCCAGGGACCTGGCCATCACCGAGGGCCAGGCCGGTCAGGCGATCTCCGTGTCTGGATTCTTCGCCGTCGTCACCAGCCTGTTCGGCAACGCCTTGCTCTCGAAGCTGGACCGGCGCACGGTCGTTCTTCTCTATACCGTCGTGCTGGTGGTCTCCGGACTGGCGATCACTTTTGCACCCACCTATCCTGTGTTCATGTTTGGCCGGGCCCTAATCGGCGTTTCGATCGGCGGCTTCTGGTCACTGTCGACAGCCATTCTGGCCCGCATCGTCTCGCGTGACGATCTGCCCAGGGCGATCGCCATGCTGCAGGGCGGGACGGCGTTCGCGACGGTCGTCGCGGCGCCGCTTGGAAGTTTTCTCGGCGGCCTGATCGGATGGCGCAGCGCCTTCTTCATCGTGGTGCCGATCGGGCTCACGGCCATCGTCTGGCAACTCGCCGTCCTGCCCAGCATGCCCGCCGAGGAGCCCGTCTCGGCCGGCCGCATGGTCGGCCTTCTCGGCAATCGCGCCTTCGCCATCGGCATGGCGGCGACCACGCTCGCCTTCATGGGCCAGTTCTCGCTTTCCACCTATTTGCGTCCGTTCCTCGAAGGCATCACCGGCCTCGACGTGAATACGCTGTCGATGGTCCTGCTCGGGCTCGGGCTGGCGGGCCTCGTCGGCACGTCCCTCGTCGGTTTCGTCCTGCGCTCGCATCTGGGCGCCGTGCTGATTGGCCTGCCGGCCATGCTTTCGGTCATCGCGCTGCTCTTGATCGCGCTTGGGCCCGTCGCGGTCGCGGCCACGGTCCTGCTCTTGCTGTGGGGATTGTTCACCTCGCCCATTCCGGTGGCCTGGAGCACCTGGATGGCCAAGGTCATCCCCGACGATCTCGAGGCGGGTGGAGGCTTGCAGGTCGCGCTGATTCAGTTTGCCATCACCTTCGGCGCGTTCGCCGGCGGCTTGCTGTTCGACACCGCCGGCTGGTGGAGCCCCTTCGCGCTCGCGGCGCTGCTTCTCCTCGGCTCGACGCTATTTGCCGTCGCCGCGGCGACCTCGACACCCACGAGCCGCCAATCATGACAAAACGACAGCTCAGCCGACGCACACTGCTCCGGGTCGCGCTCGCGCAGGCGGCGGTCCTGCCCGGACAGGCTTTCGGGCAGCAAGGCGCCGGCCCGGCAAGCCAGCAGCCCACGGACATGAAGATCAGGATAAGCTTCAACGGGCAGACGATGACGGCCACGCTGTATGACAATCCCTCGGCACGGGATTTCTACTCCATGCTGCCGCTGGATCTGACGATCGACAATTACGCCGGCAACGAGAAGATCGCCTATCTCCCGCGCAAGCTCACCGTGCAAGGCAGCGGTCCCTTCGGCAACGAACGGCCCGGCGACCTTTGCTACTTCGCGCCCTGGGGCAATCTGGCGCTGTTTTATGCCGGCTACCGCTGGTCCACCGGGCTGATCCGGCTCGGGCGCTTCGACGGCGGCTTCGAGCCTCTGCTGGCACGCGGGAATTTCCCGCTGCGAATCGAGCCCATTCGCTGACATACGCAATCGAAAGCAACTCATAGGAGACGTTCCCATGCGAGGCACTGTTCTTTACAGCCCCGGCGACATCCGTTGCGAGGAAGTGGCCGATCCCGAAATCCTGCTGCCCACCGACGCTATCGTGCGGCTGTCGGCGACCTGCGTCTGCGGATCGGATCTCTGGCCCTATCGCGGCCTGCAGCCGATCGCGGAGCCCGCCCATATGGGCCACGAATATTGCGGTGTGGTGGAGGAGGTCGGCAGCGCGGTCCGCGCCATCCGCCCCGGCCAGTTCGTGGTCGGATCGTTCGCGACCTCCGACAACACCTGCCCCAACTGCCGCAATGGCTACCAGTCGTCATGCCAGCACCGTACCTTCATGACCGGCGCCCAGTCGCCGTTCCTGCGCGTGCCGCTGGCCGACGGCACTTTGGTGGCCCTGTCCGGTCAGCCCTCGGCCGACATGATCCCGAGCCTGCTCGCCACCTCCGACGTGCTGGGCACCGGCTGGTTTGCCGCCGACGCCGCCAACGTAAAGGCAGGGTCGACGGTCGCGGTGGTCGGGGATGGCGCGGTCGGCCTGCTTGCCGCGCTTTCCGCGAAACAGATGGGCGCCGAGCGCATCATCGTCATGAGCCGGCACGAGCCGCGCCAGAAGCTCGCCTTGGAGTTCGGTGCAACCGACATCGTCACCGAGCGCGGCGAGGAAGGCGTCGCCCGCATTCTGGACATGACCGGCGGCATCGGCGCCGACTCCGTGCTGGAATGCGTCGGCACGCAGGAATCGATGAAGCAGGCGATCGGTTCGACCCGCAGGGGCGGTTACGTCTCCTATGTCGGCGTACCCCACCAGGTGCAACTGGATGGGCAACAGCTGTTCTTCGCCCATGTGCACCTGCATGGCGGCCCGGCACCGGTGCGCCGCTATTTGCCCGAACTGATAGCCCTCGTCACCGAAGGCAAGATCAATCCCGGCAAGGTGTTCGACCTGGTCCTCCCGCTCGAACAGGTGGCCGAAGGCTACCAAGCGATGGACGAGCGGCGCGCCATCAAGACATTGCTGCGGGTCTGACCGGCACCCCGGGCCGTTCGTCACGGCGCTCATTCGATCTTGAGCGCCGCGACCTCGCCTTCGTTCATCAGCGGCACGTAGAGGATCGACTTGCCGTCGGTGCCGATATCGGCGCTGCCCGGCTTGAAATGCGCCACCGCTTCCGGGGCTGCGCCGGTCCGGTATCGGTAGAGCGTGCCGGTCATGTAGGCCGTCGCATAGATGGTGCCGCCGATGGCGACGACGCCGTCGAGGTCGGCGAAGTTTTGGGCGCCCGCCAGCGGCGTCACCGCCTTGCTGGCGATAGCCGTGAACGGTTAAGCAACTCCTTCCGACTTCGTTAACGCAGGTGTTCAAGCACGAAATTCAGCCGAGCCCGATCCGCCTGGCGCCTTGCCGAAACAACGCCTCGGCATCGGGCTCGAAGCGGAAAGTGGCGATGAAATCGTCGGCGCGGTAGTCCGGCAACGTCTTGCGGATGGCGGCGGCAAAGCCGCGCGCCTCTTCGAGCCGCCCCGCCAGTGCCAGGCAATGTGCCGCGATCGCCAGGATGATGGCGTGCGCGTTCGGCCGGGCGGCTGCCTTCAGCGCCCATCCGGCCGCCTCCTCGAACTGGCCGAGCCGGACGTGCGCCATGGCCCGCGCCCCCAGCATGCCGAACAGCAGCGGATCGAAAGGGCTGAGATGGCGCGAATGGTCGGAGGAGCCGATCGCCGCCCGCGGGTCGCCCGACTGCGAATGGACGAAGGACAGCGCATAATGGCCGAGCGCGAAATTGGGGCTGAGTTTGACCGCCTGTTCCAGTTCGCCGAGCGCGCCGTCCTGTTCGCCGCGCAGCCACAGCGCCCGCCCCATCGCCCAGTGCGCGGCCGGATTGTGGTCATCGACCAGCAAGCTCTGCCCGGCACTCTCGAAGGCCAGCGCGCTTTCGCGATCGCGGTCGCCCCAGCGCTGGAAGGCGTTCTGCCAATGGGTGAAGGACAGGCCGGCATAGGCGCGGGCGAAGGTCGGATCAAGCCGCAGGGCGCTGGCAAAGAAGTGCCGTGCCGTTTCGTTCTCGGCCTGCGTGAAACGGTACATGTGCCAGAGGCCACGGTGGTAGGCCTCCCAGGCATTGAGCGAGTTGGGAGCCTTGAGCAGGGCGCGGTTGCGTTCGACCGTCTCGATCTCGGCCGAGATCGACGACACGATGCTGTCGCCAATGTCGTCGAGCACGGCGAAGATGTCGTCCGGACGGCGCTCGAAGGTCTCGGCCCAGACGATCCTGGCCGTGCGCACCTCGACGAGTTCGACGCTGACGATCAGGCGGCCGGCCATGCTGCGCACCGTTCCCGTGGCGACATAGTCGACCTTCAGCCGGCGGCCCGCCTCCTCGGGCGCAATACCTTTGTCGGCCAGCGCGAACACCGATCCGCGCGCGATCACGAAGAAATCCCGCAGCTTGGCGAGACGGGTGATGATGTCGTGGGTGAGGCCGTCGGCGAGCCCGCCGCGCGGACCGGCTTCCTCGACAAACGGCATCACCGCCAGCGACGCGTGGCTCGGCTCGACAGGATCAGGAGCCGGCGGACCAGGGTTGGGCGGGTCTAGCGGGAACCCCGATTGCGATGCTGTGGACCGGCAGGCCGGCAGCGTCCGCGGCGAGGCAGCCGACTGCTGGTCGCGGATCGCCCGCCAGGCAGATTGCAGCGGGGCGAAATCCAGGTCTTCCGACTGGAACAACTGTGCCGCCACCACCAGATGCTTCTCGGCCGCGGCGATCTCGCCGCGCCGCGCGAGGCTCGCCAGCAGCGCCGTATGCGCGCGACCGTCGAAAGGCGCGAGTTCCACCCATCTGTCGAGATGCGCTATGCCCTCGCCGCAATCAGTGGGGAGACTGGCGACGAGCTGTTCCAGCACCGCCGCGTGGATCGACCGGAAGCGGCGACGCTGGCCGATTAGCCAGCTGTTGAAGTGCGGATTGCGTTCGAGCTCCAACCCGTCGAGAAAATCGCCGGCGAAGAGTTTGGCCAGCGCGCGCAACTGCTGCGCATCCAGCGTGCCGGCCCGGTGCGTGGCGGCATGGCTGATCTCCAACGCATCGACAAGGCAGGCGCCGAGATCGAGCGCGACCGTATCGTCCTGCGTGCGGACACGGCGCCGGTCCGGCGTGTCGAGGGCGCCGCGCAGCTTGCTCAGGCACCAGCGCAACTCGCCTCGCGGATCGTTGGGCACGTCCCACAGAAGTTCGCACAGGCGGCCGCGCCCGACCGGATGTGGCGCCAGCACGAGATAGGCAAGCAGCGCTCGCAGCTTGCGCGAGGCCGGCAATGCCGTCGGCACGCCGTTACGCGTGATCGCCAGCGGCCCGAGCAGCCGCACCGACAGGCAGGGCAGGCCGCTGTCCTGCCTCGATGCTGCGGATTCCACGTCCGTTTCCACGCCTGCTCCCACGCTGGCCTGTCGGCCCCTTGTGTATCACCAAAAGCGACAAGGCGCATCCAGTGGCGGTCATTGCCGCATCGCCGGAACGTCAGTCTTAGCGCGGCAAGGTCTCGAAACCTCGCCGCCCAGGCCGCCGGTTTGTAACCGGCCCGTGAAGATGAACAGGATCGAGGAGATCAACGATGTTGAACAAACAAAAAATCAGGAGCACCGCAGGGCGCGGCCGCCTGTTCGATAGCATCCTGGACACCGTCGGCGACACGCCGGTTGTGCGCATCAACAATCTCGCACCGGCGCATGCGACCATCTACGTCAAGGCCGAGTTCTTCAACCCGGGCGCCTCGGTGAAGGATCGGCTGGCGCTCAACATCATCGAAGAGGGCGAACGCAGCGGCGCGCTGAAGCCCGGCCAGACCGTGGTCGAGGCGACCAGCGGCAACACCGGCATCGGGCTTGCCATGGTCTGCGCGCAGAAAGGCTATCCGTTGGTCGTCACCATGGCCGACAGCTTTTCCGTCGAGCGCCGCAAGCTGATGCGCATGCTGGGCGCCAAGGTGGTGCTGACGCCACGCGCCGAAAAAGGTTTTGGCATGTACAAGAAGGCGGTCGAACTGGCCGAGGCCAATGGCTGGTTCCTTGCCCGCCAGTTCGAGACGGCCGCCAATGCCGCCATCCACGAGTCGACGACCGCGCGCGAAATCATAAACGATTTCGCCGGCTCGCGGCTCGACTGCTTCGTCACCGGCTATGGCACCGGCGGCACGGTCGTCGGCGTGGCGCGGGTCTTGCGCCGCGAACGGCCCGATGTCCGCATCGTGCTCTCCGAGCCGGCCAATGCGCAACTGGTCGGCAGCGGCAAGGCGCAGCAGCGGGGGGCCGGCGGCGCCCCTGCCGCCAGCCACCCGGCCTTCGAGCCGCATCCCGTCCAGGGCTGGACGCCGGACTTCATCCCCAACGTGCTGCAGGAGGCGATCGACGCCAGCCTCTATGACGAGGTGATGCCGATCGCCGGGCCAGAAGGCATCAAATGGGCTCGGGCGCTGGCCCAGAAGGAAGGCATCTTCACCGGCATTTCCGGCGGCGCCACCTTCGCCGTGGCGCGTCAGGTCGCGGAGAAGGCGCCGCCCGGATCGGTGATCCTGTGCATGCTTCCCGACACGGGCGAGCGCTACATGTCGACACCGCTTTTCGACGGCATCGAGGCCGAGATGGACGCCGACGAAATGGCCCTGTCGCGCTCGACGCCCGGCTGCCAGTTTCCGGCGGCTTGACGGGAGGCTGTCATGGACATCGCGCAGGAAAGCCTCGGCATGTCGGCCGAGGAAACGCTTGACCCCGCCGACTGGGCCGATGTGCAGGCCTTCTCGCATCGAATTATCGACGATGCGGTAGACTACCTGCGTGAGGTGCGCGAGCGCCCCGTTTGGCGGGAGATGCCCGGCGAGGTGCGGGATCTTTTCACCGCACCCCTGCCGCGCTCGCCGGCACCGCTTGCCGTCGTCTATGGCGAGGTCTCCCGCACCGTGATGTCTTATCCGATGGGCAACATCCATCCACGGTTCTGGTCGTGGTATATGGGGTCCAGCAACTTCACCGGCGCGCTCGGCGATTTCCTGGCGGCGATCCAGGGCTCCAACCTCGGCGGCGGCAACCATGCCGCCGGGCTGATGGACAGCCAGGTGGTGAACTGGTGCAAGGAGATGCTGGGCTTTCCGGCCTCGGCCTCCGGCACGCTGGTCAGCGGCGGCTCGATGGCCAACATCATCGGGCTGACGGTGGCGCGCAACGTCAAGGCGGGCGTCGATGTGCGCGAGCACGGCGTTTCAGCCATCGAGAAGCCGCTGCGCTTCTATGGCTCGGACCAGATCCATTCCTGCCACCGCAAGGCGATGGAAGCGCTGGGCCTCGGCAATCGGGCGCTGCGCCGCATCCCGACAGATGCCGGGCTGCGGATCAATATCGACGCGTTGCGCGCGGCGATCGTCGAGGACCGGGCAGCCGGCTTCAAACCGGCCTGCGTCGTCGGCAATGCCGGCACGGTCAACACTGGGGCGATCGACGACCTGCGGGCGCTTGCCAAACTCGCTCACGAGGAAGGCCTCTGGTTCCATGTCGATGGCTGCATCGGCGCGCTGATCGCCATCGCCCCGCAAAACGCCCACCGCGTCGCCGGCATCGAATGGGCCGATTCGGTCGCGCTCGATCCCCACAAATGGCTGCATTCGCCCTTCGAGGTCGGCTGTGCCCTGGTCAGGGACGCCGCCGCGCACCGCCGGACCTTCGCGGTGACGCCGGAATATCTGGAATCGACGCCGCGCGGCCTCGCTTCCGGCGAATGGTTGCACGATTATGGTCTGCAGACGTCGCGCGGCTTTCGTGCCTTGAAAGTGTGGATGGCACTGAAGGAACATGGCGTCGAAAAATTCGGCCGCCTGATCGACCAGAACATCGCGCAGGTCTCCTATCTGGCCGGGCTGATCGAGGCCGAGCCTTCGCTGGAGCTTGCGGCGGCGCCGACCATCAACATCGTCTGCTTCCGCTATCAGCCCGGTTTGGCGGGCGAAGCGCTGAAGGCGCTCAACACCGAGATCATGTTGCGGCTGCAGGAGCAAGGCATCGCTGCACTCTCCGACACCACCGTGCATGGCGGGCACTGGCTGCGTGTGGCGATCACCAACCATCGCACCCGACGCGACGATCTCGATCTGCTGGTGCGTGAAGTGGTGAGGCTGGGACGTGAGATCACCGCGCAGGGCCACGTGTCTTCCTAGTTCCGGGCCGCCGTGCGAACCTGCCCGCGGTGATTCGGGGAGGTCGGCGGTGACGCTGTTTCGCATGCTTGCGCTGGCGGCACTGGTCCTGGCCAATTCGGCCGAGGCCGCCGACATGGCCTTTTTCGTCAAGAACCTGCGCAAGGAGGGGGTCGCGGTCGAGCTGTTCAGCCGCGATCGCGAGACCGTCTGGCCGGGCAACGACAAGGTGTTCCTTGTCGATCCGGGCTCGCAGAAATCAGTGCCGATCTCCTGCAATCAGGGCGAACGCATCTGCTATGGCGCCTGGGTCGATGGCAATGACAAGATTTCCGCCGGCGTCGGGCCAGACAACGACCAGCCTTGCGATACCTGCTGCTTCATCTGCGTGGAGCACACGACCGAAACCATCGACCTGGTGCCGTAGCGGCGCTTCGGTGCAGGAGCCACCCCGGCGCGTCAGTCGGGAAGGCCGGCCTTGCCAAAGCCATCGAGGAAGTGCTCGCGCGTCGCGTCGTCGCGGAAGGGCTCCGTCCAGACCCAATGGCGGGTCGTGAAATGCGGGTTGCCGACGAGGAACAGTTCCACCTCCGTGCGTGCCTCCTCGAGCCGGCCAAGTTGCGCAAGGCTTGCCGCCAGGAAGCGGCGTGAGCTGGTGCGGTAGGTCTCGTCCCGGCGCAGCGTCTCGACGGCGCCTGCGTAGTCGCGCGCCGCATATTGCGCCTGGCCGAGCGTCAGATAGTACCAGCTCGGTGGAAACGGGTTCAGCCGGAACGCCTTGCGGATTTGCTCCAGGGCCTCCTCGACCCGCCCGGCCAGGGTCGTTATGTCGGACAATGTCGCCCACGCATCGGCCTCGTTCGGGTCGAGTTCGAACGCCCTGGCGAATTCGGCCTCCGACTCGGCGAACTCATGCTCATAGGCAAGCAAATTGCCGAGCACCCAGTGGCACCCGGCATCGTTGGGATCGATCGCGACCGCCTTGCGCGCCAGCTCCAGGGCAATGCGGCGGTTAGGGTCGATCGGCTCGCCCCAATGCACCCATCCCATCCAGTGGTTCATGGCAAGCCAGCGATAGGCCTCGGCGTAGTGGGGATCGAGCGCAACCGCGCGCGTCAGCATCAGATGCGCTTCCCGTGCGGTCTGCGGCGAATCATCGATCAGCTTGCGCGCCCGCACGCACAGGTCGTAGGCGTCGAGATTGGTGGGCCGGTTGCGTGGCGGCGGTGCGCGCAGCCGGCCGAGCAGCGCCTCCACGATCTTGGCGGTCACCTCGTCCTGGACGGCAAAGATATCGTCCAGGCCGCGGTCGAAGCGTTCCGCCCATAGATGGTCGCCGCTCGCCGCGTCGACCAGCTGCGCGTTGATGCGCACCCGCCCCGCATCGCGCCGCGCGCTGCCCTCCAGCAGATAACGAACGCCGAGTTCCCGGGCGATCGCGCGCACGTCCATTGCCTTTCCCTTGTAGGCAAAGGTCGAATTGCGCGCGATGACGAACAGGCCGGAGATCCTCGACAGGTCGGTGATCAGGTCTTCGGTCAAGCCGTCGCAGAAAGAGTCCTGCCCGGCATCGTTGCTGAAATTGACGAAGGGCAGCACCGCTATCGAAGGCTTGTCCGGCAGCGGCAAGGGTTTTGGTTTGGCGCCGGCGAGCTGTTTCACGGCCCCCGTGAAACGATAGCCGACGCGCGGAACGGTCGTGATCCATTCCCCGCCCCCTTCACCCACAATGCCAGGCGGGCCGAGCAGCTTGCGCAGCTGCGCGATCTGGACGGTGAGGTTGCCTTCCTCGACGGCCGTGCCCGGCCACGCCGCGTCCATCAGTTCGGCTTTTCCCAGGATTTCGCCGGGCTTTGCGACGAGCGCCGCAAGCAGCTTCAGCCCCCGATAGCCGATGGCGACGGGATCGTCGTTCCGAAGCAGCGTTCCCGCGCCCGGATCAAGCACGAACGAACCAAAGGCGAAGCGCTCTCCCTGCATTGGCGCATCTATAGAGCAATTCCGGGAAAAGTGCGAAGCGGTTTTGCCGGGAAACGCGTGGCTGGCTCTCCCCGAGAGAGGCGTCAAAACAAAGAGTTAGCGCAAGTTTGGAACTTTTGAGAACTATTTGGGCGGGCTTAATTACGGCGCCGCTCGTATCCTGCAGAATTCAATCTCTTTCCGGGTGAGGTCCACGGTTCCCAACGGTGTGGGAACGCCCAACCCAATGGAGGCTGCCATGAACAATACAATCGCATCGGTCCGGCATCGGGCAGTGCGGCCGGGTGTGCCCGTCCAACGATCGTCGCATCCGCGCTCCCTGCGAAGCATGGTGGCAAGCTGGCGCGAGCGGACACGCTTTCGCTGGGACCTCAAGCGAATGTCCGAGGTCAGTCCGCATCTGATCGACGATATTGGCCTGACGCAATTGCAGGCCAAGGCTGAGATCGCCAAGCTGCCATTCTGGCAGCGCTAAGGCGAAATGCCGCGACGATCTGGAAACAATCGCCGGCATCATCCCTTTAGCGGCGGGCCGTGTCGTGCCATGATCCCCTATCGGCCGTGGGGGCCGATTCTACATCGGGGGTTTTCCATGTCGTTCACATTCGCGCGCCGGCTCGCCGCCGCGTTTTCGCTTGCTGTCCTGTTTGTGCCAGCCGCCCATGCCGGCGACGTCACCTTCGCTGTCAAGAACAGCCATCCCAACGCCATGCGTCTGGAACTCTATAGTCAGGACCGCGACTATGTCTGGCCGGGCGATGGCAAGGATTTCTATCTCGACGACGGCGAGACCAAGTCGTTGCCGATATCCTGCAACGAAGGCGAATCGATCTGCTACGGGGCCTGGGTCGATGGCGACGAGGGTACATATTGGGGCGTCGGCCCCGGCAACAAGGAAAAATGCGAGGATTGCTGCTACACCTGCAGCGGCGGCGAGACCGAGGAGATCGATCTGGTCCCCTGACCGGTTTGCCAGCTTGACGGTTTTCCTGTTCGAGCCATAGCTTGGCCATGCATGCCGCCCAAAACCGGCTTCCGGTTTTGGCGCGACGACATGCATCGAAACAAGACCATACCCAAGGGTACGCCGCGCCTGTGCATTCAGGAGCGGCGTACTCCAGGCAACAGGAGCACCGCGATGGCCGGCACGGTCGAGGGCGAAAAAATCGACGTCGGGTTTTCCGGCAAGCGCTGCATCCATTCGCGCAATTGCGTGCTCGGCGACCCGCATGTCTTCGTGCCCAACGCGCCGGGCCAGTGGATCCATCCCGAGGCGGCCAGCGTCGAGAAGATCGTCGCACTGGCCGAGAACTGCCCCTCGGGCGCGATCACCTATGCGCGCAAGGATGGCGGCCCGCCGGAAAAGCCGCCCGTGGTCAACACCGTGCGGCTGCGCGAAAACGGCCCGCTGGCGGTGCATGCCGAGATCGTGCTTGGCGCCGAGACGTTTTTCCGCGCCACGCTTTGCCGCTGCGGCGCCTCCCAGAACAAGCCGTTCTGCGACAACAGCCATATCAAGGCGGGCTTTGCCGCCACCGGAGAACCGGCGCTGAAGGACACGCCGGCGCTGGAGGTCCGCGACGGACCGCTGCAGGCGACGCCGACCACGAACGGCCCGCTCAAGCTCGAAGGCAATGTCGAGATCGTCACCGGCACCGGCCACACGATCGACCGCACCACAAAGGTCTTCCTGTGCCGCTGCGGCCACTCGGCCAACAAGCCGTTCTGCGATGGCAGCCACAAGAAGGTTGGGTTTGTGGGATAGATGGGTAGCCGATCTCCCCCACGAAGGGGGAGATCGCTTGTGGCCTATCTCTCCCGGCTTTATCCGCAAGCCGGTATCGGCTAAGGGCAGGCAACCAAACAATCTGCCCGGACTTTCGCCCAAAATGACCGCCAAGACCAAGTCTGCCCCTCTCTTCCTCGGCATCGACACCGGCGGCACCTACACCGATGCCGTGTTGTGGTCCGAGACCGAGGGTCCGCGGGAGGGGCCGAACAAGGGCAAGGTGCTGGCCAAGGCCAAGGCGCTGACCACGCGGCATGATCTGGCCGTCGGCATTTCGGGCGCCGTCGATGCTGTGCTGGAAAAGGCGGGCACCAATCCGGCCGATATCAAACTGGTCTCGATGTCGACGACGCTCGCCACCAATGCGCTGGTCGAGGGCCAGGGCGGCCGCGTGGCGCTGGTCATGATCGGCTTTTCCGAGGCCGATCTTGCCCGCGACGGGCTGAAGACCGCGCTCGGCACCGACCCGGTGGTGTTTTGCGCGGGCGGCCATGATGTGCATGGCAATGCCGCCAAGCTCGACCTGTCCGGGCTGGAGGCGATGCTGCCGGAACTCGGCGTGTCGGTGTCCGGCTTTGCCGTCTGTGCCTATTTTGCCACCCGCAATCCGGCGCACGAGATCGCCGCCCGCGAGCTGATCCGCGACAGGACCGGCCTCCCGGTTACGGCGAGCCATGAGCTGTCGGCCAAGCTCGGCGGTCCGCGCCGGGCGCTCACCACGCTGCTCAATGCAAGGCTGATCTCGATGATCGACCGGCTGGTGGCGGCGACCGAGGGGTTCCTTCAGGCCCGCAACATCGCCGCTCCCTTGATGGTGGTGCGCGGCGATGGCGCGCTGGTTTCGGCGGCATTTGCCCGCCAGCGGCCGATCGAGACGATCCTCTCCGGCCCCGCCGCCAGCCTGGTCGGCGCCCGCCACATGACCGGGCTCGACAACGCGGTGGTCTCCGACATTGGCGGCACCACCACCGACGTGGCGGTCCTCGATGGCGGCCGGCCGCGGCTCGATCCGGAAGGCGCCACCGTCGGCGGTTTCCGCACCATGGTCGAGGCGGTCGCGATGCGCACTTTCGGCCTCGGCGGCGATTCCGAAGTGATGCTGGAGGATGGCGCGCTCAATCCGAAAATCCTGCTCGGGCCGCGCCGCCTGGTGCCGCTGGCGCTGTCCGGCATGGCGCATGGCGAGGCGGTGACGGCGGAACTCGAACGCCAGTTGCGCGCGCCCAACACAGGCCGCATGGATGGCCGCTTCGCGGTCCGCACCGGCGTGCCTGACAGGCTCGCCGCGGGGCTGACCGCCCCCGAGGCAAAGCTCTACGAAGCGATCGGCGCGACGCCGCTTGCCCTCGACAGGCTGCTGACCTCGAATGCCCAGAGTGCCACGCTGAACCGGCTGGTCTCGCGCGGGCTGGTGCATATTTCGGGCTTCACCCCGTCGGACGCCGCGCACGTGCTTGGCAAACAGGCGAACTGGGATGCCGCCGCCGCCCGCCTTGGCGCCGAACTGTTCGCCCGCAGGCGCGACGGCCGTGGCCAGGCGATCGCGGCCTCGCCGGAAGTGATCTCTGAACGGGTGCTCTTGACCCTGACGCGCTGGTCGGCCGAATACATCCTGGAAACCGCTTTTGCCGAGGACGGGCTCGACGGCGCGGCGACGGTGGCGCACGCGCTGGTGCAGCGCGCCGTCGACGCTCACCCCGGCATCGCCCGCCTCAGCGTCGCGCTCGACCGGCCGGTCATCGGGCTCGGCGCTTCGGCGCCGCTGCACTATGCCGGCCTGGCGCCCTTGGTCGGCAATGACTGCGTCGTGCCCCGGGATACCGACGTCGCCAACGCGCTCGGCGCCGTCGTCGGCCAGGTCAGGGTTTCGGCGGAGGCCCGCGTCAGCCAGCCCAAGGAAGGCCTGTTCCGGCTTGCCTCGGGTGAGGTGGTGCGCGATTTCCTCGACGAGGCGGCGGCGATCGCGGCCGCCGAGGCCGATGTGCGCGCCATTGTCGCCCAGCGGGCTCTTGATGCCGGCACCGACAGCGCCGAGATCGACGTGGCGACGGAGTTCCGGGTCTCGACTGTCGAAGCGCAGCGCATGTTCATCGAAGCGCATATCGTGGCGGTGGCCTCGGGCAGGCCGAGGATCGCGGTTTGAGGAAGAAGAGCCATCTCCGCCCTCCTCGGGGAGATTGGCCAACCGCCCAAAATGCCCCACCTACACCCTAAGCTGAATTGACCCTGCACCCCTGACATGCCAAACGCCCGCAAAGCCTTTCATCTGGAGTAGCCTGATGACCGATCGCATCGAGATCGCCGGATTGCGCATTGCCCGCGAGCTGCATGACTTCGTCGTCGACCAAGCTTTGCCCGGCCTCGACATCGAAGCGGCGCGTTTCTGGGACGGGTTCTCGGTCATCGTCCATGATCTGGCGCCCAGGAACCGGGCGCTGCTGGCAAAACGCGATGCCATGCAGGAAAAGCTCGATGGCTGGTATCGCGACAATGGCGCGCCCATCGACATGGACGCTTACAAGGCGTTCCTGAAGGAGATCGGTTATCTCGTGCCGGAAGGGCCGGCCTTCAGCGTCTCGACTGACAATGTCGACCCGGAAATCGCGGTCGTGGCCGGACCGCAGCTGGTGGTGCCGGTGATGAATGCGCGCTATGCGCTCAACGCCGCCAATGCACGCTGGGGCTCGCTCTATGACGCGCTCTATGGCACCGACGCCATCCCCGAAACGGGTGGCGCTGAGAAGGGCAAGGGCTTCAACCCGGCACGCGGCGCCAAGGTCATCGCCTGGGCCAAGGACTTTCTCGACCAGTCGGTGCCGCTCACCTCCGGGAAATGGGCGGGGGTCAACGGCCTCTCGATCGCCAACGGCGCCCTGAAGCTCAGCGCCGGCGCCGGCTCGACGACGCTGGCCGATCCCAGGCAATTCGTCGGCTATCGCGGCGACGCCGCCAGTCCGCAAGCCGTGCTCCTGGTGAAAAACGGGCTGCATGTCGAGATCGTCGTCGACCGCGACAACCAGATCGGCCGCACCGATCCGGCTGGCATTGCCAACGTCATCCTGGAATCGGCGCTGACCACCATCCAGGATTGCGAGGATTCGGTCGCGGCCGTGGATGCCGAGGACAAGGTCGTCGTCTACCGCAATTGGCTCGGCCTCATGAAGGGCGACCTCGCCGAAGAAATCAGCAAGGGCGGCAAGAGTTTCGTCCGCAAGCTCAACCCCGACCGCGCCTACATCGCCCCTGCCGGCGGCACGGTGACCGTGCCTGGCCGCTCGTTGATGCTGGTGCGCAATGTCGGCCACCTGATGACCAATCCGGCCATCCTGGACCGCGACGGCAACGAGGTGCCGGAAGGCATCATGGACGCGGCGATGACGGCCCTGATCGCGCTGCACGATGTCGGGCCGAAGGGACGGCGGATGAACTCTCGCGCCGGCTCGATGTATGTCGTGAAACCCAAGATGCATGGCCCGGAGGAAGTCGCCTTCGCCGTCGAGATGTTCGATCGTGTCGAAGCCGTGCTCGGCATGGCCCGGAACACCATCAAGATGGGCATCATGGACGAGGAGCGGCGCACCACAATCAACCTCAAGGAGGCGATCCGCGCCGCGAGGGAGCGCGTGGTGTTCATCAACACCGGCTTCCTCGACCGCACCGGCGACGAGATCCACACCTCGATGGAAGCCGGCCCGATGATCCGCAAGGGTGACATGAAGCAGGCCGCCTGGATTTCCGCCTATGAGGCATGGAACGTCGACACGGGCTTGGAATGCGGGCTCGCCGGCCACGCCCAGATCGGCAAGGGCATGTGGGCGATGCCCGACTTGATGGCCGCGATGCTGGCCGAGAAGATCGCCCACCCCAAGGCCGGCGCCAACACCGCCTGGGTGCCATCGCCAACGGCGGCGACGCTGCACGCCACGCACTATCACAAGGTCGATGTCCATGCGGTCCAGGCGGCGCTGAAGAGCCGGCCCAAGGCCAAGCTCGACGACATATTGTCGGTGCCGGTGGCCGTGCGGCCGAACTGGACGCCCGACGAGATCCAGCGCGAACTCGACAACAACGCGCAAGGCATTCTGGGCTATGTCGTGCGCTGGATCGGCCAGGGCGTCGGCTGCTCCAAGGTTCCCGACATCAACGATGTCGGCCTGATGGAAGACCGCGCCACGCTGCGCATCTCCTCGCAGCACATTGCCAACTGGCTGCGCCACAAGGTCTGCTCGGAAATCCAGGTGATGGATTCCTTGCGGCGCATGGCGGCAATTGTCGATCTGCAGAATGTCGGCGACCCGCTCTACCGGCCGATGGCCGCCGACTTCGAAAAGTCGATCGCCTTCCAGGCCGCCTGCGACCTGGTGCTCAAGGGAACAAGCCAGCCCAACGGCTACACCGAGCCTGTGCTGCACAAGCGCAGGCTGGAGCTGAAGGCCAATCAAGGGTAGGACGATATCGCGTTGAAAGGGTTTGGAGCGCCGACTGGATGTCGCCGGTCCGCGCCGGCGAAGACGGCGGCGTCAGCCCAGCGGCAATGTCGTGCCGAAGGCGGCAGGCTCTTATGGCTGGATACGGTTCCTTTGCTTTTTTCAGTTAGTGCTGGCTGGAGGGCTCCGGAGCATTGGCATGGCCAACACGATGGCGATCGAAAAGAAACTGTTGAATTCCGTCCATGACCGGGCAGTTTTCCAGCGCCGCGTGCGCATCCTGTCCGACCGGCTGGCCGACGAACTGGGCCCGGCCGGCACCGTTCTCGATCTCGGCTGCGGCGACGGCTCCATCGCCAAGGCGATCATGGAAAAAAAGCCGGGGCTGACGTTTCGCGGCATCGACGTGCTGATCAGGCCGCAAACCCATATCCCGGTAGAACTGTTCGATGGCAGCACCATTCCCGCCGCGAATGGCTCCTATGACTGGGTGACGATTGTCGATGTGCTGCATCATGCCGACGACCCGGGTCATCTCGTGCGCGAGGCGGCCCGCGTGGCGCGCAAGGGCGTTGTCATCAAGGATCACTCGCGCGAAGGCTTCGCGGCCTACCAGACGCTTCGTTTCATGGATTGGGTGGGCAACAAGGGGCACAACGTGCGCCTGCCTTACAACTATCTCTCGAAGGCCGAGTGGGACGCCATTTTTGCCGCCGCGGGCATCACACCCCGCACCTGGCGTGAGAAGCTGTCGCTCTATCCGTTCCCGGCCAGCGTGTTTTTCGACCGTCGCCTGCATTTCATCGCGACCTTGCGATAGCTAACCGGAGCTGCGCGGAACGCGGCTACGCCGCCTGCGCCATGCGCTCCGAACTCATGCGATAGGAAATCGCCTCGGCCAGATGGATGCGGCCGACACATTCGCTGGCGTCGAGGTCGGCGAGCGTGCGCGCCACTTTGAGCACCCGGTGGTAGGCCCGCGCCGAAAAGGCGAGTTTTTCGCTGGCATCCTTGAGCAGCGACAGGCCTGCGGCGTCCGGCATGGCGATCGTCTCGATGATGGCAGGAGAACAATGCGCGTTGGTGGTGGCGCTGTTGACGCCGAGCCGCTCGAAACGCTCGCGCTGGATGGTGCGGGCACGCGCCACGCGCAACGCCACGTCGGCGCTCTTTTCCGCCCGGTCCGGCCGGATCAGGTCGCTGGCCGAGACCGCCGGCACTTCGATCCTGAGATCGATGCGGTCGAGCAGCGGACCTGAAATGCGCGCCTGGTAATCGGTGCGGCAACGATCGCCGCGCAGGCAGCGATAACCCGGTTCGCCGGCCATGCCGCAGCGGCACGGGTTCATCGCCGCCACCAGCTGGATGCGGGCCGGATAGGTGACGCGATGGTTGGCCCGTGCGATCATGCAGTCGCCGGTTTCAAGCGGCTGGCGCAGCGCATCGAGCGTCTGCGGCGTGAATTCGGGGAACTCGTCGAGGAACAGCACGCCGTGATGAGCGAGCGACACCTCGCCCGGCCGCGCGCGCAGGCCGCCGCCCACCATCGCCGCCATCGAGGCCGAATGGTGCGGGGCGCGGAACGGCCGCCGGTCGGTCAGCTTGCCTTCGCCGAGCTCGCCAGCCACCGAGGCGATCATCGAGACTTCGAGCAGTTCCTTCGGCGCCAGTGGCGGCAGGATCGACGGCAGGCGCTGCGCTAGCATCGATTTGCCTGAGCCTGGCGGACCGATCATCAGCAGATTGTGTCCGCCGGCGGCCGCCACTTCCAGCGCCCGCTTCGCCGTCTCCTGGCCCTTGATGTCGGCAAGGTCGGGCAGGTCGCGCGCCGCCGCGCGGATGCCGGCCTCCGGGCGCGACAGCACCTGTGTGCCGCGGAAATGATTGGCGATCGCAATCAGGCTGCGCGGCGCGAGAATGTCGAATTCCCGCCCCGCCCAGGCCGCTTCCGGCCCGCAAGCGAAGGGACAGATCAGCCCTTTGCCTTCGGCATTGGCGCCGATCGCCGCCGGCAAGGCACCGGCAACGGCGGTGATCGTACCGTCGAGCGACAGCTCGCCCAGCACGACATAGCCAGCCAGCATGTCGCCCGGAATGGCGCCAAGGGCTGCCATCAAGCCGAGCGCGATCGGCAGATCGTAGTGGCTGCCTTCCTTCGGCAGATCGGCGGGCGCCAGGTTGACGGTCACCTTCTTCGACGGCATTGACAGGCCCGACGCATGCAATGCCGCCTGCACCCGCTCGCGGCTTTCCGCCACCGCCTTGTCTGGCAGGCCGACGATATGCATGTTGACCTTGCCGGGCGCGATCATCACCTGCACGTCGACCGGCACTGCCTCGATGCCCTGGAAAGCAACCGTACGAACCCGCGCCACCATTGTCTGCCCCCGATGCCGGCTCGCCCTTGCCCTGTGAACAGGCCGCGAGCGACGTCAACGCAAGACAACCACAGATTTCAGCCCAGGGCAAGAACATTACAGGAACAAGTGAGGTGAGCGCATGGAGCGGCTACTGGCCGGTGCATTCCGAAAGCCGCCGCAACACGCCTAAGATCAAGCTGTTCCGAGATTGGGTCCCAGACGGCTGACGTCAGGGAGAGCGCGAACAGCGCCGGCTCTGAGGCGCCACTCTTGATCAAATCGGGAACATTGGCGCAACCGGTAGCCGCCCAGGTTGCGCGCCGGTTGTGCCCGGCTGCAAAAGCGGAACATGGTTAACACAAACTGAAAACAAATTATGTCCGCTTCCCCTCCACCACGTCCCAGAACAGGCTGGCGATGTCGGCGCCGCCGAAGCGCTTAACCTCGCGCACGCCGGTCGGCGAGGTGACGTTGATCTCGGTCATGTAGTCGCCGATGACGTCGATGCCGACCAGGATGAAGCCGCGCTCTTTCAGCGACGGCCCGATGCGGGCACAGATTTCGCGCTCGCGTGTCGTCAACTCGGTCTTCTCGGCGCGGCCGCCGACATGCATGTTGGAGCGGGAGTCGTGCTCGGCCGGCACCCGGTTGATGGCGCCGACCGGCTCGCCGTCGATCAGAATGATGCGTTTGTCGCCCTTGCGCACATCCTTCAGGTAACGCTGCACGATATAGGGCTCGCGAAACATCTGGCCGAACATTTCGAGCAGCGAGGCGAGATTGCGGTCGGCTTCAAGCATGTGGAAGATGCCGGCGCCGCCATTGCCGTAGAGCGGCTTGACGATGATGTCGCCGAATTCCTTGCGGAAGGCGGCGACTTCGAGCGGATCCTTGGTGATCAGCGTGTCCGGCATCAGGTCCGGGAACTCGGTGACGAAAATCTTTTCCGGGCTGTTGCGCACCCAGGCCGGGTCGTTGACGACCAGCGTCTTTGGATGGATGCGCTCGAGGATGTGGGTCGTGGTGATGTAGTTCATGTCGAAGGGCGGGTCCTGGCGCAGCAGGACGACGTCCATTTCGGACAAGTCGGTGCGCACCTTTTCGCCCAGCGAATAGTGGCTGCCCTTTTCGTCGCGCACCGTCATCTCCTCGACGCGGGCAAACACCTTGCCGTCGCGCATCGACAGCCGGTCGGGCGTGTAGTGGAACAGCTGGTGACCGCGCCGCTGCGCCTCCAGCGACAGGGCGAACGAGGTGTCGCCGGCGATCGACACGGTGGAGACATGGTCCATCTGGACGGCGATTTTCAACTTCATTGCAGGTCCCCAGCATAGTCGACGCAAGCGATATAAGCGTCGCGGCGCGTTCTGCCAATCGCGACCTTTTGAACATTGGGATCAGCAAGGCGCGCCTGCCGGTTGCAGACAAGGCGAGGACTGACATCATCGCTTTCTTAAGCCTTGCCGTGCGACGGTAGGCTCCGAATGCAGCCGGCCGACCTGACGCAGCGCCGGGCACCCGATGGAACGACGATCATGAACGCGCTCACTGCCGTCCGCGCAGCCTCGGCCCAGCAGCTCGAACTCACCATCCTGATGCCATGCCTCAACGAGGCCGAGACGCTCGCCGTCTGCATCGGCAAGGCCAAGGCCTTTCTCGACCAATCCGGCATAGCGGGCGAGGTGCTGATATCAGACAATGGCAGCACCGACGGCTCGCGGGAGATCGCAGCCCAGGGCGGCGCCCGTGTCGTGCCGGTAGCGCAGAAGGGCTATGGCGCGGCCCTTCTGGGCGGCATCGCCGCCGCCAGGGGCCGCTTCATCATCATGGGCGACGCCGATGACAGCTATGATTTCGCTGGGCTCGATGCTTTCGTGACCCGGCTGCGCGGCGGCGCCGACCTGGTCATGGGCAACCGCTTCCGCGGCGGCATAGAGGCTGGCGCCATGCCGCCCCTGCATCGCTATCTCGGCAATCCGGTGCTGAGCTTCGTCGGCCGCCTGTTCTTCCGCATCAAGACCGGCGACTTCCACTGCGGCCTGCGCGGCTTCAACGCCGACAGCATCAGGAAGCTCGATCTGCAGACCACCGGGATGGAATTCGCCAGCGAAATGGTGGTGCGCAGCGCGCTTGCCGGGCTGCGCATCGAGGAAGTGCCGACCACGCTCAAGCCCGACGGCCGCAGCAGGCCGCCGCATCTCAGGACCTGGCGCGACGGCTGGCGGCATCTCAAATTCCTGCTGGTCTACAATCCGCGCTGGATGTTCTTCATTCCAGGGGCGGTGCTTTCCGGCCTCGGCACGCTGTTCGCGGCGCTGCTGGTGTTCGGCCCCTTGCGGGTGGTCGACAATCTTTCGCTCGATCTCAACACCTTCGTCGCCGCCTGTTTCATGATCGTCACCGGCATCCAGCTCATCACCTTCGGTGCCATTTCGCGATACTATGCCGAAATCACCGGCATCCTGCCGCCAAGCCGCGGGTCGGACTGGCTGACCAGGACCATCAGCACCGACCGTCTCGCCGCCAATGCCGGCATCTGCTTTGCCGCCGGCTTCCTGTTCTTCCTCTATGCCGTGGCGCGCTGGGCCCATCTCGGCTTCGGTCCGCTGAACGATTCCGAAATTCCGCGCATCGTCGTGCTGGGCTTGAGCCTGATCGTCATTTCGTTCCAGGTCTTCTTTTCGGCATTCCTGCTCGGTGTCCTGGAGATCCCTGTCAAGCGGCTGAAGGCCGGGCTGTCGCGGGAAGCGACGGCACGCGATCAGCAATGACCGACGTGCTGCCGGCGCTTGTCCAGGCGCGCCCGTTCCGCTTCATGGTGGTGGGCATCGGTGCGGCGGGATCGTTTTTCGCGCTCTCGTGGCTGCTGGTTTCGCTGGGCGTTCCGCCGTTCGCCGGCAGTGCCGTCGCTTATGCGACGGCGTTCGTCGTTGCCTATCGGGCGCAGCGGGGCTGGACGTTCGGTGCGGAACACGATCACAAGGTCGCGTTCCCGCGCTATCTTGCCCTGCAAGCCGGATGCGCCGCTTTTGCCGGCCTCGTCTCGCAGGTGGCGGTGACGCGTTTCGGCCTGTCGCCCGTCGCGATGTCGGCGCTGACGACGGTAGTGACAAGCACCATCAGTTATCTGGTTTCGAGGCTTTGGGTGTTTCCGGCGCGCGGCCACGGCTATCCCGGCAAAATGACCGCTGGCCATGCCGCGATGCCTTCCAAGGACACCGCCCGTCCCTCCTGGCGGGCGGACATGCTGGCGGCGCTGCTCGCGGCCCTGGTGCCGCTCACGGTCTATGCCGTGACCGGATTTCCGCAACTGGCCAACCCGGCGGGCGACAATGACAGCCTGCTGCAACTGGTCGAGGTCCGCGATCTTCTGGCCGGCCAGGGCTGGTTCGACCTGCACCAGTACAGGATGGGACTGGACGGCGGCTTCGTCATGCATTGGTCGCGGCTGCTCGACGCGCCGCTGGCCCTTGGCGTCCTTGCCGTATCGGCCCTGACGGGCAACGTCGCCCTGGCTGAACAGATCGTGCAGGTGGCCTGGCCTGCCCTGCTGTTCTGGCTGGCGGTCTTCTTCCTCATCCGCGCCGCGCGCGCTTTCGCCGGCGGCCACGCTGTCCTGCCCGCCGCCGTCGTCGGTGGCGCCGCGCTCTACTACCTCGGCATTTTCTCCCCAGGTTCGCTGGATCATCACAATGTGCAGCTGACGCTGATCCTGGCGAGCCTTGCCTTGCTGCTCGAGGCTCCCTTGCTGCGGCCGGCCGCCTTGCTTTCGGGCATCTGCGCCACGCTGAGCGTGGCCATCGGCATGGAAAGCGCTCCCTACGCCGGAACCCTTGGCGCCGCTGTCGCGCTGCTGTTCCTTGGCAATGGTGCTCGGGAAAGGCTGACCGCGAGGGACTTTGGCCTGGGCGCCGCCGCTGTTTCGGCTCTCGTCTTCGTCGCCACCGTCCCGGCATCCGCATGGACCCAGGCACAGTGCGACACATTTTCGATTGTGCAGTTCGCCGTCGCCGGACTTGCCGGCGCGGGGCTGGCGGCCATCGCCTCGTGGAAGGCCGCCAGTGCCACCGTCGCCGGCCGCCTGGCCTCGCTCGGCCTGCTTGGGCTAGCCCTTGCGGCTGTGGTTGTATTCCTATTCCCGCAATGCCTGGCCTCGCCCTATGCCAACCTCGATCCGCGCCTGAAGGAGATGTGGCTCAGCCATATCGACGAGGCGCAGCCGCTGTTCCAGATCGTCACCAATGATCCGGCCAGAGCGGTGGCACGGTTTGCCACGCCGTTGGTGGCCATCATCCTGATGGCGCTCCGCGTCGGCCATGGCTGGCGTCGGCAGGACAGCCTTGTCGGCTCGCTGCTGGTTATGGCGTTCCTGGTCAGCGCCTGGGAAGTTCGCGGCTCGACCTTCTCCATCGCCTTCGCGGTGATCCCGCTTGCGGCATGGATCGCCTGCTGGCGGCAGCGTGCGCAAACCAGTCCGTCCAACAGCGCCGCACTCAGGATGGTCGCGGCCTGGCTGATATCGGTAAATGCAATCTGGGCAGGCGCTGCCGGGGCGGCGTCGAGTGCTTTCCAAACCGACGCGGCTGCCACCGGTGCCAATGCCGCAGACACGGCTTGCCTCGGCAAGGCATCGTTCGCGGCGCTCGGCCGGATGCCGGCCACAACCGTGCTTTCGCTCTCGAATCTTGGCTCGCCGATACTGGCCTTTACCGGTCACCGCGTGCTGGCCGGACTCTACCACCGCAACGTCGCCGGAAATCTGGTCGCGCTCGATGCCTTGCTGGGCTCGGATGCCGATGCCAGAACCGTTGTCGAAAGGCATCATGTCGGTCTTGTCGCGCTCTGCCGTGGCAACGCGGAAAGCCGCCTGCTCATGGCCAGGGCACCGGACGGTTTCCTGGCCAGGTTGATGAGCGGGGACGTGCCGGACTGGCTGGAGCCGGTGGCGGAGACCAAGGGAAGACCCTTGGAACTGTATCGCGTCAAGCCAAACGGCTGAAAATCCAACCGCTTGACGGATCTTGTAGCCGGCTTCACGAATCTATCCGGCTTACGGTTTGGGCACGGCTCACGGCGAAAGCCGGACCCCGTTTTTCGGGATCATGCTCCGGCCACAAAAATCGGTCAGTGGGATACGTTTCCTAAAGGGTTTGCTGCCAGTCTGAAAATAAATTCCGACGACAAAAGCAGGGACGAACAGGGACACCGATGCAAACTTCGTTTGGCACCGGTCAGGCAAACAGGGAAAGCACGGATCTGGCGTTCACCGATTCGTTGACCGGGCTTGGCAATCATCGCCGCTTCTTCGACAAGGTCGATCGCCTGATCAGCGACCGTTCCGACGATCCCGCGCCCTTCACCGTCGGCATTCTCGACCTCGATGGTTTCAAGCCGATCAACGACCTGTTCGGCCACAAGGCCGGCGACGACATCCTGATCCAGGTGGCGATGCGGCTGCGCGCCTCGATGGATGGCCATTCGACGGTCTGCCGCATCGGCGCCGACGAATTCGCCTTCCTCTACCCGCTGGTGTTCTCGGAGGAGGCGGCGGCGGAAAAATCCCGCATGCTGATCGAGATCCTGTCGGCGCCCTACGATGTCGGCGAACGCACCGCCAGGCTCTCGGCCTCGGTCGGCTGCTCATTGTTCTATTCCGGCGACGAGACCACCGAGATACTCATCAACAAGGCCGAAACGGCGCTCTACCATGCCAAGCGTTCCGGCCGCGGCCGCGTCGTCGTCTACACCCGCGAGATGGAGGAGGCCGCCAAGCGCGTCACCCGCATCGAGCAGGCGCTGCGCCGCGCGGTCTCGGCCGGCGAGGTGGAGCCGCATTTCCAGCCGATCGTCGATCTCACCACGCGCCGCACCATCGGCTTCGAGACGCTGGCGCGCTGGACAGACCGCGACCTCGGCTCGGTGCCGCCGACCGTCTTCATCCCCATCGCCGAGGAGCGCGGCATCATCGGCCCGTTGTCGCAGCTTGTGCTGCGCAAGGCCACGGAGGCCGCCAGGAGCTGGCCGAAAGACCTGTTCCTGTCCTTCAACCTGTCGCCCTCGCAGCTCGTCGACCAGAACACCGGCCTGCACATACTGGCGATCCTTGACCGCACCGGCTTCGATCCGCGCCGGCTGGAGATCGAGATCACCGAGACCGGCCTGATGAACGACCCGGCCTCGGCCGCGCAGATCGTCGAGGACCTGCGCCGCGTTGGCATCCGTGTCTCGCTCGACGATTTCGGCACCGGCCAGTCCTCGCTCGGCCGCTTGCGCGAATTCCATTTCGACAAGCTCAAGATCGACCGAGCCTTCGTCTCCTCCATTCTCGACGACCGGCCGTCCGAACACATCATCCGCGCCATCCTCGCCATGTGCGAAGGGCTCGGCATGGATGTGGTCGCAGAAGGCATCGAAGAGGAGGCGCAGGCCGACCGGCTGGTCCAGTTCGGTTGCGCCGGCGGGCAGGGCTATTTGTTCGGCAAGCCGGCCGATGCCGACGCCACATTGGGCTACCTCCGTGATTCCTTCCGTGGCGCCTTGCGCGCCAAGGCGATCTGAGCGGCAGGTTTCGGCGCTGCCCGCGATGCGGCGATGCCGCTTGGCGGGTCGCGCAGGGGCGCGATCGCCTTTTTGTCAGACATAAGCCCGGAAATCGGTCTTTTCGCCCTTGCCCGCCGGACGTGTCTGGCTAGGATGCGCGCCGGTTGACCCGGGAGACGAAAAATCATGATGCCATCGGCGCGTTTTGCCGACCTCGAAGGCGCTTCGGTGCTGATCACCGGCGGCGGCTCCGGCATCGGCGCGGCATTGACCGAAGGGTTCATGCGCCAGGGCGCCAAGGTCGCCTTCATCGACATCGCCGACAAGCCCAGCATCGCACTCGCCGACCGTATCGAGGAAGAGCTCGGCCGTCGGCCGCTCTATCTCAGGACCGATCTGCGCGATATCGAAGCACTGCGGGCGTCCGCCGCGAAGGCGGCCGAAGCGCATGGCGACGTCACCGTGCTGGTCAACAACGCCGCCTGGGACGAACGTCATGCCGTCGAGGACGTCACCGTCGAGTTCTGGGACAACAACCTCGCCATCAACCTGCGGCCGCATTTCTTCACCGCGCAGGCGGTGGCACCAGGCATGAAGCGCGCCGGCGGCGGCTCAATCATCAATTTCACCTCGACGTCCTATCTGATCAATCATCCCGACCTGCCGGCCTACACCGCCGCCAAGGCCGGCATCCTCGGCCTCACCAAGGGGTTGGCCGGCAAGCTCGGGCCCGACCGCATCCGCGTCAATGCCATCGCGCCCGGCTGGGTGATCACCGAGCGGCAGAAGCAGCGCTGGGTCACCGAACAGGCGCTTGCCGCCCATGTCGCCAAGCAGTGCATCAGGGACGTGATGTCGCCCGACGATATGGTCGGCACGGTGCTGTTCCTGGCCTCGGACGCCTCGCGCATGCTGACCGCGCAGATGCTGATCGTCGATGGAGGTTTCCTGTGAGCCCGGGGTTTGACAGCAGCGTGCCGGCAGTCGCGGCGCTCGATTGGGGCACGACCCGGCTTCGGGCCTGGCTGATCGACGGCGGCGGCAAGGTGCTTGCGGAGCGTCGCGGCGACGACGGCCTGATCACCGCGCGCGAAAAGGGCTTCGCCAACGTTCTGGAGGGCCATCTGGCTGCGATGGGCGCGCCGGAGGAATTGCCCGTCATCATCTGCGGCATGGCCGGCTCCCGCCAGGGCTGGCTGGAGGCGCCCTATGTCGGCGTTCCGTCGCCGCTCGGTGCCATTCTCGGCGGCGCCGCTAGGGTGCCCGGGCAGAAGCGCGACATCCGCATCATTCCCGGCCTTGCCCAGCGCCTGGCCGACGCGCCCGATGTCATGCGCGGCGAGGAGACGCAGCTTGCCGGCGCCGGCCTGCCCGCCAGGGGCCGCGAACTGGTCTGCATGCCCGGCACGCATTCGAAATGGGTGCTGGTGGAGGACGGCGCCGTCGCCGGCTTCGGCACCTGGCCGACGGGCGAGCTGTTTTCCGTGCTTGCCGCGCACTCGATCCTGCGCCATTCGCTGGGTGAACATCCAAGCCCGGTTGCTCCAGACAATCCGTTCTTCCGCCGCTGGTGCGAAACAGCGCTAGGCGATGGCGGCGATGTCACCTCTCGGCTGTTTGCCATCCGCGCCGCCGGCCTGCTCCAGAACCTCCAGGCCGATGATGCGGCCGCCTGCCTGTCCGGCTTGCTGATCGGCGGCGAGATCGCATCGGCCCGGCGTCGGCATGGTGCCGGCGCGACATCGGTCGTGCTGGTTGCCTCGGGCGCGCTGGCCGGGCTCTACCAGGCTGCACTCGGCCTTGCCGGGCTTGGTGTGCGGACAGTCGACGCGGACGAGGCTGTACGCGCCGGTCTCATCGAGGCCGCGCGGGAGAATGGCATGATTACCAGAAGTGGAGCCGCCATATGACCGAGACCGCACCCTTTCCAAAACTTAAGCGCGGCCTGGTCGCCATCCTGCGCGGCCTCAAGGCAAGCGAGGCGATCGCCATCGGCCAGGCATTGTTCGATGCCGGCATCGAGGCTATCGAGGTGCCGCTCAATTCGCCCCAGCCGTTTTCGTCGATCGCCAGGCTTGTCCAAATGCTGCCGAAGACAGCTTTGGTCGGCGCCGGCACGGTGCTGACTGCGGCCGACGTCGATAGTCTTCACGCGGCCGGCGGACGACTGCTGGTCAGCCCCAACATCGATGCCGAGGTGATGGGCCGCGCCGCGCATTACGGCATGGTCACCATGCCTGGCGTGTTCACTCCCACCGAGGCCTTCCAGGCGATCCGGCTCGGTGCCTCGGCGCTGAAATTCTTCCCCGCCAGTGTGCTCGGCGCATCGGGCATTTCCGCGATCCGGGCGGTGCTGCCGGCGCAGACGCTGGTCGGCGCGGTCGGTGGCGTTTCGGAGAAGGACTTTGCCGGCTACAAGGCTGTTGGCGTCACGGTCTTCGGGCTTGGCTCCAGCCTGTTCAAGCCAGGCATGAGCGTCGACGATGTGGCGGCGCGCGCCTACGCAGCCGTCGCTGCCTGGGACGCGGTATTCGGAGAAGCATGATGAGTGAACCGATCGTTTCCGTCTTTTCCGATCATGTCTGCCAGCTCGGCGAAGGGCCAAGTTACGATCCCGGCACGGATGCGCTGTTCTGGTTCGACATCGTCAACAGCCAGCTCCTGGAAAAGCCCTTGGCCGGCGGTGCGCTGAAAATCTACGAGCTTGGCCAGATGGCAAGCGCGATCGCCATCATCGATGACAAGCGACAGCTGATCGCCACCGAAACCGGGCTTTTTGTCCGCGACGTCGCCACCGGCGGAATGACGCTGCACACCGCCATCGAGGCCGACAACCCGGTCACCCGATCCAACGATTCCCGCGTCCATCCCTGCGGTGCCTTGTGGGTCGGTACCATGGGCAAGGGCGAGGAGAAGGGCGCGGGCTCGATCTACTGGTTTTTCAAAGGCGAACTGCGCCGCCTGTTTTCGGATATCACCGTCTCGAACTCGATCTGCTTTTCATCAGACGGCACGCTTGCTTACTACACCGACACCTCGACCGGATTGCTGATGCGCGTTGCCTGCGATCCGGCGACCGGCCTGCCCGTCGGCGAGCCGAAGATCTTCGTCGACCACCGCTCGGCCAAGGGCTATATCGACGGTTCGGTGCTCGACCGCGACGGCATCCTGTGGAACGCCGTCTGGGGTGGCAGCGTCATCGAGGCCTATGGGCCGGACGGCGAGCTCGTCCGCACGGTCGCCATGCCGGTGACGCAGCCATCCTGCCCGGCCTTCGTCGGCAGGAATGCCGATCGGCTGGCCGTGACCTCGGCCTGGTCGGGCAAGAACGAAAAGCAGCGTCTGCTCGACCTGCAGGGCGGCATGACCTTCCTGCTCGACATTCCTGTCAATGGCCGCCTGGAACCGCGCGTGCTGATCGCCTGACATTGCCGGACGCGGACCCGGGGCTACGGTCGCAATCCTGGCGCTGTCACACAGGCGCCCGGGGCGCGTCGATTTCGCGAAAGCCGATTGTGCGGGCCGTGCGATGGTAGGTCATCGCACCGTCGGGAACCGCCACATCATGCCAACGCACAAGCCGAAACTGATCCTTGTCCACGAGCCTGAAAAGGCTTGTTTCGACCGCTTGCTCGCCGACGGTCATGCATCGCGGCGTGCCGCCGAAATCTCGTCCTATCTGGCGCAGTCGACCGATCTCGCTCTCGAATTCGATGCGCTGGCCGCCGCCTGCGAGGCGCGCGGCCTGTCCTTTGCGCCGGTGGTGCTCGACGATGCGGCCAAGGTGCTCGACGGGGAGGATCCGCGAAGCGCGCTGGTCTGGACGCTGACCGACGGCGTCGCCTATTTCCGTGGCGGCGCGGCACCCGCTTTGGCAAGACTGAGCGGTTTCAACACCATCGGCGCCGACGATTCGCTGTTCGCGCTCTGCCAGGACAAGTTCCGCTCCGGCGCCGTGCTTGGCGCGCTCGGCCTGCCGGTGCCGCAGGCCGGTCTCGCGCGGGATGGCGAATGGCTGGTCGAGGCGCCGGCCTCCGCCGCCGGCTGGTTCGTCAAGCCCAACCGGCTCGGCGCCAAGATCGGCATCTGGCCGGATTCGCGCGTAACCGATCTCGCTCACGCGCTGGAGCTTAGCCGGCGTGTTTTCGCCTGTTATCGCGACGATGTCGTGGTCCAGCCCTATGTCGCCGGCCGCAACGTCCGCGCCAGCTTCCTTGGGCTGATGCCGGATACCGGCGTTGAAGCGCTCGGCGTCGCCTTTGTCGAGTCGGGAGGTGATTTCCAGACCATGGAAGACAGTTTGGCTCTCTATGGCGCCACCGGCGAGGCGGCGAAGGCTGCCGGGCAATACGCCGAACCCGAACTCGCTGCGGTCGCGGACAGCCAGCCGGCGGCCGATGCGAGGATCAGGCGGATCGCCGAACGGCTGATCACCGGGCTCGGCCTGCGCGATGTGTTTTCCATGGACCTGCGCGTCGAGGCCGACGACACGGTTCACCTGATCGAATTCGAGGTCTGTCCCGGCCTGCCCTGCTTCGACTTCCGCGCCTATTGCCGCCAGCAATGGGGGTTGAGCTTGGCCGACGCGATGGCTGAAACCGCGGCGAACAGGCTTTTGCGCTAGATACCCTCGACCAAGACGATCTCGCCGTCGGCGACCTTCTGGCGGATGGCCACCGCGCGCTGATATTCCGGCGAGTTGTAGCAGTCATGCGCGGCGGCGAGCGATTCGAACTCGATGAGCACATTGCGCGCCCGCCCTGGGCCCTCGGCTTTCTCATGCTCGCCGCCGCGGGCCAGGAATTTCGCGCCGAAGCGCTCGAAAGCTGGTTTTGCCGCCGCGACGTAATCCTTGTAGCCTTCGGCGTCGCGCACATCGACGCGGGCGATCCAGTATCCCTTCGGCATTGTTCTCTCCCTTATTCTACGCGGAGCGCATTTCGTCGAGGATCGCCTGCGCTGCCGCGCGGCGGTCGTTTGCCGCCATGATCGGGCGGCCCACCACAAGATGGCTGGCGCCGTTGCGGACCGCTTGCGCCGGCGTCACCACGCGCTTCTGGTCGCCATGGTCGCTGCCGGGCGGCCGGATGCCCGGCGTCACCACCGCCATGTCAGGGCCGACGATGCGGCGCACCGCTTCGGCTTCCGCGGCCGAGCAGACGATACCGCCCATGCCGGCATGGAGCGCCTGTTCGGACCGCCGCAGCACCAGCGTGTGCGGGTCATATTCATAGCCGGCGTCGATCATGTCCTGCTCGTCCATCGAGGTCAGCACGCTGACGGCGAGCAGGCAAAGCTCGCTGCCGCGCGCCGCCTCCACCGCCGCCTGCATCGCCTTGGGATAGGCGTGAATGGTCAGCATGGTCATGCCCATCCTGACGATGTTCTCGACGCCCTTGGCCACCGTGTGGTCGATGTCGAGCAGCTTCATGTCGAGGAAGATTTTCGTTCCGCCGCTGGCCAGCTCCCTGGCAAAGTCGAGCCCGCCGGCAAAAGCCAGCTGATAGCCGATCTTGTAAAAGGAAACGACGCCGTCCAGCTCGCGCACCGCTCGCTCGGCCTCCTTCACGGTCGGCACGTCGAGGCCGACGATCAATCGCTCCTGCATGGAATGAGGCTGCAGGGGTGCGGCGGTCACGCCTCGACCCTGGTCGACAGCATGCGCGAGGTTTCGATCAGCGTGCGGCATAGGTGCTCCATCGATTTGTGCAGTCTTTCGTCACGGAAATGGCCGTCCACGTCGAAGGCGTCGCCACCCTCCGGCACCGAGCATTCCGGTGTCACCACTTCCATCTGGCAGCGCACCAGCACGGCACGCAGATGGTTGATGCAGCGGATGCCGGCGAAGTGCCCGTTGGAGGACGAGCAGAGGCCGGCGACCTTGCCGGCAAGCGGCCTGACCGACCGGCCGCCATCCCGTCGCACCCGGCTCACCCAGTCGATCGTGTTCTTGAGCAGCGGCGGGATCGAACCGTTATATTCCGGCGTCGCGATCAGCAGCCCGTCATGGGCTGATATCAGCCGCGCCAGCCTCTGGGCGTTTTCCGGAACGCCGTTTTCCTTTTCCAGGTCCTCGTCGAGGATCGGCAAGGGGTAATCGGCAAGCGAAATACGGGTCACCTCGGCACCTTGCACCGCAAGTTCCTTCTGCGCCACGTCGGCGGTCCTGCCGCTATAGGCGCCGCTGCGCACCGAGCCGGCGAAGACGAGGATTTTCGGGATCACTGCCATTGGCCACCCTTGTTCTGGGACACGTACAGCCAAGGTTCGATCAAATCAACGGCTGGATGGGGGAAAGGCAGTAGGGCAGTAGGGCAGTAGGGCAGTAGGGCAGTAGGGCAGTAGGGCAGTAGGGCAGTAGGGCAGTAGGGCAGTAGGAATGGTTCCCTAGCCAATCTTTTCCCCCTACTCCCTTACTGCCCTACCGCCTTCTCTTCTAATGCGCCTCGCGCCGGTAGATCCACAGCTGCGTCGGCGGGATGTTGCGGAAGATGAAGTCGAAATGCTTCACCGTGTAGTCGCCGCGGCCGGCCGGGATCGGCGACATCGGACCATAGGTCAGCTGCACGATCGGCCGGCCGACCGGAATGCGATCGAGCAGGCTCTCGATATAGGCGATGCGCTGGGCGACCGGGAAATTGAGCAGCGGCACGCCGGAAACGACGCTGTCGAAGATCATCCCGCTCCTCTCGCCAAGCGTGGCGTTGAGGTTGAAGGCATCGCCCTCGATGACGTTGACGCCGGGGTAGAGCTGGCGCAGGTGGCGCACGAAATCGGTGGAATATTCGATCGCGTAGAGGTTTTCGGGCCGCACGCCCTGGGCGAGGATGGCGCGGGTGATGACACCGGTGCCGGGGCCGACCTCGAGCACCGGCAGGCCGGACTTGGGATTGACGATCGAGGCCATCTTGCGCGCGGTGATCGAGCTGGTCGGAACGATCGAGCCGACCGTCTTCGGCTTGTCGATCCAGCCCTTGAAGAATTTGAGTTCATCGTCGAACTTCTCGGCAAACGCCTTCCGCAGTCCGTGACCACGTGCCATGCAAGCTCTCCTCAGCGCGCCCCTTGAAACTACTTAACATCTGGATGACGCAAGGCAAGGCGCGGCCTTGCCTATGGCGTGGATAAGATAGTTTTCGTCGCGTCTCAACGCTCGCCGAAAGACTCGAAAAAGTCCTTCATGCGGGCGAAAAAGCCGCTCGATTGGGGCGAATTGTCCTGCGAGGAAAGCTGTTCGAACTCTTCCAGCAATTCGCGCTGGCGGCGCGACAGGTTCTGCGGCGTCTCGACCGCGGTCTGGATGTAGAGGTCGCCGACATTGGGCTGGCGCAGCACCGGCATGCCCTTGCCCTTGAGCCTGAACTGGCGTCCGTTCTGCGTACCTTCGGTCACCTTCACCTTGGTCTGCGTGCCGTCGAGCGTCGTCACCTCGAAGGAGCCGCCAAGTGCGGCGGTGGTCATCGAGATCGGCACCTTGCAATAAAGATCTGCGCCGTCGCGCTGGAAGAATTCGTGCGGCTTGACCGCCAGAAAGATATAGAGGTCGCCCGATGGCCCGCCGCGCAGCCCGGCCTCACCCTCATTGGCCAAGCGGATGCGGGTACCGTCCTCGATGCCGGCCGGGATGTTGACCGACAGCGAACGCTCCTCGGTGACACGGCCCTGGCCGGCGCATTTCGGGCAGGGATCCTTGATTGTCTGGCCACGGCCCTGGCATTGCGGACAGGTCCGCTCGATCGAGAAAAACCCTTGCGTGGCGCGCACCTTGCCGTGGCCGTTGCACATCGAGCAGGTGACCGGCTGGGTGCCCGGCTTGGCGCCGCTGCCGGAACATTCCGTGCAGGAGATCGAAGCCGGCACGCGGATTTGCGCGGTCTTTCCCGCGAAGGCTTCCTCCAGCGAAATTTCCATGTTGTAGCGCAGGTCGGCGCCGCGCTCGCGGCCACCGGAAGAGCGGCGCTGGCGGCCGCCCATCATGTCGCCGAAAATGTCCTCGAAGATGTCGGCGAAGCCGCCGGCGCCAAAGCCCTGCGCGCCATTCATCCCACCCTGCTCGAAGGCGGCGTGGCCGAAACGGTCATAGGCCGCGCGCTTCTGCGGGTCCTTCAGCGTCTCGTAGGCTTCGTTGATTTCCTTGAACTTGTGCTCGCAGGAATGATCGCCGGGGTTGCGGTCGGGATGGAATTGCATGGCCAGCTTGCGAAAAGCGCTCTTGAGCTCCTTCTCGTCGGCGCCCTTCTGCACGCCCAGCGTTTCGTAGAAATCAGCTTTCATTTTTTCCCGCAGTCCGGATATTCAACGTCTTGATGCAATGTTGCGTCGGTTGCCGGCACGTTGTTTCGATTTAGGAGCGGTGCTGCCCGTATGCTAGGGCCGGCGCGAACTTGTCCGTGGTTTTCAGTGATTTTTTCGGCAGTGCTCGCACTTTTTCAGCGAGGGTTGCAAAAAAGCCCGGCCTTGCGCCGGGCTTTTCGCATTATCTTGCCGTCAAGCCGCTCAGGCCGACTTCTTCTTGTCGTCGTCTTCGTCGATTTCTTCGAAATCGGCGTCGACCACGTCAGAGTCCTTGGCGGCATCCGCCTTGGCGTCGGCTTCCGCCGCTTCCTTCTGCGAGGCCTCGTACATGGCCTGGCCAAGCTTCATGGAAGCTTCGGCAAGCACCTGGCTCTTGGCCTCGATGTCGGCCGGATCGTCGCCCTCGGCAGCGGCCTTCAGCGCCGCGATCGCGTCCGAAATCGCCGTACGCTCGGTCTCCGAGACCTTGTCGCCATATTCCTTCAGCGACTTCTCCGACGAATGCACCAGGGCTTCGGCCTGATTGCGGGCCTCGACCACGGCGCGACGCTTCTTGTCGGTATCGGCATTGGCCTCGGCATCCTTGACCATCTTCTCGATGTCGGCGTCGGAAAGTCCACCCGACGCCTGGATGCGGATCTGGTGCTCCTTGCCGGTGCCTTTGTCCTTGGCCGAGACGTTGACGATGCCGTTGGCGTCGATGTCGAACGTGACCTCGATCTGCGGCACGCCGCGCGGCGCCGGCGGAATGCCGACCAGGTCGAACTGGCCGAGCGCCTTGTTGTCGGCGGCCATTTCGCGCTCGCCCTGGAAGACGCGGATGGTCACGGCGGACTGGCTGTCTTCGGCCGTCGAGAACACCTGGCTCTTCTTGGTCGGGATCGTCGTGTTGCGCTCGATCAGCCGGGTGAACACGCCGCCCAGCGTCTCGATGCCCAGCGACAGCGGCGTCACGTCGAGCAACAGCACGTCCTTGACGTCGCCCTGCAGCACGCCGGCCTGGATGGCGGCACCGAGTGCGACGACCTCATCCGGGTTGACGCCCTTGTGCGGCTCCTTGCCGAAGAACTGCTTCACGATCTCCTGGATCTTGGGCATGCGGGTCATGCCGCCGACCAGGACCACTTCGTCGATCTCGCCAGCCTTCAGGCCGGCATCCTTGAGCGCCGCCTTGCACGGCTCGATGGTGCGCTGGACGAGGTCTTCGACCAGGCTTTCGAACTTGGCGCGCGTCAGCTTCAGCGTCAGGTGCTTCGGTCCGGTCGCGTCGGCGGTGATGAAGGGCAGGTTGATTTCGGTCTGCGTCGTCGACGACAGCTCGATCTTGGCCTTTTCAGCCGCCTCCTTGAGGCGCTGCAGGGCGAGCTTGTCGTTCTTCAGGTCGATGCCCTGTTCCTTCTTGAACTCGGCCGCCAGATACTCGACCAGGCGCATGTCGAAATCCTCGCCGCCGAGGAAGGTGTCGCCATTGGTCGACTTCACCTCGAACACGCCGTCGCCGATCTCGAGCACCGAAATGTCGAAGGTGCCGCCGCCAAGGTCATAGACGGCAATGGTCTTGCCCTCCTTCTTGTCGAGGCCATAGGCGAGCGCTGCCGCGGTCGGCTCGTTGATGATGCGCAGCACTTCCAGGCCGGCGATCTTGCCGGCGTCCTTGGTGGCCTGGCGCTGGGCGTCGTTGAAATAGGCCGGAACGGTGATGACCGCCTTCTCGACCTTCTCGCCGAGATAGGCTTCCGCCGTTTCCTTCATCTTCTGCAGGATCATGGCCGAGATCTGCGAGGGCGACTGCTTCTTGCCGCCGGCCTCGACCCAGGCATCGCCATTGTCGCCCTTGACGATCTTGTAGGGGACAAGCTTCTTGTCCTTCTCCGTCACCGGATCGTCATAGCGGCGGCCGATCAGGCGCTTGACCGCGAAGATGGTGTTTTCAGGATTGGTGACCGCCTGGCGCTTGGCCGGCTGGCCGACGAGACGTTCGCCGTCGCCCGAGATGGCGACGATGGAAGGCGTCGTGCGCGCGCCTTCCGCATTCTCGATTACCTTCGGCTCCTTGCCATCCATGATGGCGATGCACGAGTTGGTGGTGCCGAGATCGATACCGATTACTTTTGCCATTTTTCTAGTCTCTCCGCTAAGCAGGCTCTCAGGACCCGGTAAGGCGTTCCGACGAAAGCCCCTGTTCACAAGAAATACCGTCCACCCACCGGTTCTCCGGCGCCGCACGGCTTGGCGCGTATATAAGAACAGGCGGCATCGCGCGCAAGCATTCTGCGCAACGCTTCCATGAACCTTTCCGCGCCGGCCCGCGACTGATGTCCAGGTGCCGCATGGTGCGGCCCCGGAAAGGAAGCCCCCCATGACCAGCAACCCAGAGACTCCATGGTCTCCGGGACCAACAGGAGCTCGGCGCGACCACCGCCTTCGGGACGGGGTCGATGCGCTGGGCTTCCCGCTGATTCCGTTGACCCTGCGCAGGAGCAGGCGTATCGTCACTATGAGGAAAGCAGACAATTCGATCAGGGAAGAACGAGCCGGACCACCGCGCCTTGCCCTGATTTGCGCGGCAAGTCCGGACGTCTCTCCCCTGGACTACGGGGGTAGTGTCATGTCTCGCATCCGCGGCGCGTTCGTGCCTTTTCTTGAGTTCGACAACCGCTTGCGCGGTGCATTGCAGGCCGCCGGCCTGCTGGCTCTGGCGCTTGCCGCCAGCCTGTGGCTGGGCGCCCCCGCCCAAGCGCAGGAAACCCAGATCATCTATCCAGGCTCGATGGCGGTCACCGGCTTTCCCGGCACCGTCATCCCCAATGTCGACGAGGGACTGCCGCCCGGCGTCGATCCGGTCGACGAGACCTTCAACGACATCTCGCGCGCCACCTTGCGCGTCTTCGACGTTTCACGCCTGGGTGGTCCGGCTTCGGGCCAGCTCGTCTTCACGCCGCCGCCTTTCGAGGTGACGGCAGGCCAGATCGGCGAGGTGTTCGGCCTCACCTATGATGACGGCGTGCGCGACGGTATGCCGTCTGGCGTTCCCAACCTCTATGCCGCCGCCACCTCGCTGCATGGGATTGAGATCGTCACGCCGGACGCAGACAAGGACGGCAGGCCGGAGCGGCAGCGCCGCGGCACGGCGGGCGCCACCTTCATGAAGGGCCAGTTCGGCACCGAAAACGGCGGCGGGCCGGGCACCATCTGGAAGATCGACGGCATCACCGGCCAGGTCGCCAAATTCGCCGACATCGACACCAACAGCGGACCCGGCATCGGCAATATCACCTTCGATCCCGCCCACCGGCAGTTCTTTGCCTCCGATCTCGACACCGGCCTGATCCATCGCATCGACGCCGGCGGCAGACTGGTCGACACGTTCGACCATGGCGTCGCCGGCCGGCCGGCGCATGGGCTGGCCCCGGTCGCCGACGATGGCGCGGTGATGGACGTACAGGGCGCGGCCTTCGACACCGAGGACCCCGACAGCTGGGGCTACACCGAGGACGAGCGCCGCGTCTGGGCCGTCTCCTATCATGGCGGCCGGCTCTATTATTCGGTTGGCGAAAAGTCGGAAATCTGGTCGGTGGGCATTGCCCGCGACGGCACCTTCGCCGGCGATCCCCGCTGGGAACTGACTGTGAAGGCCGACAAGGACTACGCCGTCACCGACATCGCCTTCGACAACAGCGGCTTCATGTATCTCGCCCAGCGCGGCCCGATCGAAAACCGCTATGATTACAGCCGCTTCGCCGATTCCGGCAAGGGCGAGGTCATCCGCTACTTCAGGGAAAATCCCGACGATCCCTCGACGGAATCGGTCTGGGTGGAAGCGCCGCAGGAATATGCCGTCGGCTTCCCGCAAGGCAACAGGCAGTCGGCCGGCGGCGTCGACCTGCAATATGGCTACGATGCCGACGGCAATCTCGACACCTCGGTCTGCACCCAGACCTTGGTCAACACAGGCGACAAATTGCGCGACAACCCCGAGTTCGCCGAAAAGCTCGCCGCGGGCGGGCCGCTTGCGGTGCACGGCGTGCAGATCACGTCCAAGGAGCTGGTCAAGCCGGCCAACGTGCCGCCCTTCGGCTCCTGGTTCGTCGATTTCGACGGCTATTTCGAGGATCCCGAAGTGGAAGGCCATGTCGGCGACGTCGCCGTCTGGCATCCCTGCGAGGGCCGTGCCGGCTATTATCAGGAAATACCGGGCGGTTATGAGCCCCCCTTCTACCCGCCGGATTTCCCGCCGCCGGGCAATCTGCCTCCCTGTCTCGATGTCGAGAACGTGCAGTATTACTGCACGCCGCGCGGTCTCGAGGCCGATCTCTATCTCCATGACCATGCCGGCTTCGGCGGTGATTCGATCAAGGCCCAATCCAGGACGCCAGGCGTCGCGGTGACCTCACCTATGTCACATGCGCCGGGCAAGCCTTACACGATCGACATCACCGGCCACTATCCGGGCGACAGAGTGGATGTTGGACTCTGCTTCTACAGGAAGTCCGACAAGGACAAGGGTGGCTACTACCCTTGCTGCAAGATGACCTTGCCGCTCCGGACCCCAGCCGTCAGCTGCGAACGTTGAGGAGGCAAAGATGAACAGTCTTGCCCCATCCCCGCTCGCGGCCAAATCCCCAAAAACCGTCATGGAGACGATCATGAAACCCCTGTCACTCGCCAGGCGCGGCGCGCGCTGGCTGATGGCGGCCGGGATCGCGGTCGCCCTTGCGCCCGCACTGCCGGCATCCGCCGCCCAGACCGTCCAGGCTGTCACCAGCCAGGATGTACAGCCGCTGCAGCTCGACAATCCGCGCATCATCAACCCGGAACCCGGACGTGTCGTGCCGTTCTTCACCAAGACCGGTGGCCAGCGCAGTTGCGACTATGTCTACTATACCTTGACCTTCGGACTGCGCGGCAATCCGCAAGGCTTTGCCAATCCTGCCCTCGAGGCGGCGCTGAAGAAAGCCAAGCTCGACTTCAAGGACCAGCTTCCGCACGGTCTTTCGATCGTCAATGTGACCGTCTCCGGCGACGGCACCGATGCATCGGGTGGGGCCTTGCCGGGCGCTGTCGTAAGCAATTCGGCCGGCCCCAACGACACGGCAACGGTTTCCGATTTCCGGATTTCCGCCAGCGATCTCGATGGCTCGGGCGCACTGAACGAACGCGTCATCACCTTCCGCATCACCGCCAAGATCGACCACGCCGCGTTTCCAGCGCCGGTCAACGTCGACAACCAGGGCACGATCAAGGTCACCGGCGGCACCGGCGCGGGCACCATCATCCCGTCGCAGGATCCGGGCAAGCCGGACGACGGCAACATCGCGACCGGGGAAAAGACCTCGATCCGGATCGACCTCACCAAATGCGACAAGCAACCTCCACCTCCAACCGACCATGAGTGTTTCAAGGTCGAACGCGGCACGGTCGACTGCGTGCCCGGCGGTGGCGCCTTCATCTACCACATGCCTGTCGGCCCGGAGATGGGCGGCAAATGGGTGCAGGTGTCGACGACCTCGCCAGGCATCAGCATCATCCCTGACACCCAGAAGGTGCCGGCGGGCGGCGGCGTGCTCAACTGGAAGATCGTCGGCGCGTCACCCGGCGACGTCATCCACCTCATCGTCACCGGTATCGAGACCTATGCCGGACCGAAGGAGGGCTGGGGCCTGTGCTGCACGCAAACCATCGACATCGTCATCCCGCGTGACCAGAGGTGCCCACCCAGGGATAAGGAACCGGACCTCAAGGTCGAAAAGCATGCCGACGTCACACGCTGCACGATGGGCGGCGGCTGCGACTTCACCATCCGGGTCACCAATGTCGGCACAGCGCCTTACAACGGTAAGATCGTGCTCGACGAGGTGACGCTGCCGGCCGGCTCGACGCTGAGTTCAGGGCCCAATCCGCCCTGGATCTGCGCGCCGGGAACCACCCCGATGACGTGCACCTACCCGGGGACCACGCTCGCTCCGGGAGCCTTTGTCGACCTCAAGCTCGGCTTCAAGCCGGCCGGAGGCTGGCAAGGCAGCGTGCTGCGCAACTGCGCCACCTACAATTACGGCGCCAGCGGCAAGCCGCTGTTCGGCAGCCAGGCCAATGACCGGGGCTGCGCGTCGATCCCGATCTGCCGGCGCGGCGACCGCAATCCGGATTGCCAGCCGCCGGTCGAGAAGAAGGTCGACCTGATTCTCAAGAAGCGTGCCCGCACCGAAGTCTGCACCGCCGACGGCGTCTGCACCTTCATCATCGACATCATCAACAACGGCACATCGACCTACAATGGGCCGCTGACGGTGATCGACAACTACCCCGGCGGCGCGCCGGCGTCCTCCACCTTCGGCCCGAGCCCGCCCTGGACATGCGGCCCCAACGGCCCCGGCCAGTTCCGCTGCGACAATGCCGGCATCTCGCTGCCCGCGGGGGCCTCGACGCCGGTCTTCGTCAAGGCGGTCATGCCAACCGGCTACCGGTCCGACACGGTCGAGAACTGCGCCGAGGTGAAGGCCATCCCCGGTGAGGTCGATCTCACCAACAACAAGGCCTGCGCCAAGGAACGCGTCCGCCGTCCCAACAGCGGCCAGCCGGCCTTGCGCATCACCAAGGTGTGCAACGGTTCGCTGGCCGGCGCGGCGCTGGTGTCCTGCCGCATCACCGTCGCCAATGTCGGCACGGCTGCTCCCACCGGTCCGGTGCGGGTCAACGATGCCGCCACGCTGGTGTCGGGCGGAGCGCCTGTCCAGATCCAGACCGTAGCCCCTGACGGCGCGGAATGGGCATGCGGACCGGTTCCGGCCAATGCGTTGTCGTGCCAGATACCAGGCGCCGTCATGACGCCCGGAACCTCCAGGCACTTCGACGTGACGGTTTCGGCCAATGGCGAATTCGAGAACTGCGCGCGCGGCTCCTATGGGCCGGCGCAGGGCGACGACGTCGTCTACCCGATCGGCCAGGCCTGCGCCAAGGGCGGCGGCTCCTCGACCATCCGTGTCGAGAAGACCGGCGACCGCGAATGCAGGCTGGGCCAGCCCTGCTCGTTCGACATTACCATCACCAATGACGGAACGAGCCCCTTCTCGGGCCCGGTCCGCATCGGCGACGCGATCGGCGTCGATGGGCTTGGCCGGCTGGAAGGCGTCGCGATCACTTCGATCGAGCCGCCCTTCGGCTGTTCGCCGGAACCGACGACCTTGCCGGCCTCCTGCATCGCCAACCTGACGCTCGGCGCCGGCGAAAGCCGCTCGCACCGTGTGACAGTGGTCATCCCCGACGATGGGCGTCTTGCCAACCTGCAGGGTAACGTCAATGGCCGGAACTGCGTTGGCGTGCTCTCTCCCGACACACGGGTGCAGGGCGGCGGCGACGTGCTGTCCAACGACGCGACCAACGTGCAGGGCGATCGCGGCAGGGCCTATGCGTGCCATCCCTTCATCATCACGCATGAGGTGAAGAACCAGTGCTCGCCGGGCTTCGTCATGAACGATGCCGGCCGCTGCGTCTGCCCGGAAGGCACCACCTTCCGCAACGGGCAATGCACCAACCTTCTGCCGCTGCCACCTCCGCCGCGCTGCGTGCTGCTCGAAGGCCAGATCCGCACCGAGGACGGACGTTGCGTTTGCCCGCGCGGCACGGAGCTGGAGAACGGAAAATGCGTCGGGACCGACAAGCCCGAGCAGTGCACCATCCGTGGTCAGGTCCACAATGCGGACGGGGACTGTGTCTGCCCGCAAGGCACCGAGGTGCGAGACCGGGCCTGCCGCCAGATCCGGCCAAAGCCGCAGCAGTGCCGCATTCCTGGCCAGGTCCGCAATGCCGATGGCGATTGCGTCTGCCCGCAAGGCACCGAGGTGCGAGACCGGGCCTGCCGGCCGATCAGGCCGAAGCCTGACCAGTGCACCATCCGTGGCCAGGTCCATGACTCCGACGGCAATTGCGTTTGCCCGAGGGGTACCGAGGTGCAAGGCAATGCCTGCCGGCGCAAGCAGCCGCAGTTGGAGCAGTGCGACATACGCGGCCAGGTCCACAACAAGCGCGGCGAATGCGTCTGCCCGCGTGGGACCGAGGTGGTCGACGGCGCATGCCGCAAGCCCAGGCAAGAGAGCGAATGCGCGCCGGGCTCGCAGATGGTCAACGGCCAGTGCCAGCCGATCTTCACGCGGCACTGTCCGGAAGGCATGGTCGGGCGGTATCCGAACTGCCGGCCGATGCGCGGGCAGCCATCGCTGGAAATCGATCCGGGGCAGTTGCTGCAATTGCTGCCGCGGCGCAGGCAGCCGATCGACCAGCAGCAGGACCCGGTGCCAAACAGGGTGCTGAAGCTCCAGCAGCAATAGGCACCCGCGCGACGCCAAACGAAAACCCGCTGGAGCAATCCGGCGGGTTTTTCTTCATGATCCAGGCAGCGAAGGTTCGCGGCGACAGGATCGGGAACGCCGCGACGTTACCCCCTGCCTGTGGAACCGCTGTACTGGCGCCCTCGACAAGTCCGCGGGAGCGCTTTAGGCAGTCGGTACGCAGCGATCGTATCAAAAGGGCGCCCGGAAAGGCCGCGAGATGAGCAAAAAAACCTTGATCGCACCGTCGGTGCTGGCATCGGATTTCTCGAAGCTCGGTGACGAGGTCGAGGCGGTGGCGGCGGCCGGTGCCGACTGGATCCATCTCGACGTGATGGATGGGCATTTCGTGCCAAACATCACCTTCGGCCCGCCTGTCATCAAGGCGATCCGCAATCGCACCAAGGCCTTTTTCGACTGCCACCTGATGATCGCGCCAGCCGATCCCTACCTCGCCGCCTTTGCCGAAGCCGGCTGCGACGGCATGACGGTGCATGCCGAGGCCGGGCCGCATCTCGACCGCTCGTTGCAGACAATCAGGAACCTCGGCAAGAAGGCGGGCGTGTCGCTCAATCCGGCGACCCCGGAAACGGCGATCGAATATGTGCTCGACCGGCTCGACCTGATCCTGATCATGACCGTCAATCCGGGTTTCGGCGGGCAAGCTTTCATCCCGGCGATGGTCGACAAGGTGAGAAGGATCAAGGCGCTGATCGGTGACCGGCCGATCCGCATCGAGATCGACGGAGGCGTCTCGCCGGAAACCGCCCCCTTGGTCACCGCTGCCGGCGCCGACGTGCTGGTGGCCGGTGCTGCCATCTTCAGGGGTGGCAGTGTCGAGGCCTACCGCGCCAACATCGAAGCGATCAGGGCGGCGGCCGACAAGGCCGCCGGCTGACACAGCGCGGTCATTCCGGCACCAATTGCTACGGATCGGCGTCGTTGTACATCCGAATCAGGTTGCGCGACGATCTGATTCGGGCAGTCGTCCGCTGTCTTTGCGCGCGACAGAAAAGATGCTCGCATGGGAGCACAAGAAACAGATGATCCTGCGTGCATACAAAACACGTTAAACTTCTGCTGGTTGTAGAAATATTCGAATTCTCGCGATCGGCCTCGCGGATTGGGTATATTCCATTGTCCTAAAGTACAATAGCGCGATCTTCTGCTTGAGTGCCGGAAGCGTCACGCTATATGGTACGCGTACGGAGAGAGAATCTCGGACTCGAATTGCCCAAGACGACAGTAAGGGGACAAGGAGTCGCTTTTGACATACGGAGCTGCCAATCTGAACGACGACGGCACAGGAGCCAAGAGCACGCTTGCCAGCACGGTCTATCACCAATTGCGTGATGATCTTCTCAGCGGCGCTCTTGAAACCGAAAGCAAGCTGCGCGTCGAGTGGGTCGTTTCCAAGTATGGCGCCGGTGCCTCTCCGGTTCGTGAAGCCCTCAATCGCCTTGCCTCCGAAGGTCTCCTTGGCCGCCATGACCAGCGTGGCTTTTTCATCATGCCGGTCAGCGCGACGGAACTCGAGGAACTGACGCGCACGCGCTGCTGGCTCGAGGAGCGGGCGCTGCGCGAATCCATTGCCCACCGCACCGCCGAATGGGAAGAACAATTGGTGCTGGCGCTGCATCGCCTGGGGCGGGCCTCACGGCTCTCGCCGCAAAGTAGCTCGTCGCTCAATCCGGAGTGGGAGAAAGTGCATCGCACTTTCCATCGGGTGCTGATCTCGGCGTGCCGGTCGCACTGGCTGGTTGGTTTCTGCGACCAGCTTTCCGATCACGCCTACCGCTACAGGCAAATGGCCAATGACGGGGAGAGCATCCAGCGCGACGATTTCGCCGAACACCGGCTGATTGCTGAAAATGCGCTGGACGGCAATGCGGATGGTGCCGTCCAGGCCCTGATCGATCACTACCAGCTGACCGCCGCCATGTGCATGGAACGCTTCAGGCAAGGCGAGGCACCCGCCGGTCCGGGTAAGCGCGCCCAGCGTTGACGGCTGTTTGGTCGGCGCTCTCTGCCGTCCCATCCCTCGAATCTTTCGGTGGACGCCGGGCAGCCGGCTGCGGCCTTGACGGCAGGGCTGGGAAACGCGAACTCTTCGTCGCGTGCCGCCCAAGATCGCGGCCGGCGTCACCTGGGAAGATTTCATGAGCAATCATCTGTTCGATGCGTTCCGGTCCCGGATGCCGGCGCCTGGGCGCCTGTTGATGGAAACCGATGATGGACGCTCGCTCACCTATGGCGACATGCTGGCACGGTCGGCGCAGCTTGCGCATGCGCTCCTGCAAATGGATGTCGCGCCCGGCGACCGGGTTGCCGTGCAGGTCGAGAAGAGCCCGGAGATGGTTTTGCTCTATCTCGCCTGCTTGCGCGCCGGCGCCGTCTTCCTGCCGCTCAACACCGCCTATACGCTGGCCGAGCTCGGCTATTTCTTTGGGGATGCCGCACCTCGGGTGATCGTCTGCGATCCGGCACGGTCGGCGGACATCCGTGGGATGGTCGAGCCGTCCGGTGCCGTCGTGGTCACGCTCGACCGCGGTGGCCAGGGATCCCTCGCGGACCAGGCATCGCGTCAGTCTTCCGAGTTCCACGATGTGGAGCGCGGCGCGGACGACCTTGCGGCGATCCTCTACACGTCGGGAACGACCGGCCGTTCGAAAGGCGCCATGCTCAGCCACGAGAATCTCGCCTCGAACGCACGGGTGCTGGTCGAGCAATGGCGTTTCACCAGGGATGACGTGCTGATCCACGCACTGCCGGTTTTCCACACGCACGGCCTGTTCGTCGCCACAAACGTCACCCTGATGGCCGGCGCCTCGATGCTGTTCGAGCAGAAATTCGACGCGGGCCGCATCGTCTCGCTGCTGCCGCGCGCCACCGCGCTGATGGGCGTGCCGACCTTCTACACCAGGCTGCTGCAGCAGGACGGGCTGGATCGCGAGGCGGCGAAAAACATCCGGCTGTTCGTGTCTGGTTCCGCGCCGCTGCTGGCCGAAACGCACAAGGCTTGGCGAGAGCGTACCGGCCACGCCATCCTCGAGCGCTATGGCATGACCGAGACCAACATGAACACCTCCAATCCCTATGAGGGCGAGCGGCGTGCCGGCACGGTCGGCTTCCCCTTGCCCGGCGTGTCGCTGCGCATCGCCGATCCCGATTCCGGCAAGCCGCTTGCCCAGGGCGAGGTCGGCATGATCGAGGTCAAGGGTCCGAACGTGTTCGGCGGCTACTGGCGCATGCCGGAAAAGACCAAGGCGGAATTCCGCGCCGACGGCTTCTTCATCACCGGCGACCTCGGCATGATCGACGCCGACGGCTATGTCCACATTGTCGGTCGCGGCAAGGACCTGATCATCTCAGGCGGCTACAACGTCTATCCGAAGGAGCTCGAAAGCGAGATCGACGCGCTCGACGGCGTCCTGGAAAGCGCCGTCATCGGCCTTGCCCATCCGGACTTCGGCGAAGGCGTCACCGCGGTCGTCGTGCGCTCGCCCGCGTCGCGGATCAGCGCGGCCGAGATTCTCGACGCCATCACCGGCCGCATGGCAAAGTACAAGCATCCCAAACGGGTGATCTTCGTCGACGACCTGCCGCGCAACACGATGGGCAAGGTGCAGAAGAACCTTTTGCGCGACAGCTACAAGGATCTCTACGTCTCAAATAAAGCCGGCTAAGCAGGTGTCGCGCTCCGGCGCGCGAACGCTGGCTCAGGTCGGGTACAACAGTTCGGCGACATGGTCGGCGATCGCCAGGCTCGCCGTCAGACCGGGGCTCTCGATGCCGAACAGATTGACAATCCGGCCCGCGCCATGATCGGCCGGTCCCTGAATCACGAAGTCCGCCGCTGGCTGTCCGGGGCCCGAGAGCTTCGGCCGGATGCCGGCATAGGCCGGCTGCAGGGCGCCATCCGCGAGATCGGGCCAATAGCGGCGGATCGCCTCGTAGAAGACGGCGCTTCGGCTGGGATCGACAGTGTAATCCACGCTGTCGATCCATTCGACATCGGGGCCAAAGCGCGCATTGCCGGCCAGATCGAGCGTCAGGTGGACGCCAAGACCCCCTTCGACCGGAACCGGATAGATCAGCCGCGAAAACGGCGATCGCCCCGGAAGCGCGAAATAATTGCCACGCGCCAGCCACTGCCGGGGGATGAGATCCCTTGGGAAACCCTCGATCCGACTGGCCACGGCCTGCGCATCGAGGCCGGCTGCATTGACGAAAGCGCTGGCCTCTACGGCGAAGGTCTCGCCATTGGCGTCGCGCGTGTCGATCCGGATCCCATCGGCTTCGATCGTCGCCCCGGCAACGCAGGTGAGGAAAGCGAAGGACACGCCTGCGGCTTCAGCGTCACCGCGCAGCGACAGCATCAGCGCGTGGCTGTCGACAATGCCCGTTGATGGCGAGAGCAGCGCGCCGGCGCATCTCAGCGCCGGCTCCAGGCTTTCGGCCTCGGCGCGTGTCAAAAGCTGGAGATCGTCGACCCCGCAGCGTTTCGCATTGGCCTCGATCGCCCGCAGCCCGTCCGTCTGGCCGGGTTCGCTGGCGACGATCAGCTTGCCGGCGCGGCGATGGCCGATAGTGTGTTCGGCGCAGTATGCATAGAGCTGCCGGCGCCCTTCGACGCACAGCCGGGCCTTCAGGCTGCCGGGCGCATAATAGAGCCCGGCATGGATGACTTCGGAATTGCGCGAACTGGTGACGGTGCCGATCGCGTCGGCCTTTTCGATCACCACCACCTCGCGGCCCGACAAGGCAAGCGCCCTGGCGACGGCAAGCCCGACGACGCCTGCTCCGGCGACGACACAATCGATTGTCTGCATGGCCTCGCTCTCAGCGCGGAGCGGCAGCCTCGAACACCTTGTCGCCGCCGATCCAGACGCTTCCTATGTCAAGATTGTCCGACAGTGCAACGATGTCCGCCGCCGTGCCATTGGCGAAGCGGCCAAGCCGGTGCGACTGGCCGATCGCCTGGGCCGGGTAGAGCGAGGCCATGCGCAAGACTTCGGAAAGCTCGAGCCCGACAGTGCAGTGCATGAACCGGATGGCCGAGATCATGTCGAGGTCGGCACCGGCCAGGGTCCCGTCGGCAAGCCTGAGGCTGCCATCCCTGCGGTAGATGGTGCGGCCGTTGAGCGTGAACGAACTCATCTCGGTGCCGATCGTCGCCATCGCGTCGGTGACCAGCACGATCCTGCCCGGTCCCTGTTTGGCGTCGAGCGCGATCCTGATCGTGGCGGGGTGGACATGGATGCCGTCGGCGATCAGCCCCGCCGACAAGGCGCCGATGTCGATGGCGGCGCCCGCCAGCCCGGGCTCGCGGTTGCCGATCTGGCTCATCGCGTTGAACAGGTGCGTGACGACGCTGGCGCCGGCTTCGGCAAAGGCTTTAGCCGTGGCATGGCCAGTGTCGGAATGGCCGAGGCTGACGATGATCCCGGCCTTGGCCAAGGCCTTGACGCGGGCAGGATCGACGGATTCCGGCGCGATCGTGGTGAGCAGCACCGGCAGCTTCTGGCGCGCCGCGATCAGCATGGCCTGGTCGGCGTCCGTCATCGGCCGGATCAGCGCCGGATCATGCGCACCCTTGCGGGCAATCGACAGATGCGGACCTTCCAGATGCAGGCCGAGGAAACCCGGCACTTTTTGCAGCGCTGCCGCTTCGCCGGCGGCAATCGCGGCGGCCGTGATTGCGGGCGTGTCGGTGATCAGCGTCGGCAGCAGCGCCGTCGTGCCGAACGGCGCGTGCGCGCGGCAGATGGTCTCGATCGAGGCGACATCGGGATGATCGTTGAGCATCACACCGCCGCCGCCATTGACCTGGATGTCGACGAAGCCCGGCACCAGCATGCCGCCGCCGGTGTCGACGGCACGGATATCCCCGGGCAGCGCGCCTTGCGGCAGCATGGCTTCGACGAGGCCGTCGCGCACGACAAGGGCCGCGCCTTCGTGCCAGTCGTCGCCGTCGAAGATGCGGGCGCCGGTCAGGGCAAAACGGTCGCTCATACGGTCTCCGTCACCTTGCGAAGGTTGCGCGGCGCGTCCGGATCGAGGCCGCGATGGCGGGCAAAGGCCTCGACGAACATGTAGAAGGAGACGATCAGCGTCAGCGGATCGGTCAGCGGGTGACCGGTGGCGACATGCGGCAGGCGCGTGGCGCGATTGGCGAGCGCCGAGGTGACGAAAACCGGCGCGCCCTTGGCCGCCAGGCTGTCGGCGGCGTCGGCGACCGAGGGCTCGGACGCGTCGCGAGCGGCCAGCGCCAGCACCGGAAAGTCGGGGCCGATCAGCGCCAGCGGGCCATGCATGACTTCGGCCGCGCTATAAGCCTCGGCATGCATGCCGCAGGTCTCCTTGAACTTCAGCGCCGCCTCGTTTGCCATCGCCGCCGACGGACCGCGGCCGAGAATGAACAGCGACTTCTGCTTCTCGATCGTCTCGGCCAGCACGCTCATCCAGTCGCAGGCGATCGCCTTGCCGAAATGCTCGGGCAGGCGGGCCAGGGCCGCGAGAAGCGCGTCGTCGCCGGTCGAATGCGCCATCAGGGCAAGACCGGCAACGGCGGAATTGATGAAGGTCTTGGTTGCCGCGACGCTGCGCTCCGGCCCGGCGAGTATGTCTATCGCATAGTCCGAGGCGCGCGCGAGCGGCGAATCGGCGGTGTTGGTGACGGCAATGGTCAGCGCGCCGCCGGCTCGTGCGGTTTCGGCCATCGCGACAATGTCGGGGCTCTTGCCCGACTGCGAGATCGCCAGGCAGGCCGAGCCGTCAAGCCGGAGCTTGCGGCCATAGATCGAGGCGATCGACGGTCCGACCGAGGCGACGGCAAGGCCCGCGGTCAATTCGACGGCATATTTCATGAAGGTGGCGGCATGATCGGACGAGCCTCGCGCCACGGTGACGACGAAATGCGGGTCGCGCTCCTTGATGCCGCGCCCTGCTTCGGCCAGCACGGCACCGGAGCCGTCGAGCAGGCGGGCGACGGCTTGCGGGATCTCCTCGATCTCGCGCTGCATATGCGTGGTGTTGGCAATCATGGTCGGCCCTCTTCGCTCGGCCCTGTCAGCCGCAGTTCGGCGACGAAATCATAGGCGTCGCCCCGGTAGATGGAGCGGGTGAACTCGATCACCTTGCCGCTCGCCAGGTAGGAAATACGCTCGATATGCAGGCCGGCAATGCCCGGCGGCACTTCGAGCAGGCGCGCATCGCCCTCGCCGAGATTGGCGGCGGAGATGCGCTGCACCGCGCGCACCGGCCTGTTGCCGGTCAATTCCAGCGCCGCGTAGAGCGAGGAGCCAATTCCAGCCGGGTCCGGCAGCACGCTGGCCGACAGCGAAGCGCGTTCGATCGCCAGCGGCGTGTCGTTGGCGATGCGCAGGCGCGCCACGCGCGCCACCAGTTCGCTCGACGAGAGGCCAAGCACCATCATCTCGTCGGGCGAGGGCGCGTAGAGGCCGCGGTCGAGCCAGGCCGAGCGCACCGCCATGCCGCGCCGCGCCATGTCTTCGGTGAAGGAAGTCAGCCGCGACAGCGACTGCTCGACGCGCTCCATGCGCGGCGCTACGAAGGTGCCCGAGCCATGGCGCTGCACCAATATGCCGCCCTTGACCAGGTCTTGCACCGCCTTGCGCACGGTGACGCGCGAAATGTCGGCCTTGGTGGCGATGTCGCGCTCGGAAGGCAGCGCGTCGCCCGGGCCGATCAGGCCGCGATTGACGGCGTCCTCGATGCTTTTCCTGAGCTGCAGGTAAAGCGGCGCGCCGCTTTGCGAGGATTGTTTGAGCGCGGCGAAGATCTGGTCGGCGGCATCGCTCATCGCGCGGCCTCCACGCGTCCAGCGAAAAGGCGTGCCGCCATCTGCACGGCACCGCCGAGTGCATCGTCGAGCGGTTCCTTCAGCAGGGCGCGGTAGCGCGCCGACAGGCGCGGCGCATAGAGCGGCGCCAGCCCGCCGAGCAGGCAGAGCGGTGCTCCGGCGGCGAGGTCGAGCGCGCCAAGCGAGGCCTCGACATCGGCGACCGCCTTGTCGAGGATCCAGTTGGCGACAATGTCGCCTTTTTGCGCGTGCTCGAACACTTTCGGCGCGAAGCCGCCGAAATCGCCAGGCTTGGCGTTGGTGGTGAACTCGACCACGTCCTCGGGATTGTTGCGGAAAACGGCCATCATACTGTCGGTCAGCGGCGAGGCCTGGCGCACGCCATCGTGCGCGAGCAGGGTCTGCTCCAGCAGGTCGCGGCCGATGCGGGCGCCGCTGCCCTGGTCGCCGACCTGGAATCCCCAGCCGCCGATGGCGCGCGATTTGCCAGCCTTGCGCGCCATATAGGCGGTGCCGGTGCCCAGGATCGCCATCGCGCCGTCACCGGAACCGACCGCGCCTTCGAGCGCGATCTCCGCATCGGTCTCCACGCGGCTGGTGCTGAACGGCAGGATCGCCTCGAGCTGCTGCCGGTAAGTGCCGACATTGGCGCCGGCAAGGCCGAGGATGGCGGGTGTTTGCGGGATCAGGTCCGGATCTTGCCCGGCGGCGATGAAAGCCTGCCGCGCCGCATCGACGATGTTCGAGCGGGCGCCGGTGAGGTCGGTGCGGATGTTGGCGGCGCCGCTTTTGGCGCGACCGACGACAGCGCCGTCCGCCGTTGCCAGTGCGGCCCTGCAGCTGGTGCCGCCGCCATCGATACCGAGCACGAATTTCACGCGATTTCTCCTCCGGCAGGATAATACCAATAAAATACCAATAGCCAAGAGTTAATTTCCGTTTCAAAAAGATTAAGCCGTATTTTATTGAAAAGGTTCCGCAATTCGTCGGCTTAGCGATTTCCTGACCGCGAATTCGTTAATGCATGTGGACAAGTGGTATTTTTTTGGTATTGTTTTGTGGATAGGAGGAACTGGGATGGCCGAAACGCGCACCGAAGCGCTGCATGGGAATGCCGAGGGGCTGGATATCCAGGCTCCCGAAGTCATCCTTGCTTCGCTGGCCGATGCGCAGGTCGAGGCCGCCAAAGCGGTCCGCAATGCCATTCCCTCCATCGCCAGGGCAGCCGAGATCATTGCCGGCCGCCTGAACGGCGGCGGCAAGCTTGCCTATGCCGCGGCCGGCAGCTCGGGCCTGATGGCGCTGGCCGATGCGCTGGAATTGCCGGGCACGTTCGGCATCCAGCGCGACCGCATCGCCATCCTGATCGCCGGCGGCGACGACGCCTTGAGGACACTGGCCGGTGGGCCCGAGGACGACGCCGAGGAGGCCACGACGGCGGTTGCCAATGCGGGTGTCGGCGTGGGCGATTGCCTGATCGCCCTCTCCGCCAGCGGCACGACGCCCTATGCGGTGGGCGCCATCGAGGAGGCGCGGCGCCGGGGAGCCGCCACCATCGGCATCGCCAACAACAGGGGTTCGGCTCTGCTCCAGCAGGCCGACACCGCCATCCTGCTCGAGACACCGCCGGAAGTGATCGCCGGCTCGACCCGCATGGGCGCCGGAACGGCGCAGAAGATCGCGCTCAACATGCTGTCGACGCTGACCGCCGTTCATCTTGGCCATGTCCATGACGGTTACATGGTCAACCTCATGGCCGATAACATGAAGCTGCGCGACCGGGCGGCGCGCATCGTCGCCGCCGTCAGCGGCCGCGGCCAGGAAGAGGCCGCCAGCCTGCTCGAGAAGAGCGGCGGCGCGGTCAAGACAGCCATTCTGCTCGCCGCCGGCGCCGACAGCGCCGATGCGGCGCGCAAGATACTGGAACGGACAGGCCAGAAGCTGCGGCCAGCCCTTTCCGCGCTGGGGCATGATCCCGAGAAGTGAAAACCGCTTTTCGGAAAAGATCGTGCTCGAACGAAGAAATAGGCCAGTTTCATTCCCGATTTCCATCGGGGTGAAACGGGCTTGCGAGGGGAACAAGGGCTCCAAAGCCTAGGTTCTCATCAAAACCGAACCTGAAAAAGGTCAACAGGGAGACTGAGCATGACAACGAAACTACTGACGGCACTGCTTCTGGGCACCAGCATTCTCGGCTCGGCCGGGTTGGCTCACGCCGAGGACGTAACGCTCAACATCGAAAGCTGGCGCGGCGACGACCTTGCCATCTGGAAGGACAAGCTGATCCCGGCGTTCGAAGCCAAGAACCCCGGCATCAAGGTGGTGTTCGCCCCATCGGCCCCGACCGAATATGACGCCGCCCTCGGCGCCAAGCTCGCCGCCGGTTCGGCGGGCGACCTGATCACCTGCCGCCCGTTCGACAAGTCGCTCGAACTGTTCAAGAAGGGCAACCTTGCCGACCTCTCGGCGCTGCCCGGCATGGAAAACTTCTCGCCGGTCGCAAAGTCCGCCTGGCAGACCGATGACGGCAAGGCGAGCTTCTGCGTGCCGATGGCATCCGTCATCCACGGCTTCATCTACAACAAGGACGCCTTCGACAAGCTCGGCATCAAGGTGCCCCAGACCCGTGACGAGTTCTTCGCCGCGCTCGACAAGATCAAGGCCGACGGCACCTATATCCCGATGGCGATGGGCACCAAGGACCTCTGGGAAGCCGCGACCATGGGCTATCAGAACATCGGCCCCAACTACTGGAAGGGCGAGGACGGCCGCAAGGCGCTGATCAAGGGCGATCAGAAGCTGACCGACAAGGACTGGGTCGCGCCGTATGAGGAACTGGCCAAGTGGAAGCCTTACCTGGGCGACGGCTTCGAGGCCCAGACCTATCCGGACAGCCAGAACCTGTTCACGCTCGGCCGCGCCGCCATCTACCCGGCCGGCTCGTGGGAAATTGGCCTGTTCAACACCCAGGCCCAGTTCAAGATGGGCGCCTTCCCGCCGCCGGTCGAGAAGGCCGGCGACACCTGCTACATCTCCGACCATACCGATATCGGCATGGGCCTGAACGCAGCCTCCAAGCACGCGGACGCGGCCAAGACCTTCCTGTCCTGGGTGGCTTCGCCTGACTTCGCCACCATCTACGCCAACGCGCTGCCGGGCTTCTTCAGCCTGAACTCCTCGCCGGTGAAGATGGAAGACCCGCTGGCGCAGGAATTCGTCTCCTGGCGCGGCAAGTGCAAGTCGACGATCCGCTCGACCTACCAGATCCTGTCGCGCGGTACGCCGAACCTCGAAAACGAGACCTGGGTTGAATCGGCCAACGTCATCAACGGCACCGATACGCCCGAAGCCGCGGCCAAGAAGCTGCAGACCGGTCTCGACAGCTGGTATAAGCCGGCCAAGTAAGAGCTCAGGCAGCGGAGCCGGCTGGGCGCATGCCCGGCCGGTTCCGGATTATCCTGTCTTCATATTGCGATTGTCGGCTCTGCCTCACGGCCTTACCCTTGCTGTTGTTGGGGAAGGCTGGCTGATCAGTCGCAGGCCTTTGTCTTGCCGCGCCGGGCAAGGTTGGGCCATGCATCGAGGCATCATCTAGCATCACATCGTCTGGAACCGAGAGACGGCGGGGACCGAACTCATGGCCGCACAAACACGACCCAAAAGACCATTCCGCTGGCATATCGCCGTCTTCCTGGCGCCGGCGGTGCTCGTCTATACGGCGATCATGATCCTGCCGCTCGCCGGCACGCTGCAGCTCTCGCTGTTCCGCAATGTCGACCAGTCCCAGATCTTCGTCGGCCTGGACAATTTCCGCACCCTGTTCGGCGATCCCAACTGGTCGGTCAATTTCTGGAATGCGTTGCGCAACAATGTCTGGTTCTTCATCATCCACATGGTGGTGCAGAACCCGGTCGGCGTGCTGTTGGCGGCAATTCTCTCCAGCCCCAGGCTGCGGTTCGCCGCCTTCTACCGCACCGCGATCTTCGTGCCGACCATCCTGTCCTTCGTCATCGTCGGCTTTGCCTGGAAGCTGATCCTGTCGCCGCTATGGGGCGTGGCGCCGCATCTGCTCGACTTCGTCGGCCTGAAAAGCCTGTTCACGCCCTGGCTCGGCAAGGAGCAGTATGCGCTGACCGCGCTCAGCCTGATCTCGGTGTGGCAGTTCATCGGCATTCCGATGATGCTGATCTATGCCGCGCTGCTGTCGATCCCCGAAGAGGTGATCGAGGCGGCCGAATGCGATGGCATCACCGGCCTGTCGCAGTTCTGGAAGATCAAGCTGCCGCTGATCCTGCCGTCGATCGGCATCATCTCGATCCTCACCTTCGTCGGCAATTTCAACGCCTTCGACCTGATCTACACCGCGCAAGGCGCGCTCGCCGGGCCGAACTATTCGACCGATATTCTCGGCACTTTCCTCTATCGCGCCTTCTTCGGCTTCCAGCTGCAGGTCGGCGATCCCAACATGGGCGCGACCATCGCCACGATCATGTTCCTGATCATCCTGGGCGGTGTCTGCGTCTACCTCTTCCTTATCCAGACGCGCCTGCGTCGCTACCAGTTCTGAGGGGACGGAGATGAGCATCGCCACCCGTTCATTGCCCCGCACCATCGGCGCCCACGCGATCCTTTTGACCTACACGGCGATCGCGCTGTTTCCGGTGATCCTGGTCATCATGAATTCGTTCAAGTCCCGTGCCGGCATCTTCGGCGCGCCGCTGACGCCGCCGACGCCAAAGACCTTCGACCTGATCGGCTACACCACGGTGATCGGCCAGGGCGACTTCATCCACTATTTCCAGAACAGTCTCGTCGTCACCGTCGGCTCGCTGTTCTTCGTGCTTCTGTTCGGCGCCATGGCTGCGTTCGCGCTGTCGGAATATCGCTTTCGCGGCAACACGATGATGGGGCTGTATTTGGCGCTCGGCATCATGATCCCGATCCGGCTCGCCACCGTCGCCATTCTGCAGTTGATGGTGGCGAGCGGGCTGGTCAACACGCTGACGGCGCTGATCCTGGTCTACACCGCGCAAGGCCTGCCGCTCGCCGTCTTCATCCTGTCCGAATTCATGAAGCAGGTGTCCGACGATCTGAAGAACGCCGGCCGCATCGACGGCCTGTCGGAATACACCATCTTCTTCCGCCTGGTCGTGCCGCTGGTGCGGCCGTCGATGGCAACCGTCGCCGTCTTCACCATGATCCCGATCTGGAACGATCTGTGGTTCCCGCTGATCCTGGCGCCGTCGGAAGAGACCAAGACGGTGACGCTCGGCGCCCAGCTTTTCCTCGGCCAGTTCGTCACCAACTGGAACGCCATTCTGGCAGCACTGTCGCTGGCGATCCTGCCGGTGCTGATCCTCTACGTCATCTTCTCGCGGCAACTGATCCGCGGCATTACTTCCGGAGCCGTCAAGTGAGTTCAGAAAGACCCCTTCGCGTTGTCGTCGCCGGCCTAGGCAATATGGGCCGCAGCCATGCGCTGGCCTATCACACCAATCCAGGTTTTCAGATCGCCGCGCTGGTCAACCGCTCCGACGTGCCTTTGCCTGGGGGGCTGTCCGGCTATGGCATCAGGCGTTCGTTCGATGACGCCCTGCGCGACGAAAAGCCCGACGTCGCCTGCATCGCCACCTATTCCGACAGCCATGCCGATTATGCGGTGAAAGCGTTCGAGGCCGGCTGCCATGTCTTCGTCGAAAAGCCGCTGGCAACGACGGTGGCCGACGCCAGGCGTGTCGTCGCGGCAGCCAAGGCCAACGGCCGAAAGCTGGTGATCGGCTATATCCTGCGCCACCACCCGTCCTGGATCCGGTTGATCGCCGAAGCGCGCAAGCTCGGCGGTCCCTACGTGTTCCGCATGAACCTCAACCAGCAATCCTCGGGCCATACCTGGGAGACGCACAAGCAGCTGATGCAGACGACATCGCCGATCGTCGATTGCGGCGTGCATTATCTCGACGTCATGCTGCAGATCACCGATGCCAAGCCGGTCGAGGTGCGCGGGATGGGCGTGCGGCTGACCGAGGAAGTCGCGCCCTCCATGTACAATTATGGCCATCTGCAGGTGCTGTTCGATGACGGTTCGGTCGGCTGGTACGAGGCCGGCTGGGGCCCGATGATTTCGGAAACCGCCTTCTTCGTGAAGGACGTGATTTCGCCCAAGGGCTGCGTGTCGATCGTCATGAAGGAGGGCGTGAAGTCCGACGACATCGACACCCACACCAAGACCTCGACCATCCGCCTGCACAGCGCCGCGACCGGCACGGACGGCAAGTTCCTAAAGGCGGACGAGATGTTGTCGATGGAAGGCGAACCCGGCCATCAGGATCTCTGCGATCTCGAACAGGCATTTGTCCTCAAGGCGATCCGCGAGGATATCGATCTCACCAGACATATGGACGACGCCGTGCGGTCGCTCGCCGTCTGCCTTGCCGCCGACGAGAGCGTGCGCGGCGGAAAGGCGGTGCGACTGTGATCAGGCTGTCGTCGTCCGCGCCTTACGGCGCCCGCTTGGCGCCTACTCATCAATTTGGAGGACTGCCGTGGGCTCGCTGAAGATCGAGAACGTGAAAAAGGCCTTTGGGCCGGTCGAGGTGCTGAAGGGCATCGACCTCGAAGTGACGGATGGCGAGTTCGTCGTCTTTGTCGGCCCTTCGGGTTGCGGCAAGTCGACATTGCTCCGGGTCATCGCCGGTCTGGAGGATTCGACCTCGGGCCGGGTGCTGATCGATGGCGAGGATGTCTCGGTCACCCCGCCGGCGAAACGCGGCATCGCCATGGTGTTTCAGACCTATGCGCTCTATCCGCATCTGACGGTGAAGAACAATATGGGCCTCGGCCTCAAGCAGGCGAACACGCCGGCGGCGGAAATCGACCGCCGCATCGGCATCGCCTCGTCCATGCTGTCGCTGGAGCCCTATCTCGAAAGACGACCTGCGGAACTTTCCGGCGGCCAGCGCCAGCGCGTCGCCATCGGCCGCGCCGTGGTGCGCGAGCCGAAACTGTTCCTGTTCGACGAACCGCTGTCGAACCTCGACGCGGCGCTGCGCGTCAACACGCGGCTGGAGATCGCGCAGCTACATCGCCGGCTGAAGGCGACGATGATCTACGTCACCCACGACCAGGTCGAGGCGATGACGCTGGCCGACAAGATCGTGGTGCTCAATGCCGGAAAAATCGAGCAGATCGGCGGCCCGATGGAGCTCTACAATTCGCCGGCAAACGAGTTCGTCGCCGGCTTCATCGGCTCGCCGAAGATGAATTTCGTCGACGGCGCCCGGCTCGGCGAGACAGCCAGGACCATCGGCGTGCGGCCGGAGCACCTGACGGTCGATCCGAAGTCCGGCGCCTGGAAGGGCACGGTCGTCCACGCCGAACATCTCGGCGCCGACACCAATCTCTATCTGGATTGCGAGAAGGCCGGCCTGATCACCGTGCGGATTTTCGGGGTGTACGACGCGGAGCCGGGAACGACGCTTTACGCAACGCCGGATCCGGCCAAGACGTATCGATTTGGGCCGGATGGGAAGACGATGAAGTAGATACGTCGGCGCGTCTTCTTTCCTCTCCCTCCGGAGGGGGGAGAGGTGGCGCCGCGAAGCGGCGACGGAGTGGGGGAAAGCGCTTCTTCCAAGCGCGGTCGCTGAAAAGCAGGCGCAACCCCAGCGAGTGCTTAGTCTCTCGCCGAGCAGTCGACCCCCCACTCCGTCGAGCTTCGCTCGACACCTCTCCCCCGATCGACGGGGGAGAGGAAAGGCGCGAAACCGTCTTCTCTCCTTTCCGGAGCACCATAAGGAGGGAACGCTTACAAATCGGCCTTGAACGTCTGCTTCTGCTGACCCAATCCCTCGATCCCCAACTCCACGACATCGCCGGCCTTCAAGAACACCGGCGGCTTCATGCCTAGGCCGACGCCGGGCGGGGTGCCGGTCGAAATAATGTCGCCGGGGTGCAGCGACATGAACTGGCTGAGGTAGGAAACGAGATAGGCAACGCCATAGACCATGGTCTTGGTCGAGCCGTTCTGCATCGTCTTGCCGTTGACCGTCAGCCACATCTTCAGGTTCTGCGGGTCTGATACTTCGTCCTTGGTCACCAGCCACGGTCCGGTCGGGCCGAACGTGTCGCAGCTCTTGCCCTTGGTCCACTGGCCCTGGCGCTCGGCCTGGAAGGCGCGTTCGGACACGTCATGGGAGACGCAATAGCCGGCGACATGGTCGAGCGCGTCGGCTTCGCTGACATATTTGGCGGTTTTGCCGATAACCACGCCGAGCTCGACTTCCCAGTCGGTCTTCTCGGAGCCGCGCGGGATCAGCACGTCGTCGTCCGGGCCGACGATGGCCGAGCTTGCCTTCATGAAGATGATCGGTTCCGGCGGCACGGTGGCCCCGGTCTCGGCGGCATGGTCGGAATAGTTGAGGCCGATGCAAATGAACTTGCCCGTGCCGGCGACGCAGGCGCCGAGGCGCGGCTTGCCGGAAACCGCCGGCAGCGACTTCGCATCGAGCTTCGAAAGCATGTCCAGCGAGGCCGGATGAAGTGTCGTGCCGGCAATATCGGCGACATGGGCGGAGAGATCGCGGATCGTTCCATCCGCATCAAGCAGGCCGGGACGTTCGCTTCCCACCTCGCCATAGCGCAGCAGTTTCATGCATCTTCTCCTGATTGCGGCCTCGTGGCCGTTCTACAAACTCTCCGCCGGGGCGGCCGTCCTCTGGAACCGGGCGGACCCTAGCCATCGGCCTGCTTCACGACAAGCGCGAACAGCCTGTATTGGCGGCCGGCGACCCGATGTCCGGTTGTCTCCAGGCAGCGCTCAGATCGACCAGCCGCCGTCGATATTATAGGCCTGCCCGGACGTGTAGGTGGCGCCGGCAAGGTAGACGGCGAGATCTGCGATCTCCTCCGGCGTGCCGAGCCGGCCCATCGGCTGGCGGGCGATGAAGGCGGCGCGGGCGGCGTCATAATCGCCCTGGGCGTGCATGCGGTCCTGCAGCGACGGGCTTTCGACCGTGCCGGGGCAGATGGCGTTGCAGCGTATGCCCTTGCCGACATAGTCGGCCGCGACCGCCTTGGTCAGCCCGATGACGGCGGCCTTGGTGACGCCATAGGCGAAGCGGTTCGGCACGCCCTTGGTCGAACTGGCCAGCGAAGCCATGTTGATGATCGACCCGTCGCCACGCTCCAGCATGCCGGGCAGCACCGCCCGGATGGTTCGGATCATGGCGCGCACGTTGAGATTGAAAGCGAAATCGAGATCACTATCCTTCATCTCCAGGATCGAGCCCGAATGGACGAAACCGGCGCAATTGAACAGCACGTCGACGGCGCCGATCTCTGCAAAGGCGGCATTGACCGCCTCGTCGTTGAGCACGTCGACCTTGCGGGTCTTGATCCCTGATGTGTTGGCGAGTTCCGCCAGCAGCGTCTCGTTGATGTCGGTGGCATGGACGGTGGCCCCAGCCTTGGCGAAGGCCAGCGCGCTCGCCTTGCCGATGCCTTGCGCCGCTGCCGTGATGACAACGACCTTGCCTGTCAGATCCGCCATGCTTTTTCCTCGCCTGCTTGGGTCAATTGCCTTTATCGGCGGCCGGCGAAAGCGTCATGTGCCAGTCAGGCGCGATTGTGCGGCCTGTGCCAGTTCACTGATAAAGATGTTTTTTCTCGTTAAAGAACATATGGCCGGGCGTCAAGCCCGATCGCGATCCCTGTGTGACATGCCCTAGAGCCGGATGATTTCAGCTCGAGTCGACCTGAAAGCTGAATCCGTCTCTAAATCAAAGGGATAGAGCATGATGTCGTCCGAAAACCGCTTCACACTTTTCGGCATCATGCTCTAGTCGCCGTAAGGCACCCAGACATTCTTCACCTCGATGGCACGGCGCAGAAAAACGTCACCGGCGGCTTCTTCCGAGGCCCAGTCGAGGCTGCGGCCGTTGCCGCTCCAGACGCGTTTGAGGTTGCCGATGGACTCGGCTTCCGCCTTGGCGCAGGTATCCGCGTCGGCGAACAGCCAGAGCCCGTCGACGTCGTCATGCTTGGCCAGCACGCCGGCAAGCTCCGCGGTGCGTCCGGTGACGATGTTGATCGCGCCGGCCGGCACATCGGAATATTCGATGACCTGATAGAGATCGGTGGCCAGCAACGGATACCGTTCCGACGGCACGGCGACCACCGTGTTGCCCATGGCCAGCGCCGGCGCGACCAGCGAGATGAAGCCGAGCAGGGGCTGATTGTCCGGCGCGACGATGCCGACGACGCCGACCGGCTCATGCAGCGCCAGCGTCACGGCACGCGCCGGCGGCTGGTGCACGCGCCCCTCGAACTTGTCGGCGAGGCCGGCATAGAGAAACAGCCGTTCGATCGAGAGCTCCACCTCGTCCCGTGCGGCCTTGGCACTGGCTCCGGTCAGTTCGGTGAGCCGGGCGGCAAATTCTTCCGCGCGGCCGGAAAGGTTCTCGGCCAGGTAATAAAGCACCTGCGACCTGTTATAAGCGGTCGCCTCCGGCCAGCTTCTGCAGGCGCGGGCAGCCGAAACCGCATCGCGGATATCCTTGCGGCTGCCGAGCCCGACTTCGCCGGCGAGCTTGCCCTTGGCGGTGGCGACGGCAAGCGAGTAATTGCCGTCCGGCCGCACCTGCTTGCCGCCGATGAACAGCTTCGCGGTGCGGTCGATAGCGACGCCGTCCGCCTGTTCCAGGGGCTGCACCGACGATGTCGCCTGCTTGATGACCGGGCCGAGCGGCAGTTTCGCCGCCAGATATTCGAACATGCCCTCGCGCCCGCCCTCGCGGCCGAAACCGCTCTCGCGATAGCCGCCGAAGCCGCAGGCGGCGTCGAACATGTTGGTGCCGTTGACCCAGACCACGCCAGCCTTCAATTGCGGCGCGACATGGAGCGCCAGGTTGACGTTCTCGCTCCACACCGAGGCTGCGAGGCCATAGCGCGTGTTGTTGGCGAGTTCGATCGCTTCCTCGGTGTTGCGGAAGGTCATGGTGGCGAGCACCGGCCCGAACACCTCTTCCTGCGCCAGAATATTAGCCGGCGAAACACCGGTGGCGAGCGTCGGCAGGTGATAGTAGCCGGAAGACGGCAGCGTTGCATCCGGCTGCCAGCAGACGGCGCCCTGGCGGGCACCTTCGGCGATCAGTCCCTTGACCCGGTCGAGCTGGGTCAGGTCGACCAGCGGGCCGATATCGGTGTTCTTGTCGAGCGGGCTGCCGACACGCAGCCGGCTCATCCGTGTCTTGACCTTGGCGATCAAGGCATCGGCGATGCCTTCCTGCACCAAAAGCCGCGAACCGGCGCAGCAGACCTGGCCCTGGTTGAACCAGATGCCGTCGACCAGGCCCTCGACAGCGCTGTCGAGATCGGCGTCCTCGAAGACGATGAAGGCCGACTTGCCGCCAAGTTCCAGCGACAGCTTTTTCCCTGAGCCCGCAGTGGCCTTTCGGATGATCTTGCCGACTTCCGAGGAGCCGGTGAAGGCGATTTTCTGGATGCCGGGGTGGTTGACGATCGCCGCGCCCGCTTCCGGACCGCCCTGCACGATGTTGACGACGCCTTTCGGCACGCCGGCGCGCTCGCAGATCTCGGCCAACAGAATGGCGGTGAGCGGCGTGAACTCGGCCGGCTTCAGCACCACGGTACAGCCCGCCGCAAGCGCCGGCGCGATTTTCCAGGCCAGCATCAACAGGGGAAAATTCCACGGGATGATCTGGCCGACGACGCCGACACCCTTTTGGCCGGGAAAATCCCTGTCCAGCGCCTGCGCCCAGCCGGCGTGGTGAATGAAATGGCGGATCGCCAGCGGCACGTCGATGTCGCGGCTTTCGCGGATCGGCTTGCCGTTGTCGATCGTCTCAAGCACCGCGAACAGCCGCTGGTGGCGCTGCATGGCGCGGCCGATGGCGTAGAGCACTTTCGCGCGCTGGTATCCGGAACTGGCGCTCCATTTCGGCAGCGCCTTTGCGGCGGCCGCAACCGCCGCGGCGATGTCGGCGGCATCGGCATCGGACACCTTGGCCAACAGCTTGCCGGAAGACGGCTCGCTGGTGTCGAAAGTCTTGCCGCCGCCGGCCGCTTTCCAGGCGCCGTCGATGAACAGCGCTTTAGAGAAATCGCGCCCGGCCAGCCATGCATCGGCCTCGTTGCGAGCCTCCGGCGCCGGGCCGTATTCCATGGCGTGATAGCGTTCAAGGATGTTCATCAGGTTCCTCCTTCACCCTCCCCCTTGTGGGGAGGGTCGATCGGCAAAGCCGATCGGGGTGGGGGTGCTCAAGCCATCGCGTGGCGGTGATTGGCCGAATAACGCCCGGTCAGATGATGCTCGAGCTGACGTTCGATATCGGTCAGCAGGCTCGATGCGCCAAAGCGGAACAGCTCCGGCTCCAGCCATGGACGGCCGAGTTCTTCCTTCATCAGCACCAGCCAGTCGAGCGAGACTTTCGCGGTCGAAATGCCGCCCGCCGGCTTGAAGCCGATGAGATAGCCTGTCTCCTCGAAATAGGCCCTGATGGCGCGCACCATGGCGAGGCCGACGGGCAGTGTGGCATTGACGCTTTCCTTGCCGGTCGACGTCTTGATGAAATCGGCGCCCGCCATCATCGCCACCATCGAGGCCAGCATGACGTTGCGCAGCGTGGCGAGGTCGCCGGTGCCCAAGATGACCTTGAGATGCGCGTCGCCGCAGGCGGCCCGCATCGAGACGATTTCATTATAAAGCTCGCGCCACTTGGCGCCGAACACCAGGCCGCGCGGGATGACGACATCGATCTCGTCGGCGCCGTCCTTCACCGAGGCCTCGATCTCCTGCAACCGGGTCGACAACGGCGCCAGCCCATGCGGAAAGGCGGTGGAGACCGCGGCGACATGGATGCCGGTGCCGCGCACCGCGTCCACGGCCGTGGCGACGAAGGGATGGTAGACGCAGACGGCGGCGGGCCGGATGGTCTCGCCCGCAATGCCGAGGCCTTCCATGATGTCGCGGCGCAGCGGGTTGATCGCCTTGGCGCAGAGCCGGCGCACGCGCTCCTCGGTGTCGTTGGAGTTGAGCGTCGTCAGGTCCATGCAGGCGATCGCCCGCAGCAGCCAGGCGGCCTGGTTGTCGGCCTTGATCGAGCGCCGCTTGGTCAGGCTGGCGACGCGGCGTTCCAGCGCGGAGCGGTTGACGCTGCGTACCGATTCGAGAAAACCGAGGTCGAGTTTCAGGCCAGGATTGCGCGCGATGTGATGGTCCAGCGGCACCGGCGTGTTGGCGGCGGCGCGGGCGGGCAGCGGCGTCACCTTGGTGCCAAGATCGGCTTCGCGGATTGTGCTGCTCATCTCCTGCCCTTTCATTCAACGGCGTGCGCTTGAGATCGCGCGCATCGTTCTCCCAAAGCCGTCGACGGTTTTGGGCGACACGCACGAAGATAGCCCGCGAAGTCGCGCTTCACGAGTCCTCAAGCGAGGGATAGCTGAAAAAGGCTGCGAAAGCAGCTGGTTTTTGACCGAAAGGTCAAAAACCAGCTTTCTGGGAGACGCGCTGGCCTCAGCCGACGAAGGCGCGTTCGACGACGAAGCTCGAGGGATGGCTAAGCGAACCTTCCTGGAAGCCGAGGCTTTCGGCCAGCTCCTTGACGTCCTTCAGCATGTGCATCGAGCCGCAGATCATGATGCGGTCGGTTTCGGGATTGAGCTTTTCGATGCCGAGGTCGCTGTAGAACTTGCCGGAGCCGATCAGCGCGGTGATGCGGCCCATGCGCGCCGACTCTTCGCGGGTCGTCGAATTGTAGAGCGTGACGCGCCCAGTGGTCAGCTCGCCGATCAGCGGGTCGCTTTCGAGCGCCACCACCAGGTCCTGGCCGTAGATCAGCTCGGCATTGTCGCGGCAGGTGTGGGTCAGGATCAGCTGGTCGAACTTCTCGTAAGTATCGGGATCGCGCAGCAGGCTGGCAAAGGGCGCGATGCCGGTCCCGGTCGAGATCATGAACAGGCGCTTGGCGGGGGTCAGTGCGTCGACGACAAGCGTGCCGGTCGATTTCTGGCGCATGATGACGGTGTCGCCGGCCTGGATCTTCTGCAATTCGGAGGTCAGCGGGCCATCCGGCACCTTGATCGAGAAGAATTCCAGCTCTTCGTCCCAGGCCGGACTGGCGACGGAGTAGGCGCGATACACCGGTTTCTCGGCGTTGGGCAGGCCGATCATGACGAATTCGCCCGAGCGGAAGCGCAGCGACTGAGGCCGGGTGATGCGGAACGAGAACAGCCGGTCGGTATAGTGTTTCACCGAGACGACGGTCTCGGCATAGACATTGGCCGGAATCGGAAACTGCAGCGGACGGGCTTCAGCGGTGTTGAACGCGGGCGTGGTGTTCATCGATTCCAACCTTCTCGCCCAATGTGAGACGCGGGCGCCAAACTTTCCCGTGCGCGCCCGAACCATTCAGGTTCCGGCATGCCATGCACGCTACCGAAGCGGTAAGCTCTTGTGTCCGGAATTTATTAGTATACAAACGATATTTGCGTCAAGATGCCGCCGTAAAACACCTTTCCAAACTGCGGCATATCCGTAGTCCCAGCATTTCGGGTTTCGACAATGAAAGAGAATTTTTCGGTGCAGCCGCCGGATTCCCTGGGCAGCGTCGTCGCCGGCATCGATGTTGGCGGAACCTTCACCGACCTGCTCCTGATCGACGGCAAGGACGGTGGCAAGGTGTATCTGGCCAAGACCCCGACCACTGTCGACAACCAGGCCTTTGGCGTGGTTTCGGCGCTTGGCGCCACCGGCTTTCCGATCGAGGGAATCGACCTCATCGTGCATGGCACGACCACCACCACCAATGCGGTGCTGGAGCGCCGGCTGGCCAAGACCGGCATGATCACCACGCGCGGTTTTCGCGACGTGATCGAACTCGGCCGGCGGACGCGGCCGCAACCCTATGGCATGACCGGAACCTTCGTCCCCATCATTCCGCGCAACCTGCGCCTCGAAGTGTCGGAGCGCGTCGAGGCGTCGGGTGCGGTGCGCACGCCGCTCGATGAAGCCGAGATGCGCGAGGCGGTACAGGCACTCATCGCGGCCGGCTGCGAATCCCTCGTCATCCATTTCCTCCACTCTTACGCCAACCCCACGCATGAGCGGCGCGCGGCCGAGATCGCCGCCGAATCCTGGCCGAACGGCTACATCACGTCAGGCCACGCGCTGCTGTCGGAAGCGCGCGAATTCGAGCGTGGGGTGACGGCCTCGGTCAACGCCTCGGTGCAGCCGATCCTGGAGCGCTATGTCGAGCGGCTGCGCAAGGAATTGGCCGACAAGGGCTATGCCCGCGACTTCCTGATCATGAACGGCAATGGCGGCATGATCTCGGCCCGCTTCGTCACACGTGAATCGGCCAAGACGGTCATGTCGGGCCCGGCTTCCGGCGTCATCGCCGCCGCCTATACGGGCAAGCGCGCAGGCTTCGAAAACCTCGTCACCTACGACATGGGCGGCACCTCGACCGACGTGGCGCTGATCCGCAACGCCGAACCGGCGGTCTCGAACGAGATCGAGATCGAATATGCCATGCCCATCCATGTGCCGATGGTGGCGGTGCACACGGTGGGCGCCGGCGGCGGCTCGATCGCCCGCGTCGATGCGGCCGGCCTGATCCAGATCGGCCCGGAAAGTGCCGGCGCCAATCCCGGCCCGATCTGCTATGGGCGCGGCGGCACCGAGCCGACGATCACCGACGCCAACCTCGTGCTCGGCCGGCTGGCGCCGAAGAAGCTGCTCGCCGTCGAAAACCCGGTCACATCGGAGCGCGTCACCAGGATTTTCGAGGACAGGATCGGCAAGGCAACCGGCCTGTCGGGTGTCGAGGCGGCGGGCGCTGTGCTCAGGCTCGGCAACATGAAGATGGCCGGCGCCATCCGCATGGTGTCGGTATCGCGCGGCCATGATCCCCGCGATTTCGCGCTGTTCGCCTTCGGCGGCGCCGGGCCGCTGCATGCGACGGCGCTCGCCCGCGAACTCGGCCTGCCCAAAGTGCTGGTGCCGGCGCGGCCCGGCATCACCAACGCGCTCGGGTGCGTCGTCGCCGATCTGCGCCATGACTTCGTCAACACCATCAACCAACCCGTGGCCGTGCTGGACGAAAGCCAGCTCCACCAAGTACTGGAACGGCACCGGAACGAAGGCGAGGAGCTGATCGCCAAGGAAGCGGTGAAGCCGGAAACGATCCGCGTCACCCACTCCGCCGACATGCAGTTCGTCGGCCAGACCCACATCATCAACGTGCCGCTGCCGTCCGCGTCGGTGACCCGGAGCCAATTGCAGGCGTTGTTCGAGAAAGCCTATTTCGCCCGCTTCAAGGTGGAGCTGCCGGAAATCCGCGCCAACCTCGTCAACCTCAACACCTCGGTCACCGGCGTGCGACCGGCGATCGACCTGTCGCGGCTGATCGACCCGGCCGGGCGGGCAAGGACGCTCGACGGGGCGCGGCGCGAGATCCGACCGGTCTGGTACGCCGGGCGCTGGCACGACACGTCGGTTTACAGCAGGGAAAAGCTGCCACTCGATGCGGTCATCGAAGGGCCGGCGATCCTCGAACAGATGGATGCGACCACCGTGCTCGAACCCGGCGACTGCGCGCGCTCGGATGCCGACGGCAACATCATCATCGACATTGGCGAGGCCTGACATGTCAGTGGATAGCGCAAAGCTCGACGCCATCACGCTTTCGGTGCTCCAGGCCGCTTTGCAGCAGGTCTGCGACGAGATGGACCTGACCTTTTCCCGCGCCGCCTTCTCGCCCGTGATCGCCGAGGCCAATGACCGCTCGGACGGCATCTATTCCGCCATCGACGGTTCGCTGATCGCGCAGGGCAGTCAGGGCCTGCCGGTGTTTGTCGGCGTCATGCAATATTCGACCAGGACGGTGATCGAGATGATTGCCGACGGCCGCTGCCTGGCCCCGGAGCCGGGCGACATCTACATCGTCAACGATCCCTATCTCGGCGGCACGCATCTGATGGACGTGCGCTTCGTCATGCCGGTCTACCGCGGCGGAAAGATCTTCTGCTGGCTGTCGAACACCGGCCATTGGCCCGACATCGGCGGCTCCGTGCCCGGCGGCTTCTCCGCATCCGCGACCGCTGTCGAGCAGGAGGGTCTGCGGCTGCCGCCGGTAAAACTGTTCAAGAAGGGCGTGCTCGACCCTGAAATCTACGCCATCATCTGCTCCAACATCAGGGTCGCCGACCAGCGCATCGGCGACATCCGGGCGCAGGCCGCCGCGCTGCTGATCGGCCAGGACAGGCTCAATGGAATCCTGGATCGTTACGGAGACGAAACCGTCGTCGAGGCGATCGCCGAGCTACGCCGCCGCGCCGCCGAGCAGATGCGCGCCAATATAGCGGCCATTCCCGATGGCACCTACCGCTCCAAGGCTTTTGTCGATTCCGACGGGGTGGTCAACGAACCGCTGACCATAGCGCTCGCAGTCGACAAGAAGGGCGACACGCTGACCTTCGATTTTTCAGGTTCGTCAAAGCCTTGTGCGGGACCAATGAACAGCGTGCTGGCGACGACCCTGTCCTCGGTCTATCTCGCCATGCGCCACATCTTTCCGGACGTGCCGATCAGCGCCGGCGCCTTCGAGCCGCTCGAGGTCAAGCGGCCGGAAGGCACTTTCCTCGACGCCAAATATCCCCGCCCCGTGTCCGGCTGTGCGGCGGAAGTGTCGCAGCGCATCGCCGAGGCGGTGTTCGCGGCGATGGTGCAGGCGCTGCCCGACAAGGTGACGGCGGCCCCAGCCGGCTCCAGCGGCAATTTCGCGCTCGGCGGCAATGATCCGGCGCGCGGCCGCGACTACGTCATGTACCAGATATCCGGTGGCGGCTATGGCGGCAATTCGGGGCATGACGGGCTGACCAATGGCTGCTCGACCATCGGCATTTCGAAGTCGCCCCCGGTCGAGATCATGGAGCAGGCCTTTCCGGTGCTCTATCGCCACTATGCCTTGCGCGAAGGCTCGGGCGGCGCCGGCAAGCATCGTGGTGGTTTTGGCCTGGCCTATGAGGTCGAGATCCTGCGCGGCGAGGCGCGCGCCTCTTTTGTCATGGACCATGGCCGTTTCGGTCCGCAGGGCGCCCTTGGCGGTCGGGATGGCGAGCCCAACAGCGTGACCGTGTTCCGCAACGGCGAGGAGCATGTGCCGCCGCACCTCTCCAAGGAGCAGGACATCCCGCTGAAGGCCGGCGACCGCGTGCGCGTCGGCACGCCGGGTGGCGGCGGCTATGGCGATCCGCGTGAGCGCGATCCGGAACTGGTCGCACGGGACGTCCAGCTTGGTTATTATACGACGGAGCAAGCCGGGGCTCTGTTCGGGGCCGAGGCACAAGGAACCTGACCGGACGCGGAGCAACTGCCTCGCGCCGTGATCGCCGCGGCACATGTCGTTTCCGTCTCCGCCGGGAGCATGAAAGCCCGTAGACTTCGCCGGTCAACGGAGATCTGGACCATGCGTCTTTTCGGTCGTTTCGTGCTTGCCGCTTCCGTAGCTTTTGCGCTCGCAACCGGTGCTGCTTCCGCCCAGGAGAAAAAGCTGAGGCTCGGTACCGAGGGTGCCTACCCGCCCTTCAACCACGCCAATGCCGACGGCACGCTGGGCGGTTTCGACATCGATCTCGGCCAGGCGCTGTGCGCGCAGATGAAGGTCGAATGCGAGTTCACCGTACAGGATTTCGACGGCTCTATTCCGGCGCTGCAGGCCGGCAAGTTCGATGCCATCATCAACATCACCATCACGCCCGAGCGGGCTGAAAAGGTCGAGTTCACCCACAAATACTACCAGACGCCGCCGGCCATCGCGGTGCCGAAGGACTCGGCCATCGCGGGCACCTCGCCGGACGATCTGAAAGGCAAGGTGCTGGGCGTGCAGAGCGCCACCATCCACCAGAATTTCGCCGAGCAGAAATATTCGGGCACGACCGTCAAGGCCTACCCGACCGGCGACGACGCCCGCACCGACATGGCCAATGGCCGCCTCGATGCGATGATGGACGGCTCGATCATTCTCACCGAATGGCTGAAGAAGCCCGACGGCGCCTGCTGCAAGCTGCTCGGCACGCTGACCGCCGATCCGGCCATTCACGGCCCGGGGGTCGGCATTGCGCTGCAGAAGGGCAACAAGGAACTGGCCGACAAGTTCAACGCGGCAATCGACGCGCTGCGCGCCAACGGAAAGTACAAGGAAATCAACGACAAGTATTTTTCGTTCGACGTCTACGGGAGTTGATCCCGGTACCAATCGAGCTCGGCGGCGCCACCCGGCGCTGCCGATTTTTTACGAATGATGGAGATTTTCTTGGCTGAGCGTCGCTCCCCCTTCTACAGCAGCATCGTTGGGCTGGGGGCGACCATGGGTCGGGTCGGCGGCGATTTCATCTCGGCCAAACATTATTCCGGCATCGCCGACGAACATTTGAATACGCGTAAAAATGTCGGCGTGCAGGACCTCAGCACCATGGGCAAGATGGACATCAAGGGTGCCGGCGCGGAGGCGCTGGTCAACCATGTCATTGTCAATGACGCCGCGGCGATGAGGCCGGGCCAAGTACGCTATTCCACCGTCTGTCGGGAGGACGGCGGCATCATGGACGACCTCACCGTGTTCCGGCTAGGCGCGGAGCATTTCATGCTGGTCACCGGTTCGGTCAACCGCCTCAAGATGCTGCCCTGGCTCCAGCATCATGCGCAAGGGCGCAGGGCCTATGTCACCGACATCACGGCCGCCGTCGCCTTCCCCACCATCCAGGGCCCGCGCTCGCGCGATCTACTGAGGGCGATGATTTCGGACGCCGATCTCGACGGATTGAAGCGCTGGGCCTTCACATCAGGCCATATCAACGGAACGCGGGTCCTGATCTCCCGTACAGGCGTGACCGGCGAACTCGGCTTCGAGCTGTTCGTGCCGGCCGACGAGGCGACCTCGGTTTGGGACGCGCTGATGCGCACGGGCCAAGCTTTCGGCTTGAAACCCTATGGCGTGCTGGCCATGTTCACGCTCGGCCTGGAAAAGGCCTATCCGGCGCAGGGCATCGACATGGACGAGACGCGCACGCCGTTCCATGTCGGCCTCGACCGCTGGATCAAGTTCGATAAGGGCGATTTCATCGGCCGGGACGCGCTGCTCGAGGTGCGCGACAAGAGCCTCGACGAGCGCTGGACCGGGCTGATCCTCGACGGCGACAAGCCGTCCGCGACGGATGCACGGGTGATGGCCGACGGCGAGGACGCCGGCATGGTCACCTACAGCGACCACGGCTATTCCCTGGGCAAGGTGCTGGCGACAGCGCATTTGCGATTGCCCTTCACGGCCATAGGCACGGAACTTAGCATCGATATTGACGGCAAACCGACCCGCGCGGTGGTGGTGCCGATGCCGTTCTTCGACCCGGAAGGGGCGAGGCTGAGGGGCTAGCGCGGCTTGGCTGGAAATCGTTGTGGTTCTCAAATTACTTATGGTGACCATCGCCGACGCTCCATGAGAAGCTCATGGTCGGCCCTGAATACCAGCCGGCTCACTATCCCCGCCGATCCAGCCTCGCCACCAGCCGGTCACCCACCCACTGGATGCCGCAGACCAGGATGATCAGCACGATCACCACGGCGACCATCACCGACGTCTCGAAGCGCTGGTAGCCGTAACGGATGGCAAGGTCGCCGAGGCCGCCGGCACCGATGGCGCCTGCCATCGCCGAGGCGCCGACCAGCGTCACCAGCGTCACGGTGAAGCCGGCAACGATGCCGGGGAGCGCCTCGGGCACCAGCACTTCGCGGATGATCGTCCAGCGATTGCCGCCCATGGCGCGCGCCGCCTCGATCAGTCCGTGGTCGACTTCGCGCAATGACACTTCGCCGATCCGCGCATAGTAGGGCGTGGCGGCGATCGACAGCGGCACGATGGCCGCCCATGTGCCAATCGAGGTGCCGACGATCAGCCGCGTCACCGGGATCAGCGCCACCAGAAGGATGATGAACGGCACCGAGCGGAAGCCGTTGATCACGGCGCCGAGCACGCGGTTCACCCAAGGGTTTTCGGCGATGCCGCCGCGTTCGGTGGCAATCAGGGCCAGCCCGAGCGGCAGGCCGAACACCAGCGAGATCAGGCCGGAGGCGGCCGTCATCAGCACCGTCTCCCAGATCGATCGCAACAGAAGCTCAAACAGGACCGGCGACATGGCCAAGCACCTCCACCCGCGCCTGGCGGGATTTCAGGAATGTGATGATTTCTGCGAGATGGTTCGCATCGCTGCCGAGAACGGAAATGAACAGCGTTCCGACCGGCTGCTGCTGGATGTGGTCGATGCCGCCATGGACGAGGCGGAAGGGACCGGGCACGGCGGCCGCAAGGTCGGACAGCAGCGGCTCGCGCGCCGCCTCGCCCGCCACGTCGACGCGCAAGACCGTTTCGGTGCCGGCTCCCGGCAGCAGCCGCGCCGCCAGCTCCGGCGGAAGTTGCGGCCGGATGGTCCCGAGCAGGCGTCTTGTAATGTCCGATTGCGGATCGGCAAACACCGACCAGACCGGCCCTTCCTCGACGATGCGCCCGGCGTCGATCACCGCCACGCGGTCGGCGATCGAGCGGATCACCTCCATCTCGTGGGTGATCAAAAGGATGGTCAGGCCAAGCTGGCGGTTGATATCCTTCAGCAGGGCGAGAATGGAGCGCGTCGTCTCCGGGTCGAGTGCCGAGGTCGCCTCGTCCGACAGAAGCAGCGCTGGCCGCGCGGCAAGCGCTCGGGCGATGCCAACGCGCTGTTTCTGCCCGCCGGACAGCGACGCCGGATAGGCTTTTGCCTTCTCCGACAGGCCGACGAGATCGAGCATCTCCGCCGCCCGCTTCAGCCGCTCCGCCTTCGGCCGGCCCTCGATTTTGAGCGGCAACGCCACATTGTCCTCGACGGTCTTGGCCGACAGCAGGTTGAAATGCTGGAAGATCATGCCGATGCGCCGTCGCAGCGGCTGCAACTCGCGCTCGCCAAGTCGGCTGATCTCGCGACCTTCGATGAACACCTCGCCGGTGTCAGGCCGCTCCAATCCGTTCAGGCAGCGGATCAGGGTGGACTTGCCGGCACCGCTGCGGCCGATGATGCCGAGAACCTCGCCCTTGCGCACCGTCAAGGAAATGCCGTCGAGCGCCGCCGTCTGGCCGAAGCGGCGCTTCAGGTCGACAAGGCGCACCACGTCCTGCGTGGCGGCCTGATCCGCGGCCTCGGTGGTTGCGATAAAATGCTGGTTCATGGGCAGGTCCCGAAACGCGATCGCGGCCCGCGCATCGCGCGGACCGCTTAAGCTGTCAAAGGCACGTCGGTGCCCGCATAACTCAATAGGCGCTGAGGCCGGTGCCCTTGTAGACCTTGTCGAACTCGGCCTTCACAGCCTCGTTCTGGTAGGACGCGACCAGCGTCTTCACCCAGGCCTCGTTTTCATTGCCGACCTTGACCGCGATGAAGTTGCGGTACGGATTGTCCGCGATCGGCTCCTGAGCGATGCGGTTCTCCGGCGTCAGGCCGCTCTTCAGCGCCCAGTCGGTGTTGACCACGGCGGCGTCGAGATCCTCGACCGAGCGGCCGACGATGCCGGCATCCAACTCCTTGATCTCGACCTTTTTCGCATTTTCGGCGATGTCGGCGGTGGTGGCGAGAATGCCGGTGCCATCCCTGAGCTTGATCACGCCCTCATTCTGCAGCACGCGCAGCGCCCGGCCTTCGTTGGACGGGTCGTTCGGCACGCCGATCACCGCGCCCTCCGGCAGATCGGCAACCTTGGTGTACTTCTTGGAGTAGAGGCCGATCGGCCACACGCCGGTATAGCCGACACGCACGATGTGATAGCCCTGCGTCTTGATCTGGTTGTCGAGATAGGGCTGGTGCTGAAAGGCGTTGGCGTCGATCTCGCCGCGCTCCAGCGCCTCGTTGGGCTGGGTGTAGTCGTTGAACACCACGGTCTCGATGCTGAGGCCCTTTTCGGCTGCTTGCGCGACGACGACACGCCAGACATCCTCGTCCTCGCCGCTGATGATGCCGACCTTGATCGCCTTCTTGTCCTCGGCCAAGGACGCATGCGGCGCCATCAGGCTGCCGATCGCGACGGCCGACGCGAACAGCAGAGCAAGGCCGCTGCGGCGGGTGAGGGGTGACCATGGGGAAGAGGGCAAAGTGTTGTTGGGATCGGACATGATTGATCTCTGCGGTTGTGAAGTCATGGCAGCAAGGCGGATTGCCGAGGCTTGTTCACATCGTCAGAAATTCTACTGATTTTATCAAAGAACGTGTTTCGCCGTTCTCGGCAAAGCCGGGAATATTCTCTCAAAAAACTCAGGGATGTGAGCACAGGACGCCGCCGGGTCGACCATGACGGCGCCGCGCCATCCGGGGATGTCGGGAAGGCAGTCAAGTTTTCAACGAGCCCGCCTCTGCCGGCCGGCTGCGCAAATATCTCATGCGGTTCGATTTGAGCTTCGAGGATATCGCCCGGAAATGATGGACGGCCCTCGTTGGCTGCCGGCGGGTTCATCCATGGAAGTCAAAAAGCTTTACGGCTTGCACAGCCACTTTTTCGTGAAGCTGTGCGGGTTGATCCGACCGCCGGCTTGCCTAGGTAGAGAGGGCGGCCGGGCGCCACGCGATCTCAATAATCGGTATGACATTTTCCTGCATTCGAAAGCTTGCCCTTTCCGGCCTCATCGTCGTCATCCAGTCCTCCTGCGTCGTTCCCGACGACACGTCGCGCATCGCCAAGGTCGATCCCACGGCGGCTGCGGCACGCAAGGAGATGGTCGGCCTCAGCGAAGCCGATGTTCGAATGTGCGCGGGATTTCCGACCGCCACCGCGGATGTCGGCCAGTCCGGGCAGATCTGGACCTATAAGCGCGTCGTCCAGCGCGGCAATCTCAGCGTCGTCGTTCCTGCCCTGGCCGTGGGGGCGATCCCGACGGTCGGCGGTTCCGTCAATGTTGCTCCCGGCGGCTACTGCGACACGCAGGTTCGCATGGTCGGCGGCCGTGTCGCTGAAGTTGCCTACGCCGGCGACAACAACCTGCCGAACAAGCGCGACGCGCTTTGTGTCAGCACCGTGGATGCCTGCGTGACCTATGCCCGCCAACACAGGCCGGCAGCCAGATAGCGGCAGCGGATTTCGCGGGACCAGCGATGGCCGGACACTCGGTGTTTGACGTGGATGGCGTTGAGGGCTTGACTGACCCGCCGGACCGAATACGCTAGGGCAAAATACCGGCTCTGATCGCCGGGCGGCAAATGTGCCTCGTATGCCTCGCCCTTGCGGCGCTGGCTGCGGGGCATTGTCATTTTGAGGATCGGTTTGAAACGGCGCATCGAGATCGGCATCCTCTATTCCCGCTCGGGAAGCTATCAGCTCGTCTCCGACGCGTGCCGGATGGGCGCCATGCGCGCCATCGCCGACATCAACGCCGACAGGAGCTCAGGCATCGAACTGGTGCCGGTCGAGCGCGACCCGCAAAGCAATGCCGACCGTTACGCGACGCTGTGCGAAGACATCTTCAGGACCAGCAGTGCACGCCATGTCGTCGGCTGCGTCACCTCCTGGAGCCGCAAGGAGACCATCCCTGTGCTGGAGAAGGCGGGCGGCATGCTCTGGTACGCCTGCCCCTATGAGGGCTTCGAGGCCAACGAGCATGTCGTCTACATGCACGCTTGTCCCAACCAGCATCTGGTGCCGCTTATGGCCCATGTCGTGCCGCGCTTCGGCGCCAACGGTTTCCTGCTCGGGTCGAACTACATCTGGGGCTGGGAGATGAACCGTGTTGCGCGCGACCTCATCGCCGACGCCGGCGGCAAGGTGCTGGGCGAGCGCTATCTGCGCATCGGCGAGACCGACGTGTCGCGGCTGATCGCCGAGATACGCGCGACGCGACCGAACTTCATCCTCAACAACCTGATCGGCACCTCGTCCTATGCCTTCCTTGCGGCCTATCGCGATCTGGCGGGCGAGGATGCGGCTTTCAGTCCTGAATCTTGCCCGGTGATCTCCTGCAACCTGACCGAAGGCGAACTGCCGGCGATCGGCGAAACAGGCAAGGGTCACCTGTCGGTCGGACCGTATTTCGCGCCGCGGCCGGCCGCCTTCGCCTCGTCCTTCGAAGCCTCCGCCTATGCCTCGGTGCAGGTAATGGCCGACGTGCTGTCGCGCGATCCAGATGCCGGCCCGGCGGAATTTTCCAAGGCCTTCGCCGAGCGGCGCTTCTCCACGCGGCTTGGCCCGATCGCCATCGACGCCCATTCCCAGCACGCCACGCTGCCTGTCATCATAGGCCGGATCGCGGACGGCTACTTCGAAGTCGTCAGCCGGCAGCACGAGGTCGCGCCGGACCCGTACCTGTCGCGCTACGACCCCGCAAAGACATTCGGCCGGCCGCGCTTGCGGGTGGTGTCGTGACCAGAACCCCGCGCATCCCCAATCTCGGCGGCGCCAGGGCCTTTGTCCTGCATCGCCCGCACCCGACGGTGCAAGCGATCACCAGGCAGTTGTCGGCCATCGGCCTTGTCACCGTGGATTGCTGGCCGGAACTGGCGCCAGAGGCGCTGGCCGCCGACTTCGTCTTCTTCGACGCCGATCTCGGCTTCGACGAGCAATTCCCCTGGAAGCCGGGCGAGGCGCCGATGCCGCTGGTGGCGCTGATCGGCTCCGAGGCGCCGGGCCGCATCGAATGGGCGCTGTCGCACAAGGCCGACGCCCAGCTCCTGAAGCCGGTCGGCAATGCCGGGGTCTACAGCGCGCTGCTGATCGCGCGCCAGAGTTTCGAGGCGAGAAAACATTTAGCCGGCGAAATTGCCGCGCTGCACCAGCGGGTCGCCGAACGCCAGACCATCGTGCGGGCTGTCTCGGCTTTGTCGAAGGGCGGCGACGACGACCGCGCCTATGCGCAGCTGCGCTCGCTGGCGATGAGCTGGCAGATCAGCGTCGAGGACGCCGCGCGCCGGATCGTGGCGATGATGGAGGAAGCCAAGACCGGGGAAGCCAGGACCGGGGAAGACCACATCGGAGATGAGAGCGGCGATGACCAGCCCCATCGCGCCTGATCTCATGGCAGGGCGCATGCCGGCCAAGCCGCGCGCCGGTGTCTGGCGCCGGCTGGTCAAGCGCCGCCTGGCGCTGCTCGGCCTGGTCACTGTCGCCATTGTCGTCGCCGGTGCGATCCTGGCGCCATGGCTGACCGGCTACGATCCCAACGAACAGATGTTCGACGGTCTCACCATCGAGGGCTCGCCTCTGCCGCCGAGCGCGAAATTCTGGCTGGGCACCGACCTGCTCGGGCGTGACCTGTTGACCCGCATCCTCTACGGCGCGCGCACCTCGCTGATCATCGGCATCGTCGCCAACGGCGTCGCGCTTTTGATCGGCACGCTGGTCGGCGTCACCGCCGGCTATTTCCGCGGCTGGATCGGCGGCGCGCTGATGCGCTTCACCGATTTGATGATGGCGTTTCCGGCGCTGCTGCTCGCCATCTGCCTGGCGGCGGTGTTCCAGCCGAGCCTGTGGATCGTCGCCATGGTCATCGCGCTGGTCAACTGGGTGCAGACCGCCCGCGTCGTCTACACCGAGACCTCGTCACTCGCCGAACGCGAGTTCATCGATGCCGAAGGCACCATCGGGGCCGGCGCGCCGCGCATCCTGTTTCGCCACATCCTGCCGCATCTCCTGCCGACCATCATCGTCTGGGGCACGCTCGGCATCTCGACCACGGTGCTGCTCGAGGCCACGCTCTCCTTCCTCGGCATCGGCGTGCAGCCGCCGACGGCGTCATGGGGCAATATCATCTTCGAGAACCAGACCTATTTCCAGGCGGCACCCTGGCTGGTGTTCTTCCCCGGCGCCGCGATCCTGGCCCTGGCGCTGGCCTTCAACCTGATCGGCGACGCGCTGCGCGACATTCTCGATCCGACGCAAAGGGGCCGGGCATGATCGCCTATCTCGGCCGCCGGCTGATCCAGTCGCTGCTCATCCTGCTCGGCGTCTCGCTGATCACCTTCGCGCTGCTCTATCTCCTGCCCGCCGACCCGGTGCGCCAGATCGCCGGCCGCAGCGCCACGCCGCAGACGGTCGAGAACATCCGCCAGCAGCTCGGCCTCGACCAGCCCTTCGTCGTCCAGTACTGGCATTATCTGACGAGGCTCGTCAGCGGCGATCTCGGCCGCTCCTACATCCAGCGCTCGGAGGTGACCGAACTCATCGTCTCGCGGCTGCCGGCGAGCCTGCTGCTGATGGTCGGCGCCATCCTGTGCGAGCTGCTGATCGGCCTCTCGATGGGCCTGATCGCCGCCGTCAAGCGCGGCACCGCCACCGACCAGACCCTGATGGTCGCCTCCTTCATCGGCGTCTCGGCGCCGCAATTCGTCGTCGGCCTGCTGCTGCTCTATGTCTTCGCGGTCAGGCTGAACTGGTTCCCGATCGGCGGCTATGGCACATGGCGCCATCTCGTGCTGCCGTCGCTCACCATGGGCATCCTCGGCGCCGGCTGGTACGCGCGCATGATGCGCTCGTCGATGATCGACGTGCTGCGCCAGGATTATGTCCGCACCGCGCGTGCCAAGGGCCTGGCTCGGGGCGCCATCATTTTCCGCCATGCGCTGCCCAACGCCATCCTGCCGGTCGTCGCCATGATCGGCATCGACATCGGCATCTTCATGGGCGGCATCGTCGTGGTCGAAAGCGTGTTTGGCTGGCCCGGCATCGGCCAGCTCGCCTGGCAAGCCATTCAGCGCGTCGACATCCCCATCATCATGGGCGTCACGCTGGTCTCGGCCTTCGCCATCGTGCTCGGCAATCTCCTGGCCGACATCATCGCGCCCTTCATAGATCCCCGCATCAAGCTCAGATGAACCAGAAAACAAACAGAGAAAGGGAACAGGACAATGAAGAAGTTTCTCGCATCGACCGTCGCGGCATCGGCGCTGGCGCTGATGCTCGGCATGACAAGCGCCCGCGCCGAGGACACCGTCGACCCGAACGCCAAGCAGGGCGGCGCCATCACCATCACCTACAAGGACGACGTCGCGACCCTCGACCCGGCCATCGGCTATGACTGGCAGAACTGGTCGATGATCAAGAGCCTGTTCGACGGCTTGATGGACTACGAGCCCGGCACCACCAACCTCAAGCCCGACCTCGCCGAAAGCTACGAGATTTCGCCCGACGGCAAGACCTTCACCTTCAAGCTGCGCCATGGCGTGAAGTTCCACAATGGCCGCGAGATGACCGCCGAAGACGTGAAATATTCGCTCGACCGCGTCACCAATCCGAAGACGCAGAGCCCCGGCGCCGGCTTCTTCGGCTCGATCAAGGGCTATGACGATGTCGCCGCCGGCAAGGCCGAGACGCTTTCCGGCGTCACCGTCGTCGACCCCTACACGGTCAAGTTCGAGCTGACCCGCCCGGACGCCACCTTCCTGCATGTCATGGCCATCAACTTTTCCCATGTCGTACCGAAGGAAGAGGTCGAGAAATACGGCGCCGATTTCGGCAAGCATCCGGTCGGGACCGGCGCCTTCAAGCTGGCGGAATGGACCCTTGGCCAGCGCATCGTCTTCGAACGCAACGCGGACTATTGGCACAAGGGCCTGCCGCATCTCGACAAGATCACCTTCGAGATCGGCCAGGAGCCGATCGTGGCGCTGCTGCGCCTGCAGAAGGGCGAGATCGACGTGCCCGGCGACGGCATTCCGCCGGCCAAATTCCAGGAGGTGATGGCCGATCCCGAGCAGAAGGCGCGTGTCGTCGAAGGCGGCCAGCTGCACACCGGCTATGTCACCATGAACACCACCATGGCGCCGTTCGATAATGTGAAGGTGCGCCAGGCCGTCAACATGGCGCTCAACAAGGCGCGCATCATCCAGATCATCAACGGCCGCGCCGTGCCGGCCAACCAGCCGCTGCCGCCGTCGATGCCCGGCTACGACAAGGCGTACAAGGGCTATCCCTATGACGTCGCCAAGGCCAAGGCGCTGCTGGCCGAGGCCGGTCATCCCGATGGTTTCGACACGCAATTGTTCGCCATGAACACCGACCCCAATCCGCGCATCGCCCAGGCGATCCAGCAGGACCTGGCGGCGATCGGCATCAAGGCCAGCATCCAGTCGCTGGCCCAGGCCAACGTCATTGCCGCCGGCGGCGACAAGGCCGGCGCGCCGATGATCTGGTCGGGTGGCATGGCCTGGATCGCCGACTTCCCCGATCCGTCCAACTTCTACGGCCCTATCCTCGGCTGTGCCGGTGCGGTGCCGGGCGGCTGGAACTGGTCGTGGTATTGCAACAAGGATCTCGACGCCAAGGCGGCCGAGGCCGATTCGGTGGTCGACCCGGCCAAGGCCCCCGAGCGCGACAAGATGTGGAGCGCCATCTACGACAAGGTGATGGAGGACGCCCCTTGGGCGCCGGTCTTCAACGAACAGCGCTTCACCATGAAATCCGCGCGCATGGGCGGCGCCGACAACCTCTATGTCGACCCGGTCCATATCCCGATCAACTATGACAATGTGTACGTAAAAGATGTGCAATAACTGCGACTACACCATCCACGGGCGCCATCACCATTTCGGCTGGGACAACTCGTTTGTCCCGGCGCAGCGGCTGGCGCCCGGCTCGACCATCGAGTTCCAGTGCCTGGATTCCTCGGGCGGCCAGTTGCAGCCCGGTAGCACCGTCGCCGACATCGCCAAGCTCGACTTTGGCCAGATCAACCCGGTCACCGGGCCGATCTTCGTCGAGGGCGCCGAGCCGGGTGACGCGCTGAAGGTGACGATCGAGATGTTCAAACCGTCCGGCTTCGGCTGGACGGCGAACATTCCCGGTTTCGGCCTGCTCGCCGACGATTTCCAGGAGCCGGCGCTCAACATCTGGAAATACGATGCCGCCTCGCTGGAGCCGGCATTGTTCGGCAAAAACGCCCGCGTGCCGCTAAAACCATTCGCCGGCACCATCGGCAACGCGCCGGCCGAAATGGGTCACCACTCGGTGGTGCCGCCGCGCCGCGTCGGCGGCAATCTCGACATCCGCGACCTTGCCGCCGGCACCACGCTCTATCTGCCGGTGGAGGTGGCGGGCGCGCTGTTCTCAGTCGGCGACACGCATGCCGCGCAAGGCGACGGCGAGGTTTGCGGCACGGCGATCGAAAGCCCGATGAACGTCGTGCTGAAACTCGATCTGGTGAAAGATGCGCGGCTGAAAACGCCGCGCTTCACCACGCCGGGTCCGGTGACACGGCATCTCGACGCCAAGGGCTATGAGGTGACGACGGGGATCGGGCCGGATTTGATGAGTGGCGCAAAAGAGGCCGTGGCACAGATGGTCGACCTGCTCGCCGGCCGCTACCAGATCGACCCCGTCGAAGCCTACATGCTGGCCTCGGTCTGCGGCGACCTCCGCATCAGCGAGATCGTCGACATGCCCAACTGGGTGGTGTCGTTCTACTTCCCGCGTTGCGTGTTTGAATGACAGGTCAGCGTCTAGGCACCCCCCTCTGGCCTGCCGGCCATCTCCCCCGCAAGGGGGGAGATCGGATCGCGCTTGGGCTTTCGCCAATCGTCACCGCTGGAAGAGAGGCGGGGCGTGGGAACTGCCAATCTCCCCCCTTGCAGGGGAGATGCCCGGCAGGGCAGAGGGGGGTGTGCCGGAGTAAATCCCTTTCCGGGCTGCCTTCCCAATGACCTCAACTCCCGAAACCATCCTCACCATCGCCAACCTCTGCGTCTCCGTGCGCGGCGGGGAGGGCTCCCGCGAGGTTGTCTCCAACCTGTCCCTGACACTCAAGCGCGGCGAGACGCTCTGCATCGCCGGCGAATCCGGCTCCGGCAAATCCATGACCGCGCTGGCCATCATGCAGCTCCTGCCGCAGCCCGCCGCGCGCATCTCCGCCGGCACGATCCAACTTGGCGCCACCGAGCTGACCGCCCTCGACGAACGCCGCATGCGCCATATCCGCGGCGACCGCATCGCCATGATCTTCCAGGAACCGATGACCTCGCTCAACCCGGTGCTGTCGATCGGCCGGCAATTGACCGAATCCATCGAGGCGCACACCAGCCTGTCGCGGGACGAGGCCCGCCAGCGCGCCATCGAGGCGTTGAAGGCGGTGCGCATTTCGGAGGCCGAAAGCCGGCTACGGCAATTTCCGCACGAGCTCTCCGGCGGCATGCGCCAGCGGGTGATGATCGCCATGGCGCTGGCGCTGGAACCCGACGTGCTGATCGCCGACGAGCCGACCACCGCGCTCGACGTCACCGTGCAGGGCGAGGTGCTGGAGCTGCTGCGCGACCTGCAGCAAAAGCACGGCACCAGCGTCATCCTGATCACCCACGACATGGGCGTTGTCGCCGAAATGGCCGATCGCGTCATCATCATGCGGCATGGACGCATGGTCGAGGAAGGCAAGACGTCGGACATTTTCGCCCGCCCGCAAGCCGAATACACGCGCGAGCTGCTGGCCGCCGTGCCGCGCATAGGCAGCGGCGCCGGCCGTCAGAAATCTAGGGAAGCCGAAGCCGCAACGCCGGCGAAGGTCACCGAGGTCACCGATCTCCACGTCCGCTTCGACTTGCGCGGCGGCGTCTTCGGCCGTGTCACCCGCCGCGTTCACGCCGTCGAAGGCGTCAGCTTTTCGATCGCGCCCAACGAAACGCTGGCGCTGGTCGGTGAATCCGGCTGCGGCAAGTCGACCACCGCCAAGGCGCTGGCCGGGCTGGTGCCTTATAGCGGCGACATCGTCGTCGGCGGTCGCAATTTGTCCGGCCTCGGCCGCGACGAGCGCAAGGCGGTGCGCCGCGACGTGCAGATGATTTTCCAGGACCCCTACGCCTCGCTTGACCCGCGCATGCGCGTCGGCGACCTCGTCGCCGAGCCGCTGCTGATCCACGGCATCGCCTCGAAGGAAGAGCGCCGCGAGCGCGTCGCCGCGCTGTTCGACCGCGTCGGCCTGTCATCGGACCAGATGGAGCTCTATCCGCACGAATTCTCCGGCGGCCAGCGCCAGCGCGTCTGCATCGCGCGTGCGCTGGCGCTGAGGCCGAAGCTGATCATCGCCGACGAAAGCGTCTCGGCGCTCGACGTCTCGGTGCAGGCGCGCGTACTCGACCTCCTGAAGGAATTGCAGCGCGAATTCGGCGTCGCCTATCTCTTCATCTCGCACGACATGGCCGTGGTCGAGAATATCTCCGACCGTGTCGCCGTCATGTATCTCGGCCAGATCGTCGAGATGGGCACACGCGACCAGGTTTTTTCCAACCCCCGCCACCCCTACACCAGGCGCCTGATCGAAGCCGTGCCGGTGCCGGATCCGGCGCGGCGCCGAAGCCGTTTCGCCCGCCTCGACCAGGAAATCCCCAGCGCCACCCGCCGGATCGGCGAGGCGCCGCTGAAACTGGCGCTCAGCGACGTCGGCAACGGTCATCTCGTCGCCGCCGAGGGCTGAAGCCGTCCGGGCCCAAACAAGCTCGGCGTGCGCAGTTCGAGCTTCACATAGTCGTGTCACACGCCATGGGCCGGCCTCGCCGTCATGAAATCCGGGGCCGCCCCTTGCCCTTCCGCCTCATTTTCCTAATGTTGCATAGTGCTTGCGGATGACGATCGTAGGGGGCGGATTCATCCACATTGGGAGGAAGTAAACTCATGAAGCTACGCCATGTCGTTTCCGCCGCGCTTCTCGCGGCCACCACTATCCCCGCCTCGGCCGCCGAGATTTCCGATGGCAAGGTCAAGATCGGCATCCTCAACGATCAATCCGGCGTCTATGCCGATTTCGGCGGCAAGTGGTCGGTCGAGGCGGCCAAGATGGCGGTCGAGGATTTCGGCGGCAAGGTGCAGGGAGCGCCGGTCGAGATCATCAGCGCCGACCACCAGAACAAGCCCGACATCGCCTCCAACATCGCCCGCCAGTGGTATGACACCGAGCAGGTCGATGCCACCATGGAGCTGACGACCTCTTCGGTCGCGCTCGCCGTGCAGGGGATTTCCAAGGAAAAGAAGAAGATCGACATCGTCACCGGTGCGGCGACCACCGACCTCACCGGCAAGCAGTGCTCGCCCTACGGCTTCCACTGGGCCTACGACACCCACTCGCAGGCGGTGGGCACCGGCGGCTCCCTCGTCCAGCAGGGCGGCGACAGCTGGTTCTTCGTCACCGTCGACTATGCGTTCGGCTATTCGCTGAAGGAGCAGACCGCCAAGTTTGTCGAGAGCCATGGCGGCAAGGTGCTGGGCGAGGTGCGTTATCCCCTCGGCGCGACCGACTATTCGTCCTTCCTGCTGCAGGCGCAATCTTCGGGCGCCAAGGTCATCGGGCTGGCCAATGCCGGCCTCGACACCTCCAATTCCATCAAACAGGCGGCCGAATTCGGCATCGTCCAGGGCGGCCAGCGCCTGGCGGCGCTCCTGTTCACGCTGGCCGAGGTGCATGGGCTCGGGCTGCAGGCGGCGCAGGGCGTCGTGCTGACCGAGGGCTATTATTGGGACCGCGACGACAAGAGCCGCGAATTCGGGCAGCGCTTCTTCAAGCGTACCAACCGCATGCCGAACATGATCCAGGCCGCGACCTATTCGGCGGTGACGCAGTATTTGAAGGCGATCGACAAGGCCGGCACGGACGAGACCGAAGCGGTCGCCAAGCAACTCCATTCGCTGCCGGTGGACGACGCCGTCATCACCGGCGGCAAGGTCCAGGCCGATGGCAACATGGTCCACGACATGTATCTCTATCAGGTCAAGGCGCCCAGCGAGAGCAGCAAGGATTGGGACTATTACAAATACCTCGCCACCATCCCCGGCAAGGAGGCGTTCCTGAGCGAGAAGGACAGCGGCTGCGCGACGGCCGCCCAGTGACCGGCGCGGCCACGGTGCCGCCTGATCTGAACGCGGAAGAGCCGCGGGTGGTGCTTTCCGCCCGGGGCCTGCGGCGTGACTTTGCCGGCTTCGTCGCCGTCAGGAATGTCGATCTCGATGTCCGCCATGGCAACATCCATGCGCTGATCGGCCCCAACGGCGCCGGCAAGACGACCGTTTTCAACCTGCTGACCAAATTCCTGGCGCCGACCAGCGGCAGGATCGACCTGCTCGGCCACGACATCACCCGCACCTCGCCAGCCAAAGTAGCGCGGATGGGGCTGGTGCGCTCGTTCCAGATCTCGGCGATCTTTCCGCATCTCAGCGTGCTCGACAATGTACGCATCGCGCTGCAGCGGCCGGCTGGGCTCGGCATCCAGTTCTGGCGCTCGCTGGCGGCGCTCGACCGGCTGACGCCGCGTGCCATGGAACTGCTGCGGTCCGTCGGCCTCGACGATGCCACGAACAGGCTGGCCGGCGATCTTTCCTATGGCAGGAAACGCGTGCTGGAGATCGCCACGACGCTGGCGTTGGATCCCAAAGTGCTGCTGCTCGACGAGCCGATGGCCGGCATGGGCCATGAGGACGTGGCCACGGTTTCCGCCCTCATCCGCTCGGTGGCGGGCGACCGCGCGGTTCTGATGGTCGAGCACAATCTCACCGTGGTGGCCGATCTCTGCGACTGGATAACCGTCATGCAGCGCGGCGAGGTGCTCGCGGCCGGCGACTACGCCACGGTCAGCCGCGACGAGCGCGTCAAGGTGGCCTATATGGGCACCGCCGATGACTAGCGCTTCGCCCCTGCTCGCGGTCCGCGGCCTCAATGCCTGGTATGGCGAGGGCCATGCGCTGCACGGCGTCGACCTCGAAGTGTTTGCCGGCGAGACGGTCACATTGCTCGGCCGCAACGGCGTCGGCAAGACGACGACGCTGCGCGCCATCATGGGCCTGATCCGCCGACGCACCGGCAAGGTCGTCTTCGACGGCGCCGACCTGATGCGGCTGCCGCTGCACCGCACCGCGCACCAGGGCATCGGCTTCGTGCCGGAGGAACGCGGCATCTTCTCGACGCTCACCGTCGACGAGAACCTGGTGCTGCCGCCGGTCGTCGCCCCGGGCGGCATGAGCGTCGAGGAAATCTTCGATCTGTTCCCCAATCTGAAGGAGCGGCGCAACAGCCCCGGCACGCGGCTGTCGGGCGGCGAACAGCAGATGCTGGCGATCGCGCGCATGCTGCGGACCGGGGTGAAGATGCTGCTCTTGGACGAACCGACAGAGGGCCTCGCCCCTGTCATCGTCCAGCGCATCGGCGAGCTGCTGGCGACGCTGAAGCAGCGCGGCATGACCATCCTGCTGGTCGAGCAGAATTTCCGCTTCGCCAGCCGTGTCGCCGACCGTTTCTACCTGATGGAGCACGGCAAGGTCGTGGCCGGGTTTCCCACCGGCGAACTGGCGGACCGCATGACGCTGCTCCACGAAATTCTGGGTGTATGATGGCGTCATGACGATGATCTTCGGCATCCCCGTCCAGGCATTGCTCGGCCAATTGCTGGTCGGGCTGATCAACGGCTCCTTCTACGCCATGCTGAGCCTTGGCCTGGCCGTGATTTTCGGCCTGCTGCGCGTCATCAACTTCGCCCATGGCGCCCAGTATATGCTGGGCGCCTTCATTGGCTATCTCCTGCTCACCCATCTCGGCATCGGCTATTGGCCGGCGCTGGTCCTGGCGCCGCTGATTGTCGGCATCTTCGGCGTCGTGGTCGAGCGCCTGGCGCTGTCGCGGCTCTACGACACCGATCCGCTCTACGGCCTGCTCTTCACTTTCGGCCTCGCGCTCGTGCTCGAAGGCATCTTCCGCTACTATTACGGCGTGTCGGGAAACCCCTATGCCGTGCCGCCGCTGCTGGCCGGCGGCACCAATCTCGGCTTCATGTTCCTGCCCATTTATCGCGGCTGGGTCGTGGTCGCCTCGCTGCTCGTCTGCTTCGGCACCTGGGCGCTGATCGAGAAGACCAGGCTCGGTTCCTATCTGCGCGCCGCGACCGAGAATCCTCGCCTCGTCCAGGCATTCGGCGTCAACGTGCCGTTGCTTTTGACCCTCACCTACGGCCTCGGCTCGGCCCTTGCCGGGCTCGCCGGCATCCTGGCCGCGCCGATCTACCAGGTCAGCCCGCTGATGGGATCGGATCTCATCATCGTCGTCTTCGCCGTCGTGGTGGTCGGCGGTATGGGCTCGATCCTCGGCGCCATCGTCACCGGCTACATGCTTGGCCTCGCCGAGGGCCTGACCAAGGTTTTTTACCCCGAGGCCTCCAACCTGGTGGTCTTCGTCATCATGGCGATCGTGCTTTTGGTCCGGCCGGCCGGCCTGTTCGGAAAGGACGCCTGAGATGGCGGAGGAGACATCCGACATGGCCGGGCTTTCGCTGCGCGAGGCATCGGCCAGACCCTCGCCAAGGCTCGAATGGGTGCTGGTCGGGCTCGGCATAGCAGGGCTATTGGCGGCGCCGTTCTTCGTCTACCCGATCTTCCTGATGAAGATGCTCTGCTTCGCGCTGTTCGCCTGCGCCTTCAACCTCCTGCTCGGCTACACCGGCCTCTTGTCCTTCGGCCACGCCACCTTCTTCGGCGGCGCCGCCTATTTCACCGCGCACGCCGTCAAGGCGTGGGGCTGGCCGCCGGAAGCCGGCATCCTGCTCGGCATGGCGGGCGCCGCACTGCTCGGCCTCGTCATGGGCTTCTTCGCCATTCGCCGGCAAGGCATCTATTTCGCCATGATCACGCTGGCGCTGTCGCAAATGTTCTTCTTCTTCTGCGTGCAGGCGCCGTTCACGCAAGGCGAGGACGGCATCCAGGGCGTGCCGCGCGGCGTCCTGTTCGGTGTCCTCGACCTCAACGCTCCGATGGACATCTATTATTTCGTGCTTGTCGTGGTCCTGCTCGGCATCTTCGCCATCTGGCGCATCGTCAACTCGCCCTTCGGCATGATCCTGCGCTCGATCCGCGAAAACGAGAACCGCGCCATTTCGCTCGGCTATTCCGTAGCCGGCTATAAGCTCGCCGCCTTCGTCATGTCGGCGGCGCTGGCCGGGCTCGCCGGTTCGCTGAAGGCGATCGTCTTCCAGTTCGCCACCCTCACCGACGTCACCTGGCAGATGTCGGGCGAGGTCATCCTGATGACCCTGCTCGGCGGCATCGGCACCATGGTCGGCCCCATCATCGGCGCCAGCCTCGTCGTCGGCCTGGAAAACACGCTCGCCACCTCAGGTTTCCCCGTGACCATCGCCACCGGCCTGATCTTCATGATCTGCGTGCTGGTGTTCCGGCGCGGGATCGTGGGAGAGGTTTATGCGCGGGTGCTGGGGCGGGTGGGGA
>NZ_VFVB01000008.1:0-316679 GCF_006658535.1 Mesorhizobium sp. B2-4-13 | reverse complement strand
CCGCCCCGCCCGCCCGACAGCCCGATGCCGCCAATCACCGCCACCAGCACGATGTCGTAAAGCAGCGTCGAATTGACGACACGGGTGTTGATCGAATGCAGGCTGGCCGCGGTCAACAGGCCGGCGATCAGGGCGACGAATGCCGAGAGCACGTAACGCAGGACCAGCATCGGCCGCACCGGAATGCCGATATTGCGCGCCGCGACCGGGTTGTCGCCGGCGAAATAGATGTAGCGGCCCCATTTGGTGTAGCGCAGGAACAGGAAGAACAGGAAGGCGAGCCCGGCGAAGACGAACACCTCGATCGGGACGTCGAGAAAGCGCAGACCGCCGAGCAGTTCCACCCAATGGCCCTGCGGCACCGGCACGGCGTCCTGCGTGATCAATTGCGAACGGACATAGCCGAAGACGAAGGAGCCGGTCGCCAACGTGACGAAGATCGCCGGTACATCGGCGTAGGCGACGAGAAAGCCGTTGAGCAGGCCGATGGCGAGCACGCCGGCCAGCACATAGGCGAAGGCGAGCCCGTCCGGTGTTCCGCTGTTGAGCAGTTGCAGGTACCAGGCGACCGACATGGCCATGATCGCAACCGCCGACAGGTCGATGCCGCGGCCGATGATGACGACTGCCATGCCCAGCGCCAGTATACCCAGCACCGAGACGGAGCGGATAATGGCGACCAGATTGTTGGCATCGATGAAGCCTGGCAGGCCTATAGCCGCGGCAACGAACAGCACCACCGCTATGGCAAAGACAATGCCTTCCTGATTCAGGCTTCTGAAGTTCAGCCAGCCGGCCATGTTCATCGTCTGCTTTCACCCCGGTGGCAGCGCTGCCACCCCTGGAGAGAAAGCTAATCGGCTCAACGCCGCTTCGTCAAATGAATCCGCGTTCAAAACGTAGGCTGGCGATGAGATTCGCAAAGTGGACGCATTGATTGCCGAATCTGGCGCAATGCCCGGAAACTCCTGCACTTTTGGCAATTGTTTGCACCGTCTCGGCGCTTGGCGAAAGCACAACACCAAGGCGAAAGGCGAAGACGGAATTTAACCCTGCGATCTGGCGGAAAATTCGATTTCAGTTCCCGGCAACATGGCCGGAGACCTCGGCGCCGGCACCTCTCGGCAGCACCAGGAAACGGAACGACGCCACCAGCCCGATGATGCCGATCAGCAGGAAGGCTGCTCGAAAGTCGACGAGGTCGAGCGCCGGCCGGTCTCGCGCGATCTGCGACAGGTTGAGGATCGCCGCCGCCACCGCGACGCCGAACAGCATCGCCACCTGCTGCAGCATCGAGGACAAGGTCGCCGCGGAGCTACGCTGCGCGGCGGCGATATCAGCGAAGGCCAGCGTGTTGAGCGCGGTGAACTGCATCGAGCGCGACAGGCCGGCGATCAGCATCAGCGCCATCACCAGCCGCTGCGGCGTCTGCGGCGAGATCGCCGCGCAGGCCATGATCGACACCGAGGCGATGATGCCGTTGACGACCATCACCGAGCGGAAGCCGAAGCGACGCAGCGTCGGCGTCGTCATCGTTTTCATGCCGAGATTGCCGAGGAAATAGGCCAGGATCATCATGCCGGCATCGACGGGCGATAGGCCGAAGCCGACCTGGAACAGCAGCGGCAAAAGGAACGGCGTGGCGTTGATCGCCACCCGGAAGATGGTGCCGGCCGCAAGCGTCGAGATGGCGAAGGTCTGCACCTTGAACGAGGAGAGGTCGAGCAGCGGATGCGGCGCGCGGCGCAGATGCCGCACCGCTAGCCAGCCGACGACGATCCCCGCCGCGATCAGCCCCACCGTCGGCAAGGCCCCATCCTCCGGATGCGCGATGCGCTCAAGGCCATAGAGCAGGCAGGCGAGCCCCAGCGACGTCAGGAAAAACCCCGGCCAGTCGAGCGGCTTGGGATCGGCTTCACGATCACCCGGTATGAAGCGGGCGACCAACACCAGCCCGATCGCGCCGAGCGGGATGTTGATGAAGAAATTCCAGTGCCAGGACAGATAGGTGGTGATGAAACCGCCAAGCACCGGGCCGACCACGGGCGCGAAGAGCGCCGGCCAGGTGATAAGCGCCGTGGCGTTGAGCAATTCGGATTTCGACGCGTTGCGCAGGACCAGGATGCGGCCGACCGGCGTCATCAAGGCGCTGCCCAGGCCCTGCACGGCACGGGCAACGACGAATTCGGTCAAATTTCCAGAGAAGCCGCAGGCGAGCGACGCCAGCGTGAACAGCGCGATGGCTGCGAGGAAGATGTTACGCGCGCCGAACCGGTCGGCGAGCCACCCCGACAGCGGCACGAACACGGCCATGGTCAGCATGTAGACGGTGATGCCGATGCTCATCGCCACCGCCGGCACGCCGAAGGAAGCGCCCATCTGCGGCAGCGACGTCGAGATGATCGTCGAATCCAGCAGTTGCATGAAGAAGGCGATGGCGACGATCAGCGCCACGCGCCGCGAATTCGTGGCTGTCTCGGGCAAGGCTTCATTTTCGGGAATGGCCGTCATGTCGGGTCGGTTTCAACAACATTTAGCCAACTGCGTCCAGAGATGGACCAACAAACTTTCGTGTCGTATCGCCGCCTGTTATGGAATGAATGGGCCTCGGTCTTAAACAACAGGAACCGTGCGCGCATGAAGCCTATCTATATCGACTACCTCAACGCCCTCGACATCGAAGCGCTTGCCATGGCCGATGGCGAGATCATCGACGCCGTCGAGGCCGGGCTCGTTGCGCAAGGCAAGGGCCAGACGGTGATCGAGCCGCGCGTCCACCTCGAACCCGACCCATCCTTCCACGGCCATTTCAATGTCTTGCGCGGCTACGTCGCGCCGCTCGATACGGCCGGCGTGAAAATCGTCGGCGACTATGTCGACAATTATCTTCACGGCCTGCCGTCGGAATTCGGCATCCTCAATTTGTTCGATCCACGCACCGGCACGCCGCGCGCCATTCTCGACGCCACGGTCATCACCGACATGCGCACCGGCGCCGTCACCGCCATCGGCGCCAAGCACTTGGCACGCAAGAACGCGAAGGTGCTCGCCCATATCGGCGCGCGCGGCACTGCGTACTGGAATGTGCGCCTGCTCGACCATCTCTTCGATTTCGATGAGATCCGCGTCCATTCGCGTCGCCCAGAAAGTCGCGATGGCTTTGCCGCAAAACTCTCCGCCGACCTCGGCAAGCCCGTCACCGCGGTCGCCGACTGGGAGAGCTGCGTCAAAGGCGCCGACATCGTCGTCGAAGCCTCACGCCTGCCCGAGCCGCAGCCCCTTCTCAAGACCGAATGGATCAAGCCGGGCGCGCTTGTCGTTCCCTATGGCACGATGAGCGCGGTGGAGCTGTCGCTGACCGACATCATGCAGAAGTTGGTCGTCGACGACTGGGGCCAGTGCAAGGGCGGCAAATTCGGCTCGCTGCGCGCGCATGTCGAGACCGGGCGGTTGAGCGAAAAGACGCTGCATGCCGAACTCGGCCAGATCGCCGCTGGCCTCAGGCCGGGACGGCAGAGTGACGACGAAACCATCCTCTTCTGGCATCGCGGCCTGTCGCTCTCCGACATTGCGCTCGGCAAGGCGATGCTGGCCAAGGCGCAGGCGCAAGGCATCGGCCAAAGGCTGCGCTTCGCATGAGCGCGCTCGTCCTCACCGGGGCCGGCGTCAGTGTCGGCGATGTCGCCGCCGTCGCCCGCGAGGCACGCAAGGTGGAGATCGGAGCCAATGTCATCGGCAGGCTGGAGAAGGCGCGAAAAGTGCTCGACCAGGCGGCGGCCTCCGGCCAGCAGATCTACGGCCTGAACACCGGGCTCGGCGCCAATCTTCGCACATCGGTCGAGGGTGACGCCAGCGCCTTCCAGCGCCAGCTACTCGAGGGCCGCAGCGGGGCGGTCGGCGAAGCGCTGCCCGTCGAGGCCGTGCGCGCCACCATGCTTGCCCGTCTGACAATGTTGTCGGCCGGTGGCTCCGGCCTGTCGCCCGCCGTGTTCGTTGCCTTGATCGAAGTCCTCAACGCCGGCGTCCATCCAGTGATGCCGTCGCTCGGCTCGATTGGCGCCGGCGACCTGGTGTTGATGACCGCGATCGCCCGCCTGCTGATCGGCGAAGGTGAAGCCGATTATCAGGGAAGGCGCATGCCAGCGGTCAAGGCACTGATGATGGCCCGCCTCGGCCCGATCGGCCTGGCGCCCAAGGATGGACTGTCGCTGATCAACGCTTCCGCCGTCTCCGCCGGCGGCGGCGCGCTTGCGGTCACGGACGCGCTGTCGGCTCTTGCCCAGCAGCACCAGGCCGGCGCGCTGACCATGGAAGGTTTCGGCGCCAACCGCACCATCCTCGACCCCCGCCTGCACATGGCGCGGCCCGCCGCCGGCCAGCAGGCAGCCGCCAAGGCGCTGCATGATCTTCTCGCCCGCGACGAAGCGCCCGCGCCCACCACCATACAGGACCCGCTGTCGATCCGCTGCATGCCCTCGATCCATGGCGCGCTGATCGAGGCGATCGGCCAGGCAAGACGCGCCGTCGAGACCGAACTCAATGCCGCCGCCGACAACCCGCTGGTTCTGAGCGACGACGAGCTGGTGCTGTCGACCGGCAACTTTCACACCGCTTCGCTGGCGCTCGCCTTCGAGACGCTAAGCCTGGCAATCGCTCAATGTGCGGCCGCCAGTGCCGCCCGCTTCATCCAGCTCACCGGCCCGGGCCGCAACGGCCTGCCCAAATACCTGTCGCCGGTCGCTGGCGCCTCGGCCGGTTTGGTGCCGCTGCAAAAAACGGTGACGTCGATCCTGGCTGCCATCCGCCACAAGGCCAATCCGGTGATGCTCGATTTCCTGCCGGTTTCGGAAGGCGTGGAGGATCACGCCACGCAGACGCCGCTGGTGGTTTCGAAATGCGCCGACATGATCGCGCTGTGGCGGCGGCTGATCGCCTTCGAACTGATGGCCGCCGCCCAGGCCGTGGATATGCGTCAAGGGTTGACGCCGGCGCCACGCACCGCAGCGGTTCAAACAGCCGTGCGCGGGCTCGTCCCAACCCTGAAGGAAGACAGGCCTCTCGGCATCTACGCCGAAGCACTCTACGCCGCGCTGACCGGCGGCACATGGCAGGCCTTATGCCGTTTCTGACATGCCATCAATATGCCGACGAAGGGTCATCAGAAAATTTTTTATTTGGGTAGAGATGCTTCTTCTGCCACTTCAGCCCATAAAACAGTGTTCCATGTATTCCGTTGACTTCAGTTTTCTTTTGTCGACCCTTATTTAAGGAATCCTGAAATCGTCTTCCTCTCTTACTTCCAACGCGCTTAAAGAAATCTTCAATGAATTCTATATCCTGGCCGTTCGGAAACATCAATTCAAAGTCCTCATCCGACACTGCATAGATATTATACGCCGAATTGATGGCTCCATCGATCAATTGAACATTTTTCATTGACGCATTGCTCCCGAAAAATCGTGTGGCTCGGCCACAGGATACCAGCAAGCGACCTTACGACTGGCCTACCTTGTCCAGAAACAGCTTTAGCTCGGCTGGGTCCATATGCACGATGTGCCTGTCCTCAGGATAGGCGCCGCTGTTGACGTCGGCGACATACTCGGAAAATGCCGCCACCCGCTCCGCCTGAAGCCGATCGTATTCGGCGGCGAAATTGCGGTAGATCTTCGAGTGGCGCGGCATGTGGCCACGGTTCTGGCCAAGAATGTCGTCGGCGAACAGATATTGCGCGTCGCAGCCGGTACCCGCGCCCATCGACAGCATGATCAGCGAGGTGCGCTCCGAGATCGCCTTCGCCACCTCGACTGGTACCACCTCGATCTCAGCGCCGATCGCACCGGCAGCCTCCAGTTGCTTGACCGCTTCGAACACCTGCATCGCCGTATCGGCGGACTTGCCAACCGCCTTGAAGCCGCCGGTCCAGGTCGCGCGGGAAGGAATGAGGCCGACATGGCCTATGACGGGAATGGCATCGTCCGCCATCCTCTTGATGGTGGCGTAGCCCGCGCTGCAATAGACCGCGTCGGCGCCGGCCTTGTAGAGCCGGAAGGCCCAGCGCACGAAATCATCCGCGGTGCCGATCTCGAAGAAATTGTCGCCCGGCATGGTGAACAGGCTGGGCGCGGCATCGCGGTAGCGCGGGTTGAGCACCAGTTCGGGCGGCACCGAGACGATGTCGACCCCTGCCCGTTCGGCGGCCTCGGCCTCGTCCAGCGTCAGCACGCGCAGCATGGTCAGTTGACGCTTGCCCTTCATGGCGCGCAAATCGGCGACGGTCGGTCTCTTTCGGCTCATTAAAGCGTTCCCCTCTGTTGTTTGCCGTCGCGGTGCCGGATCGATTGATCATACCCCCGCTTCATATCTGGATCATCACCTTGCCGGCTTCGATCTTCACCGGATAGGTCGCGAGATTGACGCAGACCGGCGCGCCCTTGGCCTGGCCGGTCTTGTAGTTGAAGCGGCCATTGTGCTTGGGGCATTCGATGATGTCCTCCATGACAAGCCCGTCGGCCAGATGCGCCTTCTCATGCGTGCAAAAACCATCGGTGGCGAAGAACTCGTCATCCGGAGAGCGATAGATCGCGAAGGTCCGCCCACCATGGTCGAAGCGGATGACATCCTCTTCCTCGACATCGTCCACCGCGCACGCTTCAACCCAATCGGCCATCTCTATCTCCTGCGGACATTCGCGATCGCTACTCGGCCGCCGCCGACATATCGACCTCGTGGAACTCACCGCGATAGGGCCTGGCCGTCGGCGGCAGTTCGCGCTTGAGGTAATGATCCTCGTATTTCAGCTGCCTGAGCAGGACCGGCCAGACCTCGCGGTAGGCGTGCCACATCGACGGATTGGGCTTCGGCAGATCGTGCTTGATCAGTTCATGCAGCCTGGGCAGCGCGTGATACGGCACCATCGGGAACATGTGGTGCTCCACATGGTAATTCATGTTCCAGTAGATGAACCGGCTGATCGGGTTCATGTAGACGGTGCGCGTGTTCAGCCGATGGTCGACGACATTGTCGGCGAGCCCGATATGCTGCAGCAGGCCGGTCGTGACCATGTGCCAGGTGCCGTAGAGGCGCGGCAGGCCGATCAGCACCAGCGGTATCCATGACCTCAGCGCGATCGCGAGGGCGATCGTCGCCACATAGATCGCGACATGCCACCGGGCCGCGACCACGGCCTTATGCTGTTCCATCTCGGGGATATAGCTCTTCTCTTCGTCGGATAGCGTGCCGAATGCCTGCCGCACCAGCGTCGGCAGCGAATAGCGAAAGTCGAGAATGCCGGTGAAGGCGAGCGCCGCCTTCAACAGGTCCGGCGGACGCATGACCGCGATCTCGGCGTCGCGGCCGACGATGATGGTGTCGGTGTGGTGGCGGGCATGGCTCCAGCGCCATTGCACGGGATTGCGCATCAGCATGAACGAGGCGATGTGGTAGACGACATCATTCATCCAGCGCGTGCGAAAAGCCGTGCCATGGCCGCATTCGTGCCAGCGCGAGTCGCTCGACGAGCCGTAGAGCACGCCATAGACGAACAGGAACGGCACCACCCACCACGAACCCCAGAACAGGACGATACCCACGGCCGAGCCCAGGATCGCGACAATCCAGATGATGGTGTCGCGGATCGCCGGGCCGTCGGAACGCTGCATCAACTCCTTCATCGCCTTGCGCGGCACGTCGGTGTGGTACCACTCGGCCGAGGCAAGCCCGGTCTCGATCGCTGCCCTGGTGCTTTCGCCGACCAGGCTGTAGTCGCGCTTTTTCGCCATCGTCGTCAAATTGGCCTCCAATCGTCGCGCAGCGCTGGCAATCCGGTCCGCCGGCCGGAGGGCTTGCTTTGAATAAATGTCGCGCTCATGTCCTGCCGGCCAGTCTTGGAAAATTTTCTGAAGGCTGAGGATAATCCTGCTCGGGCTGCCGGGCGATATCCGCTATCCTGGCTTCGGCGCCAGCGATTTCCTCCTTGCCGTCGAGGACGCGGAACACCGCGTCGTAGGCCCGGCTTTCGCCATGCTCCAGCCAGATCATCTCACCGCGCTCGCGGGCAGCGAGATCGCCGAGCACATGGTGGGTCGATGGCTCTATCCCCAGCGCGTACTGCCCGGCCTGGAAATTCTGCCATTGGTAGGCACACGGCAACTGGTCCTTGCGGGTCGCCACTTCGAAGCCGAGACCGAGCCGGTCGTTGACGACGGCCACCGGAACCTCGCCATGGGCGTCGGCGGCCATTTCGTGCTGCCAGACCTGCTCCCTGAAGTGCCGTTGCGGTGCCGGCGCCGTGCGATAGCCGACACTCTGCGCCTCGTAGCGCTCGCCGGCATGGCTGGCCCAGACGACGTCGCGGATCGGCGCCAGATAACGGGAGCCTTCGTCCAGCAAGGGATGGCTGACATTGACATGGTAGAAATACATATGAGGGGTGCGGTTGAAGCCGTGGTTGACGACACGGTCCGAAAGCCGGATCTCGTTGCCGCCGACATCGGCCTCGATGCGGCGAGTGAGATGCAGATCCTCGCCGAATACAGCCGATTGCTGGACGATGCCTTCTGCCCACAGCACGCAGCGGTCACCCTCCCAGCGCTCGCCATAGCCGGTCAGCCGCGCCGGGATGGTACCGACACGACCATGCAGCGAATGAAGCACCGTCTTCTTCCCCGGATAGTTGTAGCTCTCGGCCGGCACTTCTTCCCGCCCCAGAATGTGGTCGAGGCCGCAGGTGACGAGCAGGCCCGAGAAGGACCGCGCCCAGGCCAGCCCCGCTTCCCCTTCATAGTCGTGCAAGCCCGGATGGCGAAAGCCGCTCGGCGAATGCCAGCCGATCGCCTGGCCCTTGAAGTCGCAATCGGCGATGTCGAGCGCCCGGTCGACGAGCGCGGTGAAGCGCAGGCCCGAGCCGGTGCGGAATTCGAGCATGCGGATGCCGCGCTCCAACCCGTCGCCGAGCGTCATCAGCCGCACGCCCGCGAATTGCGACAGCTGGCCTGACCGCTCGGCCACTTGCCGGCGCGACAGCGTCTTGCCGTAAAGCTCTACCATGCGACGCCCTTCACTTTGCCCTCGCCTCCTTGAGCAAGGCCGACATGTCGGCGCCGGTGATGATGCTTTCCACGGTCAGGAGGTCGGTGTCGGCGACCGTCTGTTCGGCGACGATCTCGCCGCGCCGCATCACGACGATGCGGTCGGCGACCTGGAAGACATGGTGGATGTTGTGGGTGATGAGCAGCACCGAATGGCCGGCGTCGCGTACCTCCTTGACGAAACGCAGCACACCGTGGGTTTCCTCGACGCCGAGATTGTTGGTCGGCTCGTCGAGAATGATCACCTTGGCGGCGAACTGCATGGCGCGCGAGATGGCGATCGACTGCCGCTCGCCGCCCGACAGCGTCGAGACCAGCGCATCAGCGTCGAGTTTCTTCGAGATGCCGACGCGCTTGAGGAGTTCGGAAGCGGCTTTGCGCAGCTTCGCGAGATCGAGCGGCGCGAACACGCCGAGCCAGCCGAAATTGACCGGCTCGCGGCCGAGGAAAAGATTACGAGCGATGCTGAGATCGGGCGCCAGTGAGGTATCCTGGTGGATGGTCTCGATGCCGAGGTCCATCGCATCCCGGGTCGAGCGGATCGAAACCTTTTCGCCGCGCACAAAGATGTCGCCACGATCGACCGGGAAGACACCCGAGATCGCCTTGATCAGCGTCGATTTTCCGGCGCCATTGTCGCCCAGCAGCGCCACCACCTCGCCTTCCCGCAGTATCAGCGAGGCGTTCTTCAGCGCGCGCACGCTGCCGAAGGACTTTTGCAGGTTCTGCAGCCGAAGTACTTCTTGCACCATCGTCAGCCCCTTGCGGCGTTCTTCTGCAGCAAAGCGTGCAGGATGAGCATGGCGAGGATGATGAGGCCGACAAAGATGTTGTAGGCGAGCCCCGGCACGCCGATCAGTACGATGCCGTTGCGGATGGCGCGCAGCATCAGCGCGCCGACGATGGTGCCGAGGATGGTGCCGCGTCCGCCGGTCAGCGCCGTGCCGCCCACCACCACCATGGCGATCACTTCCAGCTCGTAGCCGGTGCCGGCCACCGGTGAGGCGGCCGAGATGCGGAAGGCACTGATCATGCCAGCAAGGCCGGCCAGCACCGAAGTCGCGATGAACAGCCAGATCTTGACCGTATCGGCCGGCACGCCGCGCGCCACCGCCGCGTTGCGATTGGAGCCGATGGCACTGATCCAGTTGCCGAGCTTGGCGTAGCGCAGGATGTAGATGGCAAACAGCGACAGGCCGATGAACCACCACAGCGAGGTGTAGAAGCGGAACGAGCCGATGTTGAAGCTGCCGGCGAGCAGCGTCACGAAGAAGCCCGGCTGGTCCCAGGATTTCAGCGGAAAGCCTTGCGTAATGTAAAGCGCTGCCCCGCGCACGACGAGCAACATCGACAGCGTCACCAGGAAGGAGGAGATGCCGATCTTGGTGACGATCAGCCCGTTGATCGCGCCGATCGCGATACAAAGCAGCAGCCCGGCCAGAAGCGCGACACCTATATCCACCCCGCCATTTTGCACCAGCAGCATCACCACCACCGGCGCCAGCCCAAACACCGCGCCGACGGAAAGATCGAATTCGCCTGCCGTCAAAAGCAGCGTCATGCCGAGTGCGATGATGCCGAGCTCGGGCAGGAACGCCATCATGTTGGAGATGTTGAGCGGCGACAGGAAATTGGCGTCGGCGACCGCGAATACCGCCAGCAAAATGAGGAGGATGACGAAGGAGGAGAATTGCGGCGAGCGCAGCAGGCGCGATCTGCCTTTCACCCCCGGCACTTCGTCTTCTGCGGCAATTGTCATGACTGCTTGAACCATGCTTGAAAAGACGCCCGCCGCTTTCAGACGGGCGCTGCTTTTCTCATTTCTTGTCGTAGAGTTTCAGGATCGGCTCGACGCTGGAGGCATCGTAGAGACCGAAAGTGTGGACGTCGTAGCCGATCGGCTCGCCAGAGGCGGCAAGCCCGAGCAGCGCCACCGGCATGAAACCTTGCGCCGACGGGTACTGCCAGGCGGCGGCGTTGACGAAGCCGTCCTTGACGGCTTGTGCCGTCTCCTTCGAATTGCCCCAGCCGACGACGGGGATCTTGCCCGCCGGCACGCCGGCGCCATCGAACACGCGCTTGACGCTGGCGGCAACGGAATCGCCGAGCGCGATGATCGCCGGCGGATTGTTGGCGACCATGTAGTCGGTCATCTTGGCGATGATGCCAGCCGGATCGGTGCCGCAATCGACCACGTCATATTTGATCCCCAAGGGATCGAAAACGCTGGCGATGCCCTCGGTCTCGAGCTGCTGGTAACTGGCGCCGGGAACCTCGACCGGCAGGAAAACCTTGTCGCCCTGCTTCACCATCTTGTGGTCGACCAGATATTTGGCCCAGATGACACCCGCTTCTTTCAGGTCCGCTCCGACATAGGCCTGCCGCCCTGTCGCCGGATCGTCGGTGTTGAAGAACACGATCGGGATGCCAGCCGCCTTGGCTGCTTTCACCTCCTCCGTCCACAGGCCCGGCTGCGCGGACGTGGTGGCGATGCCGTCGGGCTTGGCGGCAAGCGCCGAGTTGAAGGCTTCCTTCTGCGCCGCCATGTCGCCGCCGCTGAAGGAAATCTTGCAGGTTACCTTGAGCTGGTCGCAGGCCTTGGTCGCACCGGCGTTCCAGTCGATCCAGAACGCATCCGACGGACCGCCATGCGACAAGAGATAGAAGGTCTTCTGGCCGTCCTGCGCCTGCGCCGCCGTGCCAAGGGCGACGCCGGCGAGCACTGTCGCGGCGGCCGCCAATTTCAATGCGAATTTCAACATTCTTTCCTCCCTTGTTTGAAGCCGCGCCGCCGTGCACTGGTGGCGCGGCTAGCCGTCACAGGCCGTTGGCGCGGAATTTCCCGTCGAGGAATGTCTTGGCGCGCGGCACGTCGTCTTCCGACAGATGCTCGATGATCACCGGTATGTTCGGATGCTTTTCGGCCAGCCGCTGGAGGTAGAGGTCGTAGTTCAGCGAGCCAAGGCCGGGCGCCGGCAGTTCGATTTCGCCAACCCCGCGGAACGTATGGCTTTCCATCGCGTCGGCATCGCCGATGTCGGCGTGCTTCTCCGACTTGTCATCGCCTGAGCGCTTGACGTCCTTGGCATGCGCTATTCTGATCTTGTCGGTCAGCGTGTCGAACACCTGGTTCAGGATCTGGTCCATCCGGTCGATGTTGTGCGTCTCGAAATAATTGGTCGGGTCCATCAGCAGGCCAAGGCCTGGATGGTCGACCTGCGCGAACATCTTCACCGTCTCCTCGACCGAGCCGACGACGTTGTTGACATAGGTTTCGAGCAGGAAGACCGCGCCATGGTCGTAAGCCGTCTGGGCAAGATCGGCGATGACCTTGCGGCATTCCTCAAAACCTTCCTCGGTCTTGTTCTTGGGGTGATGCACCCAGTCGGATTCGGTGTTGTAGGTGCCGGTCTCCGAGATCACGTAAGGGCTGCCGAACTCGCGCGCATTGCGGATGATCTCCTTGAGATAACCGACGCGCTTGTCGCGCTCCGCCTTGTCGGGATGGATGATGTTGGTGTAGCCCGACACGCAGCAGACCGGCAGGTTGTGGTCGCGGAAGACGTCGCGCACCTTCCTGGCCTTGTCCTTGGTGATCTGCCCAGCCGACAGGTCGACATCCCTGAAGTGCAGGTCGAGCTGCACCGTGTTGAAACCGAGCCCGCGGATCTTCTTTGCCGTCTCTTCGAGGCCGTACGGGAAATAGCCCGTGAAAATACCTGCCTGCATCATGATCTTGAATTCCTCCCTGTAAGCGATTCAGTTGTCTGCGATTTCAGTTAGTTGCGTTTGTGGAGATTTCGGAAAGCTTGACCGTGCGGCCCGATGCCATCGAGCGATAGCCCGCTTCGACCAGCGCCATGGTCTTGACGTTGTCGGCAACGGTGAGCGCCGGCGGCGTACCGGTCTTCACGGCGTGCTGCAGCTGCTCCATGACGCCGATGAAGGCATGCGGGAACCACATCGTCTCCCAGCTTGGAGTTACCCACTCGCCGCCGGTCGTTTCGGCCGAAGCATAGGTCAGCGTCGAAGCAGCACCAGTCGGCCAGCCGATCGTGCCCTTGGCGACCCCCTTGGTGCCGTCGACGCGCCAGTTGATGTGCTGGTCGTCCTTGTAGCCGTCCTGGCGCGGGCCAGACCACACATCCTCCAGCGAGACGGCGAGCACACCCGACGGGAAGCGCAGCGTCGAGACGGTGATGCCGTCGGAATGGTCGAATGTCGTGCGCGGATCCTTGCGCGTCAGCGTCGTGATCTCATCGGGATCGCCGAACAGGAAGCGCAGCACGTCAAGATGATGCACGCTCATATTGGCAAGCGTCAGCCGGTCGTAACCCTGAAGGAAGGTCTGCCAGTGCGGAATGGCGTGCATGTCGATCTGCGCGAAGACGATGTCTCCGAGCGCGCCACTGTCGATGAGTTGCTTCAACACGCGCATCGACTGGTCGTAGCGCATGTTCTGGTTGACCGAGAGTATCTTGCCGGCCTTCGCCGCCTCGTCGCGCAACTTGACGGCTTCCTCGACCGACAGCGCCAGCGGCTTCTGAGCCAGGATCGCCTTGATGTGGTTCTGCTTCAGCGCATGGCGGATCAGCGCCGGCTGCTGGTCCGGCGGAAACGCGAGGTCGATGATCTCGACATCTGCATCCTCGATCAGCTGTTCCGGGGTGTCGTGGACGGTCGGGATACCCCAACGGTCGGCGACCTTTTGCGCATTCGCCTTGGTACGCGAGGCGATCGCCACGACCGGAAAGCCAGCGTCCTTATAGGCGGCCAGATGGCATTCGGCCATGATCATGCCGGCGCCGACGCAGCCGATCCGATATTCCTTCGTGCGGACCTTCACATCCGGCTCGAAGCCCTTGCCTGTCATGCCTTCCTCCCGAAATCCTGTCCTTGCGGCCGCGTTCATCTTGCCAACGCGCCTCCGCCCTGTCCGAAATAATGCACGCGCGCCGGCTCGCAGGATATCGCCACCATCGCGTCGGGCCTGATGTCAGGCTGGCCGCGCAGCAAAGCCTTCAGCCGCGCTTGCCCGGCGGCGAGTGTCACCACGGTATAGCCGCCAAGCGGCTCGACCTCGAACACCCGCGCCGGGCGGCCGGGGCTCTCCTTCTCGGTGTCGCTCCAGGGCCTGACCTTGATATTCTCCGGCCTCAGCCCGATCTCGACGGCGTCGGCCGGAGCCGTGCGATCGGCGATGCTGATCGCGCCTTCGGCGGCCTCGATGCCGCCCTCGCCTTGAACGGATTTGAGGATGTTCATGACAGGCGACCCCAGCAGCCGCGCCACGTAGGTGCTGGCCGGGCGATCATAGATCTCGGCCGGCGCGCCGATCTGCCGGATCCTTCCGCTTTCCAGTATGGCCATGCGGTCGGCGATCGACATCGCCTCTTCCTGGTCGTGCGTGACATAGATCAGCGTCTTGCCGAGCTCACGCTGGATGCGCTTCAGTTCGACGCGCGTTTCCTCGCGCAGCCGCGCGTCGAGCGCCGAGATCGGATCGTCCATCAGATAGGCGTTGGGGTCGCGCACCAGGGCGCGGGCGATCGCCACCCGCTGCCGCTCGCCGCCCGAAAGCAGTGCCGGCGGCTTGTGCAGGATATGGCCGATATGCAGCTTGGCCGCGACATCGGCGACGCGCCGTTTGATATCGACCTCGGCGACCCGGCGCTCGACCAGCGGGAAACGGACATTGTCGAGCGCGCTCATATGCGGGAACAGCGCCAAGTTCTGGAACACCATGGCGACATTGCGCTCTGCTGGCGACACCGTGTTGACGGGCTTGCCGCCGATGAGGATTTCGCCGGCATCCGGCGTCTCCAGCCCGAGCACCAGGCGCAGGATTGTCGACTTGCCCGACAGCGGCGGCCCGAAGAAGCAGAAGAACTCGTTGTCGTTGACAGTGAACGAGGCGTCGTCGACGGCGAGCATCGTGCTGTAGCGTTTCGTGACATTGCGGAAGACGATGTCGGCCATGGCTCAACCCGCTCTCATCGCAAGGCCGCTAACGGCGTCAAAGACCCGCACTGACGACGCCGCGGGTGCGACGACCGCGGTTTGCCCTATCGACAGCCCGACATCATTGTCGAAGACCGCTTTCACGGCGCCGTCGCCCTGGCCGAGGTGAACGATGGTGCGCGCGCCGATGCGCTCGACGAAAGTGACAGGCATGGCAAGCCCGCGTCCATTCTCCGCCAGGGCCACCTGTTCCGGCCGAAAGCCGTAGAGCACCTCGTCGCGTGCGCCACGCATGGCCGCCGCCAGCTCGTCGGGTAATGGCGGCGTGATGCCCAGCGCCCCGAGATCGACGACCAGACCCCGGTCGCTCTCCGCAGGTCGGCCCTTGAGCAGGTTCATGCCCGGCGCGCCGATGAAGCGGGCGACGAAGACATTGGCCGGATTGTTGTAGACCTCGAGCGGCGTGCCGACCTGCTGCAGCACGCCGTGGTCCATGACCGCGATACGGTCGGCCATGGTCATGGCTTCCAGCTGGTCGTGCGTGACGTAGACCATGGTCTGCTTGAACTGGCGCTGCAGCTGTTTCAGCTCGGTGCGCATCACCGCGCGGAAGGCGGCGTCGACATTGGACAGCGGCTCGTCGAGCAGGAAGATCGCCGGCTCCATGATTGCCGAGCGGCCGATCGCCACGCGCTGCAGTATGTTGACCGACAGCCGGTCGGCCTTGCGGTCGAGCAGCGGCGTCAGTTGCAGCAGCTCGGCAATCGTGCCGACGCGACGATCGATCTCGACCGTGGCGGCGCCACGCATCCTTGGCCCGTAGGCAAGGTTCTGGCGCACCGTCATATGGGTGAAGATCGCGTAGTTCTGGAACACGAAGCCAACCCCGCGCCGGCCCATCGGCACGCCGGCCATGTCGCGCTCGCCAAACAGGATCTTGCCGCTGGTCGGCTCTTCCATTCCGGCAATCATGTTCATCGTCGTCGACTTGCCGCAGCCTGAAGGCCCCAGCAGAGCCATGAACTCGCCATCTGCGATATCGAGGTCCATGGTCTTCAGCGCCGTGAAGTCGCCGAATATCTTGGTGAGGTGCTTGAGCTCGATCGTGCTCATGCCGCCACCTGCCTTGCCCGGGCCATGCGCTTCATGGCGAACACGGCGACGATGGAGAGCACGACCAGAACGGCGAGCGCGATCGCCGCCACATAGCCCCAGATCAGATCCTGCGTGGTGACCTTGTAGATGTAGACGGAGATCGTCTCGGTGGCGACACCGGGGCCGCCGCCGGTCATGATGTACAGCGTGTCGAAGATCTTGAAGTTCTCGATCACCCTTATCGCCAGCGCGATGATGATGATCGTCTTCATCTTCGGCAGCACGATGGTGGTAAAGCGTTGCCAGGGATTGGCGCCGAGCAGCGTTGCCGCCTTGATCTGGTCCTCCGGCACTCCGACCAGGCCGGCGAGCAGGATCAGGAACATCAGCGGCGTCCACTGCCAGATGTCGGCGATCATCACCGCGATCAGCGCCAGCTTCGGGTCCGACAGCCAGGCAATGGTGACTTGCGTGCCCGTGATTGCCGACAGGATGTCGTTCACCGGGCCGCCGGACTGGAACAGCATGAAGAACATGTAGCCGGCCACCGCCGGCACCACCATCATCGGCATCAGGAGGACCGAATAGAAGATGCGCTTGCCCGGAAAATCGTCGGCGAACAGCGTCGCCAGCGCCAAGCCTAACAGGAATTCGGCCGGCACGCAGACGACCATCACGATGACCGTGCGCTTCAGCGCACTCCAGAAGCGCGCGTCGGCGGCAAGGTCGGTGTAGTTGGCGAAGCTGTTCCACATCTCCCAGGCGTTCCACCAGCCAAGGCCCGAGAGTGGCGACCAGTCGGTGACGCTGATGTAGAGCTGCATCAAGAGTGGAAAGGCCGAGATGAACAGCACCAGGATCTGCGCCGGCAAGGTCAGGCGAAAGCCCAACCGCATGCCTTCGTCGCGCAGCGCCGGCTTTGCGCGGGCCGCGTCCATCTCACCCTCCGAAATCGTCGCAACCACCGCGCTCATTGCTTGAGCGCTCCGAAAGTCAGCCCGCGCACCAGATGGCGCTGGATGGCGATGCCCATGATGACCGGCGGCACCGCCGCGATCAGCCCGAGTGCGGCCTTGGCGCCATAGAGCTGGCCGGTCATCGACGAGGACAGCGAGGCCATGTAGACGGGGATCGTCACCCATTCGCGCGTCGTCAGAAGCAGCGCGATCAGATAGTCCGACCAGTTGAGGATGAAGACGAAGAGCGCAGCACTCGCCAACGGCGCGCGCATCATCGGCAGCGTGATGCGGGTGAAGACGCGCAGCCGCGAGCAGCCCTCGACCAAAGCGGCTTCCTCGATCTCGCGCGGCATGTCGTCGAAGAAGGTCTTCATCAGCCAGAAAGCGAACGGCAGCGTGACGATGCCGTAGATCAGCGCCAGCCCCCACCAGCTGTCTGTGAAATTCAGGAAGGCCCACATGATCATCACAGGGATCATGACGGCCATCGGCGGAAACAGCCTGAGCTGGATCAGCGCCAGCGGCAGGTTCTGGCCGGAGCCGAAGCGCGACAGGCCATAGGCGGCGGCGGTGCCCGCCGACATGGCGATCGCGGTGCCGAATACCGCCGACAGAAGCGACGATAGGATCGGCTTCAGCGCGGTGCGGTCGAGCGCGACGATCAAATTGTTGGTGGACTCGCCGAACACGAACTGGAAATTGCTGAGCGTCGGGTTCTTCGGCCACCATGTCAGGTCCGCTCCCGTCGCCGACCATTCGGCGATCGGCTTGAAGGCCATCGACACCATCCACAGGATCGGCACCAGCGTGACGGCCATCGCCGCGAGGATCGCGGCGTAGCGGAATATCTCGAAGGGGACGGAACGCTTCATCTGGCTGCTTTTGCTGGTGGCGTCGGTTGCGGAGGGGAAGAGCTGATGCTCCTCCCCTCCGGCTTTGATCCAGGGAGATGGATCAGCTGATCGGATCGAGAACGGTCGGCCATGCCTCCTTGTTGGTCCTGATGGCTTCGAGCAATTTGTCCTCGCCAATGCGCCGGGCGATCTTCTTCCACTCGGCTTCCGTGTCGGCCATCGCCTGCTCCGATGTCTTGGCCTTGGTCAGCGAGGCCATCAGGTTTTCGTCCAGCGCATTGTGGAAGGCGGTGGCGCCGGGATAGTTGATGGTCGGCACCGTACGGGCGACCGTCTCGCGCACCACGTCCATGTGGTAGGCGTGGTAGGTCTGGCGCACCAGCGGATCGGAAAAATCCGAAAGCCGGAACGGATCGAGATAGCCGCCGGGGTTGGCGCTCATCCAGGCGTAGATGCGGGCCGAGCCAAGCCATTGCAGCAGGAGATAGGCGACCTCCTGGTTTTTCGACTGCGACGAGACCATGCCGGTCAGCGAGAACCACAATACGGAGCGGCTGATCAGTTTGCCGTCGATCTCGCGGCCGGGCGGCAGCATCGTGCCGATCTTGCCGGTGACCTTGGAGTCCTTGTTGCCGGCATTGTCGAGGAATTTCGGCAGGTTGGAGAACGCACAGGTCATCGCCGCGCCGCCCTTGGCGAAATTGCCGTACTGCTCCGGCCAGCCCCACGAGATCGCGTCCGGCGAATGATGGACCAGCGATTCGACATATTCGTTGGTGGCGGCGATGCCATGCTCGGAATTGATCAGCGGCTTGCCGTCGTCGCCGAACAGGAACTGGTTGGGCGAGGCCATCGACACATAGCGCTGGTACCAGTTGGTATAACCCCAGCCCTGGTTGCGCAGGTCGGTGGAGCCGAACAGGCCCTTGTCCGGACGCTGGAAGAAGGCGGCGATATCGCCGTGCTGCTTCCAGGTTTTCGGCGGCGCCAGATCGTAGCCGTATTTGTCCTTGAAGGCCTTCTTCTCGGCTTCGTCACCAAACAGATCGGTCCGATAGACCCAGGTTTGGAAGTCGCCGTCCAACGACACGCCATAGTTGGAGCCGCGATATTTGTTGAGCAGCGATACACCCTTGGCGCCGTCGACATAGCCGGTCTTGGGATCGTCCCATTCGGGTTTGTACTGGGCGACGAAGTCGTCGAGCTTGGCGATGCCGCCGGTCTCGGCGAGATCGCCAAGGCGATTCCACTCGGTCGAATAGATGTCGTAGGCCCCACCCTTGGTGGAGATGTCCTGCATGGTTTTGGTGAATTCCTGGCCGTTCGGCAGACCGACGATCTCGATCGGGATCCCGGTTTCCTTTTCCCACAGCTCCTTGATCGACGGCGCCCCGGCCGGAAAAGGCTGGGTGAGCTGGCCAATCGAGCCGTCCGACAGGCCAAGCACGATCTTGGCCGGCGCCTTGCCGGCGCCCTTCAAAGCCTTGGCGGCCTCAATCGCGCGGCCCTCCGGTGTGTCGGGACCGTATTGATAGCGTTCGGCGCCATCGAAGCCCGTCGGACCGCCGATCATGCCAGGTGCGAGCGCATCGGCCGCGAAGGCGCGGCCGGGACGAATGAATTGCGGAGCGATACCTGCGGCGGCCACGAACACCGCCGCCTTTCCTCCGGACGCCAGCAACCGGCGCCGCGAGATGCGGATCAAATCAGACATTGGAATTCCTCCCTCAGGCCCAATGTTTCCTCCACGAGCCCATGAGGGATATTGACGGCAGGATCGGAAGACTGTCAACATCATTAATAATCAAAACACATCACAACATCGCATAGAGTGAGGAAATGCGTCATACCAAGGTTCATAGACCCCTCCGAATGCGTCGATTTGATGGGAAATGTGATCTCCCTTTCCGACACGATCGTGCCGGACGAGTTGATTTAGCTTGGCGGCTTGCGCATCGGCCAAGGCCGGATACATCATTTCCCATCAGAATCGCGGATCGCGGGGCGTTGGGCGCAATCAGCCGCCAGCCGGCACTGCGTCATCCCTGATGCATTGAGGAGATGAGACGGTGCGTTCCACCCTGACCGACATAGCCCGGGAAGCCGGCGTCTCCGCCGCCACCGTCGACCGCGTGCTCAACAATCGCCCCGGCGTGCGGGCGCGCACACGCGAGATCGTGCTCGAAATGGCGCAGCGCCTCGGCTACATCGCCGAAGGCCCGAACGGGGCGCCGCCCAGGCCGGTGCCCGGCGAGGTCATCCGGCTCGACTTCGCGCTGCCGGCCGGCACTAATTCCTTCATCAAGATGCTGCACCGCCACATCGAGGCACAAGCCCTGGCGCGCCCCGATCTCGACGTCCATATCGCCACCATAGAGGGCTTCAATCCCGACCGGCTCGCCCGCCTGCTGCAGGATTTGCGCGGCCAGACACAAGGCGTCGGCGTCATCGCGCTCGACCATCCGACGGTGCGCGAGGCGATCCGCTCGCTATCGGCCAACGACGTCAAGGTGGTGACCATCGCCTCCGACATCCTGCATGTGCCAAGGGTTGCCTATATCGGCATCGACAACCGCGCCGCCGGGCGGCTGGCCGGCTATCTGCTCAACCGTTTCATGGGACCGGGGCGCCCCGGCAAGGTGGCGCTGTTTGCAGGCTCGTTGTCCTATCGTGGCCACGAGGAACGCGAGATGGGCTTCCGGCACATATTGACCGAGGAATCCCCCAATCTGGAGATCGTCGAGATGCGCGAAATGCTCGACGACCGCGAAAAGGCCTATTCGGAGGCGTCAGCCCTTCTGGAACGCCACCCCGACCTTGCCGCGATCTACAATGTCGGCGCCGGCAACACCGGCATAGCGCGTGCGCTGAAGGAACGCGGCCGTGCGCAATCCATGGTTTTCCTCGGCCACGAGGCGACGGACGGCACCAAGGAACTGCTGCTCGACGGCACGCTCGACGCCGTCATCGACCAGAACCCGCGCGTCGAAGCCCGTGAGGCGCTCAACATCCTGACCCACGCCGTCCGGGGCCTCCCCTATGAATTGCACCAGCCGAGGCTGCAGGTGATCTTCAAGGAGAACATCCCGGAGATTTGAGGCGCGCGCAGCACTTGGCTCGGCACGCACAAAACAAGGATTTAGGCGGTGTCGGTTAGATCATTTGGAGTAATGACAGGCCTGATCGGCCGGTAGGTTGGCGCGTCCTAGAGGCAGGCGGCAGCCGGATGCAGCGCTCACCCTATCAGCGCGTGCTCATTTCCTGACCTTGCGGACAATCGCCCCGCCATCACCGCCCACATCGATCGCGATCCGCTCGCCGGAAACAATGCCCCCAATGTCGCAAACCACCAGCGGCATGCTGATCGCGTAGAGGAACTCGGCGACGATGGCGCCAACGGCAAGGATCGGGTCCGGCCGTTCCAGAAGAATGCCGGCCGGCGCCGTGCCCCTGCGGATTGCCTCGGCCAAGACAGAGGAAGAAGACGAGGACCCTCGCCCGCTCGGCATGACCAGTATCTTGCCGGAGACATTCTGGCCAAGGCCTGGGTGCGAATGATCCGTTATGTCGCCGGTCTCGGCGTCTATGCCGCCCCAGAAGCTGAGCGGTTGCGAGAACACCAGCGCCTCGCCCTCGGCGGCACCGGCCAGTTGGAATGTGCCGGCTCTTTCAACGACCTTCACTTCAATCGACCGCGTCATGAGCCGCTCCGCACGACGTGCCCTGCGGCGGCGGAGCGGATGCAATCCTTCATTTCGGCGAAGGCGACGGTCACGCCGATATTGCCCGGCGCATAATGCGCCCATTTGCCGGAATTGGTCATCACCACGCCGTCGAGACGCTCGAGAATCGAGGTGACATAGGTGCAGGTGTCAGCGACCGGGACCAGGCCGAACGCCTCCATGCCAGCCAATGCCCCCTCCTCCTGCAATTGTGTCAGCGTCGCGCGGCCGGTGTTGACATAGATCGGGATGCCCCTGCCCGGCGCCACCGCACGCAGCAGCGGCAACAGGCGCATCCATTCCTGGTGGGAAAAGTGCGGCGTGCCCAGTGACACGGCTGAAAGCAGCGCGCCGTCGGGCACTCCAGACAGTCTGGCCAGCGCATGGTCGATATCGGCGCGGCTGATGCGGATCGTCTCTTCCGGCGCATGGCCATGGAACGCCTCGTCGAGCGTCCGCGCTTCCGGCGTGATCGCGACCGCATGGAACAGCGCCACCGCGCCGGTCGTTGCCGCCGCCGCGCCCAGCGCCTTCAACTGGTCCTCGTCGCGCGGTTGCGGCAGACCGACGATCACAGGAATGCGGTCCCCACTGGCTTGCCCGATGATCAGCCCGACGCCGACGAACAGGCTGTCGCTCGGCTCCCCGTCGGCAACATCCAGCTCGAACAGGATGCGGCCGCGCCGGTTCTCGCTGAGATGCAGGCCCCAGCCCGGTGCGCGACCCGTCATGGCACAGCACAGGTCGATGAAATCGCCATAGCGGTTGGTGCGAGCGCCGATCACCGAATTGGCGAAAACGATGGCATTGGACTCGCCCCAGGCGATCTGCTGGCTGAATTCAGGCCGGAACCGCGTCTGGTAGGGGGCACAGGTGAATGTGGCCTGGCAGCCAAGTTCCAGATGCGCCGTCATCAACCGCCGCGCCGGCATTTCTTCAGCCGCCGGCATCTTGACCATGCCGGGATGAATAAGGTCGAACGACCCGACATTGAGCGTCGTCGGCACCCGGACACGTCCGCTTCCCTCGACCAGCCGCTCGACGAAATCGAGCCCTGCCTTGCCGTGATAGAGACAGCCATCGATATGGGCGCCTGAGATGTCGAGCAGGCTGCCGGCCCCAACCGCGTTCGAGAAGGCGACGAGGATTTTCATGGCGGCGGCCGCGGCTGGGCCTTGCTCGCCATCGAGCATGGATTGGTCGCGGGCCGTCAGGTCAAGCGTCATCAAGGTGCTCCGGGCTTAACTTGGGCCCGGCTATGCGTTCCTCATTGTCAGCGGTCTGGCAAGAGCCGAAACGACGATCAGCCCGCCGCCGCAATCAGCACTGTGCTCTCCGGCGACCAGCGCAGCACCACATCCTGACCTTCCACCAGCCTGTCGGCGCCAGTATTTTGGACGATGACTTTCAACGTCTGGCCGGCGCAGCCGCGAGGCCGAGCGAGCGCCCGGCTTCGATCAGCGAGTCGTCGATAGCCCGTCACCTCGAGGCCGAGGCGGAGTGAAGCCGGCAGCAGCGTCAGATAGAGATTCTGCGAGAAGAAGGCGGCGTAATTGCCCAGCGTGAACGCCCACGGCTTTCCCGTCAGCGGCAGGTCGGTCATGACGGAGAAAAAAGACCGTGGCCGAGAGCGGCAGAAAGACCGAAGGCAATCGCTTTGCAGAAGAACGAAAGCCCGCTCCGGGAACCGGGGCGGGCCTTGGAGGAGGATGAAGGGGTGGGACCCTCTCCTCTTGTTTCCACGGGGGGTGTGGACCGCAATCACCATACAGCCGTCCTGCGGGGCGCATGATCACAAGCCGGCCTGCTTCCATCACATTCCAGTGCACGCCGGCGCGGGTTCGCTCACGGGACCGCGACGCCGGCGACACAAGAGGAGCCGGCTAGATGCGTCCCAGGACGACAAGGATGATGACGATGATCAACACAAGTCCGAGACCGCCACCGCCATAGTAACCGGTTCCGTAGAACGGGCCACCGCCCAGACCGCTGAAGCCGCCGAGCAGCGCGAGGATTAGAATAATGATAAGTATCGTTCCGAGACCCATGGCCTTCCCTGCTCCTGAATGCGCGCTTTCGCGCTGGTTCAACATCGCGCCATTTCGGATGTCGCAAGGTATGAACGTTTTAGAGGGGCTGGCGTTCCGCTGGACTATTGCGGCTACGGAACACACAGCCCGCAACGCAGAAAGCCCGCCTGGACGGCGGGCTTTCCAACCGGCCGGAGGCCAGGAGAGTGCGGTCAGGCCTACGGCTGGTTCCGCAACCTCCCTCAGCCTCAGCGGCGTGCGATCAGCAGGCAGAGCTGCCGCAAGTCGCGGTCATAGGTCCCTTCGCTGCTGAGGACATCGACGCAGCGCTTCTTCATGCGCGTCACCTGCGAGCTTGACATCTGGGCCACGACACCAGGAACGTTGGGGTGATTGGGATTGGATGGGTTGTTCGGGTTGGACGGATTGCTGGGATTGGTGCCGTTGCCGATGCCCGCGCCGACACCAATGCCACCGGCGCCGCCAACACTGGCGCCAAGCCCCGCATTGATGCCACCCGTTCCGCCAACATTGGCACCGAGCCCGGCGTTGATGCCGCCCGAACCACCGATATTGGCGCCGGCTCCTGCATTGACGCCATTGCTGCCGCCGACCGACGCGCCGAGCCCGGCGCTGACGCCCCTCGAGCCGCCGACATTGGCGCCGGCTCCGGCATTGACGCCACCGCTGCCGCCGACCGAGGCACCGACGCCGGCATTGATGCCGCCACCGCCGCCGACCGAGGCGCCGACACCGGCATTGACACCGCCGCTACCGCCAACCGAGGCGCCGACACCGACGCCAAGACCTGCTGCGTTTGCTGGCACGGACAGAACCAAGACTATTGCACTACCCGCCAACACACTGGCGACTGTCTTGATGGTAAAGGCCATAACACTCTCCTGTTGTCGTTGCGCTAGGCAGTCGGCATGCAGCCGATTGCGATGGCAACTACGTCGAAGAGAGTTTTGAGTTTCAATTCACGCTATACATGTGAGCGGCATGGTATTAACTGTCGAAACAAGAAAGCGGTAATGATAATAAAAATATAATATACTTGTAGAAAATATCTAATGGCAGACGTTTGCAATGTCTATATTTTGAGAAGTTTACGAGAAAAAACGATTTAGATCCAGCTGTTGGAGAGCCGATGATTTGGTGCCAGGCTGCTTGCTACCGAACAGCCAGGATACAGCACCTCACCTGCGGAGCAGTTCCGGACCACTAGCCGCTAAGGAGCCCTGTTGGCCAACTCTGGATCAAACAGGACCGGCCACTCTCGCGTGACAGTCTGGCCTTCAGAATATCCGGTAAAACAGCCTATAGCGCACGCGCTCCATATAAGAGCGGTACTCCGGTTCCGCGGCAAGCAAGGCCTCCTCGCGCAGAATGCGGTACACCTGCAGATAGGTGATAACCGCATAGACGGCGAGATTGTAGAAGGAAAAGGCCGACAGCAGGTAAAGGACATGGCCGGTAAGGTAACCGGCATAGATCGGATGCCGCACCAGGCGGTAGGCGCCGCCGGTCATCACGCCGCGATTGGCGGGCAGGATGGCAAAGGAACGACCCAGCGACAGCTTTCCCCAGATGACGAACCACAGTGCCAGGAACTGCAGCGGCGCGGCGACATAGATGGGGATGATGGGGATGCCCGGTTCCATGGTGATCAAGGCGACACCAAAACTGGCGGTCACCGAAGCGACTACCGCAAGCGGGCTCCAGTCACGCGTCACCGGCCGCCGCGATAGCAGCAGCCAGGTAAAGGTGAGCGTCTCGGAGACCGCCACGAGCGCGATATTGAACCGGGTGGGATCCTGCACGAAGTGATACACGCCCCGGTACACAAACAGCGCGGCGCATGCGAGCGCACAAATGCGAAAGAAGCCTTCGCGCAAGTCGGCCAGGATCTCGCGCTTGCGCGCTTCGGATATCATCCCGCCCTGGTTGACGCGCGGAAGCGTTTCGCTTTTTGGTGCAAGCAAGGCAAGAACCCCGATCATCCCTCGGAGGGACCTTTGCACGCAACCATTGCTGTGCGGTTAACCGAGAAGATCATATCGGCATCAGAAACGGCGACGGCGCCGCCGAAAGAGACACAAGGCACGGCCGTGCAGATTGTCTCCGCTTCGAGGATCGCCAGGAATGGGTTTCGCCCGAGTTGATCCTCTCCTTAAGGGATTGGCCAGCTACCCCAGAAATGCGTTGCTGAAATACCTGGCGAAATCCGGGCTCTGCGGCAGAACCTTACCGTCGGCGTCGCGCAGAATGCCGGCGGCGAAGAGGTAGTTGCCGATCGCTTCCATCTTGGCAGGGTCCAACGTCCCGATGGCACCATTTTGCCCGCGTAGATAATTGCCCTCGAGCAGTGCCTTCAGCGAGGCGTGGACCAAGGCCGGATTCGTCAGGGCATCCTTGTTGGCGGCTATCAGCAGCGTGGCGGCCTCCCCTGGATGATCGACGGCGAATTGGTAACCGCGCCGCGTTGCCTGGATGAAGGATGACGACAATTCGGGGTTCGCCTGGAGATACGCTTCGCTCGAAGAGATAAGCGTGGTGTGCTCATCGGGGACGCCATGGTCGGCATAGACGAAACTGCGCTGCTTAACGCCCCTGAGTTCGGCTTCGACGCCCTCCCAGGTCGACACTTCCAGCGTGAAGTCGACCGAACCGTTGGCCAGCGCCTCGTAGGCGGAAGTGCCCAGCGTCACCGTCTCGAAATCGCCCTTGCCGCCGTCGTGACGGATGATGGTCGAGATCAGCGCGGTCTCCCAGGCGCTGCCGAAACCGCCATAGGTCAGGCCATCCAGATCTTTCGGGCTTTTGATTTCGCTGCGCGCGGCATTGAACACCAGCCGGCCTGTCTCGGACTGCACGACGGCATAGACGCCCTTTCAGATCGGCCCCCGCGGTCTTCTGGGTGAACAGGCTGATGGTGCCGTTGATCCCGAAATCGGCGACATGGTTGGCGACAAGCGTGCCGGCACCGGTATCGCTGTAGGGCAGGATGTCGACCTCGATGCCGGCTTCCCGATAAAATCCCTTATCGCGGGCGACGAACAGGCCGATGTGGTTGGTGTTGACCGTCCAGTCGAGGGCGACTGTGACCGTCCGCGTTGCCGCGAAGGAACGGCTCGATCCGGTGATCAGCGGTACGCTGCCGGCAAGGGTGAGCAGCAGGGCTTGCCTGCGCGTCAAGTCAATCATGGTCATGTCCTTTGGGTGGCTGGGGGTTGAGCAAAATGTCGAGAATCTCGGCCTCGAGTGCCCCGGCCTGCCGCGTGGCCGCGCTGGCGGAATCGCGCGGGCGCGGCAGCGGCACCTTGATCTCACGCACGACCCGGGCAGGCCGCGCGGACAGCACATAGATGCGGTCGGACAGGAACAGGGCTTCGCGCACGTCATGAGTGATCAGCAACGCCGTCCAGTGGTGGTGCCGCCACATCTGTTCGAGCCAGCGCTGCAGGGCCGCACGGGTCAGTGCGTCGAGCGCGCCGAACGGCTCGTCGAGCAGCAACATATCGCGTTCCTGCACCACGGTACGTAAAAGCGCCGTGCGCTGGCGCATGCCGCCCGAGATCTGCGCTGGAAAGTGCCACTCGAAGCCGGCAAGGCCGAATTCGGCAAACAGCGGAGCCACACGCTTCCGTGCCGCCTTGCGGCTGACGCCTTGCACCTCGAGTCCGAGCGTGGTGTTGTCGAGGATGCGCCGCCACGGCATCAGCGCGTCGCGCTGCGGCATGAAGGCGTAATGCCTGCCGTGATCGTCGAGCGGCACGCCGTTGAAGAACATCTCACCCTCGCCATGCTCGGCGCCGGTCAGAAGCTGGAACAGCGTCGACTTGCCGGCTCGCGAAGGTCCAAGGATCGAGACGAATTCGCCGGCATCCACACGAAGCGAAATGTCGGCGAGCACATCGAGCCCGCCAAACGCCTTGCGAACATGCCGCAATTCGAGCCGGCTCATGCTTCTGGACCTTTTCCAGGGCCTTGCCTGCCAGCGGCTCGTTCCCAGGGCATGGCAAGACGCTGCAGCAGCATCGTCAGCCCGAACAGGACAAGGGTGAGCGCTGCGCTGACGCAGACAGCGGCGAGCACCAGGTCGGGACGGAAATTGTTCTTGGCGTTGAGCATGTAGATGCCCAGCCCTTTGGCCGCGCCCGCATATTCGGCGAAAATGGCGCCGACGACGGCATAGGTGATGGATATCCTGAGGCCAGCGAAGAAATAAGGCAGCGCCGAAGGTAATCGTGCCAGCATGAAGACACGCCAACGCCCTGCTCCCATGGCACGCAGCATCTGACCGATCTCCACCTCGGTAGCCTCGTAGCCCTGTACCAGCGCGACCAGCATCGGGAAGAAGGTGACCAGCGCCACCAGCATGATCTTGGGCGTCAGCCCGAAGCCGAACCACAGCACCACCAATGGCGCGATGGCGACCAGCGGCAAAGTCTGGCTGACTATGAAGATGGGAAACAGCGCTCGCCGCAAAGGCTGGAAGAAGTCGACCAGCATCGACAGCGCGAAGGCGGCACTGAGCGAACAGGCAAAACCGATCAGCGTGGCGCGGACCGTGGGAATGGCGTTGTCGACCAAGGCTTCCCGATTGAGCATCGCCTGTTCGAAGACGCGCGAGGGCGCCGGCAGAACCGTCGGCTTGATGCCGGAAATGTTTGCGTACAGTTCCCAGGCCACGAGCACCAAACCGATCGATATCACGGCCGGCGCTGTTTTTGCGAAGAAGCCCGCGACGTTACGCGGGTTGAATGACGATGAGACCACGAGCGGTTCAGACGGCGGTGGGACTGTTGGCCGAGACCGTGACATCGAGGGTTACATGGCCGGCGCCGGGCCCGAAGCGGCAGAAAGCTTCATCGAGGGCCGAGAAGATCGCGCCGGCATCGCCGCGCAGCTTGGTGCAGAAATTCTTGGAGCGATCGTAGACGCCGGACTGCTTCAGGAAATCTATGCAGCCATAGATTTCGTCCATGTGGTCGTCAGTGCCCATCACATAGAGCGAGAACTGCGCCGCCGCCGGCTGGCCAGTGGCCGGCGCGCCGCGCACTGCGGTGATGGCGGCTTGCTTGCGCGGGCCGAGTGGCCCGGCAGGTCCGCCGAACGTGTCGGAGCGGCAGATCGGATCGTCCGGCTCGCCTGGGCAGCCACGCGAAATGGTGGCTGACAGCACGCAATGCCTGCCGCTGCCAGACGCGGCCACGAAAAGATCGCGCAGCGCCGGGAATAACACCTCGGGCGCCCCGACCAGCAAGGTCGAAATGTCGTCGGTCTCGATCCTGAGCTTATCGCGGTACGGATCGAGCGCGCCGAGCGCGCCCAGAATGATGCCGACGAAATCGTCGGCCATTGGATATAGGGAAACCTGTGCGCCTGAAAACATCGCCCGCCTCGCTCCGCTGGTATTACCCAGATCAGCTTCTAGGGTCTGTGGGCTTGCCGCCCCCGTCTCAGCCCCGACCGTACGGAGCACCCCTGTGGATAGGCGCGTTAAAGCATCATTCGGACGGTTGGGAAAGCTGTTTTTTGGCAAGCCGCGCTAAAGCATTGCCCGAGCTCCAGGGCAATTGGACATCGCCGGCGCGGAAATTTGTCTGGAACCTTCGCCATTCCGAGGGGTTGTCCCACCAGTCGCTGGACGCGATTCCAGGACCAATTTTCCGTTCGGGATTGTGTCAAAACAAGAGATAGAGCGGTTCATGATTTCCGCGAAACCATGCACCGTTCCCGGCGACGAGTTCACAGAAAATGGAGACAAATCATGTTCATGAAAATCCTCGCGGCTTCCGCCTTCACCGTTGCCGTTGCAACATCCGCCATGGCGCAAAGCAATAGCGCAGCGGGCGCGGATGGGTCCGGCGGTAGCGGCAAGTCCGTCACTGTGGACCCAAGCACCCCGGCTTCACCCAGTACGATCGATCCGGGCGCGACCAACAGCACGACCACCACGCCGGGCGACATGAATTCCAATGCGGACAAGAATTGCCCGACCAACCCGCAGGGTGCACAGACGGACGCCAACGGCAACGCCACAGCGCCGACCGTGAATGACAACAACTGCGGAAAGTAGTTTACCATCGCGATATGGGAACCGCGGACGCAGTTTCCGCGGTTCCCACTATTGGGATTCAGTGTCCGCGACTACTCGCTGGCGGCTGTGGTGCCGCTTCACTGCCCACCCGGCCAAAGACCCTTAATTCAGCGTACGGTTTGCCGGCCCGGGGGCGTGGGAACGAGGCGTATATTTTCATCAGCCGTTTGAGCAGGCGCCCGTAGGTGAGGTGCCGAACCCGGCCGTTGTCAAGATCGAACTCCACCGTCCCACATCGCCTTACCGGACCCTTTCCGGTTGGCGGACCCAGTCGCCTGACCTGGAAGGCCAGCCTGACCTGGCGGTCGGCGACATCCAGATAGATACCGGGTTTAGCGCCCAATACGTGCCACATCCGGGCAACGTGCCCGATCGACATGTCGGACGAAATCGCCATGTGGTCCCGCTCAAGTCGAGCCCAGACGAAATCACCGGCTGGCTGCCGCATCCCCGACACCAGATTCTTGCAATAGGCTGGCGCCACCTCGCGCACCAACCGGCGCATAGCGCTCGCCACGCTGTCCACCATATCCCGCCGCGATGCCCAGTCTGCTTCGGTGAACGGCACTTGTCCGAGGATGTCGCCGTCGTCGAAATTGGCCGACATCCTATGCAGTGTCACGCCGCCATGGACGGCATGCTGGCCATCCGCGACAAGACGATGGAGAGGATGCGGCCCCCGGTAGTTGGGCAGCAGCGCCGGATGAAAATTAAGCCCGCCCTTGGGAAAGAGGTCGAGCAGCTGCTGCGGGATCAAGGTCGGGAAAGCGAAGCAGATCAGCACATCCGCGGCGATGTCAGGCAATTGGCGGGCAAGCTCGTTCCAGTCGTAAGGCCGGCGGAATTCGATCAGCTTTACCGGCGTGTTGCCGAGATAGCGCCTGAGCAGAAGCCGGCGCCTCAGCCTGCGCCGAAAATTGCCAAGGCTGAAGCCTCTGGATGGGCGTTGAAAACCAGGCACGATGATCGCACCAACACGGTTTCCCGCGTCGATCCATCCGGAAAGCAGCGGCCCGGTATAAGCAGAAACATCCAGGATGAAAATTGCAGTGAGTTGCCCGGCGCGTGCCGCGGGTTCGGAAGAAATCATCTTTTCAAGCCCAGCGGGGCAAGACGTAGCCTGCCCGCGCCAGCAATTCGATCACCGCTAGAACTCGGCCAGCCGCCCGAAAGCCAGCCTAGCCGGTCAGGCTGCCTTGGAAGAAAGCGGTCCCGCCGCAACACTTGAGAGTCTTTCCCGCTTCACCAACACCGGCTTTTCGTAGATCTTCTTCATGCTCATCCCCGATGATCAATCAACCTGCGCAGTTGGCCAGCAACGCAGCGAACTGTCAACCGCCGGACGGCGGCTAACAGCCCCAATGCGTATGATCCTTGGCAATCGACGAGCGTTTACACCCAACCTGCTGCCAAAACGGCTGGTGAGCCTTATGAAACCGCCTTTTCACGAACCGGCAGCTTCCAGCCTGGTCTGACGAAATGGCAGGTGTAGCCGTTGGGATATTTCTCGAGATAGTCCTGGTGCTCGGGTTCGGCCTCCCAGAACGCTCCGGCCGGCGCAAGTTCGGTGACGACCTTGCCGGGCCACAGGCCGGAGGCGTCGACATCGGCGATGGTGTCCTCCGCCACACGCTTCTGCTCCTCATCGGTGTAGTAGATTGCGGAGCGATAGCTCATGCCGACATCGTTTCCCTGGCGATTGCGCGTCGTCGGATCATGTATCTGGAAGAAGAATTCCAGAAGCTGGCGAAAGCTGATTCTCGCCGGGTCGAAGGTGATCTCGATGGCTTCGGCATGCGTGCCATGATTGCGATAGGTAGCGTTCGGCACGTCGCCGCCACTGTAGCCGACACGCGTGGCAAGGACGCCCGGAAAGCGCCGGATCAAATCCTGCATGCCCCAGAAGCAGCCGCCGGCAAGCACTGCACGTTCGCTCGAAGTCGCCATGTCACGTCTCCTCAAAAGGCAATTCCGGGGAAGTGTAGCGGCTCTCCGTCGGGAATTGCGCGGCAACAAACTTGGATAGCGCCATAAATGGGCATTGTTGCCTGGTTCGTCCAGTCAGACGAGCGGCCGTCCGCTTGTATTATAGGGAATGGGATCGCACGACGCCGCTCACCCTAGCTGCGCGGATGCCGGGTCCGGCTGCTGGCGGCAGCCGGCAGATATCTCGTGCCGGGCGGAATGACGGCAAAGCTGATCGCCACCGGCGGTGCCTCGCGCGACCAGTTGAAAAGAACGGTCTTGACCGGGATATTGTCCACCCACGCCAGCAACCTTGGCGGCACGTGACGACCCGACCAGACCATCAGCATGCCGTGATCGCGCAACCGCTGCCTCGTGATCCAGGGTGCGAACCGCATATCGAGATCGGTGAAGATAGACGGCTTGTCATAGGCGTTGAGGCCAGCCAGCATGGCAAGATTGGTGTCGCCACCGACGATGTCGAGCCTGCCCGGCGCCGCCGCGTGCCAGATTGCCTCGGCCTCGTCCGAGATCGGCCGCGCCGGCCAGCAGACGGCGTCCATGCGTCCCCGCACATTGCAGTCCGTCCATCGGATCGCCCCATAGGCGCCCGACATGGCGACGATGCAGATGAAGGCGCAGATCGCCAACCTCCTCATCTCGACGGCACCGAGCCGGTGACCGAGAAAGGCGAGCGCGACGACGCCGACAAGATTGTACATCGGTGCGCCCCAGGCTTCGCCGGTGCCGGTGAACAGCGAGACCACCATGATCAGCGCCGCCGGCCCAAGCCCCATCCAGCAGAGATAGACGAGCGTGTCGCGCTCGACCGGCACTTGCGGTGCTGGTGAGCGCCGCAATAGCCCTGATAGCGCCAACACCAGGAGAAAGCCGGAAAGGCCGGCCATCTGGACGCCGATATAATAGAGCCGCGCCCGGTGCTCGCTCACCCATGCATCGCGGCCGGCGAAATAGGTCAAAGGCAGGAAATCGATGCGGTAGAGTGCGATGGCAAGCGGCGCGGCGGCGGCGAGAAACACAGCCAGGCCAAGCCATGGCCAGGGTGTCGCCAGCCGGCTGCGCGCACGTGGATCGCACAGCAGCCAGAGGCCGCCGAAGGCAAGCAGCAAGCCGGTGGAAAACTTGGCGTAGAGCCCAACGCCCGACACCAATCCGAGCGCCAGCCACCAGCCCGGCCCGCCGCCGCGGCTGGCGCGCCACAGCAGCCAGCAGATCGCCGCCCAGAACGGCATCTGCGCATAGTCGTGATTGAATTGCGGCGTCGGCCAGCCGAAGAAATAGACCGACGGCATCAAAAGCACGGCGGCCAGCGCTTTGTCGCGGCCGAGCGTGTCGCGAGCCAGCAGGTAGACCAGGACGAAAGTGGCCGAGATCGTCAGCTGGGCCAGCAGATATTGCGGCCAGCGGAACGATCCGGTCAGGAGATGACTGGTCTCGAGCAGCCAGCCGGGGAGTTGCGGATGCTTGTAGGTCAAAAGCACCCATTCGCGGCCCCACATGAAGCCTTCCACGACGTCGCCGGGCGGTGCGGGATCGATGAGTGTTGGCACCAGGGTCCAGCACAGGATCTGCACCAGGCACAAAAGTGCCAGCAAACCCCAAGGGTGCCGAAGCAGCGCGGACCAGACCAATGACGAGTCCAGGCCCACGGCAGGCAGTGCTGCCGGCACCCAACGATCCATGGAGTCGTCAATTCCCGCCATGCCGCGCTTAAATCACATCGCCCGGTTTGCCGAATAGCCCCAAGGTCAAAGCTTACAAAAAAGTATACTTGGGTGCCATTGCAATACCAAGATTGAGCGGGAATCTCGGCATTCTATTGCCCTCCCCGGGCAAAAACAGCCCGCACACCCGATCCCACTTCAGCATCCCGGACATTCGATGCGTCACCAGCATGCCGTCATTCACCACCGCGCGCTCGACTTCTGGCTGGCGCGCGCGGCTGTCCTCGTCATCATCTGCCTGCAGCTTCTGGTCATCAACGATCTTTCGTTCGGCCCTCGCTGGCTGGCGCCGGCGCTGGAGGCCGCCCTGCTGGTGCCCCTGTCCGTGGCCACCGCCTGGACGCAGGTCGCCACCCAGAAAGCGGTCGAGGAAGAGCACTGGTATCTCGTCGGCCGTTTTCGCGTCATGATCCGCAGAACGGCCCTGGTAATGACCGGCGTCGTCAGTGTCATGAACTGCGGCTCGCTGGTGCTGCTGGTGCGCGCTTTGCTGGCGGGACATGCCGGCAGCAGCGGCCAGACACTGCTGGTCGACGCGCTCAATATCTGGCTCACCAACATCATCGTTTTCGCCTTGTGGTTCTGGAGCACCGACCGCGGCGGGCCGCCGACCTGCGGACTGGTCAAACGCGCCCATGCCGATTTTCTGTTTCCGCAAATGACCCTGGACGATCGCGAGGTCCGCGACTGGCTGCCTGGCTTCGTTGATTATTTCTTCCTCGCCTTCACCAATGCGACGGCGTTTTCACCAACCGACACCTTGCCCCTTTCTCAGCGCGCCAAGCTTTTGATGATGGCGGAGGCGATGATCTCGCTGCTCACGATCGCGCTGGTCGCGGCCCGCGCCGTCAACATCCTGGCCTGAGTACGGTTTTCCGACCTTGCGCCGAAGAGGAGCCGGGCCTCGTATCCGTGAAACGATGAGCGGCCCGAAAACGCAAGAAAGCCCGCCCCGGCGTGAGCCAAGGCGGGCTTTTGGTTCGATCGAGGCCTCAGGTGCCGGTCCCAAAGCAAGGCCGGCGGTCAGTCCGGGGCTGGCCCGAACTTCCGCACGATCACCTCGAACAGAATATCCGAGAGGGCGTCCAGTTGGTTTACGGCGACATCAAAATCCCTGGGCAGCACCGACAGCACGATCTTCAGATACTGGTCCGGCTTGTCGGTCCGCACCTCGGCGAGGACACCGGCGCCATGCGCCAGAAAATCGGCCCGCACGGCGGCCAGGAAATCGTCGCCCAATGTTTTCTTGGTCCGCTTCGGCCGGGGCGTCTTGGCGGCTACCGGACTGGCAGCGGGCTTGCGCCTTGCCGCCCTGGCCTTGCGGCGCGCCGGCCCGGTTTCATCAGTCATGGGTCCGCGCCCCGACATTGACATCATCGGCGGCGGCCTTCGGCGGCGCCTGCCTGGCCCGCTTTTTCAAGCGGGCGGATTTCTTCCTGGCCTTTCCGCGCTTCGGCTTCGCGGCCTGTGCGGGCCTCGCCACAGGCCTTGCAGCCTTGAGCCGCGCCATGGCGAGACCTACGAGCTGTGCGCCGATACCGGCCTGCGGAAAGCAGAAGCCACCGGCCGCATCGCGCACCATGCCGATCAGCACGCCGGGCGCAACCGCCTCGACGCGGCCGAGGCGCGCCACCGGGCCGGCGCCCTCGAATTCGCCGATGGCGCTGACGATCTCGCGGCCGTCATCGCCGGTGATGATGCTGGCATAGCGGGGCATGGGATTTCTCGCATCTCGCGGACGCAGCGCTCTACGGCGCCACCGCACCAGTAGGCAGTCCAACCAAGGACCAGAAATACAAAACCCGCCTCGCCGGCGGGTCGGTGGCGCAAATCAGCACCATGGATGGATTTATAGCATCGCTGCCCTCACCGGTCAATGCCAAATAGGAAAAAATTCACATTTTCCGAGAGGGCATGATCCCGGCGGCTGACATTTATCCGGCTGTTCATGAACCGGCACCTGTGAAATCATCAGCGCCAGCTCATGGAATGATTCCCGTCGCACGGCCTTGTGGGAGAGGACGATGGACAGACCAGCCATGGCATCCGTCTTCCGGATGCGGCACGCTCCGGCCACGGTTTCCGGTGTGCGCAGCACCGGCCAGGGCCAGGCGGATCCGGTCATCCGGGTGCACTCGCTTGGCGAAGCGATCCGCTTCGTCGCCAACGCTTACCCCAATTACGACATCGGGACCGTCGCCATAGATTGCGGCGACCCTTCGATCCCGCGCCTCGGCAGCCTGGAAGTCAGGGCGCTTTGGCGCGAGTATGGCGAGCGCCTGACGCAGGAGTAGCGCCCGACCGCTCACGATCGGCGCGCTGGTTCCCGCACGCCGGCCGGATCGGAAACGCCGCTGATGCGTTCCACTGCGATCAACGGAGGGAGAAATCCATGAACGTCGCCAACCTGCAACTCGAAGGCCTGCTGATGGCCGTCGCCTCGATCAACCACGTCCTGGTCAAAAAGGGGGTGCTGACGTCGGAGGAGATCGACATCGCGCTCCGCAAGGCCGAGGCGTCGGAAACCGGCGAGGAGCGATCGGACGGCATGTCGGCGTCGAACCGCGACGCCGTCAATTTTCCGATCCGGCTGCTGGAACTCGCCAACCAGTGCCAGCCGGAGGCCGACATGCCGTCTTTCTCGAAGCTGGCCCGCATGGTCGGCCAGATGAAGGAGCCCTACAACGATCAGATGTGAGATCCCTGCCCCTGGCGGACTCCTCGTGCCCTGCCCCCGGCATGCTCATTACGCCCTGCCCGGCCATCCCAGGTTCAGCGCCAGAATTCTTCCCGGTCCATGGACCGCCGCGAACAGCAGTCCGGCCAGGAACGAAAAATGGTCGACGAAGAAACCGAACTCGGCCTGGTTGCCGGCCCAGTGGCTGGGTCCGTGGAAGGCAAAGGCAAGGAACAGCACATAGGCGGCGGCGACCAGGGCGGCTTGGGTGAAGAAGGCGCCGCTGAGGAAACACAGCACCAGGGCCACCTCCAGGATTGCCGCGCACCATGCCAGGAAGAGCGGGAACGGAAAGCCCGCGGCCGCGATATAGCCCGCCGTGGCCTCCATGCCCAGGAACTTGAAGGTCACCGCCAACAGGAAGACGGCGGCGAAGATCAGGCGGGCGACGAGAAGGGCCGCGGTCTGCCACGGCGATTGTGCGATTTGGGGCGACATGGTTGTTCTCCAGCTTCATCAGCCCCAAGGACGCACCGCCATGTGCCGATCCGACATGCCGGGCAAAAATTTTCACCGGTTCCGGTTTGACGCCCGATGCTATGGCAGCGCACCGCTCGAAGGAAGAAGCAAGACCGCTTACCGGCAGGCACAGCTTTAGAAATTCTTAATGATCCTGAAACTTGTCCGTAACCCTGATCGTGATATTGTTAGCCGGGGCTAATGCACAGCTATGTCTGGTGCACGATATGGGTGGGTGGGTTTTGGGCGCAAGCGTCAGGCTGGGGACGAAGTCCTATCTGGTCCGGACACCGGTTCTGGAGTGCGAAGGCTGCGGCGGCACTGGACAGGTTTTCCAATGCCCGCGCTGGACGAGTTCCAGCGGCCTTTGCTGCCCCGCCGGCACGCATCGCCGCGGCTGTCCCGGCGCCAGCGCGCGCTGCGCCCAATGCAGCGACACCGACAGCACCGGCCCGACCTCTTCATCGGCCTAGGCTGAACTGGCGTTGCTCCGCGATGGAACCAGCATCGCCGATCCGTGTTATGTGTGACCGCGACATATAGGCGTCCGCGCGACCATGCGGCTTACAGAAAGTGAGGCCCGACATGCCTGACGACAAATCCAAGACCAAACAGGACCGCAAGCTGGTCTCGAGCGAGGAAACTTACGAGGTCGCGGCCTTCGCGCGCAAATATGGCATTCCGCAGAGCGAGGCCCAGACCATCATCAAGCGCTACGGACCCTCGCGCAAGAAGCTCGACAACCACATGGCCGCCCGCGGATAGAAGGAGCGGCCGAAAGGCGGCAACCAATTCGCCGGCATGGCGTTGAAGAATGCTGCGGGCCGCGTCAACCGGGCTCGGCGGTACGGTGAACAGGATGTCTTTTTCCCGGTTTCTCATCCTGGCCAACGAAGTGGCGGACGAGCATCTGTCCCGCCCGGCCCGCGGCATGCCAAACTGACGGAGCCGGCCACGGCTGGAGCAGCCCTATGGCAGGCAAAGCCAGGCTGGCGAAACGGAGAGCGCAACCATGTCCGACACAACACGCAGGACCGGCAGTTGCCTGTGCGGTGGCGTGCATTTCGTCGTCAACGGCCAGCCGTCGCGGGTTGGCCTTTGCCATTGCAAGGATTGCCGCAAGGCGGGTGGTTCGGTCTATTCGGCCTTTGCCATCTGGCCGCGCGATGCGTTCGAGACATCGGGCGAGGTCGCCAGCTACGGCACACGCAGCTTTTGCCCGACCTGCGGCAGCCGCGTCGCCTGGGTCGACGACAACGAGGCCGAGGTGATGCTCGGCAGCCTCGACGTCGCACCGACGGATCTGGCACCGCAATATGAATTGTGGACCGGCCGGCGCGAAACCTGGCTGCATGCCTTGCCCGACGCCGAGCAGTTCGAACATGATCGGCCGCAAGCACAGGATGTCGATCTGCCGGCGCCCAGGCCCTTGTCGGACGCCGTCGCGCGCGACTGAAAGCATGGTTAAAAATTGATTGTCCGGGCTCGGAACCCTCCCCTGACGCCGACGTTATCCGGCGCTTCCTCGGTGCATGTCGGCCGATGTGCATGATTCATGGAGACGACCGTTGAACGACAAGATGTTTCCCCGACCGATCCGCCTGAAATTCGCTCCCGAGCGGGAGCGCGTGGTGCGCAGCGCCTGGGAGGGGCTGGAATGCCTTGGCGACTGGCCGGCCGGACAAGGCCGTCAATACCGCGCGGCACTGCGAAGCTGCCGCGATGCGCTGGACGGCTGGACGCCGGCGGAAAAGGCGATGCGGGCGATGATCGACGCCGCGCGCGAGGCGCGCATCCTGCAATGAGGATTCAGTAGCAGGAGAAACCAATGGCCGGTTTGATGCTGTCGACACCGCTGCGGGTCAAGCCTCATGGCTCGGACACGATCCGCGAGGTGGCCACGCTTCAGGACGCCAGTGAAATCCTGATCGACTGGCCACAAGCCAGGCGCGGCCCCTTCTACCAGACCGCGCGCGAAAAGATCGAGTCGGCGCTGGCCAACAATGAGGGCGCGGCACAGGCGCAGGAAGCCTTCACCGCACTCTGCGATCACGCCGGCCTTCTGGTCAGGTAAGCCAAGGCACCATGCAAGCGAAAAGCAGGCGAACTCGCCTGCTTTCTTGTGCGGAACCGCTTTCGGGTCATTCCACTGGCAGATCGCCGTCCACGATCGGGTGGGTGGCCTCGAAGCCGAAGCTCTTCGGCGCCGTCAGCATCAGGACGATGACGATGGCAATAGAGGCAAGCAACGCGGCGGTACTGGCAAAATCTCTCACGCTCCATCCTTTCCAGATCCGGTTTTGTCACAGAAACGTTTCCTGATCCGCGAAGTTCCTTCGCCGTCATGACAATGCTGCCGAACGATCTCTACTGCTTTGGCGGCTGGGGCGGCACTTCGCCCGGCTTGATGACCGGCGTCTTGCCTTCGTCGGGCGCCGGCGCGGCCATGCCCTGATCGCCAGTAGGCGGCGGTTTCAGCACGCCACCGCAATCATTGAGCTTCTCGCTCAGATCGCCGCTGCCGGGCTGCTGCTTGCCGCCCTGATCCGTTTGTGCCCGGCATTTGTCGGCCTGCTGGTTCGGCGACTGCTGGGCCGTCTGTGCCGCTGCCGGCAATGCCAGGGCCAGCATCGCGGCGCATGACGCAATGACGAGGGATTTCATCTCGGCCTCCTTCGTTGAAGCCGCCTCACGGCGGCCTTCCGTTCACGGGGACAACGTCCGCCGGCCCAAAAGGTTGGCCCAAAGGATTGGGCAAGAGGCTTATGCGCGGGACCGGTCCGTCGCGGCCGGAGCGGCTTTTCCGCCGCCCTCCCCCGTGGGGCGGCGGACCGTGGTTCCTCCGGGATCGCCGTGGTCGGCGCAAAAGCCGGCGCTTGCGAACGCGCCGCAACCAATCCCGTTCTCCAGCCGTTGCCTGTGCCGGAGGCCAGCCATGTTCGAGCATTTCCAGCCTATCGACGTCGACATCGAGGACGCCGGCATCTTCGTGCGCCGCGCCGGTGCCGGACCGGCGGTGCTTTTGCTGCACGGCTTTCCGCAAACCCATCTGATGTGGCGCGATATTGCGCCGCTGCTTGCCGATCGTTTCACCGTCATCTGCGCCGACCTGCGTGGCTATGGGCGCAGCGCCTGCCCGGCCTCGAGCGCCGATCATGCTCCCTATGCCAAGCGGGCCATGGCATCGGAGATGGTGGCGATGATGGCCAGGCTCGGCTTTACCAGCTTCATGGTCGCCGGCCATGATCGCGGCGGGCGCGTCGCCTACCGCATGGCGCTCGACCATCCCGGCCGTATCGAAAAACTCGCCGTGCTCGACATCGTCCCCACGGCCGACGCCTGGGATCGGGCCGACGCCCGGCTGGCCCTCGGCTTCTGGCCGTGGTCCTTGCTGGCACAGCCCGAACCCTTGCCGGAAAAGATCCTGGCGGGCGCCGCCGACGCCATCGTCGACAATGCGTTGGGTGGCTGGGGGTCGTCGCCCGATGTCTTTCCGGCCGGCATCCGCCAGGCCTATGTCGAAGCCTTGCGCGACCCCGCCCACCTCCACGCGATCTGCGAGGAATACCGGGCCGCGGCAACGCTGGACCGCGATCACGACCGGGCGGACAAAGCCGCCGGCCGGCGCATCGCCTGCCCGGTGCTGGCCTTGTGGAGCGGGCAAGGCGCGCTCGCCCAATGGTATGCCGGCGAAGGTGGGCCGTTGGCGCTCTGGCGGAACTGGGCCGACGACGTGCGCGGCCGCGCGATCTCGGGCGGACATTTCTTCCCGGAGGAGGCGCCCGCGCAAACGGCAGGTGCGCTGATCGATTTCTTCGGCGGGCTCAAGTCGGATGCCGGTTAGCCACTCGCCACCGGGCACCTCGGATCAGCCGGCTGGTTCCTCCGCTATATCCTCGCCCTCGGGCTCGCCGGGCCGGAAAGGATCGGGCATTCGCGGACATTCCTCGAACCGATGGTCGCGGCCGCCGCAGAAGGAGCAGCACATCGCCTCGCGGCCCTCGTTTCCGGGCCGCCATTGCGGTGTTTCGTAAGGTTTCCTGCCGTCCATGCCCAGCAATGCGCGACGCCTGATTTGGTTGCGCGGCGCGCCAACGCGCGCCCGGCAAACCCCGCCGCGGAACCAACGGACACGATAGGGGGTTATGTGCGACAATGCATGCGGCCATTCCCCGGCGAATCCGGACCAGCCGCGTTCGCAATTCCGTCAAACCGAAGAGAAACCATCATGTCCGCTCGCGTTCCGACCCTGTTGATGGCCATGGCCGTCGTGCTCGCGGCGACCGGTCTGGCCGACGCCCGGCCCGACAGCCGCTCCATGGGCTGCGCTCAGATCCGGGCCATGATCCAGAACCACCGCGCCGTGGTGCTGACCACTGGCCCCAACACCTACGATCGCTATGTCAGGCAGTTCGGCAACGAGTGCGACTGGCCTGAAGTGCCGATGTCGGCCTATGTCCCGTCCCGCGACGGGGACTGCCCGGTCTATCGCTGCGAAGAGCCGGTCAACAATTTCCCGAATTGACCGCAAGCTGCCTGGGCGCCATAACGTGCCGGCTTTCCCGCTTCGTCTAATGGTAGGACAGCGCCCTTTGAAGGCGTGAATCGTGGTTCGAGCCCATGAGCGGGAACCAGGCAGTTGCAAGCCAATAATGTAACCGGCACCAAGTCGGGTAGCTCCCGATCCTCTCCGATCAATCATGCCGTAGTCCGGGGACAGGTAAAAAACCGGCCGGTACCCGGGCAGGAGGAAGGTGGCTTCCTCCCTGGACCTCCGTCGCGATTGACGGCCAGGTAACGTTACGTTAACTTTAATTTAGCTTAAGCTAAACTAGGGGGATCTAATGAAGATGGTTTTCATTTGCCTGGCGCTTGTCCTCGCCGGCTCAAATGTCGCTGCGGCACACGAAAAGAAGGCGACCGTCACCGCCTCGAAGGCATGCGCTGGTCTGTCGATCAAGGCGGCGGTGGCAGCAAAATTGGACTGCACAGCAACCGGAACAGCAACATCGACCCCGACCGACGCAGCGAATGCCAAGCCGCGCCTTGGGTACCAAAACCCTTGGACCATGTCCTCGTTTGGCCTTTGATGTTCCCGGAATTCTGGCTGTCCAGAGGCGCGGAGACCGAAGCCGCCGGGCTCTTGATAAGGCGTGAGTGCTTTCAGATCTCGTCCCTGGCCTTTTCCCGCACGTCCTGAGCTTCTCGACAATCGGACCAACCGATTGGGGTCGCTTCCGTCAGCATGAAACCTTGCGGCCTGTTGGACGTTCATTGTCGGCCAACAGGAGAGTTTCATGGATCCGGCAACCGCGGCGGTGATGATCATGCTGTCGTGCAACGCATCGCTTTGTCGGCCCACGGAGTCGCGCCCGGTCGTCTATTCATCGATGGCGCAGTGCCAAGCGGCGCTTGAAATCAGATTGGCACCCTGGCCGAGCGGCGAAATGGTCGGCCGGTGCAAGCAGGTCGACCGGATGGCGACCGGCTCGATTGCCCCGGAAGGCTATGCCTCGGTTCAAGTCACGCGTGGAATCGGCGGCGATGCGATCACCACCAACTATTTCGTTCCGAGAGCCGACGACTGAATCAGAGGCCGGACGCCGGGGCTACCGGGCGGTTGATGATTTCGCCCGCGGACATCGGCAGTGTTTGAAGCGAACCTCCTGAAACCATTTCATGGACCCCGCGTTGACGACCGGGGCATCGCCCAGACACCGGAGAGAGTCCATGACCGTCAATTGCCGCATATCCATCGACAACAGGCCCGACGCCACCAATGTTACTTTCCAGGCGGTGCCGCGCATTGGCGAGAGCGTGTCCTTGTCGGTCGACGGAAACCCACAGGATCTGCGGGTCTCGCGCGTCGTGCACGTTCCCAACGGTGGACTGGAAGGCGCCGCGATCATCGTCGAAGTGACGACCAGCATCCTCTAGGGATTGGTTCGCGCGGAGATGCCCGGAAAGCCTCACGCTACAGTGATCGGCGGCGATGAAACCTCATGCCGGCCCAACGCGTTCCACGGGCTAAACATGGTCTAGGTTCCAATGCAAACTGCATGGTTCTCCAAGCCCGTCGTCGTTTCCGTAGGCGTTGCCGGAGGCATCCGCAACCTGTCCAACACACAACAGGCGATCGAACTCCTGACGACACATTGGCGCGATGCCGGGAGCCTGAAACATCAGTCCGCGCTGCGCGCCTGCCGCAGGGCAATGAGCGGCGACTTGCCCCCCGAAATCGCCAGGGAGGCCTTTGTCGAGGCCGCGCGCGAGGCGCATATCCTGGTCGAGCAGGTGCAGCCCGACAGGGAATAAGGGCGGCGTCCAGACCGGCGGATCGCCCTAGATGCCGAAACCCGGCGAAACACCATCGGCCTCGCTGCCGGCCTGCGCCACGATGATGGAGGCCAGCGGCGCGCTCAGCTGCCATTTGAGATGGCCGGGCGACCGCTCCAGAATGGCGGAGCCACCGAGCGACTGCGGCGCCACACGCTGCAGCACGACAGTGCCGAACCCCTTGCGCGTGGTCTGATCGCGCCGGTCGCCGGGATGCGGTTCGCAGTTTTCCTCCCAGGTCAGCTGGAATTCCCGTTCGCCAGCGGAGCCGGGAGCATGCGCTCCCGAGCCGATGGTCCAGGTAATCTCGACCCGGCCGCCTTCGCTGCCCAGCGCGCCATACTTTGATGAGTTGGTGCCCAGTTCGTGAAAGGCCATGCCGAGGTTCTGCACCGCGTTCGACTGCAGCGTCAGGACCGGGCCGGAGAGCAGGATCTGCTCCTCGAGGCCGAAGGGCTTGAGATGTTCCTGGATAAGGTCGAACAGGCTCGCCCCCGCCCACTCGGAGGTGACGAGCAGATCGTGCGACCGCGACAGTGCCATGATGCGGGCGCGGATCAATTCCTCGAACTCGCCTGGACCATTCGAACGCTTGCTGGTCTCCCTGACCATCGACAGGATGACCGCGAACTGGTTCTTGACCCGATGGTTGACCTCCCGCATCAGCAGCCTGATCCGGCGCTCGCTTTCCTTGGCGGCGGAGATATCGCGGGCGATTTTCGAGGCGCCGATGATTTCGCCATCGCCGTTCTTGATCGGCGAAATCGTCAGTGAGACCGAAATCAGCGCTCCGTCCTTGCGCTTGCGCGTCGTCTCATAGCTCGCCACGCGGTCGCCGCTGCGAATCTTGCTGATAATCTCGGTCTCCTCGCTCTTGAGGGGATCGGGAATGAGCATGAGGACGGATTGGCCGATCGCCTCCTCGGCGGTGTAGCCGAACATGCGCTCCGCCGCCTGGTTCCAGCTTTGGATGACGCTGTTCAGGTCCTTGCTGATGATGGCATCGAAGGAGGAATCGACAATTGCCGCGAGCCGGGCGTCGGCGGTCGCCCCCTGTCTGTCGCTGCCGTCGATGTCGTTCATCGCCACCCGCAATTGCATCTTTCCCGATCAGATAAGGCGCAAACGGATCAAGGCAATCGCCGGCGCGAGAATGGAAGGCTTACCGCGAAAGTTTTACTCTGCCTGTTCCGGCGGGGCCTTGCCGTCGCCATTGGGCAGGAGCACGCCGAATTCCTGCGACTTGGCGCCCACCTCGGCCGTCAGGAAGCCATCGGAGGCAAGGCCACGGCGCAGCAATTCGCGTACCGCCGCCGAGCGGCTGGGCATGCGTTTGTCGAAACGCCAGTTTTCCAGTGCGGCCAGTTCATCCTGGGTCAACATGATCTGCAGTCGTTCCGGGCGTTCCAGGTCAGCCATGTGCGCCTCCAAGCGCAAAGATCAGGCGAGTTAGTAACCGTCTCATTCTACTTACAGTTAGGAATTTCGGCATCCTGCGTCAAGCGCGGTCAGTGGGTGAATGCAGCGTCGTACCAATGATGATCATCCAACGCAGGTTGCCCATTCGTGTAACTATGCTAACTAGCTGATTTTGTTCACACTTTTTTCACTTTTAACTTGCCATGCGCCGCCATGGGGCGCATCCTGCCAGCTTGAGGAAACCAACTCGCTTTGGGAGGTTTCAATGCGATACGATTATTCCACGCGACTGCGTGAAGACGTCTATGCGAGCGTCCGCGCAGCGTTCAAGACCGCGGGCATCATCAACGTGTCGGTGGTGGCGGAAAGGATCAGGATCAGGAACCTGGCCGAGAACGTCGCCCTCGAGGACATTGAACATCTGGTCCTGCAGGCTGCCCAACTGGTTGGCGCTGCGATCGAATTCGACGCTTTGGGCAACGGATTGGCCCCGCCTGGAACCAGATTCGTCGAGAACCGTGATGAGAGCTCGATGATCCCTCTCGGTCTGCATCGATCAGGCTCGATGCAATAACCAGAAGCGCCAAGGTGCGCCGGCTCCATGCGCCATGGAACCAGTCCGGCCTTCGGAGATTACCGCATCGTCCAGCAGAGGAGGATGTCGTGAAGGCCCTGCGCAGTCTGCTTGTCGAACTGTCGTCGAGTTGGCTCCAATGCCGCAAGGCGCAGAAATCACTCGCTGGAAATCCAGTCAAACCCGTGTCCCGCGTCCCCCGCCAGGCCGCGACGGTGAGGCCGGTACACAAGCCAAGGTCGCCCTCCTCCCGCGATGTCGCTTCCAATATGTGAACGACCGAGATCGGCCCAGTCTCGGAGATCAACCGGCACCCACGGCTAGGTCGAGGCCGCCGAGGCCTTTTGGGAGGTGGCGCGCTGTCGCCGCATCCGGCGTTTGGCGACGAGCTTGAGGGCAATTGGCGGCTCGTTCGACAGCGCGCCCACCACTGCGTCCACCATGCCATGCGCCACGAAATCCGCGTTGATGTCACGGGCGAGCTTTTCGGCCGCTTCCTTGTCCTCATTGGCGGCTTGCGACCAGAATACGATTCCCACCCTCAACGCCGCTTTTGCCCGCTTCAGCCGGCGAACCAGAAACCGGGCGTGCTTGATGGAATCCCGGTTCAGGAAGCCGACCACCACGGTATCGATGGTTTCGAGCTCGAGACGGCGGATGTTGGCGGGTTCCATATCGGCAAAGCCGGCCTTCGACACCGTCGTGCCCTGGACTTCCAGCACCTGTGCCAGCATCGCGGCGGCGGCATCGTCCAGTTCACCGCGCCCGCCTGTGCAAAGCACCGACAGATCCGTGCCGTCGGGCAGTTCGGTTTCGTCTTCGCGGGAAGGATCCTTGTCATCCGGCTCCTCTTCGGCCGCCGTCGGGGCATCCTCTTCCTCTGCTTCCTCATGCGCGCTGTCGTCGAGGTTTGCCACCATCACCAGGGCGCTCTCGGCCACCTGACGCCTTTGCTGGTCGCCCATGACACCGCGCGCACGGTCCTGCTCGCCCAGCAGGAGGGCGGGAATGGCCACCTTGTCGTAGAACTCGACCAGATATTTCTCTTCCAGCATCTCCTCGGCGTGGTCCGTGGCTTCGTCAGGGTCACCGGCCAGCAGACGCTGGTAGAGGCGTGCATGAGGTTCGAGCACGGGCTCGTTGCCAAACAGGACATCGAGGAATTCAAACTGCGGCACGTGCCTGCCCAGCACCACCAGGCACACGGTGAGCGGTGTTGACAAAACCAGCCCGAGCGGGCCCCACAGCCACGTCCAGAAGATGGCCGCAACGATGATGGCCAGGGACGACAGCCCGGTTCGCGAGCCATAAAGCCAAGGTTCCACGACATTGCCGGTGATCAGTTCCATCACCACGAACAGGGCGGCTGTCCACAGCACGAGCGACCAGCCTGGCGCCACGGCCAGCGCCAGGAACAGCGGCAGCAGCATGCCGATCGCCGGGCCGATATAGGGAACGAAACGCAGGCCAAGGGCCAGCAGCCCCCACAGCAAGGCATTCGGAATGCCCAGGATCCACAGGCCGGCCGCGATTGGTACGGCGTACACGATGTTGACGACCAATTGCATCAGCAGGTACCGGCCAACACGCTTGCCGGCATCCTGAAGCGCCTCGGTGGTACGGTGAAGGTCGCCATACCCGACAAGGCGGATGAAGCGGTCGCGCAAATCCTCCCGCTCCAGCAGCATGAAGATGACGACGACGATGATCAGCCCGGCCGATCCGAGCGGGCTGATCAGCGGCCCGACTATGTTCTGCAGAACCTCCAAGGGTCTTTCGCGCGAGACGATCTCGACCGGCACCGGTTCACGCGGCTTTTCCAGGGTGGCGGCCGGCGGCGACGTCTCCTGCCTGTCGATCTCCTGGCCGACACGTTCGACCACCTTGCTCAACCTGGCAATGATCCCTCCCCCAACGCCAGTCTCCTTGAGCGAGCGGACCTTGGTCAGGATGTTGGCCTGGTAGACCGGGATGTTTTGCGCCAGTTCGCTGACCTGCGTGGCGACGATGAAGCTGAAGAGGGCAAGTGCGGCGAAAGCCCCCAATACGCTGACGATGACGGCGGCAATCCGGGGAATGCCGGCCCGTTTGAGCGCGGACACAAGAGGGGCGAGCGCGAAAGTCAGCAACAGCGCGATCGCTATCGGCAGGAAAACCTCACGCCCGAAATACAACGCCGCCACCGTGGTGACGATGGTGGCTACATTGGGCAACGACGTTCGGGGGTGCGGGGCGGCGGGCGAAAGAATATCCTCCAAGCCATGCGCGGGCGACGCCATCCCGTTTCGACGATTGGCCGCCATTCCATGCCTCCCCTGCCAGTCCCATGATCGGGCATATAGAGCCGGCCAGCAACATTAGCCAGAGGTGGAAAGACACGCCGTCCAAAGGGCGGTTTATCCGATACGGCGGCCGCTGACTCGGATCAGCGCGCGCCGTGCCGCGCCAGCGCATGCTCGATCAAGATATCGATGACCTCGCTGTAGCCGATGCCGATCGCGGCCAGCGCCTTGGCGTACATCGATATGTCGGTGAAACCGGGCAGCGTGTTGACCTCGTTGACCAGCAGGGAGCCGTCGGCGCGCAGGAAGAAGTCGACGCGCGCCATCGCCTCGCAGCCGAGTGCCTTGAAGGCTTGCCCAGCCATTTCCCTCGCCCGGTCGATCACCGCTGCCGGCACATCGGCGGGCACTTTGACCACCGCGCCGTCGGCGTCGAGATATTTGGCCTCATAGGTGTAGAAGCCGTGCTTGCCGGCCGGGATGATCTCGCCGGGCAGCGACACCGTGAGCGAGCCGTCGGCCCGTTGCAGCACCGAGCACTCGATCTCGCGGCCTTCGACGAATTCCTCGATCAACGCCTTGCCGTCATAGCGGAAAGCCGTTTCGACGGCCTGATCGAAACCATCCCTGTCGTTCACCTTGCTCACTCCGAACGACGAGCCCTGGCGCGCCGGCTTGGCGAAGAATGGCAGCCCCAGCGCCCCGGCGATCTCCTGGAAGGAACCGACGTCGTTACGATGGACGGTGACCGAGCGGGCGACGGCAAGCCCGGCTCCGTGCATGAGCCGCTTGGCGACATCCTTGTCCATGGCGGCGGCCGAGGCCAGGATGCCGCAGCCGACATAGGCGACGTCGGCAACCTCCGCATAGCCCTGCACCGAGCCGTCCTCCCCGAAAGGACCGTGCAGCACGGGGAAGACGACATCGACCGGCGCCAGGTCAGCCCGCGTTCCCATAGGCGACGCTGAGATCAGCCGGCCCTTGCCGCCGGGCAGCAGGGCTATCTCCATGCCATCCTGCGACACTGGAGCTCCCGCCCCTTCGCCGATGGCCTCGGACGCCGGCTGCAGCAGCCATCTGCCCTCCCTGGAAATGGCGATCGGCACCACCTCGTAGCGCGTCCGGTCGATCGCCTTCAGCACATTGGCGGCCGAAAGCCGCGACACGTCATGCTCGGCCGAGCGCCCGCCATAGAGGATCGCAACCCTGATCTTTCCGGTCATCGAAATCCCTCATCTGTCAAAATCAAATGGCGACGGCAATGCCGCGATTGGCAAAGAAGCGGTCGAAAGCGGCTGGCGCCAACACTGCGTTGGCCTGTGTGGCACTGGTATGGCCGGATGGGTTGTGAAAGCGGAACCCTTCATCCGAGGCGGCGGTGACCAGAACCAAATGTCCGCCCTTCGACGGCGGCTCGCGCTCGGGCCAGCGGATCGAACTGCTGACCGAAGCGATGAAGAACCGCGACCGGCCGAGGATCGACGGAATGTCAGCCGTCGCGACATCGGTCATCACCTCGGCATCGAGGCCGAATTCCGCCTTCACGAAGGTGACGAAGGGCGCATAGATCAGCCCCTTGATCGAGCCTTCATTGACGACATAGCCGCCATACGGAGTGCATCGCCTGGCCAGTTCGATCGTCGGCACGATCTCGCCGCGCGTCGCCAGGATCATCTTGAGACACGCCATGCCGCAGACATTGGCGGCCCAGGCCGTGTATTCATCGAGCGTGGCAGCGCCTGATCCCTGCCATAGCGGATCCCGCCGCAACGCGGCTTCGGCGCCGTCGGCGAGCACCGCCAGCGTCATCTCAGGCGTCTCCCACTGACTGAAAAACGGCACGGTTTCAGGCATGGACTCATGCGAACTCCCGGGTCTTCAACTCGTATACGAGCATACAAGATTGGAGAAAAGCCGCTCGGACCTGTCGAGGGCCGCGGCGTCTACTCGACCTTCGTCCAGCCAAAAACCAGCCAGGCGTATTTCGATTTTTCGTCGGGTTCGGCGGTATAGGTCATCTGGATGTCGCCGCCCTTGGCGTAGATATCAAGCCGGGGTGCCGTGTCCAGTTCCAGCCATAGCGAACTCTTGTTGAAGGACCAGGTTCCGCACCAGACGCAGGAACCCGATGCCGGGTCACCGGGCTGATGGAAATTGTAGCGGCCGTCCGCCGTGATCTCCAGATAATCGAACGCGCCGTAGAACGCGGTCACCGTCTGCTGGAAGTCATTGGCGGCCGCTTCCTGTTCCGGCGTTGCCGCATCCTTCATGTCGCGCGGCGGCCGGGTGGTCGCGCCGCTGAGTTGCCATTTGCCGACAAAGTCCTTCTGGGTCGGAAGATATTCCTCCTGAGCCTGCGCCGAAGATATATGAGAAATTGTTAATATGAATGGTGTGGCCATGCCCAAAATCGTAAGCAACGGCGCGGCGACACGGATCGCCCTGGCTGATTTTTGCATAAAAATTGTTTCTCCACGGTGGGCAAGAGATGGTCTGTTCGGGATGTTATTGGGAAAGACCTCGCGCATTGCTTTGAGGTCGATTCCCGTCCGCCATTTCCCGGTTAGCACCGCAGCCACCAATCTGGCAACGCAAGGCACAGCTCAACAAAACTGATTGGCGCCAGTCTCCACCGTCTCGTGCCGCTTGCGAAGGTGCCGGCGCGAGAAAAGCCCGCTTGCGGCTGGCAGCCCTGTCATTGACCGGATGTGCCGGTTGTTTCCCGCCTTCTTTCGAGAGCGAAGAGGTCGGTCGGCGCACCGTGCGGCGTCACCTCGCCTTCGAAGCGAAAAACGTGTTTTTCCAGGACGCGCATCGGCCGTGCGACCAGTCAGATAACCCGCTCGGCATGCAGGTCGAAGGCGAAAGCCAGGCCGCGCCTTTCCAGTCGTGCCGCCGGCTCACTTCGTATTGATCACCGAAGCGGCCCGATAGGTGTCCATGGTCGCGCCGTTGCGGTCCTCGTCGAACAGCGTATCGCTGCCGAAGCTGGCGCGCAGGCCGATGGCGACCTTGTTGGCCCTGGTGTCCTGCGTAGACGTTTCGAATTTCCTCCGCTCGAATTCATAGCGCCGAACACTGCCCATGGCGTTTCGTCGAACCGGTACATGGCCTGCACGGCGGCACCGACCACGTCCTCGTTGGTGCCGTTATAGTCGGTTCGGCTGAAGTCGAGCTCCGCATCGAGGCGAAGGTTCTTCCGGACGAAGTAGCGCGCCACCGCGCGTACGCCCCATTGGTCGCCATGAAAGTCGCTGATGGTGAGCTGGCCGACACTGGCCTGGCCATAGAGGATCAGATTGCCGAAATAGAGTTGTGCTTCCGGGCCGACCGGTGCTGCATTGATCGTCGGCTGCGTCTTGGGCTGGACAGCATCGGAATTGCCCTGGACCGCGCCGCCGCACCCCGCCCGGCCGGTGTGGCCGTTCAGCATCAGCCGCGGCGCAGGCAAAACCCCGGCGCGGACGCCAGGGTTTTGTTCGAACCGGCGTGTCAGAACTTGTAGCTGAGGCCGACGCGTAAATCGTGCGTCTTGAGATCGATGTTCGAAACCGTGCCAAGACCAAAAATCGGCACCGAGAGATCCTCTTTGCCAAAGTCGGAATAGCGATATTCGACGCGGGCGATCCATTTGTCGGTGAAAGCGTGCTCGACGCCGGCCCCAACCGTCCAGCCAAGATGGGTTTCGTCGTGGATTGTTACTGTACCGAGGGGACCACTGCTGACCACACTCATTTCATACTTGGCCGCTGCCACGCCGGCACTGATATAAGGCAAGGTCCGATCGAACGCATAGCCGGCCCGCAGCCGGGCCGAACCCGACCACTTGAGTTCGCTCGACAACAACGCGCCGGCACCGGCGAAGGTCCCCACCGCATCGACATTGCTGTAGGCAAGGTCAGCCTCGGCGCCGAGCACGAAATGGTTCGCCAATTCCTGATTGACGCCGATATGGATGCCACCAATAAAACCGTCCGGATCGAAGGCAGCATTGACGTCGGTGCCGCCAATGCCGGCGCCGCCGATGAAGAGATTGGATTTCCCGGCTACGTAACCGAAGTGAACGCCGGCATAGAGGCCGGACCAGTCATAGCCGGCAGCAACCGGCAAGGTTTCATTGACGTCCGCCGCGGACGCCATGCCGACCGGCGCAAGCGCGAGGATGGTGGCGAGAAGAATCGTTTTCACTGTTTGCTACCCCAATGATGTTGCTTCCCCCGGCCGTGGAAATACTCCGCGGCGACCGGGTATCGTCGAGGTTTTGCATTGTTCACGGGCGGCGTCTTGGGCTGAGCCGCATTGGAATTGTCGTGGAGAGCGCTGCGGCATTCGGGCGATCGGTGTGGCCGTTCGGCATCAGTCGATCGGTTCGAAGACGACTGATCGCTTCGAGTCCTTGTCTTTGGTATCGCGCTTCCGCCCGGAATTGCGGAAAACAAGGAGTTAGAGCGGCCATCGATTCCGTGAAGCGACGATTCGCTCTAACGGGCGGCGTTCGGCGTCGAGCCGAAGCGGCGGCGGAAACAGCGATTGAAATAGGAGACGTCGGAAAAGCCGCTCAACAGCGCGATCTCGCTGACCCGCATGCGGTCGTTGCGCCGGTCACGCAGCATGCGGTGGGCCCTCTGCAGGCGCAGTTCGAGAATATGCTCGGCGAAACTCGAGCCCGTTTCCTGAAGGAGATCATGGACGTAGCGCGCGGAAAGCCGCAAACGCTGGGCGATGTGCTGGGCCGAGATGCCGGGATCGGCGAAATTGTCCCGCATCGTCTGCAGGATGGCTTGCAGCCTTGCCGCGCGCAGGCCTCGCACGCCCGCCAGCTCGGCGATCTCGCCCTTGGCGCCCGTCGCCAATCCGATCAGGTCGACGATCGTTTCGGTGGCATGGGCGACAAGATCGGGCAAGAGCAATGCCGGCCCCGCTTCCAGGAAGCCGCAATAGCGCTTGAGCATGTCGAGCGCTTCATTGTCGACGCCGATGGTCAGCGCCAGGCGGTCCTCGACATGGGCGAAGGCATTTTCCATGATTTCGCGGGGCACCACGACATTGGTCCAGACATTGCGGTCGCCGCCGGTCATTTCCAGCGCTTCCGAAGCCGAGACCAGCGCGCCTTCGCCCCTGCCGATGCTGTAGTCGCGGCCGGTCTGCACACCGCTCAGCCTGGTGTCGCCATCGTTGACCAGCAGCAGATAGCCGTCGCGGCCGTCATCGGCGATGTTGTGCGTCTTGCGGCTCGCATGCTTGATCGTCCCGGCCATCCGCCCGAGCACCAGCGGCCCGATGGCGGTGGCTTCGATATCCGCCTGGAACGGCACATTGCCGGAGATGGCATATTCGACCGACCAGATCTCGGCGACATGAATGTCCTGCCAGAGCGAGAAGCGCGCGCGGTCGTCGAGATGCGACGGCAGATCGAGCGAAGAGAAGACGTTCTTTTTCAACGAGCAACCGGCCTTTCCCGCGCACGCGTCTTCCCTGAAGCCGCACCGTATGGGACCGATTTGCCTCTTGTCCAGAGACGGCGCCATCCATGCTCCGCAGGACAATTTCAGTGCCGCCCAGGTCAAGAATCCGATCGGATTCGCCGGTGTGGCGTCCGAGTCTCCGAAATACCCCGGAAATGCGGCATCGGAATCACCTCGCCTCGACGCGGTCGACCGATTGCTCCTAGAACGTGATCTTCACCGACGCGGCGCTGCGGTTGGCCGGGCCGTGGTGGACGGCCTCGATGTTGTTGCCGTCCGGGTCGAGCAGGAAGGCGGCATAATAGCCGGGATGATAGGACCGCTCGCCAGGCGCGCCATTGTCCGTGCCGCCGGCTTCGAGCCCGGCCTTGTAGAAGGCATCGACCATGGCGTGATCCCTGGCCTGGAAGGCCAGATGATGACGTCCGGTCAGCTTTCCCAGCGCGGCCCGGCTGTCGGCGCTGGAAATGAACAATTCGTCGGCCCAGAAATAATCCTCGCCGGTGCCGCCGATCGGGACACCAAGGACTTGGAAAACCGCCTCGTAGAAACGCCGGCTGGCGGGGAGATCCCGGACCACGAGCTGGAGGTGGTCGATGAGCCGGCCGCGATGCAATTCCTGGGTTTCCATGAAAGCGCCTCCTCGCAAGGCCTCGAATTTAGGCGCGGTTGGCAGGGCGTCAACGCGGGGCGCGAGCCTCTGCTGACAACCAGCGACAATTTTTCGAGCCCGATGGAACTTTTGCACCGATGGCAAGTTTGGAGGCGCGGCGGGAGAATTTTCGGTTGGATTGTTTTCAGAAGCTTGAAGCGCTGGTCGACGGCGCCAATGCCGATGCCATCGAGGAAGCGAACGCATTGCTGCGCCGGTTCAAGGACAGGTCCGAACAGACGACGCGGGCCATCGACGAGTTCATGCTGGACTTCAAGACATTGGTCTTCGTCGTCGAAGCCGGCGAAGAGGGTTTCCAAAGGCCGATCCGCAAGCTCGCCCGCGCCAGGCTTGCGAAGCTCAAGCAGCTGGTGAACGTGCCGGCTTAGGCGCATGCCGCTCTTTGCTATTACGCAATTCCGGGGAAAGCGCTGGGCGCTCTCCCGGGAAAACCATTTGAGACTTTCGTGGAATTTGCTCTAACCCTTGAGCAGCGCCGCCAGCCGGGGAATGCCCTCGCTCACCGCGCTGCGGGTGGCCAGCGTGAACGACAGCCGCAGCGTGTTGCGCCCGGTGCCGTCGGCGTAAAAGGCGTTGCCCGGCACGAAGGCGACCCGCGCCTCCTTCACCGACCGTGCCAGGAGGTCCGTGGCGTCGGTGCCTTCCGGCAGCGTCACCCAGACGAACATGCCGCCTTCCGGACGGCTCCAGGTCACCCCCTCTGGCATGTTGGCTTCAAGCGCGCCGAGCAGGCCGTCTCGGCGCTCGCGGTAGGCGCCGATGAGTTTTTCCACCTGGCCGTCGAACACGGCTTCGGCGACGCGGTGCATCACCATCTGGTTGACGGACGGGCTGTGCAGGTCCGAAGCCTGCTTCATCAGCACCAGCATTTCCACCACGCGGCGCGGCGCACAAACCCAGCCGACACGCATGCCCGGCGACAGAATTTTCGAGAACGAGCCGCAATAGAGCGTGCGCGCCTTGTCGATGCCGCCGGACCTGATGCAGTCGAGCGCCAGGATCGGCGGCACACCCTCGCCGTCATAGCGCAGCGCCCGGTAGGCGGCATCCTCGATGACGGCGATGTCGAGCTCGCCGGCAAGGTCGAGCACCGCTTCGCGCTGCTTTCGGTCCAGCGTGTTGCCGGTCGGGTTGGCGAAATCGGGCACCAGATAGGCGAATTTCACCTTGCCGCCATTGGCGGCGGCGGCAGTGTGGTAGGCTTCGGGCGTCATGTTGCCGCCCTCGGGCCGCAGCCGGTCATAGCGGGGCTCGTAGGCGTTGAAGGCCTGCAGCGCGCCGAGATAGGTCGGCCATGTCACCAGCGCGGTATCGCCTGGCGACAGGAACAGCTTGCCGAGATAATCCAGCGCCTGCTGCGAGCCGGAGGTGATGAAGATGTTGGCCTCGTCGCAGGCCACGCCGAGCTTGCCCATTTGCCCGGCGAGCCAGCGCCGCAGCGGCAGATAGCCTTCCGAAACCTGGTATTGGAGTGCTGCCCCCGCTTCCGGGCCGCCGAGCACGTCGGCATAGGCATCGCGGATGGCGTCCGCCGGAAACAGCGACGGATCGGGAATGCCGCCGGCGAAGGAGATGATGTCGGGCTGGTCGAGCAGCTTCAACAGCTCGCGGATTTCGGAGGCCTTCATGCGCGATGAGCGCGAGGCCAGAAGCTTCAAAAGGGTCACGACACGCCTCCCCGGACGTTTTTACAATAGGTCAACCTGACTGACCTATATCCGCTTTGCCAGGCGATTTGAATAGTGCCTGAAGGGCTTCCGCTATACGCCAGTCACCGCCAGGCCCGAACCGGCACGGGTTTCCGCTAAAGGCTCTTCTTGTAACCAATATGGCTGGCACTGAAGCCGAGCCCTTCATAGAAGCGGTGCGCATCCGCTCGCCCCTTGTCGGTGGTGAGCTGCACAAGGCCGCAGCCCCGCGCCCGGCACTCGTCGATCGCCCATTCGAACATCTTCTTGCCGACGCCGTCGGAGCGCCTGCCGCTGACAACGCGAACCGCCTCGATCTGCCCGCGCCAGCCGCCCTTGCGCGAAATACCGGCAAGGAAGCTGATCTGCAAGGTGCCGATTACCTCCGCGCCATCCACGGCCACGGCAAGCAGCTGATTGGGATCGGCATCGATGGCGTCGAAGGCATCGATATAACCCCGCGCCAACGGCAACGAGGCGTCTTCGCGGGCGGCACCCAGCGGATCGTCGGCGAGCATGGCGACGATGGCTGCCAAGTCGGAGGCTTGCGCCTTGCGGAATTGGATGTCGGTCATGGACGTGAGATACGGCCGCCCGGCGCCGGCGGCAAGCCGCTGATGGAATGGAGATCAATGGGCGGCAGGACAACGAGGGGGGCGCAACCTCTCGAGGTTCAATCCCCGTCGCCCGCGGGCTTCGCCTTGCCGCACTGCGCCAGCACCTTGCCGATTGCCCCACTGGAACCCTTCAGCGCAAAACTGATCGAACCATATTTGGCAGCGCTGACCGACACGTCCCCCTTGGACCGCAACAGGTCGAGCAGCGGGTCCCCCTTCTCCAGATCGACCACGAAATAATTGTACATCGCCTCCAGCTGCAGGGTTTTCGTCACCGTCTTGCCGTCGGCCTTGAAGTCGAAAGCGCCGCTGATGCCCGGCTCCAGTTGTTGGCCGCTGGCGCCCAGATCGTAGCTCAGCACCGGTTTGTCGTAGCAATTGAGCATCAGATAGGCGTCGCCCTTCGGCCCGCCGCAGACCGAAGCGGTCAGCACGCTGCCGCCCTCGTCTTCCTCCATCTTGGCGCTCCAGCCGCCGCAGGATGCCGCGAAGGCCGATTGCGAGCCAAGCACCGCCGCCAAGGCACCGGCGGCAACGAGATTTCTTCTCATGACTTCCCCCTCCGGGCCATTTGCAGCGCCCGCCGGCAGCATATAGGAAAAGCCGTTGAATAGCGTTGCCTGAATGGCAAGGCCGCGCGCCTCGGAGAGAGCAGTGTTGAGAGCCTGTGTTCGCCTGTATCTTCCGACCGCCGCCCTGGTGGCCTTGCCGCTTGCGGCGCATGCCGAGTGGAAGCCTGTCGAGAAGGTCGAGACCTACGCCATTTCAGGCCAGTCCGGGCTCGAGCTCTACCGGTCGATTGGCGAGAACGGGCCGAATGTCGGCATTACCCGCGCCATTGCTCACACCAATTTCAAGCTGACCTGGACCAGGGATTATCAGCCGCGTGCCGGAGCCTGCGTGCTGGTCTCGGCCAAGCCAAAGCTCATCATCACCTACACCTTGCCCAGCCCCTCCTCGCCGCTGCCGTCCGCCATCCAGAAGAACTGGGAGGTTTTCCTTGCAGGCGTCAGCGCCCACGAAAAGGTGCATGGCGCGACCATTGTCGACATGGCGCGCAAGATCGAGGCGGCGACGGTCGGCCTCACCGTTCCCGACGATCCCAAATGCAGCAAGATCCGGGTCGAGATGACCAAACGCCTGTCCGCCCTTTCGCAGGCGCAGCGGCAGGCAAGCCGCGATTTCGACCGCATCGAACTCGGCCAGGGCGGCAATCTGCAAAAGCTCATTCTTGCCCTGGTCAATGGCGGCTGAGCCACCGCGCCTCGCGGCGCGGCGGCGTATTCGCGGTTCGCTCCGCCCTAGCGGCTGAGATCAAGCGCGGCTGACAGATCCCCCATCGGCGGCTCGCCATTGGCGGCCAGCGCCTTGTCGCGGGCGACGATGCCCGTCAGCACCGGCAGATCGTAGCGCGCGGTGATGAAGCGCAGGATCGATGTCGTATCGTATTGCGTGTGGTCGACCGTGCCCATCCTGGCATAGGGCGAGACGATGAAGGCCGGGATGCGGTTGCCCGGGCCCCAGCGGTCGGCCTTGGGCGGCGCGACGTGATCCCAGAAGCCGCCATTCTCGTCATAGGTGACGACGACCAGCATGTGGCTCCATTGCGGGCTCTTCTCCAGATGCGCGACGAGGTCGGCCAGATGCCGGTCGCCCGATGTCACGTCGGCATAGCCTGAGTGCTCGTTGAGATTGCCCTGCGGCTTGTAGAAGGCGACCTGCGGCAGCTTGCCGTCGTCGATCGCCTTGATGAACTCGGCGCCATCCAGGCCGCCATCCCTGAGATGCTCGGTGCGCGCTGCCGTGCCGGGCGCGTAGGCGGCGAAATAGTTGAACGGCTGGTGGTGGAACTGGAAGTTCGGCACCGGCGTGGCGTTCTTGCCGTCGAGCGTCGTCTGCCAGGCGCCGGCGTACCAGGCCCAGTCGACCCCCTTCAGCGACAGGAGATCGCCGATGGTGATGTCGTGCTGCGGCGGCAGCGTGGTGGGCGCGGCCGGATCGGCCAGCGCCTTGTCGCCGCCCTCGGCAGGCTTGTTGGCGCTCGGCTGATAGGGCGGCTGCATGGTGTTGACGGCGTAAAAATCGGGCGTGATGGCGCCGTCATTGACGAATTTCGGCACGCCGCCCAGCGCCGACGGCGGCGAATTGTCGGCCACCTTCAAGGTCGTTCCGTCGGCCTCGACCACGGCGATCTGGCCCTTGATCGGACTCGTGTCGGCATGCGGATAGACCGGCGTACAGGCGCAGGCGAGCTGGAAATGGTTGAGGAAGGAGCCGCCGAAGGCGCCCTGGAAGAAATTGTCGGCCAGCACATATTTCTTCGCCACCTGCCACATCGGCAGGCTCGAGCCGTCATAATGGCCCATGACCAGCCCGCCGGAATCGGCCCAGGCGACGAATTTATCGTTCTTGCCGCCGTCGATCTGCATCTGCTCCTGGTAGAAACGGTGCCACAAATCGTGGGTGATGACATTGGTGCCTTCGTTGAAGCCCTTGGGATCGTCGATGGCGAAGGCCGCGTTGGCGAGATGCGCGGTCTGCGCCTCCGTCACCACGGGCGTGACGCCCTTTCCGGTCAGCCCGCCCCAGGCCGGCGGCAGTTCGGTCAGCGGCTTGCCGTCGCGGTCGAGCTGGCGCGCCTGGTCGGCCGAGACATTGGCCAGCCCATTGGCGCCGGGGAAGCCGCCATAAAGATTATCGAAGCTACGGTTCTCCGCATAGATGACGACGACGGTGTCGATCTTGTCGAAGCCGGGAGGGGCGGCATTGGCGGCCGCAAGGGGAAACAAGGCCGAACCGGCCAGACAGAAGGAAGTAAGGAACTTGAGCCTCGTCATGGGAAGACCTCGTGGCTTGACTGTGGCTATGGGGCTATGGGGCTATGGCGCGGGAACCATGGGCAGCTAACGTGGATGCCTTGTCACCTTTGTGACATCCGCCGCCGCGGCGAACACGGTTTCGTGAGCACTGGGACCGGTCATCAATCCGTTGCACTGCGTTCTTATTTCCGGGCCAAAGCGGACCGTGCCCCATGATGACGAGACGATGGAAAAGCCTGGTGATCGCGAGTGCCGCGATCTCGACCTTTGGCTTTGCCGCGCCTGCGAATACGGCGGGGCCGGATCCCGGTCCGCTGTCGCGTGCGCAAGCCTTCGCACGCGCCGAGGCGCTGACTGCCTTGGGGCGAAAGATGTTCTTCGACCCGGCGCTCTCGGCTTCGGGAAAACAGGCCTGTTCCTCCTGCCACGATCCGCGCCATGCCTTCGGTCCGGCCTCGGCATCTCCCGTCGAGATGGGCGGCCCGAACCTCGACCAGTCCGGCGTGCGCGCGGTGCCGTCGCTGCGCTACCTCGAGGCGGCGCCCGCCTTCACCGAGCATTTCCACGATTCCGAGGACGAGGGCGACGAGAGCGTCGACAATGGCCCGACCGGCGGTCTGACCTGGGACGGCCGCGCCGATCACGGTGTGGACCAGGCGAAAATCCCCCTGCTCTCGCCGTTCGAGATGGCAAACAAGGATGCCGTGGCGGTCTCCGCCGCCTTGCGCAAGTCAGCCTATGCCGATGACTTCAAGGCAACCTTCGGCAACGATGTCTTCGACCGCCCGGACGATGCCTTCGACGCCGCCGCCGAGGCGCTTGGCACGTTCGAGCAGAGCGCGGTCGACTTCTACCCCTATTCCAGCCGCTACGACGCCTTCCTCGCCGGCAAGGCGACGCTATCGGCGCGGGAACTGCATGGCCGCGCCCTGTTCGAGGACGAGGCGAAAGGCAATTGCGCCTCCTGCCACCTCAGCGAACCGGCCAATGACGGTGAGCCGCCGCAATTCACCGATTTCGGCCTCATCGCCATCGCCGTGCCGCGCAATCCGGCCATCCCGGCCAACGCCGACCCGGCCTATGTCGATCTCGGCCTGTGCGGTCCCCTGCGTACCGATTTCCGTGGCCGCACCGACTATTGCGGCCTGTTCAAGACACCGAGCCTGCGCAACGTGGCGCTGCGCAAGAGCTTCTTCCACAACGGATATTTCCACACGCTGCGCGAAGCGGTGGCCTTCTACGCCAGCCGCGACACCGATCCCGGCCGCTGGTACCCGAAAAACGCTTACGGTACGGTCGACAAATATGACGATTTACCAAAGGCTTACTGGCCGAACCTGAATCAAGACCCGCCCTTCGACGGCAAGAAACCCGGCGACAAGCCGGCGCTCGACGATGCCGAGATCGACGACATCGTGGCGTTTCTGCAGACGCTGACGGATGCGGATCAGGCGGCGAAGCGGTCGCAGTGAACTGGGAAGCCACGTCGTAAGGGTCGCTAGTTGACGTGGGGATTAGCCGAAGCCCTCCCTCGCTTCGTCATCCTAGGGCGGAGCAAGGAGCGAAGCGACGCGGCGCAGACCCTAGGATCCATGCCGCGACGCTTGCGACGGGTAAAAACTGTGCCGAACCTGGCTCCAACCTCCGACGAAACGCCATCAAACCGCGACCAACCTGTTCCGCGAAACAGCTCGAACCATTCCGGTTTGGTCTTCTCGATCAGTTCGATCTTCCATTGTCGCGACCAGCGCTTCAGCGATTTCTCGCGTTGAATGGCGTCACGAATGTCGAAATGTTCCTCGTACCAGACCAACCGCTGCACACCGTAGCGCCTGGTGAAGCGCGAACCTTCGCCGGATTTGTGCTCCGGCATGCGGCGACCGAGATCGTTGGTGACACCGATGTAGATGGTGCCGCCCTTCTGGCTCGCGGTCATGTAAACATAGCCGGTCATGCGTTGACGGTAACCGCCAACCCGTCCGGGGACTATCCTCGTTCGCCGTATTTTTTCGGCCCACGTCGCGGCATGGATCCTAGGGTCTGCGCGGCGTCGCTTCGCTCCTTGCTACGCCTAGGATGACGAAGGGAGGGAGGGCTTCGGCTAATCTGAGAGGTATGGGATCGCCGCCAGCCGCCTCTCACAGCGCCCGGATCACACCCCCATCCACGCGGATATTCTGCCCGGTAATATACCCTGCCCCGTCCGACGCCAAAAACGCGATCGTCGCGGCGATCTCCTCTGATGTGCCATAGCGCTGCATCGGCACGTTGTCGCGGCGCTCTTCGGTGGCGGGCAGGCTGTCGATCCAGCCGGGCAGCACGTTGTTCATGCGCACATTGTCGGCCGCGTAGGTGTTGGCGAAAATCTTGGTGTAGGCGGCAAGGCCGGCGCGGAACACGGCCGACGTCGGGAACATCGCGTTCGGTTCTGCTACCCAGGCCGTCGAGATGTTGATGATGGCGCCGCCCTTCTGCTTGACCATCTGCGGCGCCACGATGCGCACCGGCCGGATGACGTTCATCAGGTAGACGTCCATGCCGGTGTGCCACTGCTCGTCCGTGATCTCCAGGATCGGCGCGCGCGGTCCATGGCCGCCGCTGTTGACCAGCACGTCGATGCGGCCATAGCGCTCCAGGGTCAGGTCGGCGAGCCGCTGCAGATCGTCGTTCGACTGGTTGGAGCCGGTGACGCCGAGCCCGCCAAGCTCCTTGGCCAGCGCCTCGCCCTTGCCGGACGAGGACAGGATGGCGACCTTGAAACCATCCGCCGCCAGCCGTTTGGCCGCCGCCGCCCCCATGCCGCTGCCGCCGGCCACGATGACGGCTGTCTTTTCTACACTCATCGGATTTCCTTTTCAGATTGGCGGGAGCTACGGTTTCAGCGGTCCTATAGCCGGTTTCGCCGCGCAGTTCGAACGAGAAAGCCTGAATCGAGCTGCAGAAAACTTGCGCGGTGAGCTGCGCCCTATCCTTCAACCGTCTCCAGCTCGCTCAGCAGCGTGCCTTCCATGTCGGGCTCGTCGCCGGAGCAGACGCACAGCATCTCGGCGTCGCCCTCGCCCACCGATAGATAGGCGTGGCCCATGGTGGAATCGATGTAGACGCTCTCGCCCGCTTTCAGCCGCACCGGCGCGTACTGGTCGGTATGCAGTTCGATCTCGCCCTTGAGCACGATCAGGAATTCCTCGCCGGCATGCCTGGTCAGCGGGCCGAATTCTTGCGGCGTGCGGGCGCGCGCACAGGCGTGGATCGGCACCATGCGCTTGCGCACCAGGTCGGTGGCGAGATACCGGTAGTCATAATTTCGGGTCAGCTGGCGCAGCGTGTTGGACTGCGAGGTGACCGAGCGGCGGGTGCGCGCTGCCGGCTGCTTGCGGTCGCCGCTGAGCAGTTCCGTCACATGGATGCCGAGCCCCTCGCAGATCTGCAGCAGCTTGTCGTAGGTCAGCGACATCTGGTCGTTCTCGACCTTGGACAGCGTCGACACCGCGACGCCGGTGAGCGCGCTGACCTCCTGCAAGGTCCAGCCATGGGTTTTTCTCAAAGCCCGCAGACAATCACCGAGATTGGGTTGCTCCGACATTGCCAGCTCCAAGGCGCGGGATCGCGCCGCTCCACCCTAGGTAGTCGAACTCCCCGCAGCCATCAACAACATCGAAATTTTCTTATACGCTAAATATTGACTGGATACGAAATTATTTTTACGACTGATGAATGCAGTCAAAGTCCTTCCAAAAGATTGTCGTCATCGGCGGCGGCATTGCCGGCCTCTCACTTGCCGCCGAGGTGGCGGCCTCGGCCGAAGTCACCGTCATCGAGCGCGAACCGCATCTCGGCTACCACGCCAGCGGACGCTCCGCCGCTCTGTTCACCGAGACCTATGGCAACCGCCTCGTGCGCGGGCTGACGCTGGCCAGCCGGCAGGCAATCGTCGAGGGCGGTTTCGTCGCCCACCGGCGTGGCGCGCTGCATGTCGGATGGACCGGTGACGATGCCGCCATCGACAAGCTGGCTCGTGATTTGCAGGCGCTGGTGCCATCAGTGCGCCGCCTCTCGGCGGCCGAGCTCCACGCGCTGGTTCCGGTCATTGCCCAGCAAGCCACATGCGGCGGCGTCTATGAGCCGGACGCGGTGGATGTCGACACGGACAAGATGCTTGCGACCTGCGCGTCCAAGCTCAAAGCCGGCGGCGGCACCATCCGCACCGGCGAGGAGGTCCGCGCCATCTCACGCGACGGCAGCGCTTTTCGGGTTGAAACAAGCGCCGGCGTCTACTCGGCTGACATCATCGTCAACGCCGCCGGCGCCTGGGTCGATGTCGTCGCCGGCATGGTGGGGCTCCCGGGCCTCGGCTTCCAGCCGAAACGGCGCACCGCCTTCCTGTTCGATCCGCCCGCCGGGTTGGACATCGCCGGCTGGCCGCTGGTGGTCGACCTGCACGAGCAGTTCTACTTCAAGCCCGATGCCGGCAGATTGATCGGTTCGCTTGCCGACGAGACGGACTCCGAGCCTTGCGATGCGTATCCCGAGGATATCGACGTCGCCATCGCCGTCGACCGCATTGAACAGGCGACGTCTATGCGCATCGGCCGCCCGTCGACGCCATGGGCGGGCCTGCGTACCTTCGCTCCCGACCGCACGCCGGTCGCCGGCTTCGACCCGCGCCTGCCCGGCTTCTTCTGGCTCGGCGGCCAAGGTGGCTACGGTTTTCAGGTGTCGCTGACGCTGGCCAGGTTGAGCGCGGCGCTGATGCGCGGCGAGCCGCTGCCCGACGATGTCACCGCGCTCGGCGTCACCGCTGGGGCGCTGGCGCCCGATCGCTTCCTTTCCCCGGCGGCGACGCCATGAAGTTCCTTCCCTCAACCCCGAATGTGTCATCAGGAGCGTTTGCGATGAAATCTCTGCGCGCGGTGCTTGCCCCGTCCCTTCTGGCCACGTCCCTTCTGGCCTCATCCGTCCTTCTCGGCGGACAGGCCTACGCCAAGACGCTGGTCTATTGTTCGGAAGCCAATCCCGAGACCTTCAACCCGGCGATCGGCATCGCCGATTCCACCATGGACGCCGCCGCCAAGACGATCTTCAATCGGCTGGTCGAGTTCAAGCCGGGCACCACCGAGGTCGGCCCGGCGCTGGCAGAAAGCTGGGAGGTTTCGCCTGATGGCAAGACCTACACTTTCCATCTCAGGCACGGCGTGAAGTTTCAGTCGAACGAGCATTTTTCGCCCACGCGCGACTTCGACGCGGACGACGTGCTCTACACCTTCAACCGCCAGCGCGACGCCAACAATCCCTATCACAAGCTTGGCGGCGGCTCTTACGAGTACTTCAACGCGCTGGGCATGGGCACGCTGATCGACAGAATAGACAAGGTCGACGACTACACCGTGCGCTTCACGCTGACGGCTCCCAACGTCACATTCCTGGCCGGGCTGGCACTCGACTATCTCTCCATCCTGTCGCTGGAGCAGACCGAAAAGATGGTCGCGGCCGGCACGCCGGAGCTGATCGACAGCATGCCGGTCGGCACCGGCCCGTTCATGCTTGAGGCCTATGTGCCCGACAGCCAGGTCCGCTACGCCGCCAACAAGGATTACTGGCGCGGCGCGCCGAAGATCGACACGCTGGTCTTCGCCGTCACGCCCGAGCCGACTACCCGCGTCGAGCGCATCAAGGCCAATGAATGCCAGGTCGCCGCCCCGCCGCCGCCAAGTGCCGTCGCCGACCTGCGCAGCGATCCGGACATCACGGTTCTCGATCTCAAGGGCCAGAACATCGGCATTCTCGGCTTCAATGTCGAGCACCAGCCGCTGGGCGACGTGCGCGTGCGCACGGCACTGGCCAAGGCCGTCGACCGCAAGGCGATCGTCGATGCGGTCTATGCCGGCGCCGGCACGGTGGCCGGCAGCGTCGTGCCGCCGGCGCAGCTCGGCGCCGTCACCGATGCCGGCATCGAGTACGATCCCGATGGCGCCAAGAAACTGCTCAAGGAAGCGGGCCATGAAAGCGGCCTCAAGATCAGCCTGTGGGCGATGCCGGTGTCGCGCCCCTACAATCCCAACGCCAAGCGCATGGCCGAGATGATCCAGGCCGACTGGGCGAAGATCGGCGTGCACACGGAGATCGTCAGCTTCGAATGGGGCGAATACCTCAAGCGCACCGCGGCGGGCGAACAGGACGCCTTCCTGCTCGGCGGCAGCAGCGACAATGGCGATCCCGACAACATGCTGAGCTATCTGCTCTCCTGCGACGGCGTGAAGGGCGGCTCCAACCGCTCGCGCTGGTGCGACAAGGATTTCGAGAAGCTGCTCGACGAGGGCCGCGCTGCCGCCGAGCCGAAGGAACGCGCCGCGATCTATGGAAAGGCGCAGGCCATCCTGAAGGCCGAGGTGCCGGTGGCGCCGATCGCCCATTCGATGGTGGCGATCCCGATCCGCAAGAGCGTGCTGAATTACGTGCTCGACCCCTTCGGCCGGCAGAATTTCGCCGCCGTCGATATTGCGGAGTGAGGCTTGTCACGCTGGGTGTCCCCCTAATCCGGCCCCTACGCGGCCGATTTTGCGAAGATCCCGCGATCCACAAAAAGCGAGACCACCATGCCAAAAGACCTGAACGCTCTTCTCGCCACCTACATCGCCGATGGCGCGGTGGGTGCGTCGCTCGCCTATGCCAGGGGTGACACCACACCAACCGCCCTCACATCAGGCCTCGCCGATCGCGCGCCGGGCACGCCCGTCACGTCGGACCAGCTGTTCAAGATCGGCAGCTGCACCAAGACCTTCGTCGCCGCGGCCCTGGTCAAGCTCGCCGAGACCGGCAAGCTCGACCTCGGCGCGCCGATCGCCTCCTGGTTCCCGGACCTGCCTGGCGCCAAAACCATTTCGGTACGCCAGCTGGTCAACCATCGCAGCGGCCTGCCGGAATTCGAATATAACATTCCAATGGACCCGAGCCGGCAATGGACGCCGCAACAGCTGGTCGACATCGCCTTTGCCTCCGACAAACAGAAGCCACCGGGCGGACCGGCCGTCTACAACAACACCGGCTATGTCCTGGCCGGCATGGTGATCGAGGCCGTCACCGGCCAGAAGCTGGGCGCCTATGTCAGAAGCGCGGTCCTTGAGCCACTCGGCCTGAACAACACCTGGTCGCCGGCGACCGAGGCCTTCCCCGATAAATCGATGGTGCGCGGCTATTACCACCGGCCGCCGCGGGCGCCGAACGCGCCCACCGACATCGCCTCGGGCGGCGAGATGTGGCAAATGGACGGCGTGCTGCCCTACTCCAATGAACTGCAGGATTCCTCCGACTCCTTCCCCTTCGGCGCCGCCTATGGCTGCGGCGACATGGTGTCGACGCCGTCAGACATGGTGGGCTTCATGCGCGGCCTGTTCTCCGGCGGACTGTTGTCGCCGCCGTTCTTCGCCGAGATGTTCGAACACCGCGTGCCGGCGAGTTTCCCCGGCACCCGCATGCGCGAGACGGGCGCGGGCATGTTCCAGAGCACCTATGCGGACCGCGCCTTCTACGGGCACCAGGGCAGCATTCCGGGCTATGTCGCCGTCATGCTGCACGATCCCGAGACGGACCTCACCATCGCCATGACCAGCAATGTCGGCTCCGGCAATCGCCTCTCCTTCCAGGCGAGCGGCCTGCACCCGGTCGTCGATCGGGCGATCCGCATCATTCTCGACTGACCGCGTTCAGCCGCCCTGCCGCGACGATGGATCGGGCAGGCCCGGCAGCATCTGGCTCAGCACCCGGTCGCGAAGGAAGAAATGGTGGAAGATGGCGGCGGCCGCGTGCAGGCCGGCGATCCACATCATGACGTCGCCGAGCGTGCCGTGAATCTCCGCCAGCGGCGCGCCCCAGCTGCCGGAAAACGGACCGATGGCTCCCAGCCCATAGACAGTGACCGGGTGGCCGCCGAACAAGGCGCCGACCATGGCTGTCGCCGGAACGGCGAACAGCAGCGCATAAAGCGCCCAATGCGTTGCCTTCGAGGCGACCTCCATCCAGGATGGCATGGCCGGGGCATCGGGAATGCGGTCGAACCGGCGCCAGATCAGGCGAACGACCAGCAAGCAGAAAACGGTGAAGCCGAGCGACTCGTGCAGCAGCAGCGTCGACGCCCTGGCCGCTGAATAGACCCGCTCCGGCGGACCGCCCGCCGAGACCAGGAAGGCAATGAGCACCAGCAGTGCCGTCAGCCAATGAAATGCCTGGGCGAGGCGCCCATAGCGGGTTGTCGTGCCGGAAAATGACATGCGAGAGCTCCGAAACGTTGGACATCTCTCCTTGCCCGCGAATGTGGCCTTATTTCAGCTGTTCCTCAATCGCCTTGCTGCGCGAATGGCATCGCCGAGTTCGCCGACGGCGCAGCCCGACAAGGTTCAGCTCATACTCGTGGAGCGGAAGTTCGCGGCGGCCGCGGCCACGATCTCGGCATTGTCCCTCGCCACCGTTCCATCGGCGAGTGTCTTGCCGTCCTCCAGCCCGACCCGTGTCGACCAGCGCTTTTGCCGCGCAAGGTCCACGAACGGCCAGACCGTGCCGTCGACGCCGTGCAGCAGGATCTGCCGCCGCACGCCTGCGCGTTCGAGAATGGCGGCGATGCCGTGCGCCTCGTCGAGGGCTGCAGGCAGGTCCGGTATGTCGATCTCGATCAGGATGCGCAGTACGCGGCCGTGATCGGCGAGCGCCACGAAGCGCTCGGCATCTTCCGTCGTGGCCAGCCCCGCCTCGATGCCGATGCCCTGCTTGCGCAACAACTCCATCACGGCGGGCGCGTCGGTTTCTGAAAGATTGACCGAGGCATAGTCGGGCAGTTCCCGCCAGGCGGCGATCGCCGCGCGGGTGCGCGCCACATCGTTCTCGATCCAGGCGCCGGTCGACACGCCGATCAATGTGCCCGGACAGGCCTGGCGCACGGCAAGGACCGTCGCATCCGCCGCCGCCAGGCTTTCGCGCCCGTCGGCGCCGCGCGGATGGATATGCAGTTCGGCGGCACCCGCGGCGACGCAGGAAGCCGCATCGCCGGCCATTGCCTGTGCCGTCAGCGGCAGCCTGGGATGGAAATCGCGCGAACGCGCGCCGTTGATGCAGGCTTGGACGATCATCGATTTCACCTCGGGCAAAAGAGCGCAGTCTAGACAAGCCGCCAAACCGCGCAAAGCCGGCAAGGCCGTCACTCCTGACACGATGGCGGCCGCCAGCAGCACGGCGTTCGCCGGCATTTGAATAAAAGGCGCCTGTGGATATTTACCCCACCTTGCGCCAGGCAGGCCAATATCCATCAGGGCGGGATCATGGAGGGAACCATTGACCAGCGATTTTTCAGCCGCCCGTCTCCATCTCGAACGCGCCTACCATTATCTGCGCGGCAATGACGAGACGAGCCGCGCCACATGCGAGGCCCTCGACCTGTTGATCGAGATGGTAGCGGAAGCACAACACAGGAAGCCGGAACCCGGGGTGCTGGAATTTCCGCGAGCGTCGGCACGCCGACTCGGCTGAACAGCACGCGTGGCGTTTGTTCAGCCCGCGCGGATCAAATCTTCGTCTTCACGCATGTCGCTCCGGGCCGCTTTTGGAGCGACACGCATTTGATCTCTCAGGACGCCTTGCGTCTCGACGCGGCACCGGCCATTCGCGCCGATTGCGCCACGACCCGCTCCAGCGGTTCGGGCCGGTGCAGCAGAAAACCCTGACCGAACTCGACGCCCATATCGGCCAGCATGGCTACCGTGTCCTGCCGCTCGATCTTCTCGCCCACCACGGCGCAGCCGAGGCTGCGGGCAATGCTGGTGATGGCCAGCACGATCTCGCGGTCGAAGCGGCTTTCGGTGACGTGCTCGATGAAGGAGCCGTCGATCTTGATGGCATCGACCGGAAAGCGCCTGAGATATTCGAACGAACTCATGCCGGCGCCGAAATCGTCGAGACTGACCCGGCAGCGCCGCTCGCGCGCCTTGCGCACGAACGCCTCGGCGGCGTCGAAATTGGTGACGGCGGCGGTTTCGGTGATCTCGAAGCCGATGCCGGAATGCGGCGCCCCGGTCTCCTCGATGACCCGGTCGACAAAGTCCCATAGTCCTGGGTCGCTCAGCGTCTGCGCCGACAGGTTGAAGCCGAGCGTGATCGCGCCGGACTTCATCGCCGCGCCGTGCCGAGACAGGGCGGTGCGGATGATCCAGCGGTCGAGCCGCGCGGCAACGCCGAAGCGCTCCGCCGCCGGAATGAACTCGCCGGGCGGGATCAGCCGGCCGCCCTGTCCGGCAAGCCGCGCCAGCACCTCGACATGGCGGCTCTCTTCCCAGGGCCTGCCCAGCCGGTGGATCTGCTGGCCGAACAATTTCAGCCTGCCGTCATCCATGGCGTCGACCGTGTCGGCGGCGAGCCGCGCCGCATTGAGGCCGGCCGAACCGGAGACGGCATCGGTCGAAAACAGCGCGAAGCGATCGCGCCCGGCGGCCTTGGCCGCGTAGCAGGCATCGTCGGCGCAGGCCAGCGCGTCGGCAACCGTGGTGGCACGGTCGCGGACGACGGTGATGCCGATGCTGGCCGCCAGCCGGCGCGACGTCGCGGCAAGGCCGAGATCGGCGTCGCGCACGGCCGCCAGGATGGCGCCGGCCAGACCTTCGGCTTGCACGGCGTCGCAATCGGGAACCATCAGGGCGAACTCGTCGCCGCCGAGCCGCGCCGCATGCGCCGATGGCGGCAGGCAGCGGCCGATACCCGCCGCGACGCTCTTCAGCGCCAGATCGCCCGCGGCATGGCCGGCGAAATCGTTGAGGGCCTTGAAGTAGTCGAGGTCGACATAGAACACCGCCAGCGGCACGGCCGTGGCGATATGGTGGGCGAGCAGACGGTCGAAGGCGGCGCGGTTCCAAAGGCCGGTCAGCGCGTCGTGGCGGGCGGCGAAGGCAAGCTCCTGTTCGCGCAGCTTGTCCTCGGTGATGTCGCGCACGGTCCCCAGCACCTGGCCGGTGGCACCGGCGGCGGCGATGAAGCGCAGCAGCGATTCGACATGCCGGATCTGGCCGTCGCGCTTGATAATGCGGTACTGCGCGGCGATGACGCCGTCGGTTCCCAATGGCACCCTGTGGGCGCGTTCGGCGGCGTCCTTATCGTCGGGATGCAGGTAGCTGTGCCAGAGATCGGCCGTCACCTCGTCGGTCACTGCGACGAGGCCGAATATCTCTCTTGTGCGCGCATCCCAATAGCTCTTGTTGGTAGCGATGTCGTAGTGCCAGATGCCGGTGCCGCTGGCGGCGAGCGCCAGGCGAAAGCGGATATTGACCTGTTCGAGCGCGGCTTCGGCCGCCTTCTGCTTGGAGATGTCGGTCTGCACGCCCATCAGCCTGAGCGGCTTCCCGTCGGCGTCGCTCTCGACGATGCCGCCTCGGTCGAGCACCCAAACCCAGTGGCCCTGCTTGTGCTTGAGCCTGAGTTCGGTCTCGATGGCGTCGGTCAGCCCGGCAATGTGGCGGTCGCCGCTGGCCTGCGCCCGTTCCCGGTCGTCGGGATGGGTAAGCTGCAGCCACAGGTCACTGGTATTGGCGAGTTCGCCGTCCTCGTAACCCAGCATCCGGGCCCAGGTCGCCGAATAGAAGCAGTCCCCCGTGCTGAGATCCCAGTCCCAGACGCCAAGATGGGCGCGCTCCAAGGCCTTGGCCCAGAACGCTCCGCTGCGACTTTTCTTATCCTGACCCGCCATTCGTCCGTTTTGCCCGCTCCACCCGCGCGGCAATCTGCGGCAAAACCAGAAAAGAAACCGTTACCGGGCCGCGGAGGGGGGATGTCCACGCTCCCAGCGACAGTCTTGGCATCAGCCTTTCGATTGGCCGGCAAGAACCGGAGTTTGGCCCGGCTCGATTGGTCATAGGAATGGGCGTGTTCACCAGCCAGTCCGGTGATCACGAAGCAAGACAGGAAAAGGACCTCCCAATGACCAAGCAGGAAGACAACAAGGCCGTCGTCATCAGATGGTTCACCGACTTCTGGGGTGAAACCTGCGACCTCTCCGTCGTCGACGCCGTCGCGGCCCCCGATATGCTGCTCAAATACTCGCTGCACGAGCCGCGCCGCGGGCGCGACGACATCAAGGCCTTCATGACCGATTTTCGCGCAGCCTTCCCGGATCTCAACTTCTGGGCCACCGCCGATCTCATCGCCGAGGGCGACTATGTCGTCGGCCAATGGGAGGGCGGCGGCACGCATACCGGCCCGGCCTTCGGCGATTTTCTCATCGGTTCGCTGCCCGCCGCCACCGGCCGCACGATGCGCTTCACCGGCACCACGGTGCTCAAGGTGATCGACGGCAGGATCGTCGAGGAAATCGGTCTCGACGACGGCGTCACCGCCCTTACCCAGCTCGGCCTCATCAAGCCCGCCTGAGAAATCTCACGCAGAACCGAGGTGGGGGCCAGGCGGCATTGCCGCCGCCTGGCTATGCCGCTTACTGGCTCGGCGCCATCGCGTGTTCGCACGACACTTTCGGGTTCATGTCGGCGAACGTGCCGGTCGGGTTGCCTTTCCAGGCCCAGACATGCAGTTCGTAGAACTCACCCAGGCCATAGCGGTTGGGCGCGCTGTTGAAGTTGAACAGCTGTCCCTCGAGCGACGCCGGCCCCTTCGAGGTGATGTATTCGACCGCCACCAGCTTCAGCGTGCCGTCGGCCATCGGCTCGTACATCACCGCTTCGGGACGGGCGATGTCGATCTTGTCGTCCTTCAGGTACCCGCCATTGACATAGTGGATGCCCATGGCGCCGCCGGTGATGCCGCTGGCGCAGGGAATGGGCGCATAGCCTTCCGCCGTCGCGGCGTTGACATCGAGAAACCGGCTGTTGGCGGCCCGCACCTTTTCGGCCAGCGGATTGGCACCGGACGTGGTTTCAGCCGCCTCCTGATGCGCCTGGGCAAAGGTGGTGCAGGCGGCCAGAATGGCCCCTGCCACGAAAAGCCCGTTGCGAAAATCGCGTATCATGTTTGTTCCATTCTTCTTGAAAAAGCACAGCGGGCCGGCCGCCGAAAATACGGAGGCCCGGCAGGCAAGCGCCGTGGCTGTTGTTGCTTGGTGATCCCGGATACCGTGCAAGGAATGCCGGGAGAGATCATCCCTTCGGCAGATACGGGATCGTTCCGGCCAGATCGGTGTCGTCGATCAGCTGGAAACGGCTGTCGCTGCCGCCCTGGCGGGCCGAAACGAAGGGCGCGTAGGCCGGATCGGTGGTGAAGGCGCGCGCCGCTGCTTCCGACGGGAACGCCATCAGGGCGATCAGCGTGGTGTCGAGCGGCTTGCCTTCGAGCGTCTTCACATTGCCGCTGCGCGACAGATATTTGCCGCCATGCTTGTGGACGAGGTCGTGCACCGAGGCGGCATAGGCCGGCACCCATTTCGGGTCCTTCATCTTGATGTCGGCGATAACGTAAGCAGTCATTGTCGTCTCCTGGTTGCGGCGCACAGGGATATCCCGTGCAACCGTCCAGAGGGCTCGCATGGCGGGACCCGAGCCGACCAGTCCGCGATCTGTACTGGGCCGGTACAGTTTCTGTACTCGCCGCTTCAATCACGAAGGACTAATGTTGCCCGCAGGTTCTAGGGAGAGGCACGGTCATGACCCAGCACGGATACAAACAGTTCTGCCCGCTATCGATGGCCGCCGAGGTGCTGTGCACCCGCTGGACGATGGTGCTGATGCGTGAGCTTGTGGCCGGTTCGACCCGCTTCAACGACCTGCGCCGCGGCGTGCCGAAAATGTCGCCAACCCTTCTGTCGCAACGGCTGAAGGAGCTCGAGCTGGCGGGGATCGTCGAGCGCAAGGAGGTCCAGGGAGAAAAAGGGATCTTCGACTACCGGCTGACCGAGGCCGGTCGCGATCTGCGTCCGGTCGTCGAGGCGATGGGCTTCTGGGGCCAGAAATGGGTCGAGTCCCGGCTGTCGCTCAAGAACCTCGATCCGTCGTTGCTGATGTGGGACATGCGGCGCAATTTGAACCCATCGCCGCTGCCGGAAGGACGAACGGTGATACAATTTCTGTATCAGGAGCTCCCCGCCTCCAAACGCTCCTGGTGGCTGATCGTCGAAAAGCACGGTGAAGTCGACCTGTGCTGGTACGATCCGGGCTTCGACGTCGACCTCTATGTCTCGACCGACCTGCACACGATGACGGCGATCTGGATGGGAGTGCTCACCGTCGAGAAGGCCGGCGCGAAGGTTAGCCTGACCGGCGACCAGGCCATCGGCAGGAAGATGCAGGCCTGGCTGGGGCTGAGCCCGTTCGCGGTGGAGCCCAAACGCGCGGCGTAGGAGCCGGTCCTGTCTGTGCAGGCATTCTCGGCTGCGCTCACATGCAACATCCCGGTTCCAATCACGCGTGCGCCTCCTGACGGTTGTCAGGAAACGGGTGGCGAGGCCGGCTTTTGGCGGCTTCAATGCCGGCCATGTTCATCACCCTGGCCAAACATCTGCAACCCGCGCCGCTGCCGGTGGCCGACGATCCACGCTGGGCGCGCATTGTCGCGCGTGACAAGTCGGCCGACGGCGCATTCTGGTATTCGGTGGCGACGACCGGCGTCTATTGCCGGCCCTCCTGTCCGTCGCGGCGCGCCAACCCCGCCAATGTCCAGTTGCACGACACTTTACAGGCGGCGAAGGCGACAGGCTTTCGCCCATGCCGGCGGTGCAATCCGGACGGCCCTTCGCTCGAGGCCGCCAACGCCGTGATGGTCGCCGATGCCTGCCGCAGGATCGAGGCGAGCGAGGCGGAACCGTCGCTCGCCGAACTGGCTGATGCCGCCGGCCGCAGCCCCGGCTATTTCCACCGCGTCTTCAAGGCGGTGACCGGGCTGACGCCGAAGGATTATGCGGCGGCCCGGCGTGCCGCCCGGGTCCGCCAGGGCCTGGAAGACGGCGTCAGCGTGACATCGGCGATCTACGATGCGGGCTTCAATTCGAGCGGGCGCTTCTACGAGAAATCGACCGGCATACTCGGCATGACGCCGACGCGCTATCGCGCCGGCGGCGCCAACGAAGAGATCCGCTTCGCCGTCGGCGAAACCTCGCTCGGCACCATCCTGGTCGCATCGAGCCGGAAAGGCGTTGCCTCGATCCTGCTCGGCCAGGACCCCGACGCGCTGGTGCGCGACCTGCAGGACCGTTTCCCCAAGGCACGGCTGGTCGGTGGCGACAGCGACTACGAGGCGCTGGTGGCCCGCGTCGTTGGCTTCGTCGAGGCGCCGGCGCTCGGTCTCGACCTGCCGCTCGACGTGCGCGGCACCGCGTTCCAGCAGCGCGTCTGGCAGGCCTTGCGGGACATCCCGGCTGGCCGCACGGTTTCCTATGCCGAGATCGCCGGCCGTATCGGCGCGCCGAACGCAACCCGCGCCGTCGCCGCCGCCTGTGCCGCCAACGCCCTTGCGGTCGCCATCCCTTGCCACCGTGTGATCAGGAAGGATGGCGCCCTGTCGGGCTATGCCTGGGGCGCCCAGCGCAAACGCGCGCTGCTCGACCGCGAGGCCGGCGATGCTGCGGAGAATGCCTCGCGGTCCTCGCGGGCCTGACGGCAATGCGCGCGATGGCCAGTTCTTCCACCACCGGTGCGAACGGTCAGGTCGCCAACGGCGCTGCCGTCAGCCTGGAGGACGCGAAGGCGCTGGTGTTGGCCGTCATCGGCACGCTTGTCGAGGATGGCAAAGCCGAGTGGAGCCGCACGACGACCGGCGAGTTCGAGCTGCGGCTGATATCAGGCGAAGTTTTTTTGCTGGACGAGGTCGGCGTCACCCGTGTCGCTTGAGGCGGTCCAAACCGCACTTGCTTTCGCCGTTCAGCCCCCTGGATTGAATTTGAAAGCAAGCATCGGAGTGAGCGGCACCGGCCAGTTCGTTAGGGTCAAGGCATAGACAGGAGTGAAGGCAATGAACCACATTCAAACCGATATGCAGGCGACAACCACCAGCGTCCTTGACACCATCAGCTACGCCATCGGCCAGTCCGCGCTTGGAAACATCCTGGCGGCGCGCAGCCCCATCGGCGTCTGCGCCATCCTCATCGGCTCCGACGCCGGCACGTTGCGGCAGGACCTCGCCAACCGCTTCCCCGGCAGGGTGCTGCTCGAAGACGCGGCCGGCCTGCGCGATGATCTCGCGGCGATAGCGCGCTTCATCGAAACGCCCGGCGCCGGTCTCGACCTGCCGCTCGACATGCGCCACGGCACGCCCTTCCAGCAGCGCGTGTGGGAGGCGCTGCGCGCCATCCCATGCGGTGCCACCGTCACTTACACCGCCCTTGCCCGGCGCCTCGGCATGCCGGATGGCGCCCGCGCCGTGGCGACGGCCTGTGCCGCCAACGCCGTCGCGCTAGGCATTCCTTGCCACCGGGTGTTGCGCGCCGACGGCTCGCTGTCCGGCTACCGCTGGGGCATCGAGCGCAAGCGCGCCTTGCTGGAAAGGGAGGCCGCGATATGAACGCCGACGCCAGGGTCGCGCCATCGCTGGTCGCAGCCGCCGAGACACGCATCGCCGCCTATGACTGGCCGGCGCTCGCCACCGAGCTCGACGGCTTCGGCTGCGCGGTGATGGAGAAGCTGCTCTCAGCCGATGAGTGCCGGCAACTCGCCGGCCTCTATCCCCAGGAGCAGCATTTCCGCAGCCACATCCACATGGCCAGGCACGGTTTCGGCAAGGGCGAATACCGTTATTTCCGCTATCCCTTGCCTGATCTGGTCGGCGGCCTGCGCGGCGCGCTCTATCCCAGGCTGGCCGCGGTCGCCAACCGCTGGAACGAGCGCATGGGGATCGCCATGCGCTATCCCGCCACACATGGCGCGTTTCTCGACCAGTGCCATGCCGCCGGTCAGGTCAGGCCGACGCCGCTTTTGCTGCAATATGTGCCCGGCGACTTCAACTGCCTGCACCAGGACCTCTATGGCGACCTCGCCTTCCCGCTCCAGGTGGCGATCCTGCTTTCCGAGCCAGGCGAAGATTTCACCGGCGGCGAATTCGCCCTGACCGAACAGCGGCCGCGCATGCAGAGCCGGGTCGAAGTGGTGCCCTTGCGCCAGGGCGATGCGGTGGCTTTCGCGGTCCACAACCGGCCGGTGCAGGGCACGAAGGGCAATTACCGCGTCAACCTGCGCCACGGCGTCAGCCGCCTGCGCTCCGGCATGCGCCACACGGTCGGCATCATTTTTCACGATGCGAGGTGAGCGCCGGCTCATGCTCCCAATAGGGCGGATCGCCGAAAGCGTTGCGCAGCCATGCGGTAAGCGCGCGCAGTTTGGCGGATCCGCGCCGATCCTCGGGACAGGCGATATAGATGGTGGCTCCTTCAGGCTCAGCACCCACGTCGACGACCGTCAATCGCTTGTCGGCGATCTCGGTGCGGATGAAGTAGGCGGGGAGCAACGCCAGCCCCAAGCCGGCAAGCGCGGCGTCGCGCATCAAAATCCCATTGTTGACGCGCAGCGCGGTTTCCGGGCGGATCGTCACCAGCCGCCGCGAAATCTTGAACCGCCAGTCGGCGGCACCTCGGATGGAATAGATGATGCCCTTGTGGCGCTTCAAGTCATCGGTGGTCACGGGCAACCCGAATTGCTCGGTATAATCCGGCGAGGCCACCAGGAAGCGACGGCTGGAAGCCAGCTTCTTGACGATGACAGGTCCATCTTCGACGACCGGCCCATGACGCACAACGGCATCGTAGCCATCGGCCACCATGCTGACGAAACGATCCTCGAGATCGAGCGTCAGTTCGATTCCAGGGTGCTTGGCCAGGAAGCCATATAGCGCCGGGCCGAGATGGAGGATGCCGAAACTGGTCGGCGCCGATATCCTGAGCGGCCCGGCGAGTTCGCCGCGGCGCTCGGCGATTTCGGCGCGGGCATCGGCCACCTCCTGCATGATGCGCTTGGCGCGCTCGTAAAAACCTCGTCCCGCCTCGGTGATGGAGAGTTTGCGGGTAGTGCGGTCCAGCAGCTTTGTGCCGAGGCCGCGCTCCAGTTCCGACAGTCGCTCGCTGATGACGGATTTCGACAGGCTCATGCGCCTGGCCGCTTCGCTGATCGAACCGGATTCCGCTACGGCGACAAACGCGGCGGCCGATTCGAGCTTCAGCATTGTTCGGCTTTCCCGAATTCACCGTCAGGCGACAGCCACCTAACGAAATCAAGGACATGGTGCCATAATTGTGCAGGTCGCGATACCGCGATCACAGAACAAAAGCTCGGAGAGTGCAGCATGTTTCGTCCGTTGGTTGTCGTCCTTGGTCTGCTGGCCATGAGTGTTCCGGCCTCTGCGCGCGTTGTCGCGTTTCCGGCCGGCTTCAAGACGCAGACGATCGAGACCAACGGCACCAGCCTGAACGTCCGTGTCGGCGGGCAAGGGCCGGCGGTCGTGCTGCTGCATGGTTTCGCCGACACCGGCGACATGTGGGCGCCGGCTGCGATAGCGTTGATGATGGACCACACCGTGATCGTGCCGGACCTGCGCGGCATGGGCCTTTCGGCGCATCCCGACGGCGGCTACACGAAGAAGAACCAAGCCGTCGACATCGCCGGCGTGATGGACGCGCTGAAGATCGACAAGGCCGACCTGGTCACCCATGACATCGGCAACATGGTCGGCTATGCGCTGGCCGCGCAGTATCCGAAGCGCATCACCAAATGGGTTGTCATCGACGCGCCGCTGCCGGGCATAGGCGACTGGGACAAGATCAAGCAGAGCCCGCTGCTATGGCATTTCAACTTCCGCGGCCCCGACATGGAACGGCTGGTGGCGGGCCGCGAGCGCATCTACCTCGATCGCTTCTACAACGAACTGTCGGCCGACCCCAAGAAGATCGACGAGGCGACGCGCGTCCACTACGCCAAGCTTTACGCCCGGCCACATGCCATGCACGACGCCTTCGAGCAGTTCAAGGCATTCGACCAGGATGCGATCGACAATCAGGCGATGCTCACCACGGGCGGCAAGCTGACCATGCCAGTGCTCGCGGCGGGTGCGGAAAAATCGGCCGGCACGACGCAGGCCGACATCTTGCGGTTGGTCGCCAGTGACGTGACCGGAGCCATCGTGCCTGCATCGGGCCATTGGATCATGGAGGAAAACCCGGACGCCACCGTCACGCTGATTACAGATTTCCTCGCCAAGTAACAGCACGGCTTCAGCGACCACCGCGGGCTCTGCCAGGGCCGACCTTTGTAACGATGAAGCCGAACGGGATCGCGCCCAGCAATGGTGCGGCCCGTCGCGACAATGGGAGACATTCTATGCCGTTAACGCATTTCCTGACTCTGGGAACCGCCGTTCTCCTGACGGCGACAGCACCGGCGTCAGCCGCCGATGTCCCGAAGAAAACGGTCGTCCTGGTGCACGGCGCGTTCGCCGACGGATCGAGCTGGAGCAAGGTCATTCCCTTGCTGCAGGCCAAGGGGCTCAATGTGGTGGCCGTGCAAAATCCTTTGAGCTCGCTTGCCGCCGATGTCGACGCAACCATGCGCGTCATTGATGCCCAGCCGGGTCCGGTCATTCTCGTCGGTCACTCCTGGGCCGGCGTCGTCATCAGCCAGGCCGGCGTGAACGACAAGGTCAAGGCGCTGGTCTACGTCGCCGCATTCGCGCCGCCAAAGGGCGTGTCGATCAACGAGCTTGGCAAGGGTCAGCCGCCGCCGCCCTGGGCAAGCGCGCTGCAACCCGACAGCGGCGGCTATCTCAGGTTGAGCGCCGAGGGTGTCGCCAAATATTTCGCGCAAGACCTGCCGCCGGCGGAAATCGGGGTGATCGCCGCCACCCAGGGACCAGCCTTCTCCGGTATCTTCGACGAAAAGCTCACCGCGGCCGCGTATGAGACAAAGCCGAGCTGGTACATCGTCGCCAGGCACGACGGAATGATCCCGCCGGCGGCCGAGGCCGCGATGGCGAAGGCGATCGGCGCCAAGGTCACCGAGTTGCCGACCAGCCACGTCGCCATGCTCGCCAAGCCCCGCGAAGTCGCCGATGTTATCCTGGCGGCGGTGGACTCGGTGAAGTAGGCAGGGAAACGATACCGGCGAGGAGGCCAGGATAGATCCCCTCCACGTTTGCCATCTCCAGGATCCACGGGCAGGCATAATAGTCGCTGATGCTGTCGATCACCCCGCCCGTGGCGCCGATCCGGACCAGATATGCCTGCCGCCAGACCTCGCCATATTGCCTGTCGACGACCAGCACCATCTCCCCTTCGAACGCGCCTGGCCGCACGCGCCAGGGCAGTTCGCTGCGCTCATATTCGACGAAGTAGGGCGAACCCGACAGCAAGCCGCTGTAGCAGTCCGACACCTGGAGGCGTGCATCGGCGCTGGTCAGTGCCCGCACGCCGTCCCAGTCCCTGGCGTTGAAGAGCGCGACATAGCGATCAAGCAGCCGCTTCAGTTCGGGATCGTGTGGCGGCGCCGCGGCCGGTTGCGCGGGTAGAGCGGCGAGCTTGGCGCGGCCGCGATTGAGCGCCGATTTGACGCCGCCCGGTGTCGAGCCGACCAGCTCGGCGATCTCCTCCAGCGAATGGTCGAAGACATCCTTGAGCAGCACGCAGGCGCGCTCCTTCGGTGGCAGATGCACCACCAACCGCTCGATGGCGCGGCCGGCGCCCGGACCGGCCGGCTCGACCGGCTGCACCACGTCGTCGTCGGCATAGAAGGCCTCTGCCGCGTGCCGCGTGCGGCGATTGCGGATGAAATCGATGCACCTGTTATGCGCGATGCGGAAAAGCCACGGCCGCAGCGCCTGCGCATCGTCGAGCAGCTCGATCTTGCGATAGGCCTCGAACAGCGCCTCCTGCATGATGTCCTCGCCATCCAGCGCCGAGCCGGTCATGCGGGCGCAATAGCGATGCAGCCTGGCGCGCAGATGCGAAACCGTCTCCAGGAACGCGGCATAGCGCAGGTCGAACACGCGGTCGGGCTCAGGCCAGGCCCGCATGCCTCGTGCCGTGTCGGGGGATTTGCGGATCTGCTGGTTCATCGCGGCACATAGGTCAGGGTCACCACGCCATTGGCAAAACGGTTGATGTCGACCAGTTCGAGATCGATCGGCCCGACGTCGTCGAAGGCGCGCTTGCCCTGCCCGACCCATGTCGGCACGATCGACAGATGATACTCGTCCACCAGCCCAGTGGAAAGCAAGGTGCGGTCGAGCTGCGACACGCCATATTTCAGGATGTCGCCCCCCGGCTGGCGTTTCAGCGCCGCGAGCGCCTCGGCGACGTCGCCCTCGATCAGCGCGGCATTCCACGACACCGTCTTCAGCGTCGTCGAGGCGACCAGCTTCTTCAGGCCGTTGATGCGGTCCATGTACGGACCCTTGGTCCCGAGCCAGCGCGCGAAGAACATCTCGTAGGTGGCGCGGCCAAGCAGGAAGAACTCGACGTTCGAAATCGCCCGCAAGGCATGGTCCACATTCTCTCCGACGAAAAATGGCGACGCCCACGTCATCGGCGCCTCGATGACGCCATCCAGCGAGACGAAACTCGACACGATCAGCCGCCGCATGCTCACGCCGCCTTTTCGCTGGTCTTCTCACCGGGAGCCGGCAGCCCCAGTCTCGGCCGCACCCAGGCGGCGAAGCGGGCAATGGCGTCATCGGCCTCCGGCGCCCGCCCTGCCATCATCTGGAAGGAGTGGAGCATGCCGTCAAAGACGTCGAGCCGCGTCTCGACCCCCGCCTGCCTCGCCCGCTCGGCGAACATGCGGCTTTCGTCGACCAGCGTCTCGTCGGCGCCGGCCTGCAGGAAGACGGGTGGAAAGCCGGAGAGGTCGGCGTAGAGCGGGCTGACTTCGGGATCGCGCCGATCGGCATCGCCGATGAAATTGGCCGCCAGCCAGTCGACGGCTTCCCTGGCGAAGGCCGGGTCCTTGTCGCGGTTGGTCTCGTAGCTGGCGCCGGTCAATGCCATGTCGAACCAGCCGGAGATGATCAGCGTGGCGACCGGCAGTGGCCGCCTTTGCGCGCGCAGCCGCTGCAGGACGCCATAGGTCGGCACCGCGCCGCAGGAGTCGCCGGCGATCACGATCCGCTTGGGGTCGAAGCCTTGGTCGACGAGCCAGTCCCAGCCCGATGTCGCGGCCTCGATCTGGGCCGGATGCTTCGCTTGGTGCGCCAGCGGATAGTCGTAGAGCAGCGCCCGGCAGCCGATGGCCTTGGCGAGATGACCGACCAGCTTGCGGTGCGTGTAGATCGAGCCGCCGATGAAGCCGCCGCCATGCGCGTAAAACAGCACCCGCTGCTCGTCGGCGCCCTTCGGCACGATCCACATCGCCGGCACGCCGCCGGCATCGACCTCGATATAATCGACGCCGCCCGGTTCGCCGGTCAGCGCCGTCCAATTGACGTCGTTGTAGTCGATGACCGCCTGAGGGCTGGTCAACTTGCCCGCATTGGCCGCGAGCGCGGCGTAGTGGTTCCTGTTTGCCTGACTTTGCATGCTCGCCATGACCGTTTCTCCGTGGTGGCCGATCGCGGTCCGGCGCGACCTTCAGGTAAGAGACGGACGGGCAGGCAAAAAGGATACGTGCCGGCCCGCGTTTTTTCGGCGGCCTACGCCCCGCCCCGCAACATTGCCGCGTGGCGTTGGGCGAATTCGACGAACGGCGTTGCGCGCACGCCGAACATCTCGTGGGTGGCCAGATGCACCCGCGATTTCGGCCGCCGCAGGCGCTCGGTCAACTGCTCGTCCAGCGCATCGGCGAAGTCGGCGGGGACGCCGGCGGCCAGCAGGTTGCGCCGGCGGTCCTGCGGGCTGATGTCGACGTAGCGGACCGGCTTGCCGATCGCCTGCGAAATCCGCGCCGCGATGTCGCTCATCGTCAGCGCCTCGGGTCCGGTCATGTCGAGGCTCTCGCCTTCATGGCCGCCATCGCGCAGCAGCCGGACGGCGACCTTGGCGATGTCCTCGACATCGACCGGCGACAGTTCCGTGCCGCCAAGCGCCAGATAGAAGGCGCCCTCGGCGGCGATGGTCGGCGCGTCGCGCAGATAGGCCTGCATGAACTGGCTGGGGCGCAGATGCGTCCACGCCATGCCGGCTCCTTCGAGATAGCGCTCGACCTGCTCATGCATGCGCGTGAAGCGGAACTTCATCGCGTCATAGCCGATGTTGGATTCGGCACCGGAAAACTTCACCACATGCGCGACGCCGGCCTGCCTGCAGGCATCGATAAAACGGCACTGCGTCTCTACCATGTCTTGCGCGGCGGTCGAAATCATCAGCACGCGATCGACACCATCGAGGGCCGCGCCGAGCGTCTCCGCCCGGCGCATGTCGCCGTCGACCAGCTCGACGCCGGCAAGTCCGCCGAGCCCTGCCCCGGATGCCCGGTTGAGATCGCGAACCAGCGCCCTCACTTGATGCTTCTGCCGCGCGAACTCGCGCACGATTGCCTTGCCGTTCAGGCCGGTGGCGCCTGTCACCAGGATCATCTGTCTCTCCATTCAGCATTGATGCAGCCGCCCTTCCGGCGACCCACTTTGAAGACGAAGAGAAGCGGGCAAAGGATTCCGGCCAAACGTCTTTTTACCGGCGTGCGGCCTGCACGCCGGTAATCAGCCCGCTGGCGCGTAGCGGCTGACCACCATGCCGCAGGCATAAGACTTCGAGCCGAGCAGAAGCAGGTTTCGGAACCCGCCTTGGTCGAAGATGCGGCGGCCGGCGCCCAGCACGGCCGGATTGACGAACAGCTGGAACTCGTCGACCACCCCGGCCGCGATCAGCGCCGACGCAAAGCCCGCCCCGCCGAAGACGGCCATGTCGCCGCCCTCACCCGCCTTCAATGCGTTGACCTCGCGCGGCAGGTCGCCGCTTACCACCGTCGTGCGCTCCCATCGCGAGGTCTCGAGCCTGTCGCTCGGCACCACCTTGCGCGCTTCGACGATACGCTGGGCGAAGGCATAGAACGGATCGGCCGGATATTTCCGCGCCGCGTTGCCCCAATGGGTGAGGTAACCTTCCTCAGCCATCTTGCGGCTGAGCAGGATGGTGTCGATGCCGGCAAACACCGCGTTGAAATCACGCTTCAGTTCCTCGTCCCAGCCGATGTCGTCGCCCCATCCCCAAAGTTGCCAGGGGTGGTTCTCATTGGCACCGACAAAGCCGTCGACCGACATCTGCATCTGAAGGATCAGCTTTTTCATGGGGTTCTCCTCGTTTCCGGATTCCAGGCAGGAAGGATCACGCCGCGCTTTGCGCACGGGCAAAGGCTTGTGCCCAGCTCTCGAAAGTGGTCGGCGTGGCGTTGCGGATTGACGGTGTCTCAAGTGCCCAGCGTTCACCCTTGTTGAAACTCGCCGCCGTTTCGCCGAGCGCATCGGCAAAGCTCGGTGACAGGCCGTTGGCGATCATCCCGGCGCGCGCCTCAGTGAATGGAGCCGCCTTGTAAGTGACCTGCCTCCCCATCGCGCTGCCCAGGATCGCGGTGGCCTGCTCGAAGGTATAATAGCCGCCGCCATGCAATTCGATAATCCGCTCGCTTGGAAAGCGCGTGGCGTCCAGCAGCGCGGCGGCGCGCTGGCCGACATCGCTGGCGGCAATCAAAGGCATCGGCAGATCGCCACGGAACGGCGTCATGAAGATGCCGGAAGCGGCCTGCTGGACAAAGCCCATGCCCTTGGCGAAGTTCTCCATGAAGAATGAGGCGCGCAAAAACACCAGTTCGTCGAGGCCGAGCGCCGCCAGCCGGTCCTCCATCAAGGCGGCGCCGAGCGAAGTTCCCATCCTGAGATGGGCGTTGAGGCCGCTGAGCAGCACGACGCGGCGCACGCCTGACTTCGCGATCGCCGCCGCCAGCCGCGCGCCGACTTCATCCTCGAAGCCATGAAGATCTGGCGCCGTGACGTCGAACGGAATCATTACATAGGCGCTGTTGGCACCGGAAAAGGCGGAGGCGAGCGCGTCGCTATCGTCAAGCGCGACACCCAGGCTGCGCGCCACGCCGCGCACAATATGCCCCTGCCTGGTCAGGACCTGGGCGACCGCCTTGCCAACCTCGTTGGTGGCCCCGATGACCACGACGGTTCTTGGTGAGCTGATTTTCCCGACGGCCTGACTCATGACGTCCTCCTGCTGGCCAAGTTGCGGCCCAACGATTTACTTTTGGAAGCATTTGACTGATGGAAAGAACGATGTCAATAGTAAAGTGATTTAAAAATGGAACCGTAGAGATGTCGACGCGTGAAAGATCCGGCTGCCCGATCAGCCTGTCGCTGGAATTGCTCGGCGACCGCTGGACGCTGCTCATCATCCGCGACCTGGTCTTCGCCGGCAAAAAGCATTTTCGCGAGTTCCTGCAATCCGATGAAGGCATCTCCTCGCGCACATTGGCCGAGCGGCTGCAGACGCTGCAGGACGAAGGCATCCTCACCCGCTGCGACGACCCTAGCCACGGGCTGAAGGCGATCTACCGGCTGACCGAAGCCGGCATCGATCTCCTGCCGGTGCTGGCCACGCTCGGCGCTTGGGGCAGCAAGCACCGCAAATCCGACGACAAACTCGCCCGTATCGCCGACGAACTGGCGGCCGGCGGCGAGCCGGCGCTGGAACGGATGAAGGCGGCACTGCGGGCGGAGCATGTTGTCTAGGAAGTGGCGCTGCCTCCTTCCGCCCTGTGGAAAAGGAGGCACTTTACGCGCCTCGGTTACGCCCAAAGGACACCGATGCAGCAAAGACCCAATTGACAACGATCTCTGTTTGTTCACTATAGGTTCCTGTCTATCAGCAATCGCGGATGAGCGGAACAGGATGGAAACGACGGCCACCATCCTGCATGCCGATCTCGACGCCTTCTATGCCTCGGTCGAGCAACTGCTCGACCCGTCGCTGCGCGGCAAGCCGATCGCGGTTGGCGGCGGCGTGGTGCTCGCCGCCTCTTACGAAGCGCGCGCCTTTGGCGTGCGCGGCGGCATGCCGGGACGCAAGGCGCGCGAGCTTTGCCCGCAATTGATCTTCGTCGGCGGCAATTTCAGCCACTACCAGCGGCTGGGCGACGCGGCGATCAAGGTGCTCGACGATTTCACGCCGGTGGTCGAACGCATCTCCATCGACGAGGCCTTCGCCGATGTCGCCGGCTGCACGCATCTGTTCGGCTCCCCGCGGGAAATCGCGACGGCGATCCGGGGCCGTGTGCGGGCCGAACTCGGCCTGCCGATCTCGATCGGCGTGGCGCGCACCAAGCATCTGGCCAAGATCGCCTCGCAAGTCGCCAAGCCCGACGGGCTGGTGGTGGTCGAGCCCGGCACCGAGCTTGCCTTCCTGCACGATTTGCCGGTCTCGCTGATGTGGGGCGTCGGGCCGGCCACCAGGGCGCGCTTGGCCGAGATCGGCGTCGAGACCATCGGCGAGCTGGCCCGGACCCACAGCGGCGCCCTGACCCGGCTGCTAGGCCCCGCGGCCGGCGAAAAGCTCGCGGCGCTGTCGTGGAACCGCGATCCGCGCAAGCTGGAGACGAAGCGCCGGGCGCACTCGGCCGGCGCGCAATCGGCTCTCGGGCAAAAGCCGGCCGTGGCGCGAGTGATCGTGCCCACACTGCTGCATCTGGCCGATCGCGTCGCCAGCCGGCTGCGCGCCAAGAACCGCCCCGGCCGCACGGTAACCGTGCGCGTGCGCTTTGCCGATCTCAGCGCCGTCACGCGCTCGATCACGCTGGAACAGCCGATCTCGGCGACCGCCATGCTGGCCGAGATCGCAGGGGATTTGGTGCGCGGCGTGCTCGCCGAGCATCCCCGGGAGAAAACGATCTCGCTGCTGGCGATCTCGGTCTCGCACCTGGAGGAGAGCACCGAACTGCAGCTCGACCTGCCGCTCGGCCTCGCCGACGAGAAGCGCCGCCCGGGCAGCCAAAAAGGCCTCGCGCGCTTTGGCGCCGACCGCGCCATCGACAAGATCCGCCAGCGTTTCGGCAAACAGGCGGTCGGCTACGGTACGGTGGCCCTGGAAGCGGCCCGCTCGGTGCCCGACGCATTCAGGGAACTGGCGGAGAAGGAATTGTGAGCGGAGGAGCCCTCCCCGTCGCTCACGCTTTGCGGATCGATGTCCCGAACCAGGCGGCGCGGTGGTCGTCACCAGCGCCGGCTTTCAATGGGTCTTCTTCACGGCACGCCCGTTGCGCGGCGGGGTCAGTTTGCAGATCGTCGACATCGCTGCAATGATCGAGGGAAGGAGCGGAGACGCCGATGTTCGGGGCCTTCTAAAGAGAGTTGCCGGGTGACTGTCCTCGACAAGGCAAAGCAATGGGCGAGAGCCATCAAGCGCGATGTGACGGCCCTATGGCTGGCCGCCCGCGATCCTCGCGTTCCCTGGTACGCCAAACTTGCCGCCGGCATGGTCGCCGCCTACGCGCTCAGTCCTATCGATCTGATACCCGATTTCATTCCCGTACTCGGATATTTAGACGATCTGATCATCGTACCGCTTGGCATCCTGCTCGCGGTGAAGTTGATCCCCGCCGATCTGATGGCGGAGTTTCGCGCGGAGGCCATTCGCCGATCGAGGCCGACCAGCCGCGGCGGCCTCGCATTCATCGTCGGAATTTGGGTTCTGATGGCCGCCGCGCTCATCTGGTTATTCTGGCCAGATCGCTCGGCCTGATATGGATTTCAGGCTGGGCGTTTCCCGTCGCCCGGCAGACCACGAATGAAGTTGGTCGCCTGGTCGAAAGGTTCCCCACGTCAAAGCCTAGCGGTGCCGAAAATCCGGTCCCAGAATATCGACGTCACGCCGAAATTGGCGTTGTCGTCGATATGGTGGTGCACCGCGTGGCGGCGCTTGAGCGTGTAGAGATAGCTCGGATGGGCCGGATGCCAGTGATGGATCATGTGGTGGACGCTGATGTACCAGAGATAGCCCAGCATCAACCCGCAACTCACGGCGCTGGCGGTCGCGAAGTCGGAGACCATCCAGACGGGCAGGAACGCCACCAGCGCGTGCACGCCCAGGCTGAGCCAGGTGGGCGTGCCCACCGGACTGCGCTCCTCGACATGGTGACGGTCGTGCAGGTCCCGGATCCACGGGACGTGGTGCAGCACGAAGCGGTGCAGCACATATTCGATCAGCGTCCACAGGCCAAGGCAGATCAGCATCGTGCCGACCCAGTCCGGCGCGCTTTCTTCTCCGGCCTCGATCAGTCCGGCCACCCCCAATATGGCGATCACTAGGGGATAGACCACGAAGTCGCTGTAGTAGCCGATCAGACCCAGCTGCATTCGGACGCCTCACCTGATTTTCGACGCCGCCCCAGAAACGATGCTATCAGTTTGCCGGACTCGCGTATGAGGTGCAATGCGGATGCATCTGACATAGCGTCGCAATTTTCAGGTGCAAGATCGGCAGCCATGATCGCTCAGAATCGGCCGGCTTCGCACCGGTGCCGCAAACGGACATGCAAACATGGCAAAACGCAGCGCGGGTCTGCTGATCTATCGCCGGAGCGATGACGGTATCGAGGTGCTTCTGGTTCATCCCGGCGGCCCGTTCTGGGCAAAGAAGGACGATGGCGCCTGGTCGATCCCGAAGGGCCTCGTCGACGGGGGTGAGGACGAATTGACGGCGGCACGACGCGAGACCGAGGAAGAGCTCGGCATCAAGGTCGGCGGCCCTTTCGCGCGCCTCGGCGACTACAGGCAGCCGGGCGGCAAGATCGTCATGGCCTGGTCCGTCGAGACCGACATCGATGTGGCCGCCATCAAGAGCAACACCTTCACCATGGAATGGCCGCCGCGGTCGGGATCGATGAAGGAATTCCCGGAGGTCGACAGGGCCGGCTGGTTCACCTCGGCCGAAGCCGGGGTGAAGATTCTGCAGGGTCAGCGCCCGATGCTGTCGGATTTGGCAGAACAGTTGGGTATCGAATAATTGCCGACGGCAAAAGCTGCCGATCTCCCCCTCGGAGGTCGGCTGTTCATCCCGCAAACCTGGCCGCGGTCCAAGCCCCGCCTGCAGCATTCGACTCCACCGCGGCGGCGACGAACTTCACGCCGCGCGCCCCGTCGATCACGTCGGGCACTTGCGCCGCGCGGGCCGGATCCACCGCGCCGCCCGAGCGGTGGGCGCGGATGATGTCGGCGGCGTCGCGGTAGAAATTGGCGAAGGCCTCGATATAGCCCTCCGGATGCGCCGCCGGCATGCGCGACACGCGGCGGGATTCCTCCGTCGAGCCATGGCCGCCGCGCACCAGCGTGCGGGTTTCCTCGCCATATCTGGAAAAGCGCAGTTCCTCCGGCCGGCCGCCCGACCATTCGAGCCCGGCCCTGTCGCCATAGATGCGCACGGAGAGGTCGTTGTAGTGGCCGGGCGATGTCTGGCTGGCCAGGATCGTGCCGCGTGCCCCATCGGTCCAGCGCACCAGCACATGGGCATTGTCGTCGAGCCGGCGTCCGGGCACCGCGGTGAAGAGGTCGGCCGACACCGTCTCGGCCTCGCGGCCCGAAATGAAGCCTGCCAGGTTGAAGGCATGCACGCCGATATCGGCCAGCACCGCCGACTGCCCCGCCCTCGCCGGATCGGTGCGCCATTCCGCCTGCTTCTGGCCGTCGGCGTCGATCGGCCTGGTCAGCCAGTCCTGGATGTAGGCGCCATGCACCGACACGATCCGGCCAAGCTCGCCCGCCATCACCATCTCGCGCGCCTGGCGCACCATCGCGTAGCCGGTGTTGTTGAGCGTGACGACGAAGCGGCGGTTTTTCGCCCTCGCGAGTGCAACCAGTGCCTCGGCGTCGGCCAGCGTCGTCGACAGCGGCTTGTCGCAGATCACGTCGATGCCGGCCTCGAGGAAGGCGGTGGCGATCGGCGCGTGCAGATGGTTGGGCGTGACGATGACGACCGCCTCTATGCCATCCGGCCGCGCGGCCTCCGCTTTGGCCATGGCGCGGTAATCGGCATAGCTGCGCTCCGGCGCGATGCCGATCTCGGCGGCCGAGGCGGCGGCATTGTCCGGGTCGGACGACAGCGCGCCAGCAACCAGCGCGATCTGGTCGTCGAGGCGCATGGCCAGCCGGTGCACGGCGCCGATGAAGGCATTGCGGCCGCCGCCGACCATGCCGACGCACAGACGCTGGCGCGTCGATCCATCCGATGTTGCATAGACCATGTTTTCTCCTCGGGGCTGATCAATAGCGGGGTCGTCATCCCAGGGCGTAGCAAGGAGCGAAGCGACGCGCGTAGACCCAGGATCTGCGCGGCTGCTTCGCCATGGGATGACGAAATCGCCGAGCCTCGCCCTATCCTCATCGAACACCATTTCCAAAATCCATATTGTAAAACGATCGTATCGCGCTAGCCTGAATTCATGAGCGGGGCGAGAAAACCATCCGGACGATCCAGTGCCGACGAGGCAGCGACGCGCAAACGCGGCCGTTCGCTGGCGGCACTTGGCTATATACAGCCGCGAACCTATGAGGAGCTGCGCGCGGTGCTGTCTTCCGGCACCGTGCATTTTCCCAAGCGCCTGCGCCAGGTGGCGATCTTCCTGTGGCAGCACCCGAGCGAGGTGGCGCTCGGCACCATTGCCCAGGTGGCGGCACAGGCCGGCGTGCAGCCCTCGACGCTGGTTCGCTTCGCCCAGATCTTCGGCTATTCCGGCTTTTCCGATTTCCAGGGCCTGTTCAAGGACCACGTCAAGGGATCGTGGCCGGAAGGCCGCGGCGAGCAGCGCGCCGAGGCCGAGCCCAATGCCGCCACGCATTTCCTGCGCGGCATGGTTGGCGCCTCGCAGGCCTCGCTCGGCCGCATCGAAAGCGGCCTCGATATCGAAAGCTTCGAGAAGATGGTGGCGACGCTGGCCAAGGCGGACCTGATCTACGTCATCGGCTCCAAGCGCGCCTTCCCCGTCACCACCTATCTGTCGCTGACGCTTTCGCAGCAAGGCGTGCGCAATGTGCTGGTCGACAATGTCGGCTCGACTGCGCTCGATCAGGTCGGCTGCATTGGCGCACGCGACGCCGTGCTGGCGGTGTCCTTCAGCCCCTACAATTCGATCACGCCGGACCTGGTGGCCGTCGCGCATGAGCGCAAGGCGCGCATCGTCACCATCACCGACAGCACCTTCTCGCCGCTGATCCGGCTGTCGGACAGCTGGCTGGAAGTGGTGGAATCCGACTTCGCCGGCTTCCGCTCGCTGGCGGCGTCGCTGGCGGTGGGCATGGCGCTGGTCCAAGGCGTCGCGGCGCGCCGCGGCACATGAGGCGCCGCTGGTACAATTGACTATCGGGAATTGGCATTCCATATTTCAGGAAATAGAAACTTTGTTCCGGGAGGAGGAATGGAGATCAGGCTCGAAGGCAAGGTGGCGCTGGTCACCGGGTCGACGCAAGGCATCGGCCGTGCCATCGCCGAGACGCTGGCGCGCTCCGGCGCTGCCGGCCTGCTGATCACCGGGCGCGACAGCAAGCGCGGCGAGGCCGTGGCTGCGGAACTGTCGGCCATCGGTACGCCGACGCTCTTCGTCGCCGCCGACCTTGGAGACCCGGAAACTCCCGCCCTCTTGGCGCAGGCCTGCATCGGGCGTTTCGGCCGCATCGACGGCCTCGTCAACGCCGCCGGCCTGACCGACCGTGCCTCCTTCCTCGACGCCACGCCGGACGACTGGTCGGCGCTGTTTGCCGTCAACGCCCGTGCGCCCTTCTTCCTGATGCAGGCCGCGATCGCCGACATGAAGAAGCGTGGCCAGGGCGGCGCGATCGTCAACATCCTGTCGATCAACGCCCATTGCGGCTCGCCGGAACTCGCCGTCTATTCCGCCACCAAGGGTGCGCTGGCGACGCTGACCAAGAACGCCGCCAACGCCCACCGCTTCGACCGCATCCGCGTCAACGGCATCAATGTCGGCTGGACCGACACGCCGGCCGAACGCATCATGCAGGCGCAGACGCTGGGCAATGGCCCGGGATGGCTCGACGCCGCCAATGCCGCGCAGCCCTTCGGTCGGCTGCTCAAGCCGGACGATATCGCCAATCTCGCCGTGTTCCTGCTTTCCGACGCGGCCGGGCCGATGACCGGCGCGGTGATCGATCAGGAACAGTCGGTGATCGGGGCGAACCGGTGAACGCCATCGAAAGGCTCGGGCCCAGACTGCTGGAGCGGCTCCCCGCGGCCGTGCAAAAGCCGTCATACGACCGCGCGGCGCTCTCACCAGGCATGGCGCATCTGGGCGTCGGAGCCTTCCATCGCTGTCACCAGGCCGAATACACCGACGACCTGCTTTCGCGACGGTTCGACCGCTGGGGCATCGTCGGCATCAACATTCGCCCGCCCGCCCTGGCCGAGACGCTTGGCCGGCAAGACGGCCTCTACACAAGGCTGATCCGCGAGAACGATGATGTCGAGGCACGCGTCATCGGCAGCATCGTGAAGGTGGTCGACAGCCAGGACAGCGCCGCACCGGCGCTCGAGGTGCTCGTCTCCGCCGACATCGAGCTGGTGACGATGACGGTGACCGAAAAAGGCTATTGCCATGTGCCCTCGACTGGCGCGCTCGACCTCGATCATCCCGACATCGTCCACGACCTCGCCAACCCGGAAGCGCCCCGCAGCGTGCCCGGCATCCTCACGCGGGCGCTGGAGCAACGCAGGGCCACGCATGGCCGGAAGCTGACGCTGCTCTCCTGCGACAACATTCCGACCAACGGCGTCATCCTGGAAAATGTCGTGCGGAGCTTTGCCGAACGGCGCGGCAATGGCCTGGCCGACTGGATCGCGGCCAATGCCGCCTTCCCCTCGGCCATGGTCGACCGCATCGCTCCGGCGGTGACACAGGACGATCTCGACGGCGTCGAGCGACGGTTCGGCTATCGCGACGCCGCCGTCGCTGTCGGCGAACCCTTCCGGCAATGGGTGATCGAGAAAAAGTTCGCCGGCCGCATGCCGCGCTGGGACCTGGCCGGCGCGACCTTTGTCGACGACGTCACCCCGTTCGAGCATCTCAAGATGCGGGTGCTCAACGGCGCCCAGACGACACTCGCCACGCTCGGCGTACTGGCCGGCCTCGAACACACGTCGGATGCCATCGCCGACCCGCTGCTTTCGGTCTTCGTCAGGCGCATGCTGGTCGAGCAAACCCTGCCGACACTGATGCCGGTGGCTGGCATGAATCCATCTGCTTATGTCGAGCAGAGCCTTGGCCGGTTGAAGAACACCGCGATCCACCATCGCAACCACCAGATCGCCACCGATGGCTCGCAAAAAATCGTGCAGCGCCTGCTCAACCCGATCCGCGACCGCCTGAACCTGGGGGCCAGCATCGGCCTGCTGTCGGCGCCGGTCGCCGGCTGGATGGCTTATCTGATCCTGGCCTCGGCGCGCTTCGGCAAGCGCTGGCCGGTGTCGGATCCCTATGCCGGCAAGGTCGCCGCGATTGCGGACGAAACCGGCCACGATGCGCGGGCGCTGGCTTCCGCCATCCTGGCCATCGACACGATATTCGACCCGGGCCTTGCCGCGGACGAGACGTTCCGGCAGGCCGTCACGTCAGCGCTTGGCGAACTGCTTTCGGGCGATCCGATGGCGGCAGTCCGTCACAGTCTCGAACAAGATGAGGTCGCGAGGTTGAAGCGATCCAAACAATCGGCATTATAGGAATCGATCGCGGGTTCGCGGCCAGGGGAGGCATGATGAAACTTGGACTGCTCACCGCACCGTTCGCGGACACGCTGCTTGGCGAGGTCGCCGGCTGGGCAAGCTCTGTCGGCTTCGAGGCACTGGAAATCGCCTGCTGGCCGAAAACCTCCGGCGCGACCCGCCGCTATGCCGGCACCAGCCATATCGATGTCGATGGCACTTCGGCCTCGCGGGCGAAAGAAATCGTTGCATCGCTGGCGGAAAAGAACCTCACGGTCTCCGGTCTCGGTTATTACCCCAACCCGCTGCACCCGGATACCGCCCATCGCGAGGCGGTCATCGGCCACCTGAAGAAGGTCATCGTCCTGGCCGCCAACATGGGCGTTCCCCTGGTCAACACCTTCTGCGGCGGCGATGCCTCCAAGACAGTCGACGTCAACTGGCAGGACGCGCTGAAAGTCTGGCCGGAAATCGTTGCCCATGCGCGCGGCCACGGGGTAAAACTCGCCTTCGAAAACTGCCCAATGATCTTCAGCCATGATGAATGGCCGGGCGGGCACAACATCGCCTATTCGCCGCAGGTCTGGCGTCGCATTCTCGAAGCCTGGGGCGGCGATGTCGGCATGAATTTCGACCCCTCGCATCTGGTCTGGCAGATGATCGACCAGGCCCGCTTCATCCGGGAATTCGGCCCCTATATGCTGCATGTCCACGCCAAGGACCTGATGATTGATCATGATGGTTTGTACGAGCGCGGAATTCTATCGGCGGGCATAGGCTGGCAGGTGCCGCGCATGCCGGGGCTCGGCGATGTCGACTGGAGCGGCTTCTTCTCGGGCCTCTACCGCGCCGGTTATGACGGATCGGTCATCATCGAGCACGAGGACAGGCGATTTGAAGGCAGCGACGAGCAGGTGAAGCGGGGTTTTCTGCTCGCCCGCGACGTGCTGCGTCCTTTCGTCAAGTAACGGCAAAGCGAGCCACTTGACTCTGATTGTGAGTGGCGCGGCCTAACAGGTTAAAACTGAACTGAAAAACAATGTGGAGGAAGACTGAAATGAAGAACTATCTGACCATGGTCCCGCTGCTTGCCAGCGCGGCGCTGCTGGCCTCGGTGGGCGTGTCGTCCGCTGCCGGCAAATACACGATCGGCATTTCCAACACCGTGCAGGGCAATGGCTGGCGCGAGGAAATGGTTTGCGCCATGAAGGCGCAGGCGCTCGCCTCCGGCGAAGTGACCAAGCTCAACATCGCCCACCGCAACACCGATGCCGCCGGCCAGCTGGAAGACATCCGCAACCTGATCAGTGCCAAGGTCGACGCCATCGTCGTCAACCCCGCCGACCCTGCCGGCATCAAGGCCGGCCTGGAAGAAGCCACCAAGGCCGGCATCGTCGTCGTCGCCGTCGACCAGGCGGTCACCGAGCCGTCGGCCTACATCATTTCCAACAATCAGGAGCAGTATGCGTATCTCGGCGCCAAATGGCTGTTCCAGCAGATGGGCGGCAAGGGCGAGGTGTTTTACATGCGCGGCGCGGCAGGCGCTTCGGCCGATAGCGATCGCGACAAAGGCTTCAAGAAGGCACTGGCCGAATTCCCCGACGTGAAGGTGGCGCAGGAGGTCTTCACCGGCTGGCAGCAGGACCAGGCCAAGCAGCAGATGCTGTCGTTCCTGGCCACCGGCACGCCGTTCAACGGCGTGTGGACGTCGGGCATCGATAACGTCATCGTCGACGCGCTGGTCGAATCGCAGGCGCCGCTGGTGCCCGTGGTCGGCGCCGATAATGCCGGCTTCGTCGGCCAGCTGAGCTCGGTCAAGGGCCTCGTGGGTGCCGCCGTCACCAACCCCGGCTCGATCGGTGGTGCCGGCGTGACGCTGGCGCTGCAGATCCTCGACGGCAAGAAGCCGGCACAGCAGACCGTGCTGGTCGACCCGCAGCTGTGGGAGAATGCCACCGAGGAAGGCAAGGCCAAGCTGAAAGCCGCCGCCGACCCGTCGCTGAGCCCCGAATGGCCGGTCTCGATCATGATCCCCGACTGGACGACGTATACCAAGGACCAGATCGTGGCCTGCAAGGGCCCGGGCGAGTAAGCAGCGGCTTTGCTGACCATGGTCGGCGCCGCCCCTCACTGTCCTGCCGCACATCTCTCCCCGTAAAACGGGGCGAGAGAAGCTGGCCGCAACGCCGGAGGCAAGCCCCCTCTCCCCGTCTCTGTACGGGGAGAGGATGCCGGCAGGCAGGTGAGGGGCGGCGCTGACATTCGCGGTTATTAGGCATATAAATCGAGACCCAAATCATTTGACCACCGCCCCCCTCCTCGACGCGTCAGGCGTCGCCAAGAACTACGGCGCGGTCGCGGCTCTCCGCGATGCGTCGCTCTCCGTGCTGCCGGGCGAGGTGCATGCGCTGATGGGTGCCAATGGCGCCGGCAAGTCGACGCTGGTGAAGATCCTGACCGGCGCGATATCAGCCAATGCCGGACGCATCCTGATCCGTGGCGAGGCGCGCGACATACGCTCGCCGGCCGCCGCGCGCCGGGCCGGGCTGCTGCCTGTCTACCAGGAGCCGTTGCTGATCCCCGATCTCGATGTGCTGTCCAATCTGCGGCTGACCGGCACGCCGGTCGAGCCGTTCCGCGCCTGGGTACGCGAACTCGGCATACCTGACCTCGACCTGCGCGACACCGCGCGCGACATCCCGCTCGCCATCCTGCGCGTGCTCGACCTGGCCCGCGCGCTGGCCGTCGAGCCCGACGTGCTGCTGCTCGACGAGATGACGGCCGCACTCCCCGCCAACCTTGCCGAAAAGGTGCTGGAAGTGGTGCGCCGGCAGGGCGACGCCGGCCGCGCCGTGATCTTCATCTCCCACCGCTTCGTCGAAATCTCGGCCCTTTGCGACCGCGCCACGGTGCTGCGCGACGGCGCGACTGTCGGCGTCGTCGACATCGTGCCGGGCGTCGAGGAAAAGATCGTCGAGCTGATGCTCGGCACTCGCATTGTCAAGACCCATGTCGCCGCCCGCGGCGCCAGCGAAGAGGCCCGCCCCCCTGCTCGCCCGCGCATCGCCGTGCGAAACCTGCGCGTCGGGACCAAGCTCAGCGATGTCTCCTTCGATCTCCGCGATGGCGAGGTGGCCGGCGTCGTGGCGCTGGAAGGCCAGGGCCAGGACGAACTGTTCGCCGCCCTTGCCGGCTCGATCAAACCATCGGGCGGCACGATCGAGGTCGACGGCAGCCCGGTGAAATTCGCCCACCCGATCGATGCCATCCGATCGGGGATCGCCTATGTGCCGGGCGACCGTTCCGAGGCGCTCGCCATGCAGCGCTCGGTCCGCGAGAACATTGCGCTCCCCTTCAGTGCCGCCTTGCGCAACTGGGGGCCTATTCGTATGCGCAAGGAGCGCGCCACCGTGGCGAGCGCCATCCAGCGCCTGCAGATCGACACCCGCGCTCAAGGCGAGGTGCAGCGCCTGTCCGGCGGCAACCAGCAAAAGGTCACCATCGCCCGCTGGATCGCGGCCGACGCGCGCACCATCCTGTGTTTCGACCCGACGCGCGGCATCGATGTGGGCACCAAGCAGGAGATCTATCGTCTGCTGCGCGAGCTCGCCGGCAACGGCAAGTCGGTTCTGTTCTACACCTCCGAACTGGAAGAAGTGCAGCGCGTCTGCGACCGCGTCATCGTCATCTTCGGCGGCCGCCTGGTCGATATTTTCCCGGTCGAGGAGGCCGACGAGCCGACACTGATGCGCGCCGCCTACGGCCTGCCGCGCGGCGTCAAGGCGGATATCGGTATTTTGGCCGCACCCACGGCGAATGCTTCCGATGCGCCGGAGGCAACGCCATGAGCCATTTCCTGCGCCGGCAAGGCTGGGTAACAGGCCTGTTCGCCCTCCTCGTCATCCTGTTCATCGCCACCAAGATCATCCAGCCAGGCTATGGCAGCGGCGATTTCGGCTCGCTGGCGCGGGCCGTACTGCCCTACGCCTTTGCCGTCGCCGCGCAGACGGTCGTCGTCATCGCCGGCGGCATCGATCTCTCGGTCGCAGCCATGATGGCGTTGACCAGCGTCACCGCCGCCTCGATGATGGCGGGCGCGAGCGAGGAATACGCGCTGTTCGTGGTGCCTTTCGTGCTCGCCATGGGGTTCGTGCTCGGCGCGCTCAACGGCCTGCTCATCGTCGTTACCCGCGTGCCGGACATCGTCGTCACGCTCGCCATGCTGTTCGTGCTGCAAGGCGCGGCCCTTCTGGTGCTCGGCGCCCCGGGCGGCGCGGCGGCCGAATGGCTGAAGGCGCTGATCTCGGGCACTGTGCCGATACCGGGCCTGCCCGACGCCGTCGACGCGTGGCTGCCCAAGGCGCTGCTGGTGCTGATCGTCTGCCTCTGCATCATCTGGATACCGCTTCGGCGGTCGCGCCTCGGCCTTTCCATCTACGCCATCGGCTCCAGCGAACTGGCGGCGTTCCGCAGCGGCGTGCCTGTCGCCCGCACCAGGGTCATCGCCTACGCGCTGTCAGGCCTGTTCGCGGCCATGGGCGGGTTGGCGCTGACCATGAGCACAGGCATCGGCGCGCCGATCCCCGGCCCCTATCTCCTGGCCAGCGTCGCCGCGGTCGTGCTGGGCGGCGTGGCGCTCGGCGGCGGCAAGGGCGGCCTGCTCGGCCCCATCGTCGCCGTCTTCGTGCTGCGGCTGGTGCGCACGGATCTCACCTTGCTCGCCATCGACCCCAACGTCACCGCCATCATCGAAGGCTTGATCATGGTCGCCGTGGTGATGTTCGGCGCCTTCATCACGATGCGAGGGCGGCAATCATGAAATTCACCCGCAGCGCTGTACGGCGCCGTAGAGCACCATCCTTCCAGAACACCACCACCAAGCCCCCCTCCTCGCGAGCAGGAGCCACCCCATGAGCACCACCGCGATCACGCCCGCGCCGGTCCCCTTCGGCCGCCGCATAAAACGCTTCATGGCCGACCGGCCTCTCATCCCGCTGATCATCCTGCTGGTCATCCTGGTGGTGATCCTGCAGATCCTGCGCCCCGGCATCGTCAACGAGCGCTGGATCGCCAACACCATCAAATTCGCCATTCCGCTGGCGATCCTCGCCGGCTGCCAGACCATGACCATGCTGACCGGCGGCATCGACCTTTCGGTCGGCACGGTGGCGACGATGAGCGCCTTCATCATGGCAACGCAGATCGTCAGCCAGGACCCGGCGGTGGCCTTCCTCCTGGCGATGATGCCGGCGGTGCTGATCGGGCTCGTCAATGGCATCGGCGTCGGTGTCTTCCGCGTCCACCCGCTGATCATGACGCTGGGCACCAGCCTGATCGGCACCGGCTGCCTGCAGGTCTACCAGCGCACGGTGATCGCGTCCGGTGCCAAGATCCCCGACTTTCTCGCCTGGCTGGGGACCGGCGTCACCCCCGTACTCGGCTTTGCCTTCCCCAACGCGCTGCTGCTGTTCGTTCCGTTGGCGGCTCTCATCGTCTTCACGCTCGCCCGCACCGGCTTCGGCCGCCTGCTCTACGCCGTCGGCGATAATGAGCGCGCGACGCGCCTGTCGGGCGTGCAATACTGGCAGGTCATCACGGCGCTCTACGTCACCTCCAGCGTGCTCGCCGGCATCACCGGCTTGCTCTATATCGGCCTGATCAAGGCGCCATCGCTGTCGCTCGCCGAACCGCTGGTGCTGCCATCGGTCGCCGCCGCCGTCATCGGCGGCACTTCCATCTTCGGCGGTCGCGGCGGCTACACCGGCACCATCATCGGCGCCCTGATCCTGACGGTGCTGACGACGCTGCTGACTATTTTGCAGATGCCGGAGGGTGCGAGGCGGATCCTGTTCGGGTTGATCGTCCTGTTCGTGACGGCGGCTTATCTGCGCATTGTCGAGGACAAGTAGGCGCGGGCCGACTATTGGCACGGGGCAGCCACAGGCTCCGCCGACAAGGGAGACGAAATCATGGAAAAAATCATCCTGGACTGCGATCCTGGGCACGACGACGCCATCGCCATCCTGCTTGCGGCGGGAAACCCGAATATCGACCTTCTCGGCATCACGACGGTTTCGGGAAACCACAATGTCGAGAACACCACGCGCAATGCTCTGGCCGTATGCACGGCCTACGGCATCAAGGTGCCGGTGGCGAAGGGCTCACCCGGCCCGCTCATCGGCGAGCAGGTGCTGGCCATCGAAATCCATGGCGATACCGGGCTCGACGGCCCCGTCCTGCCGCCCGCCTCGTTCGAACTCGACAAGCGGCATGCCGTCGACTTCATCATCGACACGGTCATGGCACACGAGCCGAAAACCATTACGCTGGTGCCGGTCGGTCCCTACACCAACATCGCGCTCGCCATTCGCAAGGACCCACGCATCATCGGGCGGGTGAAGGGCGTCGTCGCGATGGGCGGAGCCTACACGCGCGGCAACATCACGCCAGCGGCGGAGTTCAATGTCTATGGCGACCCGGAGGCCGCCGACGTGGTGTTCCGCGCCGATTGGGATGTCACCATGGTCGGCCTCGACCTCACGCACCAGGCGCTGGCCACTCCGGACCTGCAAAACAGGGTGCGCGCCGTCGGCGGCCCGATCGCCAAGTTCATCCTGGATATCTGGGAGTTCATAGCGACCACGCATGGCGGCCTCCTGCAGATCGAGTATCCAGCCGTCCACGACGCGTGCTGCGTCGCGGCCATGATCGACCCGACCGTCTTCACCACCGAGAAGGCCGATATCCGCGTCGAAATCGCCGGGCGGTGGACCAAGGGCATGACGGTGTGCAATTTCGAGAAGATGGGCGGGATGCACCATTTTGGCGGCACTGCGAGCGAGCAGGTCGACTTCCGCCATACCGTGGCGATGAAACTTGACCATCCGAAATTCTGCGGCCTGATCGTCGATGCGCTGGAGCGGTTAACCCAGGCCAAGGCCTGACGGGTGAAGGTTTCGGCGATGTTCACAGGGATTAAGTGGCTCCGTATAGAAAGCCCGCCGCGCCATTTTTGCGGCACGGCGGGCCGCCCCCGTTGGCCAGGGCGAACTACCGGCATCACTCGATGATCTGCACGACCCTGCGTGTATCGGGGTCAACCAGAACCGCATGATCGCCGACAACAGTGTATTTGTATCTGACGTCGGGGACGTCGATTGTATGAAGCTCGACGGTGTCAGGGAGAGCGGAGCCGACGTTGAGTTCGACGCCGAGCAGGCTGACTGACGCGAGTTTTTGCTTATGGATGTATTCGCGGACGACCGTCTGCTGCTCAGGCTTGAGAATTACGACGTCTCCCGCGAAGGAAGCACCAATTCCAGCCATAAGCGCGAGGGCCGCGACAGCGCCGACAAGATATCTTTTCATGACAAGTCCTTTTGTGAACTAAGAAACATTTTCAGAGGCCAGAATTATTCTGGCCTCTGCCGCAGCCAATCAGCCACCATTGGCAGGTGCCGCGGGCTTCGCGGGCGCTGAAGTGGCCGGAGCTTCCACCTTTGGCGCCTCAACCTTCACGTTGATGTCCTTCCCGCCGCCGCCACCAATGTTGATGACACCGGTAAATATCAGCAGGACAACGATGGCGATTATCGCAAGAACAATAGCGACCGCAGTGCCGCCACCACCTCCAGAATTAACAACAGTTGGACCGTCAGCCATGACTTTCTCCTCTCCTATTCTTTGAGTTGTCACCGGTCACCAACGGCTCCCGCTGCATTGCGTTCCCGGGCAAGGCTTAGGTCTAAGAATTGGCAAGACTGAAGTCGTATGCGGCAACCCATTTCTTGCCGATACGTTGGGTTTCGCGCCGGAGCAACGCAGCCAATCATCCATCATCGCGGAATCCAGCTCGACCGCCGGATATTCTGAGAGCGAGGCAAGCAGTGACATCAGCCCAGAGACCGAGCATCCACGACGACAATCGCCCCGCAAATGACAATGATGTTCAGGCCCCGGAAATCCCGTCGGGCCCGCCCGTCTGTCTGAGTGAGGACGCCAACATGGTCGATCTTGTCAGGCGAACCGAGCGCTTGGCCATCGCCGTTGTCGTGGGAATGGCGATCTGCCTGACGCTTATCCCGGCGATCTATGTTGCCCTCACCTACGGAATGTAGACGGTATATCAGTCGTCTGTCCGCTCCGAGGCAGGCGCAATCTCTTCACCACCTGCTTTCTCCAGGCTTGCTCCCATTGCGCCTGGCATGCCGGACATGTTCCCGCGCGCCATCAATCCCGAGAATCTCAGACAAAAAAGAACCCGCCCCGGCGTCAACCGAAGGCGGGCTCTCTCCGTTTTCCAGTCCGTTGATAAAGCATTCGACGGCTATCAACCTCCAATGCCCGAGAGCGTTCCACCGGAGTGATGAACTATGCTTCGATCTGCCCGTCGATCGTTCCGAGGCAGGGCCTGCTCTCTTTCGCCTTCGGCGAACTCAATCTTTCTTCCACGCCGCCAGCAGCGGGCCCTTGCTTCCATAGACGGGATCCTTGCGCGGACGGCCGACCTTGGGGATCGTCACCACCGCCTTGGCGTGGTCGGCGGTGGTCGTGCATTCGTCATAGGTACCGGCCGGCGGATAGGCGCCAACGACGAGAAAGTCGTCCGAAGCGGAGATGCGCTGGTGCCCCGTGCCGGCCGGAAGAACCGCGACATCGCCGGCCTTCAGCGCCAGCGTTCGGCCCTTCTTGCCGCCAAACCGGACCTTCGCCGTGCCACGCGCCACGCCGAGCACTTCGTGGATGCGCGAATGGTAGTGAACATAATCGTAGATGCCGTTGCGCCAGCTGTCTCCCCAGCCATTGGCCGAGAAAAGCGCCTCTAACACGGCCGCGGGATCGAAGTCTTCCGGCAATCTCACTGCGCCGTGATAGACGACCAGCGGCCAGGACGGATGATTGGGCACCAGGCCATCATCGCCAAACCTGAACTCGTTCGCTTTTCGCGGCCTGACAAGGTCGGCCGCCTGACGGCTGTCCGGTCTTGCGGCACCGGTCACCTGTTCGGCCACTTTCTTGATGCTTTGCAGGATGCTCATGACGTCGCCTCGCCTCGGGGAACCAACGCTGATTCAACCCGATGGCCATCGCTTGGTTCCCCGCGGGCTCGCGCCCGCCACCGCCGCGAGGCGGATCGCTGAAGATCAGACGGACCTGCCGCCTCGCCCCGCCTGCAGCGCATTGTCCATCGCAGCGGCCGGCGAAACCATATCCGGCAGCAATATGTCGTTGCGGCGTGCGAAGGTGACCAGCGTCGCGCGCACCGTCTCCGGGTCGATCTCACCGGCGATGCCCGCCTTGCAGGCATTGAGGGCGACGGCATGAGCGCCGTTGCGGCTGGCGGCCGGCCAGTCCTGCAACAGCGCGTAGGCTTCCATCACGCTTTCGATCTTCCTCGGAAAGCCCATTCCGACCAGAATGGTCACCGGTTCTTCAAACTGCCAGCGATTCATGGCTTGTGCCTCCTCTCGATTGTGCGGACCCGCGGCGGGCCGAACACCGGAAGGCGCGGCCCGCCGCGTAAGGTTCATGGGACTGCCCGTAAGGTTCATGGGACTGAATGTCAGCGCTCAGCCGCCGGCCGAGGCCTCGGACGCCTCCGACACCTGTTGCGCGGCCAGGAACATCAGCGTCGCGGCAACGGTCCGCCGCTTCCAGCCGGCGGCTTCGGCCCTGTCGAGCAGTTCCGCCAGCAGCGGCTTCAACGCACCGCGGCATTCGCTTTCATAGGCCAGGAACTCCTTTGCCTGATGTGTCGGCGCGGGCACGGGCCCAAGGTCAGCAAGCGCATCCATATCTCTCTCCCTTCAACCGATGCCCGCTCCCTGTCGAGGGAGCGGGCGGACTGGTCGGACCTCAGAAGTCCATGCCGGCGCCGGCCGGCATTGCCGGGCTGGCGGCTTCCTTCTTCGGCTTCTCGGCCACCATTGCCTCGGTGGTCACCAGCAGGCCGGCGACCGACGCCGCATCCTGCAGCGCGGTGCGCACCACCTTGGCCGGGTCGATCACGCCCTGGCCATAGAGATCGCCGAACTCGTTGGTCTGAGCGTTCCAGCCCCAGCCGAATTCGCCCTTCTCGCGCAGCTTGCCGACGATGATCGAGCCTTCAGCACCGGCATTTTCCGCGATCTGGCGGACCGGCGTCTCGATGGCGCGGCGCACGATCTCGACACCGGTCTTCTGGTCGGCATTGTCCGTCTGGACAGCATCGAGCGCCTTGGCGGCCCGAAGCAGCGCGACGCCGCCGCCGGGCAGCACGCCTTCCTCGACAGCCGCGCGGGTCGCGTGCAAGGCATCGTCGACGCGGTCCTTGCGCTCCTTGACCTCAACCTCGGTCGAGCCGCCGACGCGAATCACCGCGACACCGCCGGCAAGCTTGGCCAGCCGCTCCTGCAGCTTCTCGCGGTCATAGTCGGAGGTGGTCTCCTCGATCTGGGCCTTGATCTGCGCGACGCGGCCCTGGATTTCTTCCTTGCGCCCGACGCCGTCGACGATGGTGGTGTTTTCCTTTTCGATCACCACCTTCTTGGCGCGGCCCAGCATCTCCAGCGTCACATTCTCGAGCTTGATGCCGAGATCCTCGGAGATCGCGGTGCCGCCGGTGAGGATGGCGATGTCTTCCAGCATGGCCTTGCGGCGGTCGCCGAAGCCCGGCGCCTTGACGGCCGCGACCTTGAGGCCGCCGCGAAGCTTGTTGACGACCAGCGTCGCCAGCGCCTCGCCCTCGACATCCTCGGCGATGATCAGCAGCGGCTTGCCCGACTGGACCACCGCTTCCAGCACCGGAAGCAGCGCCTGCAGGTTGGCGAGCTTCTTTTCGTGGATCAGCACGTAGGGCTCGTCAAGTTCGACGCGCATCTTGTCCTGGTTGGTGACGAAATAGGGCGAGAGATAGCCACGGTCGAACTGCATGCCTTCGACGACTTCCAACTCGGTCTCGGCGGTCTTGGCTTCCTCCACCGTAATGACGCCTTCATTGCCGACCTTCTCCATCGCTTCGGCGAGGAAGCGGCCGATCTCGGCGTCGCCATTGGCAGAGATGGTGCCGACCTGCGCGATCTCGTCGTTGCGGGTCACCTTGCGGGCGTTGGCCTTCAGCTCGGCGACGACGGCGTCCACCGCCTTGTCGATGCCGCGCTTCAGGTCCATCGGGTTCATGCCCGAGGCAACGGCCTTGGCGCCCTCCTTGACGATGGCCTGGGCCAGCACGGTCGCGGTGGTGGTGCCGTCGCCGGCAAGGTCATTGGTCTTGGAGGCGACTTCGCGCACCATCTGCGCGCCCATGTTCTCGAACTTGTCCTCAAGCTCGATTTCCTTGGCGACGGTGACGCCATCCTTGGTAATGCGCGGCGCACCGAACGACTTTTCAATGACGACATTGCGCCCCTTGGGGCCGAGCGTCACCTTCACCGCATTGGCCAGGATATCGACGCCGCGCAGCATCTTCTCGCGCGCTTCGGTATGGAATTTTACCTCTTTGGCAGCCATTGGATCACTCCTCTATCTCTAGGCAGCATTCGTTGACTGGTGGATTTTCTAAGAAGCCGTCAGGCGGCCTTCTTCACTTGCGCGGTCTGTTCGATCACGCCCATCACGTCACTTTCCTTCACGATGAGCAGGTCCTCGCCATTGAGCTTGATCTCGGTGCCGGACCATTTGCCGAAAAGGATACGGTCACCCACCCTGACATCCAGCTCGGTCAGTTTGCCGCTGTCGTCGCGCGCGCCGGGACCGACGGCGATGACTTCGCCTTCCTGCGGTTTTTCCTTGGCGGTATCGGGAATGATGATGCCGCCGGAGGTCTTTTCCTCGGCCTCGATGCGGCGGACCAGGATACGGTCATGCAATGGACGGAACGCCATGTCGTTCTCCTCTTGGGACAAACAGGTTTTCAGCTTCCTCCACACCGGACCGGCAATTCGGGCCGATGCGGAATGCGGCGACCCTTTGTCAGGCATCGCGCGCGCATATCGAGCTAGTTTTCCCTTTTTTCGGTTTCAAGAGGCCGCCAGAAAATTTTAGCACTCACGCCGGTGGAGTGCCAACTCACTGTTATAGCGGTCTTATTCGCTCTGCGTCGGGAGCCGCCCCTTGAATTTACGCCTAGATCCGGCAAAATTATCCGAGCCGGTACCATCGCCGGCGCCGGAACCGCTCACCCTCTGAAGGAGTTGTTTACCGACGGCGCACATTGATGGGCCGAGAGACTTTTTCGCCGTTACGGCCACCGCTGCCGCCGAAAGGAGACACGAATGATCGCAAGCGTCAGCAAGGAGTTCCGCCTCCAGATGGAAGGCTATGGCCTGACCACCGCACAAATCCATTACCGTCTGCCTGACCATCGGAGCCTGCTGCAGCTTTATGTCTGGCAGGACTACGACCTGGCGCCGGAGTTCCCCGAACTCAAGGGCTTTCTCTCCTATTGGGAGCGCGAATTGGACGGGCCGCTTCACTCCGTCCACATCGCCCACCACCGGCTCATCACCCCATCGGAATGGCGGGCGGTCGACGGTGTCATCACGGTCCAGTAAGGGCGGCGTCATCGCGCGGTGCTGACCTTACCAGAAGCCGACCAGCGACCTCAGCATCGCCTTCGCACCCGCCGTCTGCAAGCAAGCTTCAGATACGATGATTGACCAGCGCCACGCCGAGCCCGGCAAGGATCGAGCCGCAGGTTCCCGGCACCAGCCACCCGGCGCCGCTTGCCGGGGACCGCGCAAGCGCCAGCGAGGCGATGCCGGCCGCCGCCAGGTCCGCCATCGAGAACCAGCGGATCAGCGTTTGTCGATGAGATCGCGATGCGCCACGGCCGCCATTGCCGCCCTCACAGCGCCAAACTCCCCTGCTCCGCCCCCTCGGCATTGGGATCGCCGGGCGCCGTTGCCCAGGCGAGTTCGACCAGCGTCACGGTGCGCTTCCCCGTGCCGTCGACCTGGCAGACGATGAGGCCCTGCTCCTCGATATAGGTGAGCAGCCGCCGGGCGCGGCGCATGGAGTGCGAGCCGTAGGCGCGGGCGATCGCGCCATCGCTCGGGCACGGCCAGCCCTCCTTCGCCGCGCGCGCGATCATCATGAACACGCCTTGCATGTCCTCGGGCAGCAGCGAAGCGCGCACCGAGACGTCGCGCCACACATCGTCCTCGCTGGCTTCGGCCCCCAGTCCGGCACGAGCGCGCGTCAACATGCGGCGGAAGGTGGGCAGGTCAGGCACGACCGAGGCGAGGCCCTCGATGCGGCAGCGCACGACAAACTCCTGGTAGAGCACCCCGATCACGCGGAAGCCCGCGTCAGGTTGTGCAAGAATGGCGCGCAGCACGCGGTCCACCCGCTCGCGCCGCTCCGCCAGATCCTCGGCGCTGACTTGCGGCTCCGCCGGTTCGGGGCGGATTTCCAGCGCAGCCGACTTCGCCGCCATCAACTGGTCGAGCAGGTCCGGCGACGCCACCCGGCGCGGCGCACGCATCGTCTCGGGCGGCGGGGCGGCCAGGATGATGGCGCGGGCATCCTCGAGCGCCGCCTCCGGCAGCGGCATCAGCTTGGGCGTGCCGTTGCGCGGGCTGGTGTCGGTCGGGCCGATGCGCAGGCCGAGCGGCCGGCGCGACAGTGCCGGCCCCAGCGCCATGAACTGGCCGCGCTCCAGATCGCGGAACGCCTCCGCCTGCCGCCGCTCCATGCCTAGGAGATCGGCCGCGCGCGCCATGTCGATATCGAGGAAGGTGCGGCCCATCAGGAAATTGGAGGCTTCCGCCGCGACGTTCTTGGCGAGCTTGGCCAGCCGCTGCGTGGCGATGATGCCGGCAAGCCCGCGCTTGCGGCCCCGGCACATCAGGTTGGTCATGGCGCCGAGCGAAAGCTTGCGCGCCTCGTCCGACACCTCGCCGGCCACCGCCGGCGCGAAAAGCTGAGCTTCGTCGACCACCACCAGCATCGGGTACCAGTGGTCGCGCGCGACCTCGAACAGCCCGCCGAGAAAAGCGGCGGCGCGCCGCATCTGGTTCTCGGCATCGAGGCCTTCGAGGTTGAGCACGGTCGAGACCCGGTGGATGCGCGCCCGCTCGCCGGCCGCCTGCAGGCCGCGCTCGGTGTGCTCCTCGGCATCGATCACCAGATGGCCGTAGCGTTCGCCCAGGGATACGAAGTCGCCTTCCGGATCAATGATGGTCTGCTGCACCCAAGGCGCGCTCTGTTCCAGGAGACGCCGCAAGAGGTGCGACTTGCCGGACCCCGAATTGCCCTGCACCAGAAGGCGGGTCGCCAGCAACTCCTCGAGATCGAGTTTCGCCGGCGCGCCCGCTGTCGTGTGTCCCATCTCGATCGCAACGGTCATGCCGGACTCATCAGCTCCTTCGCGGACGGGCTTAGCAATCCGATCGCGGCCCGTCGAGCGTGGCATGGCCGGCGATTCGCGTTGCGCACAGCCGAGACAATGACGACCTGGCCGCGATGGACGGCCGCAATCCGGCGGGCCTGCCGTTTACGGCCCTGACCTGTGGATAGTAACCGCCTGTTCACCATGGGCCGGCGTTTCGATTGCGGCGGCCGGCCATCCGCTTAGCCTGGCCTCTGCATCGCCCCCCAAAGCGCTGCACCCCAACGCCCCCAAATGGCGGCCGGCGTTTTCAAGTTTCTCTCCAAACGTATACGCCGGTCGCCACCCCTTTCGACTACAGCCTCGGCGCCTCATGCGGCTCGACCTGTCCTGGGACTGGCGGCAATCGCGGCGCGTCCAGACCCTCGAAGGGATCACGCCAGGCGTCGATCGCTTCAAGCCGCCGACGCCAGCGATCGACCAGTCGATAGTCGCCGAGCGGCAGGCCCGCGACATCGTTGAAAGGCAGGAAGGTCGCCATGCGGAAGTCGGCATAAGAAACTTCGTCTCCGACCAGCCATTGCCGGCCCGCAAGCGCGGTCTCCAGGATCGCCGCCGTCGTGTGAAACAGTTTCAGTCCATCCTCGACCAGTTGGTGATCGATCGGCCCGATGTGATAACGCTGCTTGGTGCCGCGCTCGAAATGCACCATGTCGCAGGCCCGCATGAAATTCTCCTTGCCCCAACTCAGCCAGCGGATCATCTCGGGCTCATCGTCGCCGCTGCGCCAGAAATCGGACCCATGTCGCGCGACAACCGGCAGGCTATGGCGTCGGCCTCCCACAGGCTTCCGCCGGGCCAGGCCAGTATGGGCAGGGAAAGGTTGGGATTGAGCGGCCGGAATCGCTCCGCTTGCCCCGGCGCGAACGGCGACGCGAATTCGAAGGTCACCCTCGCCCCGAGATGACGCGCCACCGCGACCCCCAGGCGCGGATTGGGGTTGCGGCTGAAGTACAGTTTTGTTTCCACCCCAGCCGGCATCGGCTCGACTTCGTCACTCATGAATGCCTCTCCTTGTGTCGGCGACCGTCGCCAGATCAAGGACGGATGCGGCTGGTGCAATCCGACAAATCATCCACTCCCCGTGCGCCGGGCGGAACGAGCAGCCTATCGAAACAGGATGGGTTGCGCAAAGTTTGGGTTGACCGTCTCCGACGACGAGGCGACACTTCATCCCACAGCAAGGCAGGAGGAAATACGATGGACGAGCCCGACCGCTGGCGCCACATGTCGAGCGCGCCAAAAGACGGCAGCCGGATCCTCGTGACGGTCCGCCCATCCGAGCAGGGGCCGGCGGAAGTCGACCTCGCCTACTGGTCACGCGCCGATCAGTTCGGTGACGAGGGCTGGCGCGCCTCCGATTCCTCGCCCGGCCGCGTCGTCGAATATGCCGAGCCGGAGCTGAAGTGCTGGATGCCGATGCCCTCGGCCAATCTCAGCCGGGGCGCCTCGATGCCAGCGCCGTGGGAAGGCGACGACGCGCAACAGCTGGACGGCTCGGGGATTTAGCGCGCCGACCGCTTCGTCCTGTCAGAACAGAAACGCCGCCGTCACCGGATTCGGACCGTTACGGCCGTCAGCCGAATCCATGCCGGCGATCGTCTCCAGGTCCTGTGCGTCCAGTTCGAAATCGAAGACATCGAAATTGGCCGCGATGCGGTCCTGGCGCACCGACTTCGGGATGACGATCAGCCCTTGCTGGAGATGCCAGCGGATCATTGTCTGCGCGGTGGACTTGCCGTGTTTGCGGGCAATGCCTGATATGGTCGGGTCGCTCAGCAACCGGCCGCTGCCCAGCGGACTCCAGCTTTCCGTATGGATGTCGTGCCGGGCGTGAAATTCCCTCAGATCGCGCTGCTGGAAGCGCGGGTGCAGCTCGATCTGGTTGACGACGGGCGTCACGCCCGTCTCGCCGATGATGCGCTCCAGATGATCCCTGTTGAAATTCGAAACGCCGATCGACTTGATGCGGCCGGCCTGCTGCAGCTCGACGAGCGTCTTCCACGCCTCGACATATTTGTCCTGGCTGGGCACCGGCCAATGGATCAGGAACAGGTCGAGCTGCTCGACGCCGAGCTTCTTCATCGTGTCGTCGAAGGCCCGAAGCGCCGCATCGCGCTGGTGCGCGCCGTTGCGCAGCTTCGAGGTGATGAACAGCTCTGCCGCCGGCACGCCGGCGGCGCGGATCGCCTCGCCGACCCCTTCCTCGTTCCGGTAGCCCTCGGCGGTGTCGATCAGCCGGTAACCGGCCTGGATCGCCCAGCCCACCACCTGCGCCGTGATGTCGTGATCGACCTGCCAGACGCCAAGGCCAAGCTGGGGAATGGCGGTGCCGTCGTTCAACGTGATCTGTTCGCGCATGGGAGAATCCTTTTGTGGGGGGATGGTCCAGCCTATCTAGGTTTGGCATCGCACAACGGCCAGTCGATTGGGGAAAATTCGCGGACCCTTATTTCGGCCGGCGCACCGCCCTCACCACGCCGGCGTTTCCGCTGCCGCAGAACAGTCGGTCGGCGCCATCGGATTCCAGCCCCGAGACGCCTATGCCGGCAGGCATGTCGAGCTTCTCCAGAACCTTGCCCGTCCGCGGGTCGACGCGGCGCAGATCGCTTTCGTCGCCCTCCCAGGTGGCGTGCCACAATTCGCCGTCGACCCAGGTCACCCCGGTGACGAACCGGTTGGATTCGATGGTGCGCAGGATCGCGCCGGTCTCGGGGTCGATCTGGTGGATCTTGCGCTCCCGGTGCTGGCCGACCCATAGCGTGCCTTCGGCCCAGGTCAGCCCGGAATCGCCGCCATTGCCGGGGGCTGGAATGGTGGAAAGCACCTCGCCCGTGTCGGGATCGATCTTCTGGATGCGGTCCTTGGCGAGTTGGAAGAAATGCCGGCCGTCATAGGCGGTGCCGGCATGTGCCGCGACATCGATCGAGCGCAAGGCCTGCCCACTCTCCGGATCGAAGGCGTTCAGCCTGTCGCCCGAGGCGAACCAGACATTCTTGCCGTCAAAGCTTACCCCGGCCACTGTATTGGCACCGGGAAAGGGCCCGTATTCCCTCAAGATTTCGGCTGCCGAATGTTTCATGTCCTGTCCCTCGATGGTGGTCGTCGTCACTTTCTAGCCATTGGGAAGCGGCGCGGGGAGTAACAAGGTGGTCGTGAAACCCGCCACCGGCGGCGTCATCCAGCGGCGCGCCCGGCCATGGCCGAAGGATTGTACCTTGCCGGCCTCGGCAAGCGGCTCAAGCGCCCGCTGCACGCTGCGCTGGCCGGTTCCAAGTGCCAGCGCCAGGGCCGAGCTCGACCAGGCCTCGCCGTCGGCCAGCAAGGCAAGCACGGCCGCGTGCCGTTCCTCGATCGGCCGCGCCAGCACCACCACCGCATGGGCCTGGCGCGGCACCAGCGTGAAGCCATGCCTGGTGGCGCTGATGCCGGCCAATGCGCGAAGCTCGGCACGCAGCCGCCCGATCTCGACGCGCAGGCGCGCGCGATGCGATTCATCGGCATGCTTGCCGCCGAAGGCCCGCGCCACGAGTTCCCCCCGCGAAACATCACCGGGCCAGGCTTCGGCGAGCGTCCGCGCCAAGGCGAACAGCACAGGCCGGCTCGCCAGCGAAACCGTGGTCCGCCCAACGCGCACGGCGTAGCGGAAAGCATCGACGACCAGCGCCGGCGATCCCTGCAATGCCTCGACCTCTTCGAGCAGCAGCGGCTGCTCCCTGCCCTGCGCGATCAGCCGCGCCGCGGGTGTCTCCAGTGCCAGCCACGCGCTGTCGACCTCCGCGATGAGGCCGGGAATGCCGGCCTTGCGAGCGGCATGGCGCGCCCACTCCAGCGCCGCGCGCGCCGGCCTGGTCCGCAGGCGCCGCATGGCGATGCCGGCGACGGCGAGTTCGTGCGCGGCTCTTGCCGCCGGCGGCAGCGGCGCCGGGTCGAGCCCGGCGAGCACCTGCTCGGCCTCGTCGAGGCGGCCGATCAAGAGCAGGCGCCGTACCTTGAGGTGACCGGCATGCGCTGCGTTCAACCGGTCGCCATGCTTTTCCAGCGCCGTGCGGGCCGCGTCGAGCGCCTTGGCCGGCCAGCCCAAATCGCGCGAAACCAGCGCGATCTCGGCCTCGGCGACGACGCATCTGGCGCGCGCCACCGCCTCTTTCGGACTGAAGGCACGCGCGGCCCGCCGCAACAAGAGCTTGGCGCGATCGAAGTCGCCGAGCTGCGCCATGGCAATGCCGCGCAGCGCCAGCGCCGGCGCATCCTCGCGCAGGGCAACGCGGTCGAGCGCGCCGAGCGGATCGCCGGCCGCCAGCGCCAGCGCTGCCGCGGTGATCAGCGAGTCCATTCAAATCCCGTCACACTTGTAACTCCCACCTCGGCGCAGCGCCGCCTAACTTACGTCAGTACCGTCAACCAGCAAGACGTGCCGGCAATGACGGCAGCAAGGGAGAACCAGAAATGCCTGCCTCCACCGACCTCGACCTCGACGCGGCCAGTGATACGGCCAAGCACGCCGCACGCCACCCCTGCTGCGCCGGGCCGGATCTTTCGGATTTCGCCGCGCCTGCGGCTCCCCCACACGCCCAGGCAACACCACATCGCAACGACGCCACGACTGGCAAAGGAGAAGACCAATGACCATGACCATGAACACCCCACCGATCGTCTCACAGCAGGATTGGAACGCCGCGCACGAAAAGATGCTGGTGAAGGAGAAGGCGACGATGCGCGCCAGGGACGCGCTGTCGGCCGAACGCCGGCGCATGCCGTGGACGGAAGTGGACAAGGCCTATGTCTTCGAGGGCCCTGACGGCAAGGTGAGCCTGCTGGACCTGTTCGAAGGCCGCCGCCAGCTCATCGTCTACCGCGCCTTCTTCGAGCCCGGCGTCTATGGCTGGCCCGATCATGCCTGCCGCGGCTGCTCGCTCGGCGCCGACCAGGTCGGCCACCTCGCCCATCTCAACGCCCGCGACACCACCCTCGCCTACGCCTCTCGCGCCCCGCAGGAAGACATCGAGCGGCTGAAGACACGGATGGGCTGGGAAATCCCCTGGTATACGATCACCGACAGCTTCGACAAAGACTTCGGCGTTGACGAATGGCACGGCCACAACGTGTTCATCCATGACGGGAACCGCATCTTCCGCACCTATTTCATCAACAACCGCGGCGACGAGGCTTTGGGCACCGTCTGGAGCTATCTCGACATCACGCCGCTCGGCCGCCAGGAGGTGTGGGAAGACTCGCCCGAAGGCTACCCGCAGACGCCACTCTACAGCTGGTGGAACTGGCACGACAATTACGATGCCGGGGCCGACAAGAAATGGGCCGAAGTGTCAGCTGCCGGCGAGGCCGCGTTCCGCGACAAGGGCAACCAGTAAGCTGGCGCAAGCCCGTCCAGCCTGGGTTCCTCTCCTCCGGCAGGGCCGAGGACCCAGGTCATGACGGGCCGCAACCATCAAGGGAATAAGATCATGAGCGATATCCCTTCCGGCATCGGCAGCGTGACCCCCGAAAATGTCGTCCCCCATGGCATAGCCGACTGGCTATGCCTCGCCGCGGCGCCGACCTTTGCGGTGATGGCGCTGCTTTCCCGTCTTCACGGCGGCGACGGGACCATGCTGTGCATGGGCGCCTCGCCGCTGGCCGGCTCGATCCTGACCGGCATGCCGGCCATGTATCTGCTGATGAGCGCTTTCCATCTGGCGCCGTGGCTGAGGGTGATGTCCCGCCGCTAGGCGCTGAGAAGGCATGGCTCTGCCCGACTCCGGCGCCCGACCTCACGTCGCGATGTCATTGACCGGCAGCAATGGCTTGGGAAGATCGCTCTCGCCGAGCCCGGCGCGCATCTCGATCTCGATGTCGCGGCAGATTTGCGAGATCGGCACGTCGTTGGCGTTGCCCTCGAAAGGGTTGGCGCTGCTCTCGCCGACCTGGTCGAGGGACATGTAGGCCCAGCCCAGCAGCGTGCTGAACGGGATCGTCAGCCAGATGCCGATCGAGCCGAGCATGCCCCCCAGCTTGCCCATGTCGGCGAACACCGGAACCACGCCGAACGGCAGCAGCGTGCAGAAGATCATGACGAACATGGAACTGACGATGGCGTATTGCCGGGGATAGGGATTGTTCTTGATGCGGTCGCAGCGCGCCTGCTGGTCGTGGAAGTCGCGGATCAGCTTCGTCAGTTCGCCATGGATCTGCGGCGGGACCTTGGCGTCCTTGAACAGTGCATTGACCTGGACAGACTGCAATTCGAGCAGGGCTATCGCCGGACGAGGCGATTTCAGGACATCCGCGGTCTGGTCGCCCAGCAGCGGGCGTAATTCGTCGGCGATCGAACCCTTGTCCTCCTGAATGTGGTAACGCCGCCGGTATTCGATATTGGCGGCCTTCCCCATGGATTCCCACGGCATCGGCCGCCGCAGCGCGTATCGCAGCGCAGTCATCCAGGCGATATGGCGGTAGATGAGCTGCCTGGCCGTCGGCGCATCGAGGAAATCCCGACAGAAATTCGACCATACGCGGCTGCTGGCCGTGATCTGCGTGAAGGCCTGCAGCGCCTCACTGCTGCGGGTGAACACCTGCGAGTTCTTGAAGCCGGCGACCAGCGACACCGTGGTGCCGAGCACCAGCACCACCGACCATGGCACGGAGAACCCGGCAATGCCCGGAAAGCGGTAGGCAGCCACGGCCAGCCCACTCACCACCACCATGTAGAGGACGCTGCGCCGTGACCACAGTGCGAAATCGACCACCTTGTAGGAACGGCCTACATACATTGAAATGCCCCTCCATCACGAACGGGCGGCAATCGGACCACCGGTAGCCTGACGCCTATCATATCGTTTGCACAGGGCGAAGAGCCGTCGACCGCGGTGTGCGCAGGACGCCGCCATGGGCACGGGATCTCGCCCGCGCCCGTGATCGTTCCCCCTATCTCAATTGCACTTCGGCTTGGCGAGTTGCAGGCGTCCGCCAGCTCCGCCCGGCGGGTCCTTGTGGAAGACCGTCTTGAAGGATTCCAGCAGCACCGGACTGCACCGTCGGCAAGGCCTGGACCCCGATCGACGCCGGCGTGGGTTCACCAATAAGCGCCTTGATCATGGCAAGCGCCTCGGCGACGCCCTTGTCATCGGGACGCCACGAGCCGGTAGCCTTGAGCGGAACGCCTTGGCGATCTCGATTGCCGGCCGCAGGCCGAGATCGACCGTGGTGATTGGAATGTCGATGCCTTGCGCGCGCATCGAGGACAGCGTGTCGAGCGCCAGCTGGTCTCATCCCACCGTCTCGTAGCGGGCGCGGCTCAGGCTGACCAGGCAGGCGATGGCCGCGCAGACGCCGGCCAGGACCAGCGCGAGGCTGGGTGCGCCTGTCAGCGGCACGGTCGCGAAAATGATCGACATCGAAATGGCGCCAAGCGTTTGTCCCAACAGCCGTGCCGTGCCCTGCATGGCTCCCGCCGCACCGCTGCGCGCCTTGGGTGCGGAGAGAAGCAGGATGCGGTTGTTCGGCGTCTGGAAAAGACCAAAACCCGTGCCCGCGACGACGGTTCCGACCAGGAAGGCAATCGCCCTTGGACCGGGCGGTGTCAGGCCCGCGATCAGAAGGCCGATCGCCAGCAACCCGCCGCCGGCGGCGCACAGCCACGCTGTCTTGAAACGATCGGCCAGCCGCCCCGAAATCGGAGCGATGATGATCGTCGCGATGGGCCATGGCATCATGTAGAGGCCCGCCTGGACCGGGCTCATGTGCAAGGTGTGCTGCAGGTAGAATGGCAGCGCGACGTAGCTGAGCATCTGCCCGGTGAAGCACGAGATCGAAGCGATGACGGCTACCCGGAAGGCTGGATCGGCCAAGAGGTCGGTCGGCACGATCGGTGCGGCACTCCTGCGTTCGAGAGACAACAAGATAACGAGGCACAGGACGGAACAACCGATCAGGATCGACCCGCTGACCGGCGCACCGGCGATGCGGTCGGCGCCCGTGAAGAACAGGATGAACATCAGTGTGTTGGCCAGCAATGCCACGAGGTTGAGGTGACGCTTCACGCCATCCAGATGCGCAAGCAACCCGCCAGACAACAGGACGATGATGCCGATCGGGATGTTGACGGCGAACAGCCACGGCCAGCTGGAAACGGAGAGGATCGCGCCGGCGACACCAGGGCCGGCGGCCGCCGAAATCGCGATCGTCATCGCGTTGAAGCCGATGACGGTTCCGAGCAGCCGCTGCGGCACCGAAACGCGCAGGTTCATCGGCCCGGTCGCCATGATGGCGCCCGCCCCCAGCCCCTGGATGGACCGGGCAGCCACAAGAACAGGCAGGCTGCCGGCGAAGGCACAGGCCGCCGAAGCCACCGTGAACAGCGCGACACCCAGAAGAAAGACACGCCGGGGGCCGTGGATCTCGCCCAGCGCGCCGCAAGGCAAAAGAGCCACAAGGACCGCAAGCTGGTAGCTCGACACCACCCAAACGGTGCTGCTGGCACTCGCATTGAGCGAGGCCGCGATGGATGGCAGCGCGACATTGGCGATGGCGCCGTCCAGCACGACGAGCACCAGCGTCATCAGCAGGACGGCGATGGCCAGGTAGCGGCGTGGCGACGGCAGGCCGTCATGGGCGGGATTGATCGTTGCGGCTATGGACATCGGAGGCTCCGCTTCGTTGGTGTCGCCGCATCGATACCGCTCACCCCATGATTGCACCAGGCGCAACGGAGTAAATTGACCGTTGCGTCAAACGCCTCATCTCGTTAGGCTCTCTCATGCTCAATCTTGACCTGAACCTTCTGGTGGCGCTTGACGCCTTGCTGCGGGAGCGCAGCGTCTCGGGCGCCGCCAAGAAACTTGGCCTCAGCACGTCCGCGATGAGCCGCACACTGTCGAGATTGCGGCTGGCGCTGGGCGATCCCATCCTGGTGTCGGCGGGACGCGCCATGGTGGCGACGCCTCATGCCGAAGCGATTGCCGAACAGGTGCACACGCTGACGTCGGCGGTCCGGTCCGTGCTCAGCCCCTCGCCGGAGATCGACATCAGCCAGGTGCGGCGCGATTTCACCATCCGGGCCAATGAAGCCTTCGTGCTGCTCTACGCCGCGCGTCTCCATGCCCTTGTCACCAGTGCCGCGCCCGGCATAAGGCTGCGCTTCGCGCCCCGGCCGGACAAGCGCATCGAACTGCTGAGAGAAGCCACGATCGACCTCGATATTGGCGTGCTTTCGGGTGATGGTGCCGAATTGCGCGGTCAGGCGTTGTTCGATGACCGTTTTGTCGGTGTGGCGAGAACGGGGCATCCGCTTCTGGAGACCGAAATAACCGCTGAGCGTTACGCCGCGTGCCGGCACGTGGTCTCATCCCGGCGAGGCCATTTCATCGAACCGGTCGATGAAGCACTCGCCGAACTCGGCCTTTCGCGAAAGGTCGATCTGGTGGTGCCCAGCTATCCGGCGGTTGTCGCGGTCGCGGCCGCATCCGATCTTGTCGGGCTGGTGCCGCGATCGTACCATCTGGGTGCGACAGGCCGTACCCAGATGTTTGATCTGCCGGTGGCAATCCCAGGCTTCACCATCACCCAGGCATGGCACCCCCGCATGGATGCCGATCCCGTGCATCGCTGGCTGCGATCGTTGATCTTCAAGGAGTTTCCAGGCGCGGTTCGCCGGCTCGAGCAGCCGGCGAAGGCAGGGAGTCTGGTTACGGATCGACGGCGGACCGACTGATCCTGTTCCCGGACCGGGAGCAGTCGCCGAGCTGCCATGCCGGAGCCAAATTCAGCCGCCCCCAAACACGATCGCACGACCATCGTTTGTCGTCGCTCGCCTCATGCCGGAGGGCAAGCGGCGTTCGCCCTCTCATCCAGCCTTCGTCGCCCCGAACCGCAACCCGTCCATCAGGAGCTTGACCAGGCGGCGCGAGCGGTCGCGCCACTCGGGCGTATCTGGTGCCGAGTAGATGCCGCCCAGCGCATGCAGCACGTCGGAGGCATCGACATCGCCGCGGATGGTGCCGTCGGCCACCGCCGCCTCGACCAGTTGCCGCAGCGCCTGCGACACCCGCCCCGACGTGTCGGAAAACAGCGTCGAATTGGTGGTGAACAGGATGCGCAGGCTGGTCGCTAGGCCGCGCTTGGTGGCGATGTAGTCGACGAAGCGGCGCATCCATTCTTCCAGCGCCACATCGGAGGGATATCTTGCAGCGAGCTCGCCGGCCGCCGCGCACAACCCCTCCGCTTCGCGGCGGTAGACCACCTCGACCAGGTGCTCGCGTGTCGGAAAATGCCGGTAGAGCGTGCCGATGCCGACGCCGGCGCGCCGAGCGATCTCCTCCAGCGAGCCGTCGATGCCGCGCTCGGCAAAGACCACAGCCGCCGCCTCGACCAGCCGGTCGCGATTGCGCCGTGCATCGGCACGCAACGGCTTGTCGGCGGCGGCGGTTTTTTGGTCAGCGGTTGTGACGGGCTCAAAAGCCAATTTTTTTCTCCACCAGGGATATGGGGGCTTGAACCACGCCTGGCCAGCCCCCACGTAAATAAACGGAGGCACCTCCGCTTTTAGTGGAGAACCCTCATCATATAATCAGGGGAACCGGTATGTCACGTCTTTCGAAGCCGCAACCCGCCACTTTCCCAACCCGCAGGAGATTGGCCGTCGCCTGACCTTGCCCTTCCCCGCCCCTACCCCACTTCATTCCCCTCAGCGTCAAGCAACTGGAGCCAGACGCCCATGACCAGCCTTCCCATCTCGCTTACCGTCAACGGACATCGACACGAACTGGAGGTCGACCCACGCGTCACCTTGCTTGACCTGCTGCGCGAGCGGCTTGAGTTCACCGGCACGAAGAAGGGCTGCGACCGCGGCCAGTGTGGCGCCTGCACGGTGCTGGTCGACGGCAAGCGCATAAACTCCTGCCTGGCGCTGGCGGTCAGCCATGACGGCGCCGAAGTGCTGACCATCGAAGGTATCGCTCACGGTGACGAACTGCACCCTGTGCAGGCCGCCTTCATCGCCCATGACGGTTTCCAGTGCGGTTTCTGCACGCCCGGGCAGATCATGAGCACGCTCGGCCTGATCGCCGAAGGACAGGCTGGCGATGATCCCGAGCGCATCCGCGAGGGGCTGAGCGGCAACATCTGCCGCTGCGCGGCCTATGGCGGCATCGTCGAGGCCGTCCTGGAAGCCCAAAAAAACATGGAAGCCCAGAAAAACATGGCCGACACCGCCACCACCGAGGCACGCAGGAGGACCGCGGCATGAGAGACTTCGATTTCATCAGGCCGGCCACCGTCTCCGACGCCATAGCGGCGGCGGCCGAACCGGGTTCGGCCTATCTCGCCGGCGGCACCAATCTGCTCGATCTGATGAAGGGCGGCATCACCAGCCCTGAACGGATCGTCGACATTACCCGCCTGCCGGAACTCAATCGCATCGAAACGCTCGATGATGGCGGCCTGCGCATCGGCGCGCTGGTCCGCAATGCCGATCTCGCATATGATCCGGCCTTCGCCAGAGCCTATCCGGCGGTGGCCGAAGCGCTGCTTTCGGGCGCCTCTGCGCAGCTTCGCAACGCCGCCACTGTCGGCGGCAATCTGTTGCAGCGCACGCGGTGCAGTTACTTCTACGACACCGCCAGCGCCTGCAACAGGCGCGAACCCGGTTCCGGCTGCTCGGCGCTTGGCGGCGAGAACCGCCTGCATGCGGTGCTGGGCTGGAGCGATGCCTGCATCGCCACCCATCCCTCCGATTTCTGTGTGCCGCTGGTGGCGCTGGACGCCGTCGTCGAGATCGAGGGCAAGGGAGGCCGGCGCCACGTGACCTTGGAGGAATTCCACCGGCTTCCAGGCGACACGCCGCAGCGCGAAACCGTGCTGCAGCCAGGCGACCTGATCGTTGCGGTGCGCCTGCCGGCGGAAGCAGCGTCCTTCGCCGCCCACGCCCGCTACCTGAAGCTACGCGAACGCACCTCCTATGCCTTCGCCGTCGTTTCGGCTGCCGCGGCCCTGACCGTTGCCGACGGCAAGATCCGCGCCGCGCGGCTGGCGCTCGGCGGTGTCGCGGCCAAGCCATGGCGGGCGCGCTCGGCGGAAGCGGTGCTGCTCGGCGCCGATGCCAATGAAGCGAGCTTCGTTCGGGCCGCGGATGCGGCTCTGGCCGACGCCAGCCCCTCCGGCGACAATGCGTTCAAGATCGAGCTTGCCCGCCGCATTGTCGTCAGGGCGCTGATGTCCGCACAGGCGGGAACGCCCGCTCTGATGCCCGCTTTGCCTGCTTCCCCTTTTTCCTCCCTTCCCGGAGTGCGTCATGACGCTTGAACTCGGCCTCAACCAACAGCCTGCCCATACGCGCCAGGGCTCCAGCATCGGCCAGCCGCTGACGCGTCGCGACGGATTTTTGAAAGTCACCGGGGCCGCGCGCTTTGCCGCCGATAACAATCCGCCCGGCATGCTCTATGCCGTGCTTGCCGTCTCCAGTATAGCGCGCGGCCGGGTTGTCTCGCTGGATGTCGAGGCGGCCAAGGCGCATGCCGGCGTGGTCGAGGTGATGACGCCACTGAACCGGCCGGCGCTCGCCGTCGATCCGGATGCCAAGGACCATCCCTTCATGTTCCGGCTCGACCTGCTGCAGAACGATGGGGTTCGCTATCCCAACCAGAGCATTGCCGTGGTGATCGCGCGGACGCTGGAAGCGGCGACCGAAGGGGCGGCGCTGTTGTCGCCGCGCTATGAGGAGTTGCCGGCGCGCGTTGGTCTGGACGGCGCCAAAAGCTTCGTGCCGCGCGGCGTTGGCGTCGGCAATCCGGCTGTGCAGGAGAAGGGCGATGTCGAGGCCGGCCTCAAATCGGCAAGGACGCGGATCGAGGCGACCTACGAGACGCCGGCCCAGTACCACAACGCCATGGAGCCCCACGCGATCGTCGCTGCCTGGGATGGCGACCGGCTGTCGATCGACACGCCGAGCCAGGGCCTGGCCATGGCGCAGGGCCGCATCGCCGGCCTGTTCGGCATCGCGCCGCAAAACGTCCATATCCGCAGCCCATTCCTGGGCGGCGGCTTCGGCTCCAAGGGCATGATTTCCGGACCGCAAGTGCTCGGCATCCTGGCGGCGCGTCTCGTCGGCCGCCCGGTCAAGCTGGTGCTCCGGCGCGAGCAGATGTACGGCCCGGTCGGTCACCGCGCCCCGACCCGCCAGACATTGCGCATGGGCATGGATGGCGAAGGGCTGCTGACCGCGATCTCCCATCACGCCAGGACCACGTCGAGCACGTTCGACGATTTCTTCGAACCGGCGGCCGATGCCTCGCACACGCTCTATGCCAGCCCGGCCATCGCCACCTCGCACGATGCCGTGCGGCTCGACACCGGCACGCCGCTGTTCATGCGGGCGCCAGGCGAGGCCACCGGATCGATCGCGCTTGAGAGCGCCATCGACGAGGCGGCCCATGCCTGCGGCATGGACCCGCTGGAATTCCGGCTCAGGAATTACGCCGAGGTCGAACCGATGACCGGCAAGCCGTTCTCCTCCAAGGCGCTGCGCGAATGTTACGAACAGGCCGCCGAGGCGTTCGGCTGGGCGAGTCGCCCGCTGCAGCCGCGGCGGATGCGCGACGCCGACGGTTTCCTCACCGGCTGGGGCATGGGCACGGCGACGTTCCCTGCACTCATGTTCCAGGCAGAGGCACGCGCGGTGCTGAGGGCCGACGGCACCGGCTTGATGGAGACCGGCGCCCAGGACATGGGCCAAGGCGCCTGGACGGCTTTTGCCCAGATTGCAGCAGACGGGCTGGGGCTCGACATCGACCAGGTCGATTTCAGGGCCGGCAGTTCCGACCTGCCCAATGCGGGCATCGCCGGCGGTTCGGGTCACACGGCGACGGCCGGCATGGCCATCCACAATGCGGGTGCGGCCGTCATCGCCAACCTTGCCGGTCTCGCCACCGGCGACGAAGCCTCGCCGCTGTTCGGCGCCGGCAATGAAGGCGTTGTTGCACGCGGCGGACGCCTTTACCGGCGCGATGACGAAAGCCGCGGCGAAAGCTATACCGAGATCCTCGTCCGCGCGGGCCTGACCGAAATCGAGGGCCGGGGCAAAGGCGCTCCGGACCCGGCCTCCCAGGAGACGTACGCCAAGCACGCGCATGGGGCCGTCTTCGCCGAGGTGAAGGTCGACCCGGATCTCGGCCAGATCCGCGTCACCCGGCTGGTCGGCGCATTCGCCGCCGGACGGGTCATCAATCCGCGGCTGGTGCGCAGCCAGTATTATGGCGGGATGATCTGGGGCGTTTCCTTCGCGCTGCATGAGGAAGCCGTCACGGACCGGCGTTCCGGCCGCATCCAGAATGCCAACCTGGCGGACTATCATGTCCCGGTGAATGCCGACGTGCCCTCGGTCGAGGCGCTGCTGGTTCACGAGGACGACCCTTACGTGAACGCCCTCGGCATCAAGGGCGTTGGCGAAATCGGCATCACCGGCACTGCCGGCGCCATCGCCAATGCGGTCTGGCACGCGACCGGCGTGCGCCCACGGCGCTTTCCGATCCGGATCGAGGACCTGCTGGGGTGACGAGCGGTCCGCCCGAAACGACAGGCCTGCGCCAGAGCATGATGCCGAAAAGTGGGAACCGGTTTTCGGACGACATCATGCTCTATCTCTTTGATTTAGACGCGGATTCAGATTTCAGGTCGAACGGACCTGAAATCATCCGGCTCTAGGGCAGGCAAGCGGTCGGTTGGAGCGCCCTGCCCAGTTTCAATTCATTCCCCCAGCGTCAAGCAACTGGAGCCAGACGCCCATGACGAGCAAGACCACGATTCCCGTCCATCTCGATATCAACGGCCAGCATCACACGCTGGAACTCGAGCCGCGTGTCACGCTGCTCGACGCCTTGCGTGACAGGCTCGGCCTGACCGGCACCAAGAAGGGCTGCGACCACGGCCAGTGCGGCGCCTGCACCGTCCATGTCGACGGCGAGCGCGTGCTGGCCTGCCTGACGCTGGCCGCACAGGCCGAGGGCCGCGCCATCACCACCATAGAGGGGCTTGCACGGGAGGGCGAACTGCATCCCGTGCAGGCTGCTTTCCTCGAGCAGGACGCCTTCCAGTGCGGCTACTGCACGCCAGGCCAGATCATGTCGGCGGTGGCCTGCATCCGCGAGGGCCATGCCGGCTCGGACGAGGAAATCCGCGAATACATGGCCGGCAATCTCTGCCGCTGCGGCGCCTATCCGCACATTGTCGCCGCCGTGCGCCAGGCGGCGCTGGAGGCCGCGTCATGAGGGATTTTTCCTATTTTCGCGCCACCTCGGCTGATGCCGCCCGCCAGGCGGCCGCGCTCCCCGGCGCCATGCTTCTGGCAGGCGGCACCACGCTGATCGACCTCGCCAAATGCGGTGTCGCCGAGCCCGACACGCTGGTCGATATCACCCATCTCAAGGGGTTCGACCAGATCGAGATCGACGAGCGCGGCGCCGTCATCGGCGCGCTCGCCAGGATGGGCCATGTCGCCGACCATGACGACATCAAGAGCCGCTTCCCCGCCATCTCCGAAGCGCTCTGGCAGGCAGCCTCGGCGCAGATCCGCAACATGGCGACGATCGGCGGCAATCTGATGCAGCGCACGCGCTGCCCCTATTTCCGCGATCCCTCGAACTTTGCCGCCTGCAACAAGCGCGAACCAGGCAGCGGCTGTTCGGCGATCGGCGGCGTTACCAGGGGCCATGCCGTGCTTGGCACCAGCGAGGCTTGCATCGCCATGTATCCCGGCGACCTCGCCACCGCGCTCGCCGCCTTCGACGCAACGGTCCATCTCGGCGAACGGCGCGTGCCGGTGGAGGACTTTTTCCTGCTGCCAGGCACGACGCCCGACAGGGAACACGCGATCGGACCGGGCGAGATGATCACCGCCATCGAAATCCCTTCTTCCGCCGTCGCCCGCCGTTCGACCTATCTGAAGATCCGCGACCGGCAGTCCTATGAGTTCGCCGCGGCCAGTGCCGCTGTCGGGCTCGAACTGGAGGCCGACGGGCGCACCATCCGCGACCTGCGCGTGGCGCTCGGTGGCGTCGCGACCAAACCCTGGCGGGCGCGAGCCGTGGAAGCCGCGCTGAAAGGCAAGGTGCTGGAGCCGGACGCTGTTCGCACGGCCAGCCTGCTCGCCGTCGAAGGCGCCGTCGACCACGGCGCCAACCGCTACAAGATCGAACTCGCGCCGCGCGTCGTCGCACGCGCCATCCTCAAATTGGGAGAAGCGGCATGACCGTTCACATCGCAAGCACTGTTTACGTCGGAAGACATGGCGACGCGTCCGACGGCGCGCAGGTGGAGGCCGTCGGCGGCCGGCTGTCGCGCGTCGACGGCCCGGCCAAGATCACGGGTGCGGCGAAATACGCCGTCGAGCAGCAGCTCGAAGGGCTCGCCCATGCCGTGCTGGTCGAAAGCACCATCGCATCCGGCAAGGTGCGCGCCATCGAGACGGCGGAGGCCGAGACTGCGCCGGGCGTCCTCAAGGTGTTGACACCAGACACGATCATCAGCCTGAAAACCGCCTCGGACTGGTTCGGCACGCCACCGCCGGACAAACCCTATTGTCCGCTGGCGCACGACGTCACCTTCTCGGGCCAGCACGTCGCCGCCGTCATCGCCGAGACCTTCGAGCAGGCCGTGGCCGCCGCGACGATGGTCAGGGTCAGCTATGATGAGGCTCCGGCCATCGTCGACCTCAGCGACGGCAAGGCCGGCGACGGCATCCCGGTCGACGCCATGACCAAGGAATGGGGCGACGCGGCCGCCGCCTTCGCCTCCGCCCCGGTGCGCATCTGCGCCGCTTACAACACACCGCGCGAATACCAGGCGCCGATGGAACCGCATGGCCTGATCGCTCGCTGGGAGGGTGACCATCTCACCGTGTGGGAGCCGAGCCAATGGCTGGACGGCATGGCGCGCACCTATGCCGAATGGTTCGGCGTGCCGTTCGAGAATGTGCGGCTGGTGTCGCCCTATGTCGGCGGCGGCTTCGGCTCCAAGGCGCTGGCGCTCAGCCATGGCGCGATCGCCGCAAGTGCCGCGAAAATGCTCGGCCGGCCGGTGCGGCTGGTCATGACGCGGCCGCAGACCTTCACCGGCTATGGCGGCCGCGCCGCGACGCGGCAGACGGTGACGATCGGCGCCGACCATGACGGAAGAATCCAGTCGATCGTGCATCGCGGCGTCAACGAAACCTCCATCGACGGCATGTGGGTCGAGCCGCTGGGCTCGGTCACCTCGATCATGTACGCGACGCCGAACTTCTCCTCGAAACAGAATGTCGTGCGGGTGAATTCGGTGGTGCCGGGCGCCATGCGCGCACCGGGTGAAAACCCGTCGGCCTTCGGCATCGAAAGCGCCATCGACGAGCTCGCCTACGAGGTCGGCATCGATCCGCTGGAAATCCGGCTGCGCAACTACGCCGAACAGGATCCGCACGCGAAAAAAGCCTGGTCGACCAGGCAGTTGCGCGAGGCTTTCGCAGCGGGTGCCGAACGCTTCGGCTGGGCCAGGCGCACGCCTGAGCCACGCTCGATGCGCGACGGCAACCATCTGGTCGGCTGGGGCGTGGCCGCCGGCACCTATCCGGTGCGGCGCGCCTATGGCGAGGCGATCGTGCGCATCCTGGCCGACGGCTCGGTCGAGGTCGAAAGCTCCTCCATCGACATGGGCCAGGGCACCTACACCATCCTGGCGCAGACGGCCGCCGAAACGGTCGGCGTTGCGGCCGACGACGTGGTGGTGAAGCTCGGCGATTCGCGCTTCCCCCGCGCCGGCGTCGCCGGCGGCTCGCGGCTGGCCGGCGTGATGACGGGCGCCGTCCACAAGGCCGCGACCTCGGCGCTCGACCAGCTGGTCGGCCTGGCGATCAGCGATCCGCGCTCGCCCTTCCATGCGCTGCAGGCCAACACGCTGGTCGTCGTCAATGGCCGCATCACCGCGCCGCGGGGCGACGGCCCCGACGTCTCGATCGCCGAACTGCTCAAAAGCGTCGGCCGCGACCGCATCGAGGCGACGGGCGACACCATGCCGGCCAATTCGAGCGTCGAGGATCGCTACAAGAACTACACCACCATCGCCATGGCGCTGCCACACACGGAGGGTGACTATTCGCGCCATTCCTGGTGCGCGCATTTCGTCGAGGTGCGCGTCGACGAGGATTTCGGCACGGTGCGTGTGTCGCGCGTCGTGTCGGCGCTGGATTCGGGCCGCCTCTACAATCCGAAACTCGCCGAGAGCCAGTGGAAGGGCGGCATCATCATGGGTATCGGCCAGGCGCTGCTCGAAGAAGGCATCGTCGATCGCCGCCACGGCCGCATCGTCAACAACAACCTCGCCGACTATCTCATCCCCACCAATGCCGACATCCCCGACATCGAGGTGATCTCGGTGGGGATTCCCGACCCGCACTCCTCGGTGCTCGGCGGCAAGGGCGTCGGCGAGCTGGCGATCGTCGGCATGGCGCCGGCCATTGCCAACGCGGTGTTCCATGCCACAGGCAAGCGCGTGCGGGATCTGCCGATCACGCTGGAGAAGCTGATCTGACGGTGAGGCTGCCAATCTTCCCCCTCGTGGGGGAGATTGGATGTCGCGGCGGTTCCGCCAATTTTCAACATTGAAAAAAAAGCGCCTGCGCCGATCACCACTCCAGCCCGAACACCAGCTTGCCGAAGTGCAGGCCGCCGGCGGCCATGTGGGCGTAGGCTTCGGCCGCTTCGTCGGGCGAAAACACCTTGTCGACCACCGGCTCGATCCGGGCCGCGCCGACGGCGCGGGCGGCGTCGCTGAGATCGGACACCGATCCGGTGTTGTTGCCGACCACCTTCAGCGCCTTGATGATGATCGGCAGCAGATTGATCGTGGCTTCGGCACCGGTGACGAAGCCGATGGTGAACAGCGTACCGCCGGGCGCGGTGGCGTTGACGGCGCGGGCGAAGGTGGCGCTGCCCCCGGTCTCGACGACAAGGTCGGCGCCGAGGCCGCCGGTCAGCTCCAGCACCTTGCCATCCCACTCGGGCGTCGCGCGGTAGTTGATGAGATGATCGGCGCCGAGCGCCTTCGCCCGCTCCAGCTTTTCGTCCGACGACGAGGTGATGATGACGGTCGCGCCGGCGGCTTTGGCGAGCTGCAGGGTGAAGATGGAGACGCCGCCAGTGCCAAGCAGCACGACGACCGAGCCCGGCCCGACATCGGCGGCGCAAATGGCGTTCCACGCGGTGGTGCCGGCGATGGGCAGCGTCGACGCCGCCTCGAAGGAAAGATGCGCCGGCACCGGCACCAGCGAATTGGCCGGCAATGCGACATATTCGGCCAGTGACCCCGGCAGCGAAATGCCGCGCATCTGCGTCATCTCGTAAGGCCGCGGCGGCCCACCGATCCAGCGCGGCTTGGCATGGGCGATGACGCGATCGCCGATGGCGAATCTCGCAACGCCCTCGCCCAGCGCGACGATCTCGCCGGCGCCGTCGGCTACGGGGATGAGCGGAAAGCTCGGTCCGGGATACTTGCCGCTTGCCACCGCCACATCGACGAAATTGAGGCTCGCCGCACGCTGGCGGATCAGCACCTCTCCGCGCTGCGGTTCGGGGGTTGCAACGGTGGCGGCGCGGAAGGCGTCCAGCCTGGGCTGGCTGAGTTCGATGGCTTTCATGGTTTCACTCCGGTGGACGATTGGTGGTTGAGTGAACCTATTTGCTGCGTTATCTCTGGATAATCCTCGTTTCGCGAAATTGAGAACTGTGAATGATGCAGCAATCTCACGAACCCGCTGCCCTTGCCGAGATGGCTGCGTTCGCGGCCATCGCCGAGGCGCGCTCCTTCACCAAAGCGGCGGCGCGGGTCGGGCGCGACGCGACCATTCTGTCGCGGCGCCTGCAATCGCTGGAAACGCGGCTGGGGGTGAGATTGCTCTCGCGCACGACGCGCAGCGTCTCGCTGACCGAAGCGGGCGCCGAATTCCTGATGCGCGTGCGCGCCATCCTTGCATCCGTCGACGAGGCCGAGGCCGTCGCGTCCGCGCATGCCGGAGGCCGCCCGCGCGGCGTGCTCAGGCTGGCGCTGCCCGGCACGTTCGGGCGCATGTGGATCGGGCCGCTGCTGCCTCAATTCCTTGCCGAATTTCCCGATGTCCGCATCGAGGCCGAATTCTCCAACCGCTTCACCGATCTGGTCGCCGAGAATTTCGACGTCGCCGTGCGGCTGGGCAGCCTGGAGGATTCGCGCCTGGTGGCACGCAAGGTGGCGACGCGACGCAGGCTGCTCTGCGCGGCTCCCTCCTATCTCGCCCGCAGGGGCACGCCGGAGACGCCGCAGGCGCTGCTCGATCATTCCTGCTTGGGCTTCTCGGGCTTCCAGACCTTTCCGGCCTGGGAGATGACCGACCGCGAGGGCCGGCGCGCGCGCGTCGAGGTTTCCGGGCCGTTGGTCAGCGACGATGCCGAGGTGCTGGTCGAGGCCGCCGTGCAGGGGCTCGGCCTGATGATGAGCACCGACTGGCTGGTCGGGCGCGAGCTTGCCGATGGACGGCTGGTGCCTGTGCTGGAGGAGTGGACCTTGGCGGATGAAGGCGCCGTCTATGTCGTCACGCCCTCGGCCAAGGGAAAAGCCGCCAAGACCCGCGCCTTCACCGACTGGATCGGCAAGCGCTTCGCGCCGGAACCGCCCTGGCGGTAAAGCCGCTGACCCGCTCGCGGTAGAGACTGCGCGCTTCAGGGCCCATGAGCCGCCAGCGGCATGCCGATGTCCGACACGAGTTTGACGAGGTCGGCTTGGCGTCTCGTGCCGGTTTTGGCAAAGATTCGGTTGAGGTGGGTCTTCAAGGTGTTTTCGCCAATGCCGAGCGCCAACGCGCTCTTGGACGCTGACAATCCGCTGCCGATCCGCAGCAGCACCCGCGCCTCCGAGGGCGTAAGATCGAACAGCGTGGTCAGAACGGCCTCCGGGAGGGGAGAAGCCGATGTCGTCGTCGATATGAACACAGCCGCGCATGCCGGCCGGAAAACCGCGCGCGCCGTTCCTTCAGTCAACGGCAACACATAGGCAACGGCGGGCGGCTGGCCTTGGGCCGAAACCGGCAGCCCTATGCCGCGCGCGCCAAGCGAGGCATCCGCGCTCGCCGTGCTGGCGATCGCGTCGAGCAGGGCGCGGGCCACGACCCGATTCTGTGCCTGGAGCAGGCCGTTCCTGGAGAGAATGGGCCCCTGCACCGAAAACATCTGTTCGGCGGCCGCATTCGCATGGAGGATTGCTCCATTGGCGTGGGTAAGCACGACAGGCACAGCCAAATGATCGAGCGCCTGACGATAAAGATCGATGGTGATGCGGCCCTGGTCGAGCAGATCGCCGATCAGCGAAGCACGGCGCAGATGCGGCGAGAGCAATGCCAGGAAATGCTGCTCTTCGATCGAGATGCCTCCCCTGCTGGCTCGCGTGGTGCAGCCCAGAAGCCCGATTCGGTCCGGCGTATGAACGAATTTGGTGATGCAAGCCTCGCGCAGTCCCTGCGGTTTGGCCCAGTTCTGAAAAAACGGCGTCAGTTGGAGTTCGCTTTCGCTCATGAGCGACAGCGTCGCAACGGGCCGGTCGACATCGCCGACGACCGCTGCCTTCAGCCCGGGAATTCCATCAAAGTCATAGTCTTCCTCGAGGGCCCGCATCCGTACGGGATCCCAGGGCGACTGAGCCGCGAAACGGCCACTATTATGGGCGGTGCCGGCAAGCGCGATGGTGGTATAGGCCGCGTCGACAGCTTTCGTGACGCGGGTCATGACTCCGGCCCAGCCTTCCGGGTTCAAAACGCAATCGTAGATATCGCCGATAATCGAACTCAGGACTTCGCTGCTCAGCCTTTCCATCACACCTCCAGGCACGCCCCGATCTCGCCTCGGAGGAATTTGTGACATCATACTTTTGGATGACGCAAGTCGCGGCCGCTCTCGACTATGGGTTGAACTTGGTCGCTTGAACGCCGGGCCGCCACTGTTGCCGGTTATTGTCGCAATGGAAAGCATCGCGTTCGATATTTTTTTAAGCCGTGGACAGTTGTCGAGGTTCCCCATTGTCGCGAAAGACGGTGCTTTCATCGGCTCGGTTGCCACCGCATCTTGATGAACGAGAACGATTTTCCCCGTGGCAAGACATCCCTGTCGCGGAAATACGGTCGGCCGAATACGACAGTCCGGAAAACCTGCACTTCGAAGCCATCGAAGCCACGGCCGTCGGTTCAGCGGTTCTCGGCCAGATGTCCGGACCCGTCAAGCATGCCACACGCAAAGCGAGCAACATCGCCAATGACGACAAGGACGGCTATCTGCTGATGATCAACAAGGCCGACACCATGCTGTCAGGGGTACATGCCGGCCGCGAATATGCCGTCGGCCGGGGAGAGGCCGTGCTTGTCACCGCATCGGAAGCTCTGAAAATCAACGGTGCCGACAGCAATGTCTGGACGAATGTGGTGGTCCCACGCGCGATCCTCCTGCGCGCCTTCCCGCAGATCGATGACAGGCTGGGGCTGAAGATCGGCGCCGACAGCGAAGCCCTCGAGCTTCTCAAACGCTATTGCCTGCTTCTTGAAAGCGGCAGCCCGCTTGCCTCCGCGGATCTGATCACGCACGCGACGGACACGATCGTGGATCTGATCGGCCTGGCGACCGGCGCAAAAGGTCGGGCTGCCGAACTGGCCGGGCTTCGGGGCCTGCGCGCTGCCAGGCTGGAGGCCGTCCTCGCAAGGATCGCCGAGGATTTTATCGACCCCGGCATCTCCGCCCAAAGTGTCGCTCTACAACTCGGCCTGTCGGTGCGCTACGTCCACGACCTCCTTCAGGAGACGGGAATGAGCTTCTCCGAACGCGTTCTCGAACTGCGTCTGCAGAGCGCCCACAGGATGCTCTCGCACAAACACAGCGACATGCGGGTCAGTGACATCGCCCTGACAAGCGGATTCAGCGACGTATCGTACTTCAACCGCTGCTTTCGTCGCCGTTTCGGCTATACGCCGACAAGCGCCAGATAAGTTTTGCAGCCTTCGCCAGCAGTCCGGTACCGCCCGTGCGAGGCCGTTCCGCAGCGGCTTGCGCCACCGATGACGCCGAACTGCCACAATGCGCGCAAAACACGCTGCTTTTCACTCCAGTCCAATTCCGGTGCGGCCCTGCCCAAGACAAGGCCGGGCTCCAATGACATGTCAGCCTCAGGGTGAAACGACTGTCATGTCAGGGGATCGAATGCCGCGGAATGCATTTGGAGGCCGTAAGGCCAACGCATTGAAAAACCTGGCGCTGGCGTCGACGGCACTGGTCTGCCTTGGCCTGCCGATCCCCGCATCGGCAGCCGAGATCTGGACCGGCGCCGCCTCCACGGATTGGTTTACCGCCGGAAACTGGAACCCCGCCGCTGTTCCGACATCGAGCGACGATGTTATGCTCGATCCGGTGTTCCCGCACCCGACCGTGGTCAATGCGGCGAATGCGGCCGCTCATTATCTGTTTGTCGGCACCATTTCGAGTTACTCGGGCTCGCTGACGATCACCAATGGCGGCACCCTCTCCGACACTGCCGGCTATCTCGGCTACGCTTCGGACGCGAGCGGCACCGTGAGCGTCACTGGAGCGGGCTCCGTCTGGAGCAACAGTTCGGACCTTTTCCTTGCCTTGGGTACGAACAGCAACGGCACCTTGACGATCTCCAGCGGCGGCGCTGTGAGCGACAAAGTGGGTCATGTCGGCTACGGCCCGGGCACCGGCACCGTAACGGTGGACGGCCCGGGCTCGACATGGACCAACAGCGGAGATCTTTATATCGCCGAATTTGGCACAGGCACGCTGGACATCACCAATGGCGGCGTGGTCAGCAATGCCATGGGCACCATCGGTTGGCATGTAGGCTCCACCGGCACGGTGACGGTCGACGGAGCGGGTTCGACCTGGACAAACTCCTCCCACCTATACGTCGGCGATCAGGGCACCGGTGCGCTGAAAATCTCGAACGGCGGCAAGGTCAGCAATCTGAGCGGTATCCTGGGCAACCTGGCGGGCTCCAGTGGCACGGCAACTGTCGACGGTGCTGGCTCGACCTGGGCGAACGCGGCCCTTGCGGTTGGGAACGCGGGCTTCGGCGCGCTGACGGTCACGAATGGCGGCGCGGTCACCAGTTCGGTGGGCTATGCCGGCTATGCCGCAGGCTCCAAGGGCCTGGTGGCGGTCGACGGCGTCGGCTCGGCCTGGACCAACACTTCGGACCTCTTCATCGGCTTCCAGGGCCAGGGTACGCTGACGGTCTCGAATGGCGGCGCGGTCAGCAACACCATCGGTATGATCGGCGCGCAGACGGGCTCGACCGGCATCGCGTTCGTCGATGGCGCCGGCTCGATCTGGACAAACAGCTCCAACCTGATTGTGGGCAATTTGGGTAACGGCGCACTGGGGATCACTCACGGCGGCGTGGTCAGCAACACCTGGGCCGCTGTCGGCGCGAAGACGGGCTCCATCGGCATGGCGTTCGTCGACGGCACCGGCTCGACCTGGGCGAATACGGGCGAACTCATTGTCGGCCAATCAGGAACCGGCACGCTCGACATCACCAATGGCGGCGCCGTTAGCAACCAGACTGGCTCTGCGGGCTACGACGTCGGGTCCATGGGCACCGTCACGGTCGATGGACCGGGTTCGAGCTGGACGAATTCCGGCGACCTGTTCCTCGGTTTCAAGGGCGCCGGCACGCTCCAGGTGGCAGATGGCGGCCATGTCCTCAACCAGGCCGCGCTCCTCGCAGTGTTTGAAACCGCAACCGCCACCGTGACGGTGGACGGGGCGGGATCCTCCTGGAGCACCGATGACAATCTTATCCTGGGAAGCGCCGGTCACGCGGCACTTTCCATCTCCAGCGGCGGTTCAGCGGATGCAGATTCCGTCTTTGTCGGCCAGGCGGCGACAGCCACCGGTGCGGTTACCGTCGACGGCGTGGGCTCGAAATGGACCAACAAGAACGGCATGTACCTTGGCGGTCTGGGAATCGGCACTCTTGCCGTCACCAATGGCGGCGTCGCATCCGGCGGCGGCACCTACATGGCGTTCGCCGCCGGTGCCACCGGCCAGGCAACCGTTGATGGCCCGGCCTCACTGTGGGAGATGCACGGCGACCTGGATATCGGGTTCGGCGGCACTGCTTCGGTGACGCTCTCCAACGGCGGCACCGCTCTGGTGGACGGCTCTACCGTGATCGCCAGCCAGGCCGGCTCTGTCGGCGCGCTTAACATCGGCGGCGCGGCGGGCTCCGCGGCGGCGGGCGCCGGCGTCCTCGATTCGGCAACGTTGCAGTTCGGCTCCGGCACCGGCACGCTCAATTTCAACCATACCAGCGCGAACAATGGCTTCGCTTCGGCGATCAGCGGACTGGGAACGATCAACCAGATCGCCGGCAACACCAAGTTGACCAGTAATTCCTCCGGCTTCACCGGGACGACGAACGTTCTCGGCGGCGGCCTCTATGTCAACGGCTCGCTCGGTGGCGCGATCAACGTCACCGGCGGCCTGCTTGGCGGGTCGGGCACGGTAGGCAACGTGACCATTGCTTCGGGCGGCACCTTTGCACCGGGCAATTCGATCGGCACGATCAATGTCAGCAACACAGCCTTCTCGGCCGGTTCGACTTATGCAGTTGAAGTCGAAATCGGCGGCACATCCGATCGGATCAGCGCCACCGGTACGGTGACGATCGGCGGCGGCACGGTCGACGTCATCCCCTATCCGGATTATGCGACCGGCACGACCTATACGATCGTCACGGCGGCAGGCGGTGTCACCGGCACCTTCGACAAGGCCAGTCTCGAAGGCGGCTCGATCTTCATTGCGCCGACGCTCACCTATGACGCGAACAATGTCTATCTCAACCTGGCCAAGGCAAGCTTTGCCAGTGTAGGCCTGACGCCTAACCAGATCGCCACCGGCGGCGGCGCCGAAAGCCTTGGCGCCGGCAATCCGCTCTTCGATGCCATCTTTGCCTTGCCGAGCGAGGCAGCCGCCCAAGACGCCTTCGACCAGCTTTCCGGCGAAATCCACGCCTCGGCCAAGGGGCTGCTGATCGAGGACTCCGGCTTCATCCGCGACGCCGCCAACAGCCGCATCGCTGCCGCCTTCGGTGATGCCGGCGCGGCGGCGCTTCCGGTCATAGCCTATGGCGAGGGCGGCCCGGAAATGGTCGCCGCCGATACCGACCGCTTCGCCGTCTGGGGCCAGGCGTTCGGTTCCACGGGCAGTAGCGACAGCGACGGCAACGCCGCCGCCTTCGACCGCTCGACCGGCGGCCTGCTGGCCGGCGCCGACACTTTGGTCGGCGGCTGGCGCGTCGGTGTTCTCGGCGGCTACAGCCATTCCTCCTTCAACGCCGACGATCGCAATTCCTCCGGCAAGAGCGACAGCTACCATCTCGGCCTCTATGGCGGCACCAATTGGGGCGCCATCGCCTTCCGCACCGGTGCGGCCTACAGCTGGAGCAGCCTCTCGACCAAGCGCTCCGTCGCCTTCACCGGTTTTGCCGATCAGCTCTCGGCCAACTACGATGCGGGCACCGCGCAGATGTTCGGCGATCTCGCCTACAAGGCCGAGACCGGCGGGAGCTTCAAGTTCGAACCCTTCGCTAACCTCGCTTATGTCAGCCTGCACACTGACGGCTTCAGCGAAACCGGCGGTGCGGCGGCCTTGACCAGCGCCGGCGCGAGCAGCAACGTCACCTTCGCCACGCTCGGCTTGCGCAGCTCGACCGATTTTGGGCTTGGCGGCGTGAATGCCACCGCGCGCGGCATGCTTGGCTGGCGCCACGCTTTCGGCGACGTCACGCCGACCTCAAGTTTCGCCTTCGCCGGCGGCGACGCCTTCACCATCGCCGGCGTGCCGATCGCCAGGGACGCGGCGGTTATCGAAGCTGGCATCGACATGAAAGTGTCGCCCAATGCCACGCTCGGCCTGTCCTATTCCGGGCAGTTCGGTGGTGGCGCCTTCGACAACGGCGCCAAGGCAAACCTCAGCGTCAAGTTCTGACGACAACAGGCCGCCGGCTCGCGCCAAATTGACGTCGCCGGGCGGTCCTGGCGTCCGCCCCCTACTCCGGCGACGGCACCGGCGGCTTCGAGGTCAGCGCGGTGCCGGCAGCGGCCACGATCACGGCGGCGATGCCGGCCAATTGCGGCGTGGTCAGGCTTTCCCGCAGGAACAGGAACCCGGCCAGCGCGCCAAGCCCCGGCTCGAGGCAGGTCAGCGTGCCATAGATGCGCGCCGGCATGCGGGTCAGCGCCACCATCTCCAGGAAGAACGGCAGCGCGCTCGAGAACAGGCCGACGAGCAGCGCGCTGACCAGGATCGACGGCGCGAGCAGGCCGCTTCCCGCCTCGGCAATGCCAAAGGGCAGCACCAGCACAGCGGCGATCGCCATGCCATAGGCGGTGGTGCGGGTGCCGAGTTCCGCGCCCGCCTTCTGCGCCAGAACGATATAGAGCGCCCAGAACCCGCCGGCCGCCAGCGCCAGCATCACGCCGATCGGGTCGAGCGGCTCTAGCGAGTGGATGAAGGGCGACAACAGCACGATGCCGGCGACGGCAAGCGTGATCCAGGCGAAGTCGCTGGCCCGCCGGGAGGTCAGTGTCGCCACCAGCAGCGGACCGGAAAACTCCAGCGCCACCGCGACGCCGAGCGGGATCCTGGCAAGTGCCGCGTAGAACAGAAGGTTGAGCGCGCACAGCGTCACCCCATAGGCGACGAGCCACGGCATGGTGGCGCGCGAGGGCCGTACCTGCCAGGGCCGCAGCACCGCGATCAGCATCAGCGCGCCGATGACCAGCCTGAGCGTTGTCGTGCCTTGCGCGCCGATCACCGGAAACAGCGTCTTGGCGAAGGTGGCGCCGATCTGGATCGACACCATGGCCCCCATCAGCGCCGCGACCGGCAAGGGTGCGGCTTCGCGGCTGGCAAGCGGCATTGATGTCACTTGTGCTTCATCCCTCCATGCCCCGAGGCGAAAACCTGCCCGGCAGCAATGCAATAGGATGAACCGGCCTGGCTGTCGTGAGACAGCGCGAATGCCTCGATGGGGGCACGGCCAGAAACGGTCGATGCCGTAAGGCGATTCCGCCACCGACAGGGCATCGGGCACCGGCGCGACACCGATGGCCGCCGGCCCACGGACGCGTCGCTGGCGGCGGCCTGGTTGAGTTCGACGACGGTCCCTGCCCTGAGCAGATGCGCCGTAGTCGGTCAGCGTGGTGGGCGAAAGCGCCGTGCGCCGCTTCAGTTCGGCACGACTGCGGACCGTCGTCGCGCAGCATGCGCAGGATCGCCGCTCCAGACTGGATTTGGCAGAACGCCGAACCCGCCCTAACCAGTTGGTTTCCTGGAATTGCCCTAGGCCGCGGCGGCGGAGCGCTTGAACACGATCGTGACCCGGGTGCCTTCGTCGGCGCTGGAAGTCACGTCGAACTCAGCCTTGGCGTTCTCTGTCAGCGATTGTGCGATGAGCGCGCCGAGCTTGCCTTGCTTGGGCCAGCTCTCGCCTTCCGGCAACCCGATCCCGTCATCGGCGACGACGACGCGGCAGCCATCCCCGTTCACGACGCTGTGCAGCGTGATCGTCCCGCTGTCACGCCCGCGAAATGCATGCTTGAGCGCGTTGGTCAGCAATTCGTTGACCACCAGGCCGGTGGGCATGGCAACGTTGATCGAAACCGGGTAGGTGTCCACCTTCATGTCGAGGCGAATGCCCTCGACAGCATGCGAACTCATCACGGCTGACGCGATCTGGCTCAGATAGACGCCGAGATCGACCTCCTCCTTGTGCTCCTCGCCCGATAGCGTTTGATAGAGGATGGCCAAGGCGTCGACGCGGCCGGCCAGTCTTTCGAAGCGTTTCCGGTCCGGCTCGGTCGCATTGCGCGTTTCGAGGCGGATCAGGGCGGTGATCATCTGCAGATTGTTCTTCACCCGGTGCTGCAATTCCCGCAGCAGCGTGTCTTTCTCGCGGACGCGCTCCTCGATCGAGCGCGCATCTTCGGTCTCGCCATGGGCCGAGACGTCGACCAGTGCCACCAGCCGGAAGCAGGCCTTGCCGTTGTCATCCTCGATGACGTTGGAATAGACGTCGACGATCGCAGGCTTGTCCTCGGCCCGCTCGAGCCGGAACGTGCCGACGAAATCGGTCCCGTCGACCACCGCATCGGACAGCGCGCTGTCCTTCTGCTGGTGCAGGCCAATGCCGGAAAGTGCCGCCCAATGCTTCTGGGCGAGGCTGGCCGCCTTCAAGCCCGACAGTTTCTCGAACTCCGGATTGGCATAGACGACACGTTCCTGCCCGCCGAGGTCCGAAACGGCGATGGCAATCGGCACCTGGTCGAGGAACTTCTTGAACTGTTCGCTTTCCAGCGCGCTGGCAAGGTCGGGCGTTTCCAGCAACTGCTCGACCGTTTCCGCCTTATCTGAATTCGATGTCATCTCTTGCATCCAGGAATTTTCTGGACGCCACCAATATCAGCGAAGCGATGCGCGAGCTATCGCCAAAAGTGCCACTTTCACCGGCATCAGGACTAGGCCCGCGCCGGCCTGGTCCCGCGCAACGGCAGCGCCATGGTGAAATCCAGCCCGTCGCCAAGATAATTCAGCTTGATGATGGCATCGCATTGCAAGCGTTCCCCAGCCTGGAACCCCTGCAGGAACCCGAACCGGTCAACTCTGGCCGGCCACCTTCGCCAGCCGCGGACCGGTCTTGCCGTCGACGATCTCGGGCCTGGCGCTGTCGACCGCGCCGTCCAGCCGCCGCCGAGCGCCTTGTTGAGGGCGATGTAGTCGGTCGCCAGAAGGACGCGGCTCTGCAACAGCGAATGCCGAACATCCCGCTCATTCCCTGAAAGCGCGGCTGATCTGATCCTGCAGCGGTTTGACGAGATAGGAGATCACGGTCCGGTCCGCGGTCTTGATGAAGGATTCGACCGGCATGCCGGGAACCAGCTTGACCTCGCCGAGGCGTGCCACCTCGGCATGCGTGGTTGCGATGCGAACGGTGTAGTAGCTAATGCCGGTGCGCTGGTCGGTCGTCGTGTCCGGTGAGGTCCGTTCGACCGTGCCGTTGATTTGCGGCGTGGTGCGCTGGTTGAAGGCCGAGAAGCGCAGCGCCGCCGACTGGCCGACCCAGAGCTGGTCGATGTCGCTCGGCGCGATCTTGGCCTCGACCGTCAGGCTGTCGCTATCGGGCACGATCTGCATGATCGTTTGGCCAGGGGTTATCACGCCGCCGATGGTGTGAGCGATGGACTGCTGCACGACGCCGTCCTGCGGCGCGCGGATGTCGATGCGCCTGAGCTGGTCCTCCGCGGCAATCTTTCGTTCCGTCAGCTCGCCGATCTTGCCGTCGATCTCGCGCAAATCCTTGTTGACGTCGGTGCCGAGTTCGAGGTCGATCTGGAGGACCTGCAAATTGATCTCGGCGATCTTGCCCTGGGCCTGTGCCAGGGCCGCCGTCAGCTGGCCGCGCTCGCCGTCGAGCCGCGCCGACTCGCGCTCCATGGCGGTCAGGCGATCGATTGAGATCAGCCGCTTCTTCCACAGTGCGCGTATGCTGGCCAGTTCCTCCTCGACGAGCGTGATTTCCTGCGACTTGGCTTCGACCTGCGCCGTGTCGCCGCCAATCTCCTTCTGCAGCTGCAGGATGCGCTCCTGCAGCTGGCTCTTCTGGCCGGAACGACCCGCACGCCTTGTTTTGAAAACCTGTTGCTCGCCGGCCATCATCGCGGCGATCCCCGGACTGGCGCGGCGATCGAAAAGATCTTGCGGAAAGACGATGGTGTCGGAGCCCTGGCGTTCGGCTTCGAGGCGCGCCTTGCGTGCCGACAGCTGATCGAGCGCCTTGGTGACGACGGCGAGGTTGGCCGCCGGCACGGTAGGGTCGAGGCGCACCAGCAGCGCCCCGCGCTTGACGCGGTCGCCGTCACGCGCCGAGATCTCGCCGACGATGCCGCCGGTCGAATGCTGCACATCCTTGACGTGGGAATCGACGACGAGAACCCCAGACGCGATGACCGCTCCCGAAATCCGCGTCAGCGAGGCCCAGCCGCCGACGCCGCCGACCAGCATCGCGACCGCGATGAGGCCCATATGCATGTAGCGCCGGATGGATTGGTGGGAAGCGTTCGACATCGTTCCCCCGTCATTCGCCCGCCGCCGCCGCCACGCCAGGCGATGGCGCCGGCCCTTCGGTGGCGAGCCTGAGGTGCGGCACGGCGGCCACTGCCGGTTGCGGCCGCGGAAACAGCTTGGCCAGAACATCGTCCTTGAGGCCGAACGCCTGGACGCGGCCCTGGCTCATGGCGAGGATGAAATCGACTGTGCTGAGCGCGCTTGGCCGGTGCGCCACGAGTACGACGATGCCGCCACGCTGCCGCACCGAAAAGATCGCCTGGAACAGCGCCTGCTCGCCTTCGGCGTCGAGGTTGGAATTCGGTTCGTCGAGCACCACCAGGAAAGGGTCGCGATAGAGCGCGCGGGCCAGCGCGATGCGCTGGCGCTGGCCCGCCGAGACGGCTTCGCCGAGTTCGCCGATCTGTGTTTCGTAGCCATCACGGAAACCGACGATGAGGTCATGCGCGCCGGCGGCCCTGGCGGCGGCAATCACCAATGCGGGATCGGCGCCGGGCTCGAAACGCGCGATGTTCTCGGCGATCGAGCCAGCAAACAGCTCGACGTCCTGCGGCAGATAGCCGATGAACCGGCCACGATCCTCCGGCGACCACTGATCGAGGTCGGCGCCGTCGAGCCTCACCCTGCCGGCGGCGGACGCCCAAGCGCCGACAAGCGCCCTGACCAACGTCGACTTGCCTGAGCCACTCTGGCCGATGATGCCGACGGCGTGTCCCGCTTCCAGCGCAAAGCTGGCATCCTGCACCAGAAGGCGCTGCGTGCCGGGTGCGGCAACACTGACACCCTGCATGAAGACATGGCGGCTCGGCGCCGGCATGGCCATCGGCTCGGCGTCGGCCGGCAAAGCGGCGAGAATCCTGGTCAGCCGCTGCCAGCCCTGCCGCGCGGTCACGAAACCCTTCCAGTTGGCGATGACCAGATCGACGGGCGCCAGCGCGCGGCCGCTCAGGATCGATGCGGTGATGATGATGCCCGCGGTCGCCTGCTGCTCGATGACCAGCCAGGCGCCAATGCCGAGCATGGCCGATTGCAGGAGCATGCGCAGCACCTTGGACACGGCGCCGAAGCCGCCGGCGATGTCGCTGACGCTGCGCTGCTCGGCGAGATAGTCGCGGTTGGCCTCTTCCCATCGTTTCGCCATCCGGCCGCCCATGCCGAGCGCCGCGATGACTTCCGCATTGCGATTGCCGGTCGTGGTCAGGCCGTTGCGGATGATGCCGGTCTGGGTGCCTGATGTGACCGGCTTGCGCGTCAGCCGCTCGGCAAAGACGGTCAACAGCACCAGCACGATCGCGCCGATCAGGGCGGTCACGCCGAGAAGCACGTGGAACATGAAAATGATGGCCAGATAGAGCGGCAGCCACGGCAGATCGAACAACGCGGTCGGGCCGGTGCCCGACAGGAAAGTCCGCACGCTGTCGAGATCGCGCACCGGCTGCATGCTGTCGCCGTTGCGGCCGACCTTGAGCGGCAGCTTGAGGACGCTGGAATAGACGCGGGCGCCGAGCACCTCGTCGAGGGCACCGCCGATGCGCACCAGGATGCGGCCGCGGATGAAATCGAGCCCGCCTTGCCCGGCATAGAGGATGGCGACAAGCAGGCTGAGGCCGATCAGCGTCGGCACGCTGCGGCTCGGCAGCACGCGATCGTAGACCTCGAGCATGTAGATCGAACTGGACAGCATCAGCACGTTGAGGACGCCGCTGAACAGCGCGATCGCGATGAAGGCCGAGCGGCAGGATCTGATCGCCGCCGCGAGTTCCGATCCCTGCTGTTGTCGGACGTTGGGCTGCCGGGCGTTGTTGGGCTGCCGGGTACTGGGCCCGGCAGCATCTCGCGCCGTCGCCGTGACGCCGGGGGCTGCGTCCGGACCGGCTTCAGCGCGAAAGGGATTGCGTTCCCGAAACAGCAGAAGTGCGCCGGATATCGCCAGCGCCAGGCACAGCAACCAGACGCCCTGCGATGCCGTCAGCACGCCGCCGAGCCCGAGAAAAAGGGCGCAGGCTATCAAAACCAGACCCAAGGACCTGATCATGGCCTGCGCCGATTTGAAGATGGTGGAGGCCCTTCCCATGCCAATTCATGCGAGCAGCGCTGCGGCAAGACACCCGACCGGAAGGCCGGGAGCCTGCCTCAGGCGATCCCCGTCAGGCCCCCCACTTGAGTCTGCGCCACCTCATGCAGCGTGAGCCAGAATTGATCGAGCGTGTTGGGATGCTCGTCGATGATGTGGGTCCCGTCGAACCAAGCGACATGCCCGTCCGGCCCGGATGTCACCAGTTGCCCCTGGTTGAACCACATCAGCGCGTTCTTCAGGCCCTCGCCGTCGGCCTCCTTGCCGCCGTTCCAGTCGACGATGCCGGAGCTCGCGTCGGTGACGTCGACATATTTGGTCCAGGCAACCGTGTTTGTCTTGACCGCAGGCCCCTTCAGCGCGGTGCCGACCTGATCGACGACGCCATCGTTGTCGGCGTCGACATTGACGCCGAGCCCGGCCCAGGTCCCCTGACCCTTCAGCCACATCACCGCCTCGTCGATCAGGTCGTTGGGCTGAGCGACATGGTTGTCGATGTTGAGCTGGGTGGCGATTGCCTGCTGCAGCATGATCACGCGCGCATCGCCACCCGCCGAACTCGATTCGATGGCCTTGGCCAGCGAGGTCGAAATCAGGAGGTCGTGCGCATCGTTGGCAATGCCGTCGCCGTTGCTGTCGCCGAGCAGCAGATAGCCGTCGCTACGCGGATTGACGTCAAGGCTGGACAAGACGCCGCTGGCCACCGCGCTCTTAGTGGGATTGCCCTCATTGCCGGCGACATTGTCCCAGGCATCGGAATGGCTGCCCCAGAACCCTTGTGTCAGCGCCTTGTTCGAGAAACCTTCGTAGTCGCTGTTGTCGGCGGCGAGCGGCGTGCGCGAATGTCCGGCCGTGTCGACATAGGCGTCGGTGGTGGCTGTTGCATTGTTGACGTAGCTGCCGAGCTGCGCGATGCCCGTCGCCTGGTAGTGCCAGGTCTCATTTATATCGAGCAGATTGTCGTGGTTGGTGTCGCCGCTGTTGAAGCCGCCGCTGAGGATCGCCGTCGGATGGAAATCGTCGCCGGTGCCGGCGGTGCCGTTGTCGTCGGTCACGACCACATGGGCGAGCGCGACATTGCCGTCGTTCTTGACATCGTAGGTCCAGGTCACGGCTTGGCCCTGGAAGATGTTGAGGCCGTGGTCGACGGCGTTGGTCTTCTTGTCGAGCGTGATGTGCGGATTGGCGCCGAAATAGCCGGAGTCGTCGGTGGCCGTGTCGGTGCCGGTATGATTGGCATCATCGGTGAAGGAGCCGGAGGCGGTGCCGGTGTTGCTGTAGGCGCCTGTCACGGCGGTGCCGGTTGCCGAGAACTTCCAGACTTCACCGATGTCGAGCTTGTTGTTGTCGTTGACGTCACCGATGTTGGTGACATGGCCACCGCCAAGCACCGCGCCCGGCGTCACGCCGGCGTCGCTGTCGGTTACCGTGACGCCCGACAGGGCAACGTTGCCGACATTGGTCACCGTGTATTCCCACGAGATCGGCTCGCCGGTCAGGATCGTCAGAGTGTCGCCCTTGGTCCCGTCGTCGACCGTCACCTTGTCGATCTTGATCTCGGGATCGGCGCCGAAATAGCTGGAGCCGTCGCTGTCGGTGACATTGACTGCCCCGGCCGAGCCCGTGACCGTGCCAACATTGGTGTAATCGCCGACGACAGCCGTGCCGGTGCTCGTGCCGATGAAGCTCCAGTGCTCGGTGGTGTCGAGCTTGCCGTCATGGTTGGTGTCGCCGACGTTGAAGCCGCCGCTGAGAACCGCCGTCACGACCACGTCATTGTGGTCGTCGGTGACGACAATGTTCGACAGGGCGACATTGCCGGTGTTGCTGACCGTGTATTGCCAGGTGATCGTATCGCCGGCGAGCACGCTCAGCCCGTCGCCGATCGCCGTGCCGTCGACCGTTACCTTGTCGATGCCTATTCCAGGCGTATCAGTGCCGGTGCCGGGGGTCGTGAGGGTGCGCCACTCCTCGAAGCCGCCATTGGCTCCGGAGAAGCCCGAAGACAGCGTGACATAGGAATCGGGCGAGACACCGGCCGCCGTAAAATCGCTGACCGGGACGAGCACGCGGTAGTCGTCCGTCCCCGAGCCATGATTGGAATCGATCAGCAACTGGTCGGCGGTCAGGTGGAAGACGGTGGTGAACCCTGCAAAGTCAGCATTATAGTCGGCAAGCGTCGCTCCGGCATTGGAGATGTAGATATCCAGCCCGGTCAGCGTGATGTTACCGTTTACATCATTGTTGCTTTCGTTCAGGTCCAGCCGAAACTCGATATACTGGACGCCGTCGACAGTGATCGCCTGCAAGTTGCTGTATTGCAGGTCGTGGGTGAAGGACGCCTTGTTGTCGACGACGTTGCCGTTCTGATCGGTGTTGAAGCCCTCTTCGACACCTGTCGCCTGCAGCCGCAGGAACGAATCATAATTGCCGGTTCCCGAACCTTCCGTCGTCGCCTCGAGAAGGACGCCGCCGCCGATATCTGTCGCCATTACCATTTCCTCCACATTGTCGTCCGGTCAGCGATCAAGCCGCCACCGTTCACCCCAGGGTTGACTGCATGCTCCGAGCGCCGGCTCCCGCGGCATGCCGACGAGCGATCGTCTCGTAAAAAGAAGAGGGGAAATTGGAACGAAAGCCCGGGAGCGGCGGCGAAGTCTGGACTCGCTTCGCCAGCTGTTGCTGGATGACGGAACACAGGTGCCGTCGAACTGCCTGCCACGCTCAAGCCCCATACCTCAAACTCACGCGGTCGACATCGACCGCCAGAGTCTTACAATCCCCTAACCATATTTTGCAGGTTGCAATGGCCACGTCCATATAACTGCGGTTATAGGCGCAAATGAAAATCCGACATCATTAAATGTAATCGTCATTTCAGTAAAAACTCACAACGTTAGCCGAGTTGTGTGAAATTCTTTCCGCGTTTTACTCTCAAAGACGAGGATCGCTGGGTCAGGTCCATGATCTCATCAAATCGCGGACTGGCAATGACGCCTCGGAACTGCCCTGTTTCAATCCGGCACCACGCACCTTGGTGCCGGAAGCGTATCGACATTAATTAGTAATTGCTAATTCTTATCGGAAGCACGATGCTGCTGCCGGGATGGATTATCGCATAGGGTGTGCGAGCCTGATCGGGTTGGAGCGTGACTGAAGATGGTCACCACTGTGTTCATTGTCGACGACCATCCGCTGCTCCTGCACGGCCTGGGAGACCTGATTGCCCGCGAGCCCGGCTATAGGGTTGTCGGTTCGGCGCTGGACGGCAGGAGCGCTGTGACCAGGATTAGGCAGGACTTGCCCGACATTGCGGTGATCGATCTGAACATGCCGGGGTTCAGCGGGCTCGACGTTGCCGTCGAACTCGGCAAGGAAACGCCGGCCACACGCTGTGTGATGCTGACGGCTGGCGCGTCACAAGGCCAGCTTTACGATGTGGTCATGGCTGGCGTCGCCGGGATCGTGCTGAAGGAGTCCGCCGTCGGCACGCTGCTGAGATGCATTGACCAGGTTGCCTCCGGCGGTCACTGGTTGCCTGCCGAAATTGTCGGCGAAGCCCTCGAGATTGAGGCGTCCCGCCGGATCAAATGGCAGAAGCTGTCGTCACGGCTGACCAGACGGGAAATGGAGATTGCCCGGCTCGTTGCCACGGACAAGCCATACGGGCGGATCGCGCTCGATATCGGCATCTCGAAAGGCACGCTGAAAATCCATATGAACAACATCTACCGCAAGTTGGAGATCGCCTCGCGTGCTCAGCTTTTGCAACTGGCCGCCGGCCAGACTGGACTGAACGCCCGCATCGGAGGCGAATGAGGCCGCCATCGCCGACCCCGCCTGCGCCATGGTGCGGGTGAGCTCAGCGGTCTGCCGCTGCGAGACGGCCGAACGCCGGGCGAGCGCGATGCGCGCCTGGTAGCCGCGGGCCTGCGTGTAAGTGGACGCGACATCGCCGACCAGCGTCAGCAGCGTCGAGCGCAGTTCCTCCTGCGAGGCGTCCACACCATAGCGTGCGGCCTCGACGCCCCGGCGGTTGGCGCCGAACAGGTCGAGTTCCCAACTGGCGTCGAAGCCCGATTGATACTGGCTGTAGGCATCGCTGGCGGTGCCGTCGGCCGCGGCGGCGGCAGTCCTGTTGCGCGTCGCCGATGCCGAGCCGTCGGCTGACGGGAACAGCGTGCCGGCGCTCTGGCGGTAGTCGGCGCGCGCTTCGCGGATCTTGGCCTTCGCCGTGGCGACATCGAGGTTGCCGGCGATTGCTTCCTCGACAAGCGTGTCGAGCTGCGGGTCGCGCAGGCGTTGCCACCATTGCGACAGCTGCGCCGGCTGGACGGACTTGGTCGGCTTCTCACCGCTCCAGTTTGCCGGTATCGGCAGGTCGGGCGTGCGGTAATCCGGACCGACGACGCATCCCGCGAGCAAGGCCGCGCCGACAATAGGCGCAAGGAGCCGCCCCGCGGCCACCGAGCCACGTTCAAAACCTGTCATGTGAAGAACCCTTACTGCTGGTTGGCCGTCACCGGCGTTTCGCCCGTATCCTGCCCGGGATCTGGTTTGGCCACCCTGCCCTTGAAGATGCGCCGCACCGTGACGAACAGCAGCGGCACCAGGAACACACCGATCACGGTCGCGGCGATCATGCCGCCCATCACGCCGATGCCGACGGAGTTCTGCGCGCCCGAGCCGGCGCCGCTGGCGATCGCAAGCGGCGTGACGCCGAGGATGAAGGCCAGCGACGTCATCAGGATCGGCCGCAACCGCTGTCGCGCCGCCTCGAGCGTTGCCTCCACCAGCCCCATGCCGGCCGCCTGCCGTTCAATGGCGAACTCGACGATCAGGATGGCGTTCTTGGCGGCGAGGCCGATCGTGGTCAGCAGGCCGACCTTGAAATAGACGTCGTTGGTCTGGCCGAACAGGCTTGCCGCCAGCAGCGCGCCGAAGATGCCGATCGGTACCGACAGCATCACCGCGAACGGGATCGACCAGCTCTCATAGAGCGCGGCCAGGCACAGGAATACGACCAAGGCCGAGATCGCATAGAGCGACATCGCCTGGTTGCCCGAAAGCCGCTCCTGATGCGACAGCCCGGTCCATTCATGCGAATAGCCGGCCGGCAGTTGCGCGACGAGTTTGTCGATCTCGTCCATCGCCGCACCCGAGCTCACGCCCGCTGCCGCCGCGCCCTGGATCTCGACCGCGGCCGAACCATTATAGCGTTCGAGCCGGGGCGAACCGAATGTCCAGTGGCTGGAGGCAAAGGCCGAGAACGGCACCATGGCGCCGCTTGAATTGCGGACCTGCCATTTGTCGAGATCCTCCGGCTGCATGCGGAAATTCGCGTCCGATTGCATGTAGACCGGCTTCACCCGTCCGCGATCGATGAAGTCGTTGACGTAATCGCTGCCCCAGGCGCTGGACAACGTGTTGTTGATGGCGGCAAGGCTGACGCCCAGCGCGCTCGCCTTCTCCTGGTCGATGTCGACCGAGAATTGCGGCTGGTCCTCCTGGCCGTTGGGACGCGTGTTTGCGAGCACCTTGCTCTGCCCAGCCAAGGCCAGAAGCTGGTTGCGCGTCTGGATCAGCGCGTCATGGCCGGCGCCGTTGACGTCCTGCAGGTAGAAATCGAAGCCGTTGGTGTTGCCGAAACCCTGGATGGCCGGGGGCGCCAGCGCGAAGACCTGCGCATCCCTGATCTTGGAGAACGCGCCCATGGCGCGGCCGGCGATCGCCTGCGCGGCCATTGCGGCCGACTTGCGCTGGGCGAAATCCTTCAGCCGCACGAAGCCGATGCCGACATTCTGCCCGGCTCCGCCGAAGCCGAAGCCCGACGCGGTGAAGACCCCGTCGACGGCGTCTTTTTCGTCGTTGAGATAGTGGTCGGTGACTTGCTTCAGCACGCGCTCCGTGCGGTCCTGCGTGGCGCCGACCGGCAATTGCACGCTGGTGATCAGGATGCCCTGGTCCTCTTCCGGCAGGAACGAGCTCGGCAACCGCGCAAACATCCAGCCCATGGCGACGACGATGGCGAGGAAGATGGCAAGAAATCGCCACGACCGGTTGATGATGCCATGCGAGCCGTCGCGATAGGCCGTCGTGCCGCGATCGAACATCCTGTTGAACCAGCCGAACGGACCGGTCTGCGTGGCATGGTCCTTCGGCCGCCGCAGGATCGTGGCGCACAATGCCGGCGTCAGCACCAGAGCCACCAGCACGGACAGCACCATGGCCGAGACGATGGTCACCGAGAACTGCCGGTAGATGATGCCGGTCGAGCCGCCGAAGAAGGCCATCGGCACGAACACCGCCGACAGCACGGTGGCGATGCCGACCAGCGCGCCGGTGATCTCGTTCATCGATTTTCGCGTCGCTTCTTTCGGCGACAGATCTTCCTCCTGCATGACGCGTTCGACATTCTCGACCACGACGATGGCGTCGTCGACGAGCAGGCCGATGGCCAGCACCATGGCGAACATGGTCAGCGTGTTGACCGAATAGCCGAACAGCGACAGCACGCCGAACGTGCCCAGCAGCACCACCGGCACCGCGATGGTCGGGATGATCGTCGCCCGCAAGTTCTGCAGGAAGATGAACATCACCAGGAACACCAGCACGATCGCCTCGGCCAGCGTCTTGACCACCTCCTCGATCGACAGCCGCACGAAGGGCGAGGTGTCGTAGGGATAGACGACCTCGACGCCTTGCGGGAAGGTCGAGCTCAGCCGGTTTATCGTCGAGCGCACCGCTTCGGCGGTGCTGATCGCGTTGGCACCGGTCGCCAGGTTGACGGCGACGCCCGCCGCCGGCTTGCCATTGTAGTTGGCTTGCGTCGTATAGCTTTGGGCGCCGAGTTGGACGGTGGCGACGTCGTTCAGCCGGACCAGCGAGCCGTCCGTCTGGCTCTTCAGGATGATGTTGCGGAACTGTTCGGCGGTTTGCAGCCGGCTCTTGGCGGTCACCGTGGCGTTGAGCTGCTGGCCCTTGCGCGCCGGCAGGCCGCCGAGCTGGCCGGCCGAAACCTGCGTGTTCTGCGCCTCGATGGCACTCGCCACGTCGCTTGGCATCAGCGCGTATTTGGCCAGCTTGTCGGGGTCGAGCCAGATGCGCATCGCATAGCCCGAGCCGAAGAGCTGCGTCGAGCCCACGCCTTCGACGCGCTTCAGCGTGTCGTTGACGGTGGCGTCGACATAGTCCGCGAGGTCGGTCGAGTTCATCTTGCCGTCGCTGGAGACGAAGCCGATGACCATCAGGAAGCCGGTCGAGGATTTGGAGACGGTGATGCCGTTGCTCTGCACTACCTGCGGCAGTTGCGACTGCACCAGCTGCAGCTTGTTCTGCGTCTGCACCTGGGCGGTGTCGGGGTCGGCCGAACTGGTGAAGGTCAGCGTGATCGACGCAGAACCCGTCGAGGTCGACGTCGCCGTCATGTAGTCGAGATTGTCGATGCCGGTCATGCCTTGTTCGATGACCTTGGTCACCGAGTTCTCGACCGTCTGGGCGTCCGCGCCCGGATAGGTGGCGCTGATATTGACCGTGGTCGGCGCGATCTGCGGATATTGCGAGATCGGCAGCGTGGTGAGCGCGAGCAGACCGCCCAGCATGATCACGATGGCGATCACCCAGGCGAAGATCGGCCGGTTGATGAAAAAAGCTGACATCGTCTCAGTTCCCGGTCGACGCGGCGGGTTGCCGGCCGGTGCTGGCCACCTTGGATGGGGCCGGCAAGGCGGAGGTCTGGCCGCGATCCTTGATCTCACCGGTCGCCTCGTCGATCGTCACTTCGACGCCGGTCGCATCGCCGCCGGGGCGCACGAGCTGCAGGCCCTCGACGACGACACGGTCACCATCGCCCACGCCGCTGTCGACCAGCCAGCTGTTGCCGACGGTGTTGCGCACGGCGAGCACGCGCGTCTCGACCTTGCCCTGCGCATTGATGACCATGGCCGTCGCCTCACCCTTCGTGTTGCGGGTGACGGCGCGCTGCGGCACGAGAAAACTGCTCTGGGCAACGCCCTCCTCGACCAGCGCCCGCACATACATGCCCGGCAGAAGCAGGCGGTCGGGGTTGGGGAACTCGGCCCTGAGCGCGAACGTGCCGGTGGTCTGGTCGACATTGGCGCCGGCGAATTCCAGCTTGCCGGTCTGCGCGTAGATGGTGCCGTTCTCGAGCTTCAGCTTGACGCTGACATTAGGGCCGCTGAACTTCAGCCGCCCTTCCGAGATCGCCTGGCGCAGGTTGAGCAAATTGGTGCTCGACTGCGTGACGTCGACATTGATCGGGTCGAGCGAACGGATCGTGGTCAGCACCGTCTCCTGGTTGGCGGTGACCAGCGCGCCCGGTGTCAGCGTGGACTTGTCGATGCGGCCTGCGATCGGCGCGGTGATCGAGGTGCGGTCGAGGCTGATGCGCGCGGTTTCGGCGCTCGCCTTGGCGGAAGCCACATCCGCCTGCGCCTGCGCAAGCGTGGCGGCAGCGTCATCATAATCCTGTTTGGAAACAACGTTCTGCTTCAACAGGCCGGCGTATCTGTCGAACTTGGCCTGCGCGGTAGGGACCGCCGCCGCCGCCTTCTGCTGCGCCGCGACCGCGCTGTCATAAGCCGCCTTGTAGCTCGCCGGGTCGATGAGGTAGAGCGGCTGTCCCGCCGCCACCTCGCTGCCTTCCTTGAACAGCCGTTGCTGGATGATGCCGTTCACTTGTGGACGCACCTCGGCGATCAGCGAGGCCGCCGTGCGCCCCGACAGTTCGGCTGTGATCGCCACCGATTGCGGATGCAGCGTGACGACGCCGACTTCCGGTTTGCCGACGCCGCCCATGCCTGCGGGAGCCTTGCCGCCCTCCTGTGAGCAGGCCGCCAGGAGAAGGGCTGCGGCAAGCGCCGTCCAGGACGCGAGCCGGCGAACCGGCGGGGAGGACTGGCTAGACTGCATGGACATGGCTGAATGATCTTTCGCTGGGGGTGCGGTGACCGCCTGGGCTTTGGCCAGGCGGTGACCGCCTGGGCTTTGGCCAATGCAAAGCGAGGCCGAACGCCGGCGGTCGCAGGTGAGGCTTGAGGCGGACGATGTCGTGACGAGGGGTCGCGCCCACTTGCGGGCGGCGTCGAGCGGTGCTTCGAAGCGGCTCATGTCGCGCTCCTTCTTCCTGGCTGGAGCGCACCCGAGGATCGGATGGCTGGCCGCGATGCCCTCCGCGCCATTATGCCGATCAGCACCGACATGCCAAGCGCCTTGCCAGGTCTCACGCGATCTTGCGGTCATGATTTCCGTGGCCATCGGCGTGCCGCGAGATCGGCAGCGACAGGCGCCAGGCGGCGAATTCCAGCCGGATCGCGCCTTGCAGCGTGTCGACCGGCAAGGCCGGCGGCGTTGCGGCATGATCGATGCGCCGGCCGAACGAATATTTCGGGCTGGCCGATGCGATCAGCCGCAGCAGCATCAGGGCTTCCCACATTGTCGTGCCTTGTTGCATGGGGTGAATCCGGGAAGGCGCGATCCACCATCCCGGAGAAGGAAACCCGGCCGGCCCGGGAACGGGTTGGGTACCGGGGCCGGCCGGCGCAGCCGGTCGGTTGTCAGCCGTTCCCGGGCTGGGGCGGCGGCATCGGGCCATCATTGGGCGGGCCTGCCGGACCGACTGCGTCATTCGGCGGGCCGCCCCATGGACCGGGGGGTGGTCCATGGGGGCGTTCCGCCGAAACGAGGATTTCGAGCTGTTCAGGGGTGAGCTTGGCGCGCAGCGCGGCGATCGCGTCCTTCAGCTTGGCGGCCGAAGCCGCACGCGCCGTGACGTCGTCTGCCAGCCTTTCCTGGAAGGCGAACGGATCGGGCTTGCCGGCCGGCCCTGCATCGGGGCCTTTCGCCTGCGGCCCGCCATCCGGCCCTCCAGGCCCGCCAGTGCCACCCGGACCACGGTCCGGCCGCGGTGGCGAAAGCACCGCCTGCAGCGCGCTGGTGTAGTCGCGCCAGGCGTCGAGCTGTTCGCTGCGGATGCCAACGCGTGTTTCGAGCGCGGCGAGCCGGGCGGCCAGCATGAATTCCGGCGGCGGCCCCATGCGGTGGGGGCCGAAGCCTTGCGGGCCGAAACTGTGCGGGCCAAAACCCTGCGGATCCCATCCTTGCGGAGGATGCGGCATCGAGCCATGGTCCGTTCCATCCTGCATTGCCATGGCAGGCGGCGGCCCGCCTGGCGCCGCGCCCGGGTCGGGCTGCGCCGCCAGCGCGGGGTAGATGGCGGCGGCGGAAAACAGGCCGAGCGCAAGAAGTCTGCTTCGCATGACGGTATTCCTTTCATCCATGCTTTGGACGTCAGGAGGATAGGAAGCGTGTTTGTCTGCTTCGCGTCGGCATGTTGCCGAAGGTTTCCGCAAAAGGGCAATTTGTTTCCGAATGTTTCCATCCCCCGGCCAGAAACATTGGGTTGCAATTTTCCATGCCGCTTGCGCGCGCGCTCCCTATAATCAGGACAAGCCCGGGATCATGGGCAAGGGCACGATAATGCAGTCACAACCCCATATCCTCGTCGTCGACGACGACCGCGAAATCCGCACGCTGCTCGGACGCTATCTCGACGGCCAGGGTTTTCGCGTCTCGGTGGCGGCCGACAGGCGCGAATGCGAGCAGAAGCTGGCCACTGGCCAGTTCGACCTGGCCGTGCTCGACGTCATGCTGCCGGATGGTTCGGGGCTCGACATCTGCCGGGGCTTGCGCGATCGCAAGCCGCATATTCCCGTCATCCTGCTGACGGCGCTGAAGGAGGATGTCGACCGCATCATCGGGCTGGAACTCGGCGCCGACGACTATCTCGGCAAGCCGTTCAACCCGCGCGAGCTCACCGCCCGCATCCGCGCCGTGCTCAGGCGCTCGACGCCGGAAGAAGCGGCGCCCGCGCCTCCGCCCCGCGCCTACCGCTTCGCCAGCTACAGGCTGGAGCCGGACACCCGCAAGGTGACGGATGCGCAGGGCGCGGCCGTCGATCTCACCGGCGCCGAATTCGACCTGTTGCAGGTGTTCCTCGACCGCCCCGGCCGGCTGCTGTCGCGCGACCAGCTGCTTGATCTCACGCAAGGCCGCGAGCGCGACCCGCTCGAACGCTCGGTCGACGTGCTGATGAGCCGGCTGCGCCGCAAATTCACCGACACCGGCGACGGGCCGCTGTTCAAGACGGTGCGCAATGGCGGCTACCAGCTGACCGCGCGCGTCGAGACGGTGGAGGCGCAGGCGTGAACTCGCTGCGCCGCCGCCTCATCCTTTTGCTGGTCGCCTCTATCGTCGGTGTCGTCGGCTTGGCGACGGCGGCGGTCCTCAGCGTGCGCGGCGGCGGGCCGCCGCCGGAACTCGTCGTGCCATGGGTTGCCCAGCAGATGGAACTCGTGGTGCGGCTGCTGCCGGGGCCGATACCGGATGTGCTGCGAGTGCAATTCAGCGACCGGCCGGCGGATGGCAAGGTGGACCGGCAGGAGACGGCGATGCTCAATGATCTGCTGCGCCGCCGCGGCTTCGACGTGCTGGCCATCGTCAGCGACAAACCGGGTGAACCCAGCCAACGTGCCTCGATGCGCCTGCCCGACAGCCGGTGGGCGATCCTCGAAATAGCACATATCGACCCGCCCAGGCGCGAATGGCTGGTTCTTGCCGGCTGGATCTCGCTGATCGTGGCCGGCGCCACCGCCGTCTCTGTCTATTTCACCTCGGTGCTGATCCGGCCGCTCGAAATGCTGGAGGCCACCGTCTCCAAGATCGGCAGCGACGGCGTGCTGGCGCCGGTGCCGGAGGTGGGCTCGGCCGAGGTCAAGGCCACGGCGCACGCACTGAACCAGCTCTCGTCCAGGCTGAAGACCGCCATGGAAAGCCGCATGCGGCTGGTGGCCGCCGCCGGCCACGACCTGCGCACGCCGATGACGCGCATGCGGCTGCGCGCCGAATTTCTCGACGAGGAGCGCGACAAGTGGCTGCACGACCTCGACGAGCTCGACCGCATCGCCGACAGCGCCATCCGCCTGGTGCGCGAGGAGGTGAACCAGGATGCCGTCGAGCCGCTCGACCTGGAAAAGATGGTGCGCGACATATCTGCCGAGATGGTCACGCTCGGCCATTCCGTCTCGATCGGGCATCTGGACAGGGTTGCGGTCCGCGCCGGCGCGCTCGGCCTGCGCCGCGCCCTGCGCAATCTGGTCGTCAACGCCGCCACCCACGGCAAGGCCTGCACGATCGCGCTCGACCTCGCCGACAGGCGCGCCGTGCTCTCCATATGGGACGTCGGCCCGGGCATTCCGCCCGACCTCATCAACAAGGCCTTCGAGCCCTTCTTCCGCGTCGACCCCGGCCGCCAGCAATCCATTCCAGGCGCCGGCCTCGGCCTCGCCATCGCCAAGGAGATCATCGAGCGCTACGGCGGCACCGTGACGCTGGAGAACCGCCAGGGCGGCGGGCTGGCGCAGACGGTGGTGTTCGCGGCGGTGTGATTGGGTCAGGCCCGTCCACATCGCGAAAGGCAGCCCAATGCTGGGACTGCCAAGCAACGAGGTCTGCGAAGCGCGCTACGACGTGGCGCGCAGATTCCTGCGGATGGGACGCCTGCCCGTTGCACGGGCTTTCTCGGCCACCACGGCAGCGATCTCCACCACCTCGCCCTCGCGCGATTTGCCGTTAGTGGCCTTGTGGAGCCGCTCGTAGGGCAGCAGTTCCTTGATCCGGGCATTGAGCGACGCGATTTCGGCCCGCAGATCCTCGCATTCCTGCCGCTGGACATCCCGTTGTATGTCCTCCGATGCCTGTTGCAGCGCAAGTTGCGAAAGATTGGCGTTCGCTTTCGAAAGGCTCAGCTTGTCGGCTTCGTTCTCGTCGGTGAGCGCGGACAATCTTTCATCGGCGATTTTCTTTTCGGCCACTGCGTCGTCCAGGTCGGTCTTGAGCCTGGCGATTTCGGCGGCGGCCGCACTGTTCTCGTTCGAGGCCCGCTCCAGCCGCGATTCCAGGTCTTGGATCTCGGACCGCAATCCGCGCATCTCCGTCTGGCCGCGAGCCCGTTCGGCTTCCCAGTCGCCTTCCATCAGGCTGGCCGTTTCGGTCTTTTCCGCCAGCTTCGCCTGTGTGGCCTCGAGCGCCTTCTGCAGCCGGATCTCCTCTTTCTCGCTCTTGCCGAGCGCCGCCATCAGTTCGGCAAGGCGCGCCGCTTCGCTGGCGTGGACTGCCGAAAGCTCGTCCAGCCTGTGGCGCGCCTGGCTCTCCCGCTTCAGCACCTTGTCGAGTTCGACCGACAGGCTGACATGTTTTTCCCGCAGCATCTTGCTCTCGCGCAAGCGCCTGTTGGCCTCGACCGTCCTGGCGGTCAGCCGGTTGGCGATGTCGCCGAATTCCGCGTCGCGTTTGGCGCTGGCATTGCCCATCTCGGCGAGCTCGAGCCTTGCCGCCGCGAGCGCTGTGCGAAGCGCGTCCCGGTCCTGGACCAGGTCTGTCTCGCGCTGCTGCAGCACTTCGCACGTGCTGTCACGCTCGCGCAGCTTGGCCGCCGTGTCGTGCAGCTTTTCCGACAGCGCTCTTTGCTCGGCGATCAGGCCGGCGTTTGCGAGCTCCAGCTCATTGGCGCGAAGAATGTCGGTGTGGAGGATGTTGAGGAATTCGCGCGTCAGATGATGCGAGGTCGAGATTTCCGACAATTTGCCGTTGATCTCATCCAGATAATCCCTGGCGTCGTGGAACATTCCTTCGAAGGCGTTCAACGCCGCGAGCCGGGTCTGGGCATGGGGCGTCAGTCGTGGCGTGGTTTCGGCGGTGTCGGTGTTGCCCGCATCGTCGGGATTGTCCGCGCCCTCCGCTTGCGCCGCATCGGCCTGGGGTGGCGAGACGGTTGACGCGTTATCGGGGACATCGTCGCCCTGTGGCGGTGCCTCGAATTCGCTGTCGAGGCTGGCATCCAGGGCGTCTGCCAGATCGTCCTGCAATTCCTGGAGTGCGTCGTCTACGTCTTCAGCACGCTTGATCAGGCTCTTGAAGTTCATACGGAACTCCCTCTTACGCAATCAAAACCAGATATTTAACAAACTGCTAATATGTATCCTTACATCCGCTTATTCCGCAGGGGAAGCCCCCCTAGGGAAATGTAAATTTCAGACATTTGGGGATTTGCACCGCCGCGACAGCCAGTGCCGGGTCCCGGGCTGGCACAGACCGTAGCGTTCGCGGCGATGTCAACGCTTCTCGTGCATATTCGGTGTGCAGCCTGATATGCTGCCAGCAAACGGCTTGCAGGTCGAACGGGAGGGGATGGAGATGTCGATCAAGGTGATCGGAACCGGCTTTGGCCGAACGGGCACGGATTCGATGCGCGAGGCGCTGGCCATTCTCGGCTACGGCCCCTGTCACCACATGCATGAAGTGATCGGCAACGAGGAGCAGAAGCGGATATGGCGTGCGCTGGCCCAAGGTGCCGCGCCGGACTGGAACCAGCTACTGTCGGGCTATGTCTCCTGCCTGGACTGGCCTTCGGCGTACTACTGGCGCGAACTGATCGAATTCTATCCGAATGCCAGGGTGATCCTGACCTACCGCTCGGCCGAAAGCTGGTGGGAAAGTTTTGAAAAAACGATCGCGATGGGACTTGAGCAAAGCGTCGATCAAGAATCGCTGGGCCTCGCCCTGATCGCCAGGCAGGTGTTCGGCGGCCGGCCCGGCGATCGAGCGCATGCCATTGCCTGCTACGAGGCCAATGTCCGTGCGGTGTACGCCGAAGTGCCACCGGAGCGGCTGCTGGTCCACGCTCTTGGCGACGGTTGGGAACCGCTGTGCACCCATCTGGACGTTGCGATACCGGATCAGGACTATCCCAATCGCAACAGCGCCGCGGGCTTCAGGTCGAGATTTTCGCTGAACTGACTTGGACGAAAACCGGCGGTGCCGGCCCGGCAATCCGGGTTCCTCGCCCCCTGTGGAGCGGGGCGAGGAAAAGGCGCACCGTTTTTACCCCGCCATGGCCAGCGGCACGGCGCTCTTGTTGGGGATCTGGATGTCGATTTCCAGCGTCGACATGGTCTCGCCCCGATCCATCGACACCTGGAGATAGTCCTGGTCGATCTGCACATGCTTGGCGATCACAGCCATGATTTCCTCGCGCAGAATGGAGACGAGGTCGGGCTGGCCACGGCTGCAGCGCTCATAGGCGAGCAGCACCTGCAGCCGCTCGCGCGCCACCGGCGCGCTGGTGCGCCGCTTGAAGAGGTCGAGGATGCTCATGCGGCCCTCCTTCCGAGCAGACGGTCGAGGAAACCCTTGCGTTCGAAGGGCACCACCACCGGCAAGTCTTCGCCTTCAAGCCGCCGTGCCGCTTCGAGATAGGCCTTGGCGGCGTTGTTGAGCGGTTCCGACAGCGTCACCGGCGAACCGAGGTTGGAGGCGCGCAGCACATCCTGGCTTTCCGGGATGATGCCGAGCAGCGGCACCGACAGGATTTCCAGCACGTCGTCGATCGAGAGCATTTCTCCCCGCGCGGCGCGCGCCGCGTCATAGCGCGTGACCAGCACATGCTTGGCGATCTGCTCGCCCTGTTCGGCGCGCATGGTGCGGGCGTCGAGCAGACCGATGATGCGGTCGGAATCGCGCACCGACGACACTTCCGGATTGGTGACGATGACGGCCTCGTCGGCAAAGCGCATGGCGAGCTGCGCGCCGCGCTCGATGCCGGCCGGGCTGTCGCAGAAGACATAGTCGAAGACCGAACGCAGCTTGTCGATCACCTCGCCGACGCCGTCCTCGGTCAGCGCGTCCTTGTCCCGCGTCTGCGACGCCGGCAGCAGGAACAGCGTGTCGACGCGCTTGTCGCGGATCAGTGCCTGCGACAGCTTGGCCTGACCCTGGATGACGTTGACGAGGTCGAACACGACGCGCCGCTCGGCGCCCATGATCAGGTCGAGATTGCGCAGGCCGACATCGAAATCGACCAGCGCCACCTTCTTGCCGGTCTTGGCGACCGCGGCACCCAGCGCGGCCGTCGAGGTGGTCTTGCCGACGCCCCCCTTGCCCGATGTGACGACCACTACCTTGCCCATGGAAAAAGCCTCCGTTGCCTGTTGTCGTTTGTTGTGCCGTGCGCCGCACGGCTGTTGTCAGAGCCTGCCATCATGCCATCCCAAACCGGTCCGAGGCTTGCGCGCGGCGATGGTGCCTCGGCGCTTGTCCGGGCCGGAACCGTGAAGCCGGGCGTCAGCATCGCGCCGCCCTAGTTCAGCGGCACGACGGCGAGCATGTCGCCTTCGAGGAAGGCCTGCACGGCCTTGCCGCGCGAGACGCCTTCCATCTCTTCGGCGGTGGTGTACCAGCCGTCGACCGAAATCAGCTCAGCCTCGTTCTTGCGGCAGAAGATGCGTGCCGAGCGATTGCCCTGCGAGCCGGCGATGGCGCGGCCGCGTAAGGTGCCATAGACATGGATAGAGCCCGCCGCGATGATTTCGGAGCCGGACGCGACCGAGCCCAAAACGATGACATCGCCATGTGGATGGAAGATCGACTGACCCGAGCGGATCGGCGACTTGACCATAAGCGTGCCGGCCTGGACAGTTTCGATCGCGCCGGCTTCCGCCTTGGCCGCCTTGCCCTTGCCCACCTCGGCCCTGGCTTCGCCGGCCTTGCCCTCGCCTCCCTTGACTTCGCCGGCATCCTTGCCGCGATCCGAAAACACCGTTTCCAGCTTGCCGGCTTCATCAGCCGCCTCAGCCTTGCCCTTGCGGCCGGGCTGCGACAGCAGGCCATCCGCGGTGGCCTCCTTGGCGCCGCCAAGCAACGGCGGCAGGTCAAGCCCGAGCGAGGCCCCTTCAAGCTCTATCGCATAAACCCGGATGCCCCGTGCACCGAGCGAAGCAACCAGCAGCCCGATGTCGCCCGCGTCGGGCTTCAGCACGTTTAGATCGAGCACCACCGGCCGCCCCGCAAAATACCCCGGCGAATTGCCGATCCAGTGATCCAACCCCTCCAGCCAGGCGGAAATCGGCGCCTCCGGCGTGAGCGTAAAGGCCACGAACGAACGGGCGCGAAAACGAATGGATTTTGTTTCGACGGGGGCGGCAAAGGTCACGGCCAGCGAATCCTTACTGAGAGGTAAACGCTAGGGGGTTAATGGTTAACGAATGGTTAACGGCAAGGGGCAACTCGGCAGCTGGTGCGAGAAATTGGGAGGTCGGCTAAGCGCCTGCGGAGACCGACGACAAGCGCGGCTCCCCCGAACCACGGCCTTCAGCGGCGGCGCGAAGCTGATCGAATGGCTGCTACCAAATGGGCATCTTCGAAGGGCTTGCTGATCAACGCCACGTCGTGAGGGCGGTCCGAGATCTTCTCGGCATCGGCGTAGCCCGTGACGATGAGTGCCGGCCAATCCGCGCGCAGGCTGCGGGCGAAGCGGATGACGTCGATGCCCGAAATGAGCGGCATGGCGAAGTCGGTTACGATAACGTCGAAACGGTCCGGTTCCTTTTCGATGGCGGCCAGTGCCTGGGCGCCGCCGGAAAACGCCGTCACGTCGAAACCCGATTGCCGCAGCGACATCGCCGTCAACTCCCGCAGGGATTGACTGTCGTCGACGAGCAGAACAGTCGGCAACTGATCCTCAACCGCCGTCGGGAGGTCCGTGCCGGCATTGTTGGCGGCACTGGCTTCGAAAACGAGCTCATCCCTGGCGGTGACGTCTTGCGCCTCGCGTGAACGGGGCAGCCAGAGCTCCATGGTGGTGCCGTGGCCAAGCTCGCTGTCAATCCTGAGCGTGCCACCCGACTGCTTGGCGAAACCATAGACAGTGCTGAGGCCCAGACCCGTGCCCTTCCCGATCGGCTTTGTCGTGAAGAACGGCTCGATCACCTTGCTGATGACATCCGCGGCGATACCTGTCCCGGTGTCCTCGACCGCAAGCCTGACATAGTCGCCCGCGGCAAGCCCCTGGCCGGTCTGGCCGACGCTGCGATTGTGGGCCTTGACGCAGATTGTCCCGCCGGAAGGCATCGCGTCGCGGGCATTGAAGACCAGGTTCATCAAGGCAAGCTCAAGCTGCGCCGGGTCCGCATGCACCGGCCATATGTCGTCACCGACATGCCAGTCGAAGCGCACCAGGCCGCCCAGGATCGGTGCCACAAGGCCGGTCATCGTGTCTCCGAGGCTCGACATCCGCACGGCAACCGGTTTCAGATCCTGGCGCCTTGAAAAGGCGAGCATGCGCTGGATGAGGTCCTTGCCCTGGGAAGCGGAGCGGCGCGTCATGTCGAGAACCTGGGCCGCCTTGCCGTCGAGGCTCACTTGCCTTTCCAGCAGGCTCAGCCCGGAGAGGATCGCCGCAAGCAGATTGTTGAAATCGTGGGCAAGTCCGCCGGTCAGCTTGCCGATCGCATCGAGCCGCTGCGATTGCAGCAATTGGCTTTCCAGATGGCGCTGCTCGGTGATGTCCTGCATGGTGCCCAGCAGTTCGAGCCCGGCGCCATCCCTGGCGACCACTCCCTGGTCGAGGAATATCCGGTATTCCTCATTGGCGCATCGCCAGCGGAACTCGCACGCATAAGAGCCGGTCTCGTGGGCGGCCGAAAGCGATCTTGTCACCGCGTCCCGATCAGCCGGATGGACCCGGCTGATGCCGAAATCTGGATCCGCCATGAACCGGTCCGGAGAAAATCCCGTCAACCGCTCGACCCCCTTGGAAACATAGCTTGCGGCGAATGGCGCCGCGGCCGCGCGAGCGTGAAAACAGATCGGCAGCGAGGCGAGGATCGTCTCCTGCCGGGCCTCGGAATGCCGCAGCGCCCGCTCGGCGTCGAGCTTGTCGGAGGTCGCCTTCAGCGCTCGCTCAAGCAGCAGTTGCTCCCTGGCCGCATTCCGTTCGATTTCCCTCGTCTTTTCATAGAGATCGACGAAGACCATGACCTTGGACCGCAGCATCGACGGGTCGAATGGCTTGAACAGATAATCCACCGCGCCGGCGTCATAGCCGCGCAACATATGTGCTTCTTCCTTGTTGATGGCGGTCAGGAAGATGATCGGCGTGGCGTTCGAACGTTCGCGCCTCCGGATCAGCGAAGCGGTTTCGTAGCCGTCGAGACCGGGCATCAGCACATCCAGCAGAATGACGGCGAAGTCGTCCTTGAGCAGAAAGCGCAGCGCCTCGTCGCCCGACTGGGCGCAAATCACCTGCCCGACCCCGTCAAGTGCCTCCTCAATGGCAAGGAGATTTCGCGCGTCGTCGTCGACAGCGAGAACGCGAACCGGCCCCAGCTTTTCGAACGGTTCGCTGCTTTCTGCTTCCATCGCCGCCATTGGCTAAATCCGCCGGGGCGCGATCAGATTGCGGTCGTCGCCGTCTGCCCGCGATGTCCCCGCTCGCGAGCGCGAGCGGCCGACCCAAACCCGCAGCAGGGCGAGGAGCAGGTCGAGGTCGACGGGCTTGGCGATGTAGTCGGACGCGCCGGCGTCCAGACATTTCTGGCGATCTCCTTTCATCGCCTTGGCCGTGACGGAAATCAGCGGAATGTGCGCGATTTCCGGCTGGGAGCGGATCCGGCGCATTGTCTCGTACCCGTCCATCTCGGGCATCATGATGTCGATCAGGGCGACATCGACGTCCGGTGCCTCTTCAAGCATGGCTATGCCGTCCCGCCCCCGCTCGGCATGCTGCACCTCGATACCGTAAGTTTCCAGCACGCTGGTCAGCGAATAGATGTTGCGAATGTCGTCGTCGACGATCAGAACCTTGGCCCCGGCCAGATCGGCGTTGTCGAGTTGTTCGGAAGCCAGGATTTCCTTGTCGGGCCTGTCGCCTGGAAGGGCTGCGGACATCAACAAGCCAAGCTGGGCAAAGTTGTCGGCACGCGGAACATCGCTGAGCGGCGGATGCAGGGCGATCTGCTGTTGAAAGGCGTCCGGATGGGGCGTGAAGAAGAGCAGGCGCGGGACAAAATCGCCGAACTGCGACATGATCTCATCGAGCATCTGGGCGTTGTCCTTGGCCGAACGGCCAAAACCGAACACGACGGCATCATATCCGGCAATACCACCCCCGTCGGCATTGGCCGCGACACGGCCGATGGCGGTGACCGACGTGACGCCGTCGCGAATGGCTTCGACCAGCGCCAGGCGACGCTCGGGGTCCGGATCCGCGACCAGCACATTGCGTTGTGTCCTGAGCGTCCTCGACTGAATGTCGTCGAAGACACGCGAAAGTTCGCCGGCGGACACCGGCTTGCTGGAAACGCTTGCGGCGCCTCGGCGCGTGAGGAGCTCGATGTCTTCGGCGCCGGAGATAACGTGGATGGGTATGTTCCTGGTCTTCGGATCGTGCCGTAAAAGGTCGAAAAGCACCCAGCCATCAATGTCCGAAAGGCCGAGATCCAACGTGATCGCATCGGGCATGAGCTTGCGCGTAAGCGCCAGCGTTCCCGAGCCGGCCGTGGAGAGCACGCCTTTCAATCCGGCCGATCGCGCAAGACCAAGCAGCAGCCCGCCAAAAGTGGGGTCGTCCTCCACGATCAGCACCACCCTGTCCGATGGATCGATCGCATCACGGTCGTCGGCGAGTTCCGGCGCTCCTGTCGTGCTGCTGGCCGCAACGGAAACGGCGGCCGGCGAAAGCTCGATCTGCGGTGCAAGACTGCTGCTGCGCGGGCCGTCGAAGGGAATGACAAGCGTGAAGGTCGATCCCGTTCCAGGCTGGCTTTCGACGCGCAACTCGCCGCCGAGCAGGCGGGCGATTTCCCGGCTGATCGAGAGGCCGAGGCCAGTGCCGCCATATTTGCGGCTGGTGGTGCCGTCGGCTTGTTGGAACGCCTCGAAGATCAGCTTTTGCTTGTCCTCCGGAATGCCGATGCCCGTGTCGGTGACGGCGATGGCCAGCGCTTGCGGCAGCGCCGCCGCGCCGTTTGCGCGGCCGGTCCGCTCTGCATGGATGCTGAGCGTCACGTCGCCTTGGGACGTAAACTTGAAGGCGTTGGACAAAAGATTAAGGACGATCTGCTGCAGCCGTTTTTCGTCCGTACGGATCGTCTCGGGCAGGATCTGATCGATCTTGATCGTAAACCCAAGCCCCTTGTCGGCCGCAAGCTGCCGGAAGGTTCGCTCCATATGCTGGCGCAGATGTGCGAGCGGCATGTCGTTGAGCTCGATCGAAACCGTGCCGGATTCGATTTTCGAAAGATCGAGTATGTCGTTGATGAGGCTGAGCAGATCCGTGCCCGCCGAGTTGATCGTGCGAGCGAACTCAATCTGCTTGTCGTTCAGGTTGCCCTGCTGGTTGGTCGCGAGCAAGTTGGACAGGATCAGCAGCGAGTTCAGCGGCGTCCTCAGCTCGTGGCTCATATTGGCCAGGAATTCGGACTTGTACTTGGACGTCAGCGCCAGCTGTTCCGCCTTCTCCTCAAGTGCGCGTCTGGCCATTTCGATCTCGAGATTCTTGTTCTCGACCTGCTTTTTCTCGTTCTCGAGAAGCTGCGCCTTCTCTTGCAATTCCTCGTTGGTGGCGTGAAGCTCTTCCTGTTTCTTGGTGAGCTCGGTCTGGCGCGACTGCAGTTCGGACGTCAGAAGCTGGGACTGCTTGAGAAGCCCTTCCGTGCGCATGGTCGCGGCGATCGTGTTGAGCACGATGCCGACCGACTCCATCAATTGCTCGAGGAACAGGCGATGCGTGTCGCTGAAGCGGCTAAACGAAGCGAGTTCGATGACCGCCTTGACCTCTTCCTCGAACAATGCCGGCAGAACGATGGCGCTGGCCGGCGGTGCTTCGCCGAGGCCCGAGCTGATGCGCAGGAAGCTCGAGGGAACCTCGTCGAGCATGATCGCCCGTTTGTCGGCCGCGCTTTGACCGATCAGGCCTTCCCGGAAGTCCACACGCTGGCGGATCTTGGCTTTGCCCTCGGCGGCGTAGGACGCTGCCAGTTCCAGATAGGACTCATCCTCGTCGCGATTGGTTACGTAGAAAACGCCATACTGCGCGTTCACCAGCGGCGCCAGTTCCGATATGATCATGCGCGACACCGTGGCCAGATCGCGCTCGCCCTGCAGCATGCGCGAGAACCGAGCGAGGTTGGTCTTCAGCCAATCCTGCTCGGCATTCTTGAGCGTCTGATCCTTCAGGTTGCGGATCATCTCGTTGATGTTGTCCTTGAGCGCCGCGACCTCCCCGGAAGCCTGGACGCTGATCGAACGCGTAAGATCGCCCTTGGTGACCGCGGTTGACACCTCGGCGATGGCCCGCACCTGGGTGGTCAGGTTCGCCGCCAGCTGATTGACGTTGTCGGTCAGGTCGCGCCACAGGCCGGCGGCGCCAGGCACCCTCGCCTGGCCGCCGAGCTTGCCCTCGATGCCGACCTCGCGGGCGACGTTGGTCACCTGATCGGCGAAGGTCGCCAGCGTTTCGATCATGCCGTTGATGGTGTCCGCCAAGGACGCGATCTCGCCCTTGGCATCGACGGCGAGTTTGCGCTTGAGATTGCCCTGCGCCACGGCGGTGACGACATCGGCGATGCCGCGCACCTGGTTGGTCAGGTTGGTCGCCATGAGGTTGACGTTGTCGGTCAGGTCCTTCCAGGTGCCCGCCACGCCCTCGACCTGTGCCTGGCCGCCGAGCTTTCCCTCCGTGCCGACTTCGCGCGCCACGCGCGTCACCTCGCCCGCGAATGAGTTGAGCTGGTCGACCATGGTGTTGATGGTGGACTTCAGCTCCAGGATCTCGCCCTTGACGTCGACGGTGATCTTCTTCGACAGATCGCCTCGCGCCACAGCGGTCGTCACATCGGCGATGTTGCGCACCTGGCCGGTCAGATTCTCGGCCATCGAATTGACGTTGTCGGTCAGGTCCTTCCAGGTGCCGGCGACACCGCGCACCTGTGCCTGGCCGCCAAGCTTCCCCTCGGTGCCGACTTCGCGCGCGACACGCGTCACTTCCGAGGCGAAAGAGTTGAGCTGATCCACCATCGTGTTGATGGTGTCCTTGAGCTCGAGAATTTCGCCGCGAACGTCGACCGTGATCTTTTTCGACAGGTCGCCCAGCGCAACGGCGGTCGTCACTTCCGCGATGTTGCGGACCTGGCCCGTCAGATTAGCGGCCATGGCGTTGACGTTATCCGTCAGGTCCTTCCACGTGCCGGCGACACCGCGCACCTGTGCCTGGCCGCCAAGCTTGCCGTCCGATCCCACTTCGCGGGCAACGCGCGTCACCTCGGATGCGAAGGAGTTCAGCTGGTCCACCATCGTGTTGATGACGTCCTTGATCTGCAGAATCTCTCCCAGCGCATCGACGGTGATTTTCTGGGTGAGATCGCCGGTCGCGATCGCGGTCGCGACCTTGGAGACATCGCGCAACTGCACGGTCAGGTTGCCGGCCATGGCGTTGACGTTGTCGGTCAGGTCCTTCCAGGTGCCGCCGACCCCCTCGACATGGGCCTGGCCGCCGAGTTTTCCCTCCGAGCCCACTTCGCGGGCAACGCGCGTGACTTCGGAGGCGAATGAGTTGAGCTGGTCCACCATCGTGTTGACGGTGTTCTTCAGCTCGAGGATTTCGCCCTTCACGTCGACCGTGATCTTCTTGGAGAGATCACCCCGCGCGACGGCCGTCGTCACATCGGCGATGTTGCGCACCTGGCCGGTGAGATTGGCGGCCATCAAATTGACGTTGTCGGTCAGGTCTTTCCAGGTGCCTCCGACGCCACGGACTTCCGCCTGACCGCCGAGCTTTCCCTCGGTGCCGACTTCGCGCGCGACGCGCGTCACTTCCGAGGCGAAGGAATTCAGCTGGTCCACCATCGTGTTGATGGTGTTCTTGAGCTCCAGGATCTCGCCCTTCACGTCGACCGTGATCTTCTTCGACAGATCGCCAAGAGCCACCGCGGTGGTCACTTCGGCGATGTTGCGCACCTGGCCGGTCAGGTTGGCCGCCATTGAATTGACGTTATCGGTCAAATCCTTCCAGGTTCCGGCGACACCCCGCACCTGCGCCTGCCCGCCGAGCTTTCCCTCCGTGCCGACCTCGCGTGCAACGCGCGTCACCTCGCCGGCAAATGAGTTGAGCTGGTCGACCATCGTATTGATGGTGGACTTCAGCTCCAAAATCTCTCCCTTCACGTCGACGGTGATCTTCTTCGACAGGTCGCCGAGCGCGACCGCGGTCGTCACATCGGCGATATTGCGGACCTGGCCGGTCAAATTGGCGGCCATCAGGTTCACGCTGTCCGTCAGGTCCTTCCAGGTGCCACCGACGCCCTCGACGCGGGCTTGGCCGCCGAGCTTTCCCTCGGTGCCGACTTCGCGCGCGACGCGCGTCACCTCGCCGGCAAACGAGTTGAGCTGGTCGACCATGGTGTTGATGGTCGACTTCAGCTCCAGGATCTCGCCCTTCACGTCGACGGTGATCTTCTTTGACAAATCGCCCGAAGCGACTGCGGTGGTCACCTCCGCGATGTTGCGCACTTGGCTCGTCAGGTTGGTCGCCATCGCGTTCACATTGTCGGTCAGATCCTTCCAGGTGCCCGCCACCCCCTTGACCCGGGCCTGACCGCCTAGCTTGCCCTCGGTGCCGACCTCGCGCGCCACGCGCGTCACCTCCGAAGTGAACGAGGCGAGTTGCTCGACCATTGTGTTGACGATCTTGCCGATCCGCAGGAATTCGCCGCGCAGCGGCCTGCCGTCGATCTCCACCATCATGGTCTGGGACAGATCGCCCTTGGCGACGGCGCCGATGACCCGGGCCACCTCGGCGGTCGGTTGCACCATGTCCTCGATCAGGTCGTTGACCGATCGGACGCTCGATTCCCAGCTACCTTTGGCGTTCCTGACATGGCCGCGCTCGCTGATGCGCCCGTCCTTGCCGACCACCCGGCTGAGCCGCGCGAATTCCCGCGTCACCTGGTCATTGAGTTCGACGATTTGATTGAACGTGTCTGCAATCTCGCCACTCAGCCCATCATAGACGTTTTCGATGCGGACGGAGAAATCGCCGTTTCGAAAAGCTTTGAGAGCGCTAAGGATTTGTCGAGAGTCCAGTTGTTCTTTTGGTAACCGAGATGCGCCCAAAAACCCCTCCACGCGAACCCCCGGCCGGATCAGGCCGAAGCCATTAACGCGTGGCCGCGTATTTGGTTCCATATGGCTTGCAAGCGCGGCTGAAAGGTCCGCCGCTTTGCTGGCCCCCTAGGAGGCCGACAGGCCTACAGCGGCCTCGGTCTCTGTGTACCGCTATGCAACAGCGATCCCTTCAATGCCGCTTGAAATACTGCACTTCCCTTTCGTGCTTCTCCGCCGCTTCGCGGCTGTCGAACGTGCCCAGATTCCGCCGCTTGCCCGTCTTCTCGTCCTTTTTCCTTGAATAAAGCCGATATTTTCCGTCTTTCAGCTTCCTGATCATCGGTCTCTCCTCAGGAAAGGACGAAGGGCCCGACGATCGCCGAGCCCTTCCTATTGTCAGTCGCGGTGTTCGGGCATGGCTTTCAGCTGGTCCTTGGTCCAGCTGGTCACGGCGTGAACGTCGCCGTCCTCGTCGCGCATGAAATCGAGTTCGTTGGCGGCGACGGCGACCGGCTTGGCGCCGATGCCGAGGAAGCCGCCGACGTCGATGACGACCTGGCTGCTGCCATGCATATGGTCGACGGAGCCGATCTTCTCGTCGTTGGGGCCGTAGATGGTCGCGCCTTCAAGCGTATCCGGGGTCAGTTCGGCGCGGCTGAGCCTTACGTGATTGGCGTGGTCCATGAGTGCATCTCCTTTGCGGTGGGACAGGGTGAACCTCCGAGGCGGCCAAGGGTTCCGACATTGTCGGAGATGACCAGGGATAGCGCTCCAAGAGAGCGCCGGCTTCGAGGCGATCATGGTTTTGCGCTCGGTGGCTCGATGAATCATCTTGTCATCGAGTTGCACCAACGCGTTGTTTCGAAAGGCTCGCGCGTTCAGCGCCCGCGCTTTGGCTTGAGGCTGCGCGCGGCTTGCTCGATCGCGGCGCGGTCGGTGCCGAGACGGTCGATCAGCTCCTGCGCCTCCTCGCCCGATATGCCCGCGCGGATCGCCAGTTCCTCCACCGTCAGAACGTCGGAGCTCGCGATCTCGCCGGTTTGTGGCAGCGCGTCATCCGCCGTCAGCGGCAGGGCGGCTTCCCTGTCGATCTCCATCTCGGCCCGGCTCCAGTGCCGCTCATGGTCGCCATGGCCGCCGCCTTCGCGTTGCCAGATCTCGTAGGCGCGGTTCCTGATCTTGTCGTCGCGGTCGTCGCTCATGTCATTCCTCCACTCATGTGAGGCATGAACGCCGCGCCGGTGCGAACGATCCAAAAAATCTGCGTGATCGTCGGGACGACAAGATGCAACCCTTCAGCCAGGCCTGCACGGCAACGGCGGCTACTCGCACTGGCGCCTGGGTCCGCCGGAATATGGCTGATAGCTGTTGTCGTCGGGCCTGTAGGAGCGGTAGCGGCTGAAGCAGGAATCGACATGGTCGGCGGAAAGCGCCGTCGTCGCGACCGCCGGGGCGACACCGCCCTCGACATAGCTGACGGCTGCCGATGGCTGCGCGCCCTGGTCGTCGCCGGCGTCGAGATAGGGCGAGACGCAGGGGCGCTGCTGCCCGCTATAGGACATGTAGCTGTTGTCATCCGGATTGTAGGAGCGGTAGCGGTTCGCGCACCAACTGACATGGGACGCCGGCAGCGCGTCGGCTCCAGCCGCCGGCGCGATCGATCCGGTCGCGGCCGGATCGGGTGCCCGCGACTTGACGGCGATATCGGGCGGCGCGGGCTGGTCGGCCGGCAAGCGTTGCAGATTTTGCGCCGCCTTGTTCACCGGCCGCGCGTCCCTGGTCCACAGTTCCGCCACGCTGACGGTCGGCCTTGCCTCATGCGCGGGCTTGGCGGCGAGCAACCAGGCGGCAAAGCCCAGCCCGCTGCCGAAGACCGCAAGGGTCAAGACAAAGCCGCCGACCAATGCCAAAATCGCTTTCACGTCACGCTCCTTCAGCCCCTGCTTATAGAATGCGGAGCATCAAGGCTGGTTCCAGCAAAGTACGTGTCGCAGGCGCTTGAACGGGTCGCGCGCGCTCAGCTCCTCCTCAGACCGGCAGCCTCACCTCTGGGAAAACTGGTTCTCGACCGCCAGCAGCGACGCCACCGTTTCCCGATCGCGCTGGCGCTGCTGCAGAGTGCAGGCCAGCAGCCAATCCAGCGAGATCCGGCCGGCGCCGGCTACGGCCAGAACGAACATGCCGCCGGCGATCGCCAGATCCTTTTCGAAATTCAGCAGCTCGCTCTGGCTGGCGAAGTTGGTGTGGAACAGTGTGGCCGTTGCCAGGCAGAAGAGGCCGAGGCCGATCGCCCCCAGCCGCGTCAGCACGCCCGTTGCCACCGAGAGCCCTGCCCCCAGTTGCAACGCGATGGTGGCGACAAACAGCGGCAGACCGACGCCTTGCGCGGCCATCGCCTTGGCGGCGCCGTCGAAATGGGTGGCCAGTGTCACCCCCTCATGCAGGAAGATGAAGGACATGAGCAGGCGCCCGACAAGCAGGGTCAGATCCCTGACATAGAGTTTGATGGCGAGGGCGTGCAGCTTCTCGGCGCGTTCGTTCAGGGTCATGGTCAGCCTCCGATATTTTGACACCGTGCATGCGCCGCGCGAGGACGGCGCCTGCCGAATGTGATGCTTGAAAGGGCCGGAGCCGGCTCGAGGGAGAGGCGCCGGCTCCGGCAATGGGCGCCAGCCACGAGCGCCCGAACTTTGGTGGGTTAGCGCCAAGCCCCTCATCCGGGCGCTTCGCGGCCACCTCTCCCCAGCGGGGAGAAGAGAAAGGCGGCGCCTCCTCTCCCCGAGGGGGAGGTCGGATTGCCCCGAATTGCCCTTCGCAAGTGGGGGCAATCCGGGGGGAGAACTTACTTCGTCACCTTGGTATCGATGGCTTTCCGCAGGTCGGAAAGCTCGTCGCAGCCGGTCGGGCACAGTTTCTGCAGCGAGGCCAGTTGCTCATCGGCCTTGGCCATGTCGCCGGTTTCGACATAGAGCTCGCCCAGATATTCGCGGGCGGCCTTGTGGTCGGGTTTCAGCTCCAGTGCCTTGTTGTAGTAGGTCAGCGCGGTGGTGAAGTCGCCGGTCTTGCGCAGCGTGAAGCCGAGCAAATTGTAGACGTCGGCCTGCTGGTTGTCCTGCGCGAGGTCGCGCAGGTCCGCCAGCGCGCCCTTGTAATCCTTGGCGTCGATCTTGGCCTTGACGGCGGTGAGGTCGGGCGCGTCGGCGCCCTCGATGTCGTCGACCGCATAGGCTGGGATGATGGTTGCGACGGGAACCACGGTCAGCACGGCAATGGCGCCGAGCAGGCCGAACAGGGCGTGCTTGCCCAAAAAGGATTGTTTCATTGTCTGTCTCGCTTGGGTTGGGAGCTCGCGCTCAGATTTCGACAGGCGTGAAGCCGTAGGCATTGCCGTCCTTGACGAAGACGCCGGTGCCCGGGAACGGGAAGTGCGAACCGGAAATGCGGATGTTGTCCGCGATCACCCGGTCGATGATCTTGTGGCGCGTGGCGATCGCCGTCGGCCCGTCCTGGTCATAGGCGCCCTGCCATTCCGGATGCGGTGCGAGAAGCGCCGGCACATACATGGTGTCGGCCGAGATCATCAGTTGTTCCTTGCCGGAATTGGCGAGGTACACCGAATGGCCGGGCGTGTGGCCGGGGGCGGCGATGATCTGGATGCCGGGCGCGACCTCGGCGCCATCCTCGACCAGCTTCCAGTTCTTCCATTTCGGGAAGTTTTCGGCGATGCGCTTGCCCGCCGGCTTGCGGCCCTCGGGCAGCTTCGCCAGCCTGCTCGGGTCGGTCCACCAATTGTATTCGGTGGCGTTGACGATGAGCTCGGCATTGGGGAACACCGGCGTGTTGGTGCCCTTCTCCATGAGGCCCCAGACATGGTCGGGGTGGAAATGCGAGATCATGATGGTGTCGATCGCCTTGTAGTCGATTCCGGCGGCGGCCATGTTGGCCGGCAGGTGCGTGGCGTTGGCCTGCCACTGGCCGACGCCCGAGCCGGCATCCATCATGATCAGCCTGCCGCCCATCTTGAGCACCGCTACGGTGAGCGGAATGGGCATGAAGTCGGTCGTCAGCCCCGCCTTGGCGAGCGCTGCCTTGGTATCGTCGACCGAAACATCCTTGATGAAGGCCGGGTCGTGCGGCTTCTTCCAGATGCCGTCATAGACGGCGGTCACCTCGATATCGCCGACCGTGTATTTGTAGAAACCGACGGTGGGTTCCACCGGCGTCTGCGCGAAAGCGGGACGGGTGAATTCCAGCTTGCCGGCAAGGCCGAGGGCGGCAGCGGCGGCGGCGGATTGAAGCACTGTGCGGCGTGACATGCTGAACATGGTGATCTCCTCTGTTGAGTGGTGGCTAAGGCGAAAGGTCGAATGGAATGACGGAGCGCCAAGCCCTGGCCCTCCGTCGCTGGTCGCGGATCGGATCGGCGCCGCCGGGATCCGGCGCCGACCCGTGAACTCAGTTGCCCCAGATGCCCTGGCCGGGTTCGTCCGCATCGGATTTGGTCGCCGGCCGGCTCGGCCCGGTCGTCACCTTGGTATCGACGCCATGAGGACGTGCCGCGTAGGGGATCGAGGCGGTGGCATTGGTGTCGACGGCGGCGCCAGGCTGGTTGGGGGCATTGGCGCCGAAATGGTCGCTGCCGGCAAAGGCAGAAGTCGAGGCAAGCAACATCGCAGCCACGCTGAGAGCGAGCTTGGTCATTTCGGTAAATCCTTGTTTCGTTTTCTAGGGTCGCGGACCGCAAGATTGCCCCGCTTGCAGAGAAGACCCGCAAGGGCCGCGCTTTATTCCTGGGCGCTATGAGATTTTTTTCTGGAAGGGCTGAAACTGCAGGAAGCGGTCCTACGGAAGGCTGCCCAGACACAATTCAGAAACAAGATTCAACAGTTCGGAAAAACTGGCGAAAAGATCGGATGGCATAAGCATCCCTCAACGGCCGGAAATCTGGCCGCCGCACAAGCGCACGGACACAGGCGCACGGACACAGGCGCACGGACACGGGCGCACGGAATTGGGTACGGCAATGCAACGAGGTTCGAACGGATCGATGGGTGCCCCGCCCGGCATGTCGCTCGCCGCCGGCAGCGCCCAGGCAATGCGCGCGCTTGCGCCCTACGCCCATGCTCCCGAAACTGTGAAGACGGGGCGGTCGATTCCGTGATAACCGCCCGGCCAAAGAGGGTGCGGCCGGCGATCGCCGGTCTGAATTCCGGAATCTTCCGTTCTGGAAGCTTCAGTCATTCCCCCTCCATGAACAACGATCAAATTGCAGCGACGGTACAGCCGGCAATGCCCGCCGGCGCGGCGGCGTGACCGAGATGTGCCTGTAACGGCTTGCCAGGACGAGAAAGTTTGGAAATGGACCACGGTATCGATATCGCCGAACTGGACAGGGAAGCGGCACGATTGGGCGCAGGGCCCGAGACCAGCTCCGACAGCGTCGATGCACTTGCGGGAATTGCCTCCGGAGCGCACGGCCAGGTCCTGGCGGGCGCCGATTTTGCCCGGGCAGGCCAACCGGACGAGCGGCTCGACAAAGTCTTCGAGCAACTCGCCGGAACATTCGCCACGCTGCCGGCAGTGATCTCCGAGGGCCGCACCTGGACCTATCGGGAGCTGGACAAGCGCGCCAACCAATTTGCTCGCCTGCTGGTCAAGCGCGGCGTGCGGCCGGGTCACCGTGTCGGGCTCATCCTCGACCGGTCCGCGGAAACCTATGTGGCCCTGCTCGCCGTGGCGAAGGCGGGTGCCGCCTTCGTGCCGCTGGCCACCGCCTTTCCGCAAGAGCGCATGGCGCTCATCATCGAAGACGCCAGCGTCAGCCTGGTCGTCACCATCGCCACCTACGCTTCGCGGGCCGACCAGCTGCCGGTTCCGCACCTGTTGATCGACAGCGCCGCCGCCGAAATATCAGCCCAGTCCGACGCGCCGCTGAAGCCGCACAAGGCGCCGGCCCCCACGGCGGTCGAAGACATCTGCTACATCCTGTATACGTCCGGCACGACCGGCAGGCCGAAGGGCGTGGCCATCCGCCACCAGAGCTTCGTCAACTTCATCCGCGTCGCCGCCGCATCCTACGGCTACCGGCCGGGCGATCGCGTGTACCAGGGCATGACCATCGCCTTCGACTTTTCCTCCGAGGAGATCTGGGTGCCGTTCGTCGCCGGCGCGACGGTCGTGCCGGCACCAGGCCAGATGCCTCTCGTGGGCGAGGAGCTCGCCGATTTCCTGCGCCATCACGACATCACCTGCATGGCCTGCAGCCCGACGCTTCTGTCGTCCATGACATCGGACGTGCCCAGCCTGCGCACGCTGCTGGTCGGCGGCGAGGCCTGCCCGCACAATCTGGTGGTGCGCTGGTCGAAGCCCGGCCGGCAGATCCTCAACACCTATGGCCCGACCGAGGCGACCGTCACGGCAACCATGGGTGCACTGACGCCGGACCGGCCGGTGACGATCGGCGCGCCGCTGCCCACCTACTCGATCGTCATTCTCGACCCTTCGCTGCCGCGGCTCGCCGAACCCGGCGAACTGGGCGAGATCGGCATTGCAGGCATCGGGCTGGCGGTCGGCTATCTCAACCGGCCGGACCTGACCGAACAGAAATTCATCGCCGATTTCCTCGGCCTGCCGAACAACCCGTCGAAGCGCATCTACCGCACCGGCGACCTTGGCCGGATCAGTGACGCCGGCGAGATCGAGTATGCCGGGCGCATCGATACCCAGGTGAAGATCCGCGGCTATCGCATTGAACTCGGCGAGATCGAGGCCGTGCTGCTCGACCAGCCCGAGATCGCGCAGGCCGCCGTCACCACCTGGGAGATCGAGCCCGGCCGCGTCGAACTCGTTGCCTATTACGCGCCCAAGGCCGGCCAGCCGGCGCTCTCGCGCGCCGACATTGCCCAGACGATGAAGCGACGTCTGCCCGACTACATGGTGCCCTCCTATCTGGAGGAACTGCCGGCGATCCCGATGACGGTCTCCAACAAGGTCGACCTTCGCCAGTTGCCCAAACCAACCAGCGTCCGGCTCTCGGCCGATCGCGCCATGGTGCCGCCCGGCAATGACGACGAGCGTTTCCTGGCCGACGCGCTATGCGCCGTGCTGAAGTTCGACGATGTGTCCGTCGAGGACAATTTCTTCGACGATCTCGGCGCCAACTCGTTGCTGATGGCGCATTTTTGCGCGCGTGTGCGCACCCGCAAGGAATGGGCGACGACGTCGATGCGCGACATCTATCTCTATCCGACGGTGGCGCGCCTGGCCAAGCACCTGAGCGTGGCGGAAGAGATGACGACGGCCACCAACGAGCCCGTTCTCACCCGCCAGGCGTCCAATTTCGTCTACTGGACCTGCGGCGCGGCGCAGTTGCTGTTTTACGCGCTCTACAGCTACGTGGCCTTGTGGGCGATCAATGACGGCCTCAACTGGGTCTATGACACGCTCGACGACCCGCTGCAGCTTTATGTCAGGTGCGTGGTGCTCTCGGCCGGCGTGTTCTTCGGCATGTCGGGCTTCGCCATTGCCGCCAAATGGCTGCTGGTCGGCCGCTGGAAGGCGGAAGCGTTCCCGATCTGGGGCCTGCGCTACTATCGCTTCTGGGTGGTCAAAACCTTGATCCGCACGGCACCCGTCGTGCTGTTCCGCGGAAGCCCGCTCTACAGCCTCTACCTGCAGCTTCTGGGAACCAGGATCGGCAAGAACGTGGTCATCGAATCCCGGGCCGTGCCGGTGTGCACGGACCTGATTTCGATTGGCGACCGAACGATCCTGCGCAAGGAATCATTGATCCTCGGCTATCGCGCCCAGGCCGGCTATATCCACACCGGGCCGCTGACCATCGGCCGCGACGCCTTCGTCGGCGTCGGCTGCACGCTCGACATCGACACCGCGATCGGCGACGGCGGCCAGCTCGGTCATTCCTCCTCGCTGCAGCACGGGCAAAGCATCCCCGACGGCGAACACTGGCATGGATCGCCCGCGGTGCCGACCACGGCGGACTATTGCAAGGTGCGCAACGTCAATCCTCCCCGCATCCGGCGCTTCCTCTATGAGGCCGTGCAGCTAATAGGCCTGTTTGCCATCGTCACCCCGCTGCCGCTTTTGTTCCACAGCTATTGGGAGAATGTCGGCGACGACTATCAGGAGACCATCGGCATTGTGGCGATCGGCACCACGGTCACGCTGTTCGGCTACATCGCCGCGGCCTTTTTCGCCGCCACGGTGGTGCCGCGCCTGTTCAGCCTGATCCTGAAACCCGGCCGTACTTACACGCTTTATGGCTTCCGCTACTGGCTGCAGACGGTTGCCGAGTTCTCGAGCAACTCCCGCGTGCTCGGGCTGCTGTTCGGTGATAGCTCGGCCATCGTCCATTACATGAGCGCCATCGGCTGGAACCTCAATAAGGTGGTGCAGACGGGCTCCAATTTCGGCTCCAACCAGCAGCACGAAAACCCGCTCCTGTGCGAGATCGGCACCCAGACCATGGTGTCGGACGGGCTTTTCATGATCAACATGCACAAGTCCGCTTCCGCGTTCCGGCTCGAGTCGACCCGGATCGGCGAGCGCAACTATCTCGGCAACAACATCTACTATCCGCCGGATGGACGCACGGGCGACAACGTCCTGCTCGGCACCAAGGTGATGGTCCCCATCGACGGGCCATTGCGCGAGAATGTCGGCCTTCTCGGCTCGCCGCCCTTTGAAATCCCGCGCATGGTGAACCGCGACAAGGAACTCATCGCCGGCATCGACGAGCAAGACCGACGCCAGCGCATCCCGCTCAAGAACCGTCACAACCTGGTGACGATCCTCCTGTTCATGGCGACGCAATGGATCATGCTGTTCGCCACGCTGGCGATCTGGGACCGGGCACTGAACTACTACACCGAATGGGCTGAGATCGCCCTCTTCGTGGCGGTGCTTTTGACCTCGGCGATCACCATTCCGTTCTACATCTTCGTCGAGCGGGCAAGCCTCGGTTTTCGCAAGCTGAAGCCGCAGATAACGACGATCTACGACGTCACATTCTGGCGCCACGAGCGCCACTGGAAGCTCGCGGATTCGCCTGTTGTGCGCCTGTTCGCCGGCACCCCGTTCCGGCCGATGATCCTGCGCATGCTTGGGGTCAAGGTGGGCAAGCGCGTCTATGACGGCGGCGCCAACCTGACCGAGCGTTCCCTCGTGGTGATCGGCGATGACGTCACGCTCAATGAAGGCTGCGTCATCCAGGCCCACTCGCTGGAAGAAGGTGCGTTCAAGTCCGACTTCATCCGTATCGGCGATGGCTGCACGCTCGGACCTTCCGCCTTTGTCCATTACGGCGTGGTGATGGGCAAAGGATCGATGGTCGATGCCGATTCCTTCGTGATGAAGGGCGAGGAGTTGGAGCCCAACTCGATCTGGCGCGGCAATCCGGCCAAGCTGCACCGGTTCGTCGAGCCGGTCATGGAAGACGGCTCCAGGGCGTCGTCCTGACGCTCGATCCCGAAATCGTCGGAGGGCCACGTGGCAGAGCGATCCGGAAGCACCGCGGACATCCGGATCGGCCCGGTGACCCCAGCCAATCGCGCTTTGGTCACCGCATTGCAGCTGGCGCCGGAGCAGATGGATTTCGTCGCCAGCAATGCAGCCTCCCTGCGTGAGGCCAGATCCGATCGGGACGCGCGGCCACGCGCCGTCATGGCAGGCGACCAGATCGTGGGATTCCTTATGTACGAGGCACCACGGGACGATGACGAGGCGCGCATCTACCGCTTCATGATCGACCGCGCCTGGCAAGGCCGGGGCTACGGCAAGGCCGCGTTGCGTGAAGTGCTGGAGGAAATCGGCGGGCTCGGCCACATCAGGCACGTGTCGATCTGCTACGAACCGGAGAACGAGGCGGCGCGGCAGCTTTATCGCAGTGCCGGTTTCGTCGAACAGGGGCTCGACGAGGACGGCGAAATGATCGCGGATCTCATTCTGCCCACCGGCGACCGATGACGCCGCCCGCCGATCCGTCCGAGGAAATCGCCATGGCGCGCGCCATGGCCGCCATGGCTCCTGCCGGGGTCCGCACCGGTTGCCGGATCATCCGCGAAGGCGACGAGACCCATCTGTTGCCGGCGGAAGCACGCTCCATCCCCGCTCGCCAGCCGTCCATGCGGCGGGCCAGCGGCGCGGCGCGATTGCTCGCGCACCGACTGCTGACGGATGCCGGCTTCGACGGTTTCGCCCTCTTGCGCACGCCGTCCGGTGCACCCGCATGGCCGGACGGGATAACGGGCTCGCTCGCGCATGACGACGACATGGCCGTGGCGGCGGTCGCGCCTGTTGGCCGCATCGCCTCGCTCGGCATCGACGTCGAGCCGGCGCTGCCCCTGCCCGATGAGATTTTCTCGCTCGTGGCAATTCCCGAAGACCGGATCGACGCCGCCGACCGGCAGCTTGCCGGCCGCATCCTTTTCGCCGCCAAGGAAGCGGTCTACAAGGCCGCCTATCCGCTGGATCGCGAGGTGCTGGGCTATGAGGATATCGCCGTGGACCTCGAAACCGGCCACGCGACAACGAGGACGGGCCGCAAGGTCAGCCTCGCACACTGTATCGCCCCGCGCGTGGTCGTGCTGGCGTTTGTTGCCAGATAGGCGTTGGCCTATTCGCCAACCACCTCTCGATAGGCCCTCACCGCACCATCCAGCCCACGTATGCGCCAGCGCTGCCCGTCCTGTTCCTCGACATGGCAAGGTCCAAGCGGCACTTTCCCTCCCCCGTCGGGCAGGTCGAGCACATAGACAGGGTTGCAGATGCCCGACAGGCGCGCGCGCAGCGCTTCCACCAGCGCCTGCCCCTGCGCGATCGTGGTGCGCCTGTGTGCCATGCCGCGTGCGAGATCGCCATGGTGGAGGTAGTAGGGTTTTATCCCCAGCCGGTACATCAGCTCGCGGCAGAGCTCTTCCAGCGCTTCGACCGTATCGTTGACGCCCTTCAGCAGAACGCTCTGGTTGAGCATCACGAAGCCGGCCTGTCGCAAGGCGCGGCAGGCCACTTCGGTGGCGTCGGTGATCTCGCGCGCGTGGTTGAAGTGGGTGACCACCGTCACCATCAGCTGACCCTGCAGCGCCGCGACCAGCCCTGGCGTGATGCGCGACGGCAGTGCCACCGGCACGCGCGTGTGGAGGCGCAGCAACCGCACATGGGCAATGTCCTCGATGCGCGCCCGGATCTCGGCCAGTGCCTTGTCGGGCAGCGACAGCGGATCGCCGCCGGTCAGGATCACTTCGCGGATTTCGGGATGGTCCGATATGTAGGCCAGCGCCGGCTCCAGCGCCTCGCGCGTATAACCACGGCCGATCGACGTCAGCGATTCCTTGCGGAAGCAGAATCGGCAATAGACCGCGCATTGATAGGTCGGGAACAACAGCACCCTATCCGCATGGCGATGCGTCAGCCGCGGCACCGGGCTGAATTCGTGATCGGCGATCGGGTCGCCAAGCTCACCCTCCGCCTCGTCCAATTCCCCAGGCGACGGGATCACCTGCGCCCGGATCGGATCGGCGGGATCGTTCCAGTCGATCAAGTCGAGATAGGCCTTTGGCGCCCGCACCTTGTGAAGCGCCGCGGCGGCGTGCGCGGCTTCGCGCTCGGCCGGCGAGAGCGGCAGGGAAGCGAGGTCACGCGCATGGCGCACGCCGGCGCGGACATCCTCCTGCCAGGCGCTGTCGGCGGCGCGGGTCGCATCTTTGAGATTGGGCATCGGGCGTCTCGGCTGTTTGCGCGGACCTATCGGCCGGATGGACAGCGCGGTCAACCGCTGTCGCAACGCCAACCATGTCCGCCGCCTTCACAACCTATGTCCATCCGCGCCAGCCATCGCCACAAAAGCGCTTTCGATGCTTTCAAACCTCAGCTCCGGATAACGCGCGCCCGCTTCAGGCGTAGCCGTCTCGAGCGCGGTCTCGCCGCGGATCCAGAATGCGCGCAGCAATCCAAGGCCGGGAACCGCCGCGATCAGCGCCTCCAGCTCCTCGGCGCTCATCTGCTTGACGCGGGGCGAACGGCCGCTCACTTGCCGCCACAGCTCGATCATTTCACCTTGGGTGATCTTGTTTTGTGCGATCCGTATCTCGCTGCGAACAGCATTGGCATCCTCCAGTGCGCGCATGGTGACCGCAGCGATATCCTTCTCGCTGACGAAGGTCGCCGGCACGTTGCCCTCGCCATAGAGCGTCACCTCGTCGGGTGGCAGCGGCGTCGAGCCGAAGCGCGTCAGGTCGCCCAGCGTCGCCACCCAGGTCGAGAAGAAGCCGTTGGTGTAGATCACCGTATAGGGCAGGTCGGCCTCACGGACCGCGTCGAAGACGGCCCGCTTGATGTCGAGCGGTTCGATCGAGCCGGGTGCGGCGGCGGCAAAGTCGAGGCCGAAGCCGGCGGACGGGACATAGCGGGAGATACCGGCATCCCTGATGGCGCGCACCAGCGTCATCTCGCTGGCCGACCCCACATGCACCGAGCTGACGACGCGGTCGACCTTGCCGACGGCGCGCACGAGGCTGTCATAGTCGTCGAGATCGCCGACATGCACGGTGGCGCCGAGGTCCTTCAGCGGGCGCATCCGCGCTTCATTGGCCGACGTTGCCTGCCGCACCAAGACATGGAGGCTGTCGCCATTGCGCGCGCTGGCCTTGGCCATCTCGCTGCCGAGCAGTCCGGTGGCGCCAATGATCAGGGTGCTGGTCATATCGCCCTCCCATTGCCCAGAATTTCGTTAGCAAGGATCGAACCATCCCAGTCGCGTTCCAGGCCGATGTCATGCAAACGGCGATCGGAAAGCCGGGAGATCTGGCGCAATGTGCGGCGGCGCTCGAACGCTGCCGCGCTTCGCATGGCAAGGCCGCTCATCGCGGCGCCGATGGGTCGAAGGGTCAAGGTCATAATCCGTCTCCTGTGTTTCACTGGGCGCAAGCCTGCCGATGTCGCCCGAGTGGGGCGAGCATGACGATTGCTCACACTTGTCTGATCAATTCAGCGCATCGATGAACCGGAGAGCCGGTGTGGATGCTTGGTACGCCTGAATATTGGGCCATTGAGGGCTGGACGACAAACGACTCTTTGTGCACGATTTGTGAGCAACACTCACAGGTCGATCCGATGCCGCGCAGACTGCCGCCCCTCACCGCTTTGCCCGCCTTCGACGCGGCGGCCAGGCATTTGAGTTTCTCCAAGGCCGCCGAGGAGCTCAACCTCACCCATGGCGCGGTCAGCCGCGCCATCCGCAACATAGAGGACAGGCTGGGCATCCAGCTGTTCGATCGCGGCACACGCTCCGTGCGCCTCACGGGCGTGGGCGCGGCCTATGCGGCGGAGGTCGGCAAGGCGCTCGACCAGATCGCCGCCGCCACCATCGCCGCCACACCCGACCGCTCGACGCGCATCCTCAATGTCAGCACGTCCGACGGTTTCGCCGGCCGCTGGCTGGTGCCGAGGCTGCATCGTTTCCATCGCGCCAATCCCGACATCGACGTGCGGCTGGCGACTTCGGGCGTGCTGGCCGATTTCGTCAGCGACGGCATCGACATATCCATCCGCTACGGCCGCGGCGGCTATAGCGGGGTGACGGCGGAATTCCTCGCCGACGAGGAGGTTTTCCCCGTCTGCAGCCCGGAACTGCTGCAAGGCGAGCATCCGCTGCATCTGCCAGCGGACCTCAGGCACCACAAACTGATCCACGACGCCTTTCGCATCGACTGGGCGACATGGCTTGAGCAGGCCGGTGTCGAAGGCATCGACCCCACACGCGGCGTGCGCTTCGATTCCGCCACCTTCGCCGTCGAGGCCGCCGTGCATGGCGAAGGCGTGCTGCTCGGCCGCAGCGCGCTGGTCTCGGCCGACCTCGCGGCAGGCCGGCTGGTCCGGCCCTTCGATCTCGCGCTGAAATCGGCGGCCAGCTACTACGTCGTCTATCCCGAAGGCGCGCTGCGCCAGAAAAAGATCAGGGCGTTCCGCGACTGGCTGTTCGCCGAAGTGGCGGCCGACTGGATTGGTGCGAAGAAGAGCGGCTGATCCGAGGAACGCCCACCTGAATTCCCTCTCTTGCCGGCCAGCTATCGCCTTTCGCTCCGGCGCATCCAGTCAGTCCGACGGGCCGTCAGGCAGCTTGGGCGTCACGATCCGTATGGGACGGCTCCCGATCGGCGTTCCGGTCCCGCGATCGATGCTGACTGGGTCGATTTCGGTTCCTGTCTCGGCGTCGAAGAACCGAGTGAAATTGCCACCGCCCCGGTGCTTGCTGCCCCAGGCGGCGAGCGAGAACAGCACCGGAAGCAAATCCCGACCGGCCTCGGTCAGCACATATTCATCCCGTGGCGGCCGCTCCGAATATCGCCGTTTCTCCAGCAGCCCTTCCTGCGTCAAGGTCGCCAACCGGCTAGTCAGCATCGTCGGAGCGATGCCGAGGTTCTTGCGAAATTCGTCGAAACGGCTGAGCCCCGCATGGGCATCGCGCATGATCAGCATGCTCCACGTGTCACCCATCGTGCCGAGGCTGCGGGCGATCAAACAGGGCTGGTTGGAAAGATTCTTCACGACGATACCATTTTGATAGTGACTTACTACTGATTTGATAGTATCTGATCTCGCGAGGCCGTTCCACCGAAAAATGATGGTGACGGCCGGTCATCGCGCCGCTGGGAGTGCTTCATCTGAGCGTACACGGCTGACAAGTCCGTCGGCACAAACCGTCATGATCATGCATCTCGAAGGATATTGAAATGAACAACAAAAATCGCGGCGTCGCCGTCGTCACCGGAGCAGCGGGCGGCATCGGGCTTGCGACAGCCAAAGCCCTTCAGTCGGCCGGCTACCGCGTCTTCGGCACGAGCCGGAAAGCCGCGACCGGGTCACCGCCCGGGATCACGATGCTGAGCTGCGACGTGACCGACGCGGACTCCGTCGCAAGCATGGTGTCGCAAGTGATAAGCCAGGTCGGGCGCATCGACCTGCTGGTCAACAATGCTGGCAATGCACTGATCGCGGGTGCGGAAGAATCGTCCGTTGAACAGGCAAAGACCCTTTTCGACGTCAACGTCTTCGGTCTCATCCGCGTCACAAACGAGGTGCTGCCGATCATGCGACGTCAGGGCGGCGGCCGGATCGTCAACATCAGCTCGGTTGTCGGCTTTGTCCCCAGCCCGTTCAGCGCGCTCTACACATCCACGAAACATGCCGTCGAGGGCTACTCCGAGTCGCTGGACCATGAGGTCCGCCCCTTCGGTATTCGCGTCCTGCTGGTCGAACCGGCCTTCACCCGTACGGCTCTCGATCACAATGCGACGAAGCCGGACAGGATGATGAGTGTCTATGACCAGGCGCGGGCAACGGCAACCGCGGTCTGGAACAGGGCGATCGAAACCGGCGATGCTCCCGAGGTCGTCGGCCAGGCGGTCGTCACCGCGGCCACCGCGACATCGCCGAAGCTGCGCTATCCCACCAGCAAGCAGGCGCATCGCCTATACCTGCTGCGACGGTTTGTTCCCGCGCATGCCTTCGACAAAAGCCTCCGAAAACAGATGAACCTGCCGTCGTGACAAAGGCGCGTAGCCACTGTTCGGCGGGCCAGTTTTGAGACGCCAGACATCCGCTGCTGCGGCCGACGATTTGACGCATCACAAGCCGATCCACGACGGTTCCGAGAGGGGAAATTGAGCCGGCGGAGTGGCGCCAAACCGCCTCTGGGCATCCCTGCCCGGTTTCAGGTGGCGCTCGACACTTTCGCGATCGCCGCCAGCACCAGCAGAGCCAGACAGCCAACAAGCGCCATCAGGCCCAGCGACCAGGAAATGCCGATATGGGCCATCGCCAATGCCAGGGCGAACGGCGCGACCGCCGAGACGATCAGGCGGGCGGACATGGCGCGTCCCTGCAGCCGGCCATAGCCTTCGCTGCCGAACAGCATCAGCGGCAGTGCCCCGGTGACGATGCTGAACAGCCCGTTGCCCATTCCGAAGACGATGGCGAACGCCATCGCGCCGGCGATCGAAGGCGCGGTGCCAAGCAGGATGGCCACGCCCGCCGTCATCAGCACGGCCGAGATGATGGCGAGCCGCAGCGGCGGCAGGTTGATCCCGAAGACCATATTGATGAAACGGCTGAGCACCTGCGACGGCCCGAACAGCGTTCCAACGATGGCGGCGGCGGCACCCCAAGCCCGGACAGCAGCGGCACCATATGGACCAGCACGGCGGCGCTGACCAGGTTCTGGAGCGAGAAAGCGACAACCATCAAAGCAAAGCCGAGCGGCCGCGCCGGGGCCGGCAGCGATCCCGCGACGTGCCGTGGCGGCTCGATCGCCGCGCGCCTGCTCCTGGCCAGCCCCTGCGATAGCCAGGCGTGCAGCGGCAGGCAGACCAGCAGGTTCAGCCCGGCAAAGACGAGGTAGACGTCTCGCCAAGGCAAATGCGCATGCATGGCCGATGTGATCGGCCAGAAGACTGTCGATGCGAAACCGGCGACGAGGGTGAGATAGGTTATGCTGCGCTGCGCGGCACGCGGCCGGATCTGGACCAGCAGCGCGAAGGCCGCGCCGTATTGGACAAGGTTCGATGCTGCCTCCAGCGCAATCAGCGCGCCGACGAAGGCTGGACCGTTGGGCGCATAGGCACAGGCGGCAAGCGCAGCGGCAGCAACGGCCGAGCCGGCGGTCATGATCCGTCCCGCGCCAAAACGGTCGATCCAGCCGCCGAGCAAGGGGGCGGTCAGCCCGCCGGCCAGCAGCGCGGCCGATAGCGCGCCGAATATCCATTCGGTTGGCCAGCCCATATCCTTCGCCATGTCGCCGGCAAGGATGCCGAAACTGTAATAAAGCGTACCGTAGCCGATAATCTGGGTGATCCCGAGCGCGGCGACAGCCGCTATCGGGGCACGCTCCGCGGTCTCGGCTTTTGCAAGGCTTCCATCATTGCCTACCGCGGTCATGGCTCACCACCTCGCCGTCTTCCTTGGTGAACCGGCTCACCGGGTGGTCGAGCAGATCCAGCACAAGCTCGGACGGACGGCACAGCCGTGTCCCTCTCGGCGTTTCGACGATCGGCCGGTTAATCAGGATCGGATGCTCGAGCATGGCATCGAGCAGTTGGCCGTCGGACCACTTTGGATCGGCCAGGCCCAGTTCGGCGTAGGGGGTGCCCTTTTCACGCAGCAGGGCGCGCACGGGAATTTCGAGCGTCGCTATCAACTGCTCCAGCCGCGCACGTGGCGGCGGATGTTTCAGATATTCGACGATGGTCGGCTCCTCGCCGCTCGCCCTGATCATGGCAAGCGTGTTGCGCGAGGTGCCGCAGTCCGGATTGTGGTAGATGGTGATCGTCATGGGCTGGCCTCGTTGGGGAACGGTTGAACGTGCGGCTGCAGCAGCCATGTCGTCAGCGCCAGGGCAATGCCCGCGCCGGCCAGTTCGGCGGCGATGAAGCCCGGCAGGCTTGCCGGACTGATTCCGGAAAAACTGTCCGTCAGTGACCGTGCGGCCGCGACCGCTGGGTTGGCGAACGATGTCGATGCGGTGAACCAGTAGGCGGCGGTGATATAGAGGCCGACTAGCCAGGGGATGGCCGAGCGCTCGAAACGCAGGCCGGCGAGAATGACCGCCAGCAACCCGAAGGTCGCGATCCCTTCCGAAAGCCAGAGCGCGGGTCCCGTTCGGTCATGCGTCGACAAGGCGAGCGGCGAAAGCCCGAACATCAGGTGCGCGCCGACCGTGCCGGCGACGCCGCCCGAGAGTTGGGCGAGCACATACCAGGCGCAGTCGCTCGCCGGCAGCCGGCGCGACAGCGCCAGGACCATTGAAACGGCCGGATTGAAATGAGCGCCCGAGACCGGCCCCAGTATGGTGATGAGCACCACGAGGATCGCGCCCGTCGGCAAAGTGTTGCCAAGCAGCGCCAGCGCGCGATCGGGCGTCAGCGACTGCGCCATGATACCGGAACCGACCACCGTGGCCACCAGCAAGCCGGTGCCGAGAGCTTCCGCCGTGAGCCGGCGCGGCAAATCAAAACCGGCCGTGTCCCTGATGGAGGATGCGCCAGGCACAGTGTGGCCGCCACTCATCGGGCAGGCTCCCGCGTGTCGGCCGCACAGCAGCCCGGCAACACCGCCGGCGCGCAGATTTCCGGCCGGCCGGAGCAACAATCCTCCATCAGGAAGCGGATAAGACCGCTCAGCATGTCATACTCGGCGCTGTAGACCATGGAGCGGGAATCGCGGCGCACGCTCACCAGCCCCGCGCGTTCAAGCTCCTTAAGGTGGAAGCTGACGTTGGACGCCGAAACCTCGACCTTTTCGGCGATCGCCCCGGCGGCGATGCCGTCGGGGCCGGCGATCACCAGATGGCGCAGCACGCGCAGCCGTGTTTCCTGCGACAGCGCCGCGAAGGCCGACAGGGCTTGACGTTCATTCATATTTCAACAATCCTATGAATATTGAAGCAAAGATTATCGCACATGCTCGCCTCTGACAATCGGGAATTTGATCCCGTGATCACGGCCGACCCGCGGGACATCACCATGGCCGCTTGCTGGGCTTTCTGGCGGATCACAGGGAAAAGCCGCTGGTGTTTTTCCATGAAGGCGGGCCAGTGTTGCCGGGCTACCATGTCACCGAGGTCAAGGCCGGCCGCTTCGACGCGCTCGACTGCGGCGGGAATCCGGAATCATGGTCGGAGATCTTCGTGCAGCTATGGGACGTCAATGAGGACCGCACCCATATGCCGGCTGGAAAATTCGCGGCGATCATCCGGAAAGTGACCGAGCATGTCGGTCTCGACCAGGCGGCCAAGCTGACCTTCGAGGTCAGCGACGGCGTGCGCCCGATGCAGCTCTACCGGGCCGCCCTGCCCCGGCTGGCCGACGGCGCCGTGCATGTCGCGCTTGCGCCACGGCCAGCGAGTTGCAAGCCGCGCGACCGCTGGCTGGAGGAGGAAAAGAAGGCTAAGGCCTGCTGTGGCCCCTCCGCCGGGCCATGCTGCGGCTAACGGAGGGTGCTTTTGAGCATGTGAGTACCGGAAGCGCGGGCGTGAGCCATGTGCAGGCCGGCCGGACATCGGCAACCTTAGTCCTTGGCGCGAAAAGCGTCCGGCATCACGAACACTTCGTCGGCGCGGCCATAGCCGCCATCGGCGACTTCCTCCACAAGCACCATCGTGTAGGGCCGCACGCCCTCGCCGAAAAAGTCGACGAACATGGCGGTCGTGCGATGGATGAGGTCTTCTTTCTGTGCCTTGGAGAGCGCCGCCTGCGGCATCTTGATGTTGGCGAATGGCATGGTGTTTTCCTTGTCTTCTCAATCATTTGGGCTAGGTTTCGAATGAAACGGGAGGCAGACCGCCACAGCAGCAGCGGCCAGCCTCCTTCAGATCACGCCGCCATTGGCGCGCATGATTTGCCCGTTGACCCAGGCACTGTCCGGCCCTGCCAGGAACGAGACCACACCGGCAATGTCGTCGGGCTGGCCGAGCCTGCCGAGCGGGATCATCTTGGCCGTGGCCTCGATCTGCGCCGCGCTCTTGCCATCGGTGAACAGCGCCGTCTCGACCGGTCCGGGCGCCACCGCGTTGACGGTGATGCCGCGCGCGCCAAGCTCCTTGGCCAAGATGTGCGTCATCGCCTCGACCGCCGCCTTGGTGGCGGCATAGACGCCGTAACCCGGCTGGTAGAGGCCGACCACGCTGCTCGAAAAATTGACGATGCGGCCGCCATCGCGAATGCGTTTTGCGCCTTCGCGCATGCCACGGAACACGCCGCCGAGATTGATCGCGACCTGGGTGTCGAAGAAGGCATCATCGGCCTGTGCGATCGGCGAAAGCTTCATGATGCCGGCATTGTTGACCAGTATATCGATGCCTCCGAACGCCTTCTCGCCGGCGTCGAAGAGGCTGGCGATACCGGCCGGAACCGCGATATCGGCTTGCACGGCGATCGCCTTGCCGCCATCGGCTTCGATGGCGCGCACCAGCGCCTCGGCCTCGGCCTGTCCCCGCGCGTAGTTGACGACGACGGCGATGCCGTCACGGGCGAGCCGCCGCGCGATCGCCGCGCCGATGCCCTTGGAGGCGCCGGTCACGATCGCCGCTTTAGTTTGGCCCGTGCTCGTTTGGCCTGAAGTCATGGAAGTCTCTCCTTCTTGTTGGTGAGACGGATATAGGCCGAACCAACTTCCGGATAATCAGCCTTGTCTTGACATCACTATTCGGAAACTGCGAACAAAGACTATGGATCGCCTGGACACGATGCGCCTCTTCGTTCGCGTGCTGGAGCGGCGCAGCTTCACCGCTGCCGCCGCCGATCTCGGCCTGCCGCGCTCGACCGCGACGGAAGCGGTCCGGCGGCTGGAAGACCATCTCGGCGCAAGGCTGCTCGAGCGCACCACGCGCCAGGTGAACGCCACGCAGGATGGCGAGGCCTATTACCGGCGCTGCCTGTCCATCCTGGCCGAGATCGAGGATGCCGAGGCCGCCTTCCGCAATGCCGAACCGTTCGGCCTGCTGCGCATCGACGCCAGCACGCTGCTCACACGCACCTTCCTGTTGCCGCGCCTGCCGGAATTCCTCGCCCGCTATGCCAGGATCGACCTGCAGATCGGCCAGAGCGACCGGCTGGTCGACTTGGTGCGCGAGGGTGTCGACTGCGTCATCCGCGTCGGCGAGCCGCCGGACAGCGGCATGATCATGCGCCGCCTTGGCATGATCCGCGAGATGACCTGCGCCAGCCCCGCCTATCTCTCCCGCCACGGCACGCCCGCCTCCCCCGATGCGCTGGACGGCCACCAGGCGATCGGTTTCGTCTCCTCCCGCACCGGCGAAGTGCTGCCCTTCGAATTCACCGTCGGCGGCAAGACGCGCGAGGTCAGGCTGCCCGGCCGCGTCGCCGCCAACAATTCCGACACCGCCGCCGACCTCGCCCGGCTTGGCCTCGGCCTCATCCAGGCGCCGCGCTATCGCTTCGAGAAGGATTTGGCAGAGGGAACACTGGTCGAGGTGCTGGCCGGGTACCCGCCCTCGCCGACGCCGCTCTCGGCGCTCTATCCGCAGAACCGGCAGCTTTCCCCGCGCCTGCGCGTCTTTCTCGACTGGGCGGCACGCATCTTCGCCGAGGCGAACCTGTAAGCGCAATTCCGGGAAAAGTGTGTAGCGGTTTTCCGTCCGGAATTGCGTCAATACAAAGGAACAGGCACTCGCCGTTGCCCATCGGCGCCATCTGATGTCAATGTCGCCGCGACAGCGCGCCATGGGGAGATGGCGCACCGCCAGGGAGGATTTTCATGACCAAGCAGCAAGCCGGCTTGCCGCGCTATGACGATGCCGTTGCAAGCTTTCGTATTGAGGATGAGATCGCGAGACTGCAGGGCGACCCCGCGACCGGCATCAACGCCTATGTCGAATGCTGCGGCCGGCACACCGGCGGAAACCGCCTGGCCCTGCGCGCCATCTCTGCCGGCGGCGAACTCAGCGAATTCAGCTTCGAGGATCTCGCCGACATGTCCGGCCGCGTCGGCACTCTGCTGAAGGAGTTGGGCGTCGGCCCGGGCGATGTCGTGGCCGGCATGCTGCCGCGCATCCCCGAACTGGTGGCGCTGATCCTCGGCGCCTGGCGCATCGGCGCGGTCTACCAGCCGCTGTTCACGGCCTTCGGCCCGAAGGCGATCGAACACCGGCTCGGCTACAGCGGCGCCAGGCTGGTGGTGACCAATCCGGCCAATCGCGGCAAGCTCGACGAGGTCGCGAACCCTCCGCAAATCGCCACCATCCTCGGTGCTGGCGACGCCCTGTCCCCGGGCGACATCGATTTCCGTGCCGCGCTTGCCGCCGCCTCACCCAACTGCGACCCGGTGATGCGCAAGGGCGAAGACCTGTTCATGATGATGTCGACCTCGGGCACCACCGGCCTGCCGAAGGGCGTGCCGGTGCCGCTCAACGCGCTGCTCGCCTTCGGCGCCTATATGCGCGACGCGATCGGCCTGCGCCCAGACGACATCTTCTGGAACATCGCCGATCCGGGTTGGGCCTATGGCCTCTACTACGCCATCACGGGACCCCTGCTGCTCGGCATCGCCACGACCTTCAACGAGGGCGCCTTCACCGCCAAAAACACCTATGATGTCATCGAGCGGCTTGGCGTCACCAGCCTTGCCGGCTCGCCCACCGCCTTCCGCCTGCTGCTCGCCGAAGGTCCCGACGCCGCCGCGCGTGCAAAAGGCCGGCTGCGTGTGGTGAGCAGCGCCGGCGAGCCGCTCAACCCGGAAGTGATCCGCTGGTTCGACGCCCATCTCGCCGCGCCCATCCACGACCATTACGGCCAGACCGAGAACGGCATGATGGTCAACAACCATCACGGCCTGGCGCACCCTGTCCGCGCCGGCTCGGCGGGCTTTGCCATGCCGGGCTATCGCATGGTGGTGCTGGACGAGGCCGGCAACGAGCTCGGCCCCAACCAGCCCGGCATCCTCGCCGTCGACATCGCCAACTCGCCGTTGCGCTGGTTCGACGGCTACCACCAGGCCGAAACGCCGGCCATATCGGGCGGCTACTACCGCACCGGCGACACGGTGGAATACGAGCCGGACGGCTCGGTCTCCTTCATCGGCCGCGCCGACGACGTCATCACCTCGTCAGGCTACCGCATCGGCCCCTTCGACGTCGAAAGCGCGCTGATCGTACATCCCGCCGTCAACGAGGCGGCGGTGGTCGGCGTACCCGACCCGCAGCGCACCGAGATCGTCAAGGCCTTCGTCATCCTGGCGCCCGCCTACGAGGGCAGCCCGGAACTCGCCGAAGAATTGGCGCAGCATGTCCGCAAACGCCTCTCGGCCCATGCCTATCCGCGCGAGATCGACTTCGTCGGGGAATTGCCGAAGACCCCTAGCGGCAAGATCCAACGGTTCTTGTTGCGCAAGGCTGAGGTGGAGAAAAGGAACGGGTGAAGGGCGGCGGGAAGATTGGAGTCGGTCCTGCGCCAATTGCTGAGACCTGCGCATTGGAGGCAAAGTTGAGTGCGGGCGATAGGCGCCACCGGTAAGGGCACGTCATGACGGAGCATCGAATCTATTCCACAAGCTTTGCCAGCGTCTATCCGCACTATGTCGCCAAGGCGCAAAGGAAAGGACGCACCAGAGCCGAGGTCGATGAGATCATCTGCTGGCTGACGGGCTACACCGAGAAGGAACTCGACGCCGAACTGGAGAAAAAAACCAGCTTCGAGGATTTCTTTGGTCAGGCCTCTCGACTGAATCCTTTGCGGAATTTGATTACAGGGGTGGTCTGCGGCGTCCGCGTGGAAGATATTGAGGATCCACTGATGAAGGAAATTCGCTACCTCGATAAGCTGATCGACGAGCTTGCGAAGGGGAAAGCGATGGAGAAGATACTCCGGAAATGAGGAGAGAGGCTCGAGCGCGCGATATCATCGACCGGGCGCGTGGGCGCAAGCGCTAATCACACCCCTCACATCGCGATCTGCAGCGTCCCGTGGCGCTTCACCTCAGCCTCTATCTCCCGCACCAGTGTCTCCAGCGCGGGATTGCGGACGTTGCGGGCGCGGCGAATGACGTAGGCGAGGTCCGGAGGCTTGGGGAACGACTTGTCGACGATCTCCATGCCGGGCCGCAGATGCCGCTGGCTGAGCAGCGCGACGCCGAGGCCGGAGGTCACGCCGGCGATGATGCCGGCCGCGCTCGAACATTCGAACACGATCTCGAACACCGTTCCCTCGTCCTGACCGAGATCGAGGCCCCAACGGCGATAGAAGCAGTTCTCGTCGAAGGACAGGAACGGCACCGGGTCGCCTTTCCCAAGGGTCAGCTCGGGCGACTTCACCCAATGCAGGGTCTCGCGGAACAGCAGGACATCGGTGGGGCGGACGTCGTGCTGGAACACCTGGATGATGGCAGCGTCGAGCGCGCCCTCGCCCAACAGCTTCTGCAAGGCAAGGCTCATGCGCACCTGCGTGCGCACGCTCACCTCGGGGTACAGCCGGCGAAACCGGCCAAGGATGCGCGAAAGGTCCGTGCAGGTCGTATCCTCGGTCATCCCCAAAGCGATCTTGCCTTGCAGCGTGCTCTTCGACAGGCTCAGGATCGCCTCGTCATGGATGCCCAGGATCCGCCTGGCATAGCCCAGCAGATCCTGCCCTGAACTGGTGAACATCGGCGCATTCGCCTTGCGGCTGAGGATTTCGCAGTCGAGACTTGCTTCCAGCCGCCTGATCTTGTGGCTGACGGCCGATTGCGACAGGCCGAGCATCTCGGCAGCCCGGGTAACACCGCCATGTTTCTCGATCGCCACCATCGCCCGCAAGGCATCGACATCCAGGCGGCGGCTCATCACTCCAGCCATGACAATCTCGTTTGAAACGAAAGCAGCGCTCCAGGGTCTCGGCAGAGAACGGGCTTTGAGGCAATCAGATATGCCACATCTCGCGCCTATTTCATGAATACATCGAAATTTGTCATGTGCAAAGGCGCCTGCGCGCCGCCATAAATCCCGCATCCGAGATCGGCCGTAATCCGCTGGCGAACCCGCTTCGACGAAGAGACCGCATGACGCTCCCGAAACCTCCGTACCGTCGCCTGGCCTGGCCGCTTCTGGCGGCAGCCCTGGTCGTAAGCTGGAGCTCGGGCTTTATCGGCATCCGTTACGCCAGCGAGAGCGCCGACGTCATGCTCGTGCTGTTCTGGCGAACCTTGATGTCAGGGCTGGTCCTTCTGCCCTTCGCGCTCATGGTCGGGCCGCGCATCGGCGTCCGGGCGCTGCTCCAGCAGATGGCGTTCGGCGTGGCGATGATGTTCCTCTATCTCGGCGGCTTCGCGCTTGCCATCGGCCAGCGCGTGCCGACCGGCCTTGTCGCGCTGATCTCGGACCTCGTCCCCCTCGCCATCGCGGCACTATCGCAGCCCGTTCTCGGCCACCGGCTGCCATCGAGGCAGTGGACCGGAACGGCTCTCGGCGTGCTCGGCGTGCTGATCGTTTCGCTGAACAGCCTCAGTCTCGGCACCGCGCCGGCCTGGGCGTACGTGGTCACGATCGCTTCCATGATGGTCTTCGCGCTGGCGACCGTGCTGCAGAAGCGGATGGGGACGATCAACATGCCCATCCACCAGAGCCTGTGCATCCAATGCCTGACGGCGGCGCTGTTTTTTGCCGCTTGCGCCGAATGGAAAGGCGGGCTGATGCCGCCCCTTGATGGCCGGTTCGAGTTCGGCATCGCCTGGCTGGTGCTGTTTTCGACCTTCTTCTGCTACGGCGTCTATTATGCGAGCCTGCGCCTCCACAGCGCCGCGCGGGTCAGCAGCGTGATCTATCTCAGCCCGCCGGTGACGATGCTTTGGGCCTGGCTGCTCTTCGGCGAGCCGCTTTCGGCGGCGATGGTCCTCGGCCTCGCGGTTACGCTGTTCGGCGTCTGGCTGACATAGTCGCGTGGCACCACATCGAAGGGCGAGGCAGGTTTGCGCCCAGCCGGGCAGCCGGCCGATTGATCGCGATCCACGCAAACGCTAGCCAATTATCCAACTCAAGGGAGTGAACCATGAAGCTGACTGATTTCAAGGCCTTGACCTTCGATTGCTACGGCACGCTAATCGATTGGGAATCCGGCATGATCGACGCCCTGAAGCCGCTGACCGGGCGGGTTGGCCGCGGCCTCGGTCGCGACGAGATCCTGCAGGCGCATGCCAGGCACGAATCCAGCCAGCAGGACTGGACGCCGCAAAAGCGCTACTGCGACCTTCTGGCTGTCGTCTACAAGCGGCTCGCCGAGGAATGGGGCGTCGTGACCACGCCGGAGGAATGCATCGCCTATGGCCAAAGCGTGAAGGACTGGCCGGCCTTTGCCGATACCGCCGCCGCCCTGCAATACCTCAAGCAGCACTACAAGCTCGTCATCCTCTCCAACGTCGACAATACGAGCTTCTCCTTCAGCAACAGGAAGCTCGGCGTCGATTTCGATGCGATCTACACGGCGGAGGACATCGGCTCCTACAAGCCGTCGCCCCGGAATTTCGACTATATGCTGGAAAAACTGGCGACGCTCGGGATCGGCGACAAGCAAGTCCTGCACACGGCCGAAAGCCTGTTTCATGACCATGCCGTGACCAACCGCCTGGGCCTTAAATCGTGCTGGATCCACCGCCGGCATGCCGATCAGGGTTTCGGCGCCACGATGCATCCCGGCGAGATGCCGAAGGTGGACTTCCGCTTCGACAGCATGGCCGACCTCGCCAAGGCGCATCAGGAAGAATTGGGCGGCTGATAGAAGGCCATCCCTTGAGCTGAAACCAGAACTCGCCTGAGCGCCATCAACTCTTTTTACGGGCGGCGCCGCGCTTTTCGGCGGAAGTGCCGGAACCCCACAGGGCGCGGCCGAGCAAGCCCCTGCGTTTGCGCGGGGCGAGGTCGATATCGCTGACCAGCTTGGCGCCACCCTTGCGCCGCTCGAGCGTGATCTTGCGGCTGTGGAAGGCCTCCAGCTCGGCGCGGTGCGCCACGCTCAAGATGGTCACATTAGGCAATTCGTGGATGATGGTCTCCATCATCCTGTCCTGGCTCTTCTCGTCGAGTGCCGCCGTCGCCTCGTCCAGCACGATGATATCGGGCGCGTGCAGGAGCAGCCGCGCGAAGGCCAGGCGCTGCTTCTCGCCGCCCGACAGGGTCTGGTCCCACGGCGCGTCTTCCTCGATCCGGTCGCCAAGATGACCGAGCCCAACCTTGTCGAGGGCAGCCCTGATCTGCGGGATCGTCCAATCCTCGGCGGCGCCTGGATAGGCAGCGGCCCGGCGCAGCGTGCCCGAGGGGATGTAGGGGCGCTGCGGCAGCATGAACATGCGCTTGCCCGGGTGGAAATCGACGCTGCCGCCGCCCCACGGCCACAAGCCCGCTATCGCCCGCACCAGCGTGCTCTTGCCCGAACCGGATTCGCCGGCCACCAGCAGCCGCTCGCCCGGCTGGATCACCACCTCGGTTTCCTTGACCACGGCGGTGCCGTCATCGAGCGACACGGACAGATTGTTGAGGTTGAGCATCGTGTCGTCCTTGGTCTCGCCGCGATTGATGCGTCCGAGCGCGTCGCTCTCTTCCGCGCGCTCGAGCCCATCCAGCGACATCATCAGCGAGGCGATGCGCCGTGCCGAGGCGTTCCAGTCGGCCAGGCGCGGGTAATTGTCGACCAGCCATCCGAACGCGCCCTGCACGATGGCAAAGGCGGATGCCGCCTGCATGACCTGCCCAAGCGACATCGAGCCGTCGAGGAATTTTGGCGCGCACAAAAGCACCGGCACCACCGGCGCGAACAGGCTCGATCCCTGCGAGACCAGCGCCGTGCGCATGTGCTGGCCAGCAAGCATCGCCCACTTCCCCAGCACGCCGGCGAAGGTCCTGTCGATGCCGCTGCGCTCCTCCTCCTCGCCGCCGAGCAGGGCGATGCTCTCGCCGTTTTCGCGCACGCGCATCAGCGTGTAGCGAAATTCCGCTTCCGCCTGGTTCTTCTGCTCGGAAAGTTCGACGAAATGCCGGCCGATGACCACCATCGAGGTGGAGGTGATGCCGGCATAGATGACCGCGGTGATGACGAGAAAGCCCGGAATGGTGACGGTCGAGGAGCCGATCGGCAGCGTCAGCGCGCCGCCGATGGTCCACAAGACGACGATGAAGGTCGAGGCCGCCAGGAACGCGTTGAGCACGCCGGAGACGAAATCAACAGGCGATTCGGTGGCGATCCGCAAATCGTCGGCGATGCGGGCTTCCGGGTTCTGGTGATCGCCGCTGACGAGATTGAGCTGGTAGTAGCGGCCGTTGGTGAGCCAGCGGCCGATGATGGATGTAGTGAGCCAGGAGCGCCAGCGGCGCTGGATCGTCATGCGCAGATAGACCTGCGCAACGACAAGGCTGACGCTTCCAAGCACCAGCGGCACGAACACGGCGCTCAGGAAATAGACGGTCGGCGCATTGCGCTGCTCGATGGCGTCGAAGATCGAGCGGTTCCAGACATTGATCCCGTACTGGAAGCCGACATTGACGCAGATCAGGATCAGGAGCGCGATCGTGCATGGCCAGGCGAGCTTGTCGCCCCGCCGGCTCCAATAGCCGCGCGCGCTGATCCAGAAGCGCTTCAGCAGGTATTTCTTGCGCGCCTGTTCGGCCTGTTCGGGGCTCAGCTGCGGATCAGGTTCCACCGCCGCTGGCGGCGGCGCCGCCTCGCCGACGACCTCGGATGCGGCCTCGACATCGGGTACCTTCTCCCGGCGGGGCTTCCTGGCACCGTTTGGCTTGGCGCCGCCGGCCGGCCTCTGTTTGGGTTTGATGTCTGCCACAACGGCCATAACGGCCTGGGTATCGGAAGGTTTCATCATGAGGGCTTGCGACCTTGCCAGGGCTGTCCTGGTGCCCCGATATCCGCCACGTCTCGCCATGAGTTCACCGCCGCACAATCGCCACCAAGCCACGCGAAGAGCTTGTAAAACGGAGGTTTTCACGATGCGTCTGGTCTGGACTTTGGTGTTCGCGCTGGCGAGCGGTGCGGCGTATGCGGCTTCGCCGGAGGACGACTACATCGCCGCGCGCGACAAGGCGATCGCGGCCATCGCCGCGATGGAAAGCGCGAACGCTCCCGTGGAAACGCTCGACGCCGCCAATGAGAAGGCCCGCGCCGATCTCGAACAGCGCCTTTCGACGCTTCTTGGACCTTTCACGGTCAAGGGTTTTCCGGCGGCCGGCAGGATCAATATCGAAAGCCTCAGTTCCTCCGATGTCGGCTTCGGCATGCTGGACGGGCTGCGTCACGGCACCGAGGACGGCCCCAGCATCGTCGCGTCGACACGCGGGCTGGTCGAGCGCTGGCTGCAATCGCGTGCGGCGGAGACGGACGCCGATCTCAAACTGCCCACCAGCTTCGACGCGGCGCTGAAGCTCGATGCGTTCTACACCCAGGCGATCGGCAGCGACGCCGCTTTCACAGGCACGCTCGACTTCACCCTGAAGACGCCCGACGGCGCCGACATGGCGATCGCCCGCCTTGGCGGCTGGGCACAGGATGTCGGACCTAACTACGACCAGGAAATCGTCGTCACGCTAGTCAAGGGCAACAGTGTCATGATCGCCGAGGCGCCCGCGACACCGCCCGTCCCAAGGATCGCGGCCTGCGAGGCGGTCTGGACCGCGGCCGACGCCGCCGCCCAGAAACTGGTCAAGCAGGCCACCGACGACAGCGACGAAAATACATCCGATGCCGCCGACGCCGCCTGGGCAAAAGGCGACAGCGACTTCCGCGCCTGCATGGGCAAGAACCTGCGCGACAACCCGGCCTTCCCCGCGCTGCTTGCCCAGGCGCAGACGCTTGCCGACCAGATGGCTGGGAAGTAGGGCGCGCAAGGCGGACGCGGCGCCGACGCTGCCAATCTCCCCCTCGGGGGGAAAGATTGGCTGTTTCGTCGTCAGCACCGTTTCCACCCCTTGCGGCCTCCGCACCCCATCACGATATTGCCGGCGCGCTGGTCTTGCTGACGGCAGTTGCCAGCACCGTTGAAAATTGATGAAAGGAAGTCCCGATCGCGCATGGCGCGACGGGCGGATGAAAGCGTGGGAAACCCGGAATGACGACAGACACGAAAGCGACGGAAACCAAGGCATTCGAGGCGGATGTTTCGCGGCTGCTGCACATGATGGTGCATTCGGTCTATTCTGATAAGGACGTCTTCCTGCGCGAACTGATTTCCAACGCCGCCGACGCCTGCGAGAAGCTGCGCTTCGAGGCCGTCAGTCGCCCCGAATTGCTGGCCGACGATCCGAAGCCCCGCATCTCGATTGCAGCCGATCCCGACGGCAAGCTGATCACCGTCGAGGACAACGGCATCGGCATGAGCCGCGACGACATGACGGAGGCGCTGGGCACGATCGCGCGCTCGGGCACGCGCGCTTTCATCGAGCGCGTCGGCGCCGGCAATTCGAGCGAGGACACGCAGCTGATCGGCCAGTTCGGCGTCGGCTTCTACTCCGCCTTCATGGTCGCGACCCGCGTCGACGTCATCAGCCGCCTGGCGGGAAGCGAAGAAGCCTGGCGCTGGTCGTCCGACGGCAAGGGTTCCTACGAGATCGCGCCCGCCCCGCTCGAAGCCGCCCCCAAGCGCGGCACCCGCGTCGTGCTGCATCTGATGGACGACGCCGCGTCCTACACCGGATCCTATCGGCTCGAGCAACTGGCCAAGTCGCAGTCGGGCCATGTGCCGGTGCCGATCACGCTCATCGAGAAGCCCGGTGCCGAGGCGCGCGACATTGCCGACGGCACGGCCCTTTGGGTCAGGCCGAAAAGCGAGATCAAGCCCGAGGAATACACCGACTTTTACCGCGGCGTCTCCGGCCAGTATGACGAGCCGGCCGCCACCATCCATTTCCGCGCCGAGGGCCGGCAGGAATATAGCGTGCTGGCCTTCGTGCCCGGCTCGCGTCCCTTCGATCTGTTCGACCAGGACCGCAAGGGCCGCATGAAGCTCTATGTGCGCCGCGTCTTCATCACCGATGATGCCGATCTGTTGCCGCGCTACCTGCGCTTCATGCGCGGGCTGGTCGATTCCGCCGACCTGCCGCTCAACGTCTCGCGCGAGATGATCCAGGAAAGCCTGCTGCTGGCCGCGATCCGCAAGGGCCTGACCAACCGCGTGCTTGGCGATCTCGCCAAGCTGGCGGAGACCGAGACCGAGGCCTATGCGAAAATCTGGGAAAACTTCGGCGTCGTGCTCAAGGAAGGGCTCTACGAGGACCATGAGCGGCGCGAGCAGCTCTTGAAGCTCGCCCGCTTCCGCTCAACCGCCTCCGGCGAAGGCTGGCGCGGCCTCGCCGACTACGTCTCGGCGATGAAGGAAGGCCAGAAGGCGATCTTCTTCATGGCCGGCGACGACCGTGCACGGCTCGAAGCCTCGCCGCAGCTTGAAGGCTTCAAGGCACGCGGCATCGAGGTGCTGCTGCTCACCGACCCGGTCGACAGTTTCTGGACGTCGATGGCGCCCGAATTCGACGGCAAGCCGTTCAGGTCGGTGACGCAGGGCGTGGCTGAACTTTCCGAGATCCCGCTGCTCGACGAGGCGAACAAGCCGGATGCGGCGGCGGCGCCCGAGGTCGATGGCTTCCTGGCCTTCGTCAAGGCGGCGCTTGGCGATGCCGTGTCGGACGTGAAGGCCTCCGACCGGCTGACGGAAAGCGCGGTCTGCCTAGTGGCGCCCGAACACGGTCCCGACCGGCAGTTCGAGCGGCTGCTCAACGCCGCCGGCCGCCTCGACAAGACGGCCAAACCGATCCTCGAGATCAACCCCCGCCACGAGCGCGTCCTGGCACTCGCCAGCCTCGGCGAAGACGAGCAGGCGTTCAAGGAGGATGCCGCCCACCTCCTCTACGACGAGGCGCGCGTCCTCGACGGCGACAAGCCGGCCGACGCCAGGGCGTTTTCGGAGCGCCTCGCCCGGCTGATCGCGCGCGGTATTTCGAAGGGCTGAGGAGACGCCGGCCAGCCGTTCCCGACGTGTGGTCGAACGGGGTTGCGTGGCGACCCCGTCTCCCGACAAATTTCGGTATCTCTCGTACCCGGCAACACGCTGAAGTCCGCTGGCTCAATCGCCGACTGTGGACATCGCGCCTGCAATCCCTCAATCTTGGCCCGGGAACAAAACAGGCGCTTCAAAGAGAGCGCACCGGGTGCTCATGAAACGACGATGGACATTGTATGATCCACGGCTGGCCTGGATGCTGGTCGCGCCGGTGCTCTTGCTGCTGATCTTTTTCCTGGTGCTGCCGATCGCCGTGATGGCCGGCTATACCTTCTTCACCTTTGTCACCGCCGGCGTGGAAACGAGCGCGCTGACGACCGCGAACTGGCACGAATTCCTCACCGACAGCTACTATCACGGCTTCCTCCTGAAGACCTTGAGGGTCGGAGCCATGACGGCGCTGCTGTGCGGCGTGCTCGGCTACTTCCCCGCCTATTTCATCTGGGCCACAACCTTCAAGCACAAATGGCTGTTGCTGCTTTTGCTGATCGTGCCGTTCTGGATCAGCTTCACCATCCGCACCTTCTCCTGGATCAACATCCTGGGGGAACAGGGCGTCATCAACGTCGCGCTGCTCAAAATGGGCATCATCCATGAGCCGCTGCAGATGCTCTACAACGAAGGCGCGGTCATCCTGGGCATGCTGCACTTCCTGCTGCCCTACATGATCCTCAACGTCTATGTCAGCCTGGAGAGCATTGATCGCACGTTGATTTCGGCGGCCCGCTCGATGGGCTGCACGAGTGCGCAGGCGTTCCGGGAGGTCACGCTGCCGCTGTCGCTGCCCGGCCTGGCGGCGGGCCTGCTGCTTTGCTTCGTGCTGGCCGCCGGCAGCTATGTGACGCCGCAGCTTCTCGGCTCGGGCCGCGACGCTCTGTTCGGCAACCTGATCTACGACACCATCATGGGCGAATTGAACTGGCCGATGGGAGCCACGCTTTCGATCGTGCTGTTCATCGTGCTCGGCTTCTTCGCCGCCGTCTACACGCGCTACATGGGCATGTCGCAGATCGTCAAAGGGCTTGGCGGATGACGGGGCTTGCAGGATGAGGGGAACACGGCGCAGGCAGGAAGGGAGATGGGCCTGGCGGCTGACCGGCTTTGTCACGGTCTGCGTCTACGTCTTCATGTTCGCGCCGATCGTGGCGACGGTGGTCCTGTCGTTCAACGCCTCGATGTTCGGCGGCTTCCCGATGACCGGCTTCAGCCTGCAATGGTACGGCAAGCTGATGGCCAACGAGGCGGTGCTGGCTGCCTTTCGAACATCCTTGTGGATCGCATTGGTCACCGCCATCGTCACCACCGCCATCGGCGTCACCACGGCGTTTGCCTTGGTCCGCTTCGAATTTCGCGGCAAGCAGGCGCTGAGCACGCTGGTGATCCTGCCGGCATTGGTGCCGGAAACCATCCTCGGCGTCGGCCTGCTGGTGCTGATCAAGGCCGTCGACCAGCCGAGGACCATGCTGCTCCTGGTGCTTGGCCATATCCTGCTCGCCGTGCCCTATGTGGTGCTGATCGCCCAGGCGCGCATGATCGGCATCCGGCGCGTCTACGAGGAGGCCGCACTGTCGCTTGGCGCCTCTCGCTTCTCGTCCTTCCGCGAGATCACGCTGCCGCTGCTCATCCCGGCCGTTGTCGGCGGCGCCCTGCTCGCCTTCACCATTTCGTTCGACAACACCTCGGCCAGCCTGTTCTGGCGGCCGGCCGGCGTCGAGACCATGCCGACCCAGATCCTTTCCATGCTCAAGATTTCGATCAGCCCGGAGATCAACGCGCTCGGCACCGTGATGATCCTGGTGACCGTCGGCATCCCGCTGATCGGTGGCCTGATCCTGCAAAGCCTGACAAAACTGAGAAGACGTGGCGAACCAAAGGAGGAAATACAATGAAACTCACCACCACCAAGCGGCTGGAACGGCTGCACGATCGATACGCCAATGGCGACCTGAGCCGCCGCACGTTCCTGACGCTGACCGCAGCCGCGGCAGCATCGGCGGGCCTTTCGATGCCCTGGATGGGCCGGGCGCTCGCCGCGGTCCAGGAGGTTCGCTTCGACGGCTGGGGCGGCACGGTGCAGGATGCGATCGACAAGTTCGCCTTCCAGCCCTACACGACCAAGACCAAGATCAAGGTGGTCCAGGGCACGTTCGGCGACGAGGACGAGATCATCACCAAGATCAAGACCGCCAAGCCCGGCGACTACCAGGTCATCCATTCCTCCGGCGTCAACTACTACATCAAATACGTGAACGCCGGCCTGACCTCGGAAATCAACGAGGCCAACATTCCCAACATGGCGAACGTGCTGCAGCCGATGATCGAGCCGTTCCGCAAGCTGACGCCAAAGCTATCGGCCGTGCCCTACGACTACGGCACCACCGGCATCGCCTACAACACCAAGGTGATCTCGCCGGAGGAAGCCAAGGAAAAGGGCGCCGGGCTCCTGCTCGACAAGAAATATGCCGGCAAGGTCGGCGGCTATTCCGACATGACGACGCGCGTCTGGTATGCGGCGCTCGCCACCGGGCAGGACCCCAACAACCTCAAGGACATGGACGCCATCTGGGCCAAGGTGCGCGAGACGCGCGACCTCGCCAAGAAGTTCTGGAGTTCCGGCGCGGAGCTGATGGACCTGCTTTCCAAGGGTGAGATCGTGGTGACCGATGCCTGGTCGGGCCGCGTCGCCGCGCTGCAGGACCAGGGCCATCCGATCGGCTATCTCGATCCGGCCGGCTCCTACGCCTGGATGGAGGACATGCTGATCCTCAAGGGCTCGCCCATGGCCGAGTGCGAGGAGCTCATCAACTTCATGCTCGACCCGGCGACCTCGATCGCGGTGGCCGAGGGCCAGAGCTATCCGCCGTCGCTCGATCCGAACAAGGTCAAGCTGACCGAGAAGATCGAGAAGCTGCCGGCATTCGACAAGACGGGCACGATGAAGTCGCTGACCTTCGCCGATCCGACCTATTGGGCGACCAACGAGGACGCCTGGACCAAGCAGTGGAACAGGATCTCGAAGGGTGCCTGACAGCCAGGACACGACACTCCATCCCCGGCCTGTCCAGGCCGGGGCAGCCGGCTCGAGCGCGGCCGCCGAGGCGAACAGCCCGGCGGTCGAGTTCCGCGACATCGACATCGCCTACGGCAAGTTCGTCGCGGTGCGCGATTTCTCGCTCTCGATCCGCAAGGGCAGCTTCGTCACCTTGCTCGGGCCTTCGGGTTGCGGCAAGACCACGATCCTGCGCTCCATCGCCGGCCTGGTCGATATTTCGGGCGGCCAGATCATGATCGACGGGCGGCGCGTCGACGACGTCCCGATCTACAAGCGCAACATCGGGCTGGTCTTCCAGAGCTACGCGCTCTTCCCGCACAAGAACGTATTCGACAACGTCGCCTTCGGCCTGAAGTACCGCAACGTGCCGAAGCCCGAGATCGTGCGCAAGGTCGGCAAGGCGCTCGAAATGGTGCGGCTGCCGGGCAGCGAGAAGAAGCTGCCGTCGCAACTGTCGGGCGGGCAGCAGCAGCGCATCGCGCTCGCCCGCGCCATCGTCTTCGAGCCGCAGGTGCTGCTGCTGGATGAGCCGTTGTCGGCGCTGGACGCCAACATGCGCGAGGAGATGCGCGTCGAGATCAAGAAGATCCAGAAGGAAACCGGCATCACCGCCATCTTCGTCACGCACGACCAGGAAGAAGCCCTTTCCATGTCGGATCGCATCGTGGTGATGAACGCGGGCGCGGTGGAGCAGATCGGCACTCCGGAGGAGGTCTACGAGGCGCCGGCGACAGCCTTCGTCGCCGACTTCCTCGGCAAGGCCAACATGCTTGCAGGGACCGTGAGCCGGTCCGGCCAAGGAACGGCAACGGTGGTGCTTGGCACCAGCCAGACGGTCAGCGTGGCTTGTCCAAGGCCGCTTGCCGACGGCAGCAAGGTCACCGTCGTGGTGCGGCCGCAGAAATTTTCGGTCGGTGCTGGAACGAGCGCCAATCGGCTGTCCGGCCGCGTGATCTCGGCCTCCTATCTGGGCGGCAGCGCGATCTACGAGATCGACATCGGCGGCAAGACCAGCCTCCGCGCCAATACACCGATCACTGGCCGCGTGCTTCGCGAAGGCGAGACGATCGAATTGGGTTTTGCCCCGGACGGCTGCGTGCTGCTGGACGGGGCCGGGAAGCGGATTTCCTGAAGGTCGCGGGCGCTTGGTGCGGTTCAGCCACCATTTGACGCGCCCGTGCCGTCTCGCGCAACAGCCCAGATCCCAGCCGCCTGAAGGCGTGGGGTCTGCAGATCCCCATCGGGGGTCTAAACGCTTGTTTCCGCAATTCCGGCAGCGCCGGTCTGGTTTCAACTCGCACCGGTCAGTGATCGACTTTGCGGATGTTGCGCTCGGCCGTGGGTGCAAGGCTCCCGGCTCCGGGCACTGAAGCCGGCGCGCCTTGAAGAACCCAATCCGCCGCGATCTGCCCGATCACCGGCGCCAGCTGGATGCCATAGCCGCCGGCGCCGGCGGCGGTGACCAATGCCGGTTCCGAGGCATCGATCGGTCCGACAAGCGGCCGATGATCGGCCGTGACAGGATAAAGGCCGGCCCAGCCACGGCCAAGCCGCGCGCCCGGCAGATCGGGCAGCCGTTCCAGCAGCAGTTCGGCCAGGTGGACCTTCGATTGCTCCTCGCACTGATCGTTGTAATTGTCCGGATCCTCGGGAGCGATGGACGTCACCTTGTGGATCTCGGCAATCAGCGCGCCAGGCTTGTCGTGGCGGAAATTAAGGCCGCTGCCCTCGCCGTCCACGAGGTCCATGACCATCGGCATCGTATAGTCGAGCGGCCTGTCCAGATGGATGACGACCGCCTCATGGCGCTCGGGCCATATGTGCAGGCGCTGGCCGAAGAGCTCGGCGACCCGCGGCGCCCAGGCGCCGCCTGCGTTGACCACGGCATCGCATTCGACCGGATCGCCATTGGTCTCCAGCCTGTAGCCGCCTGGCCGCCTTCCCACCCCGAGCACCTTGCGGTACTGGCGGATGTCGCCGGCCTTTTCGCGGACGATCCGCGCCAGGAAATTGCACATGTCATAGGGATCGAGAAAGCCGTTGTCGGGTCCGAACAAACCGCCTTCGAGCCCGTCGGGGCTAAGGTGGGGAACAAGGTCCCTGAGTTCGTTCGCACGGATCAGGCGCGACTTCAGGCCGGCCCCGCCCTGAATCTCGACTGATTTCGCGAACAGCTCCATCTGCGCGGGCGTGCGCGCGAGCCGAAGATAACCGATGTGGTTGAATTGAAGCCCCTGCCCCTCCCACTGGCGAAACCGGCGGAACGATTGAACGCGAAGCATGATCTCGAACGGATCGGTAAATTGCGACCCGACAACGCCGACCGACCTGCCGCTCGAGCCTGAAGCGATCGACTGCGCTTCCAGCACCGTCACGCGCGCGCCCTGTTCGAGGAGGGTGAGCGCCGTGCATAGGCCCAGCGTGCCCGCACCGATCACCACGACATGGAAGGAAGCTGTCATATAGGGTCACCTGCTTTCAGGCATGATCCCCGATGTTCCAGAGCTCATGCTTCGACAAAGAGATAGGGAGGCGAATCGACCAAACGTCATCCTGATCCACGCTGCGCGGCGATCTCGCCCAGGGTGTCGTCGATCGCATGCAGAATGCTGCGCGCGTCCGCCTGTGTCATGGGCGTCGAGAGCGCGAACAGGCCGTAGCTGGCAGACAGGACGCCGCGGCCGAGCAAGCCCTTGTGGAATGTATCGAACCTCCGGTGCTCGGCATGGCCCGGATAGACGGTCCGTAACCGGATGCGAGGTAAAATGAACCTTGAACAGCGAACCGAGGCCCACGCATTGGCCGGCAAGGCCATGCCTGTCGAACGAGGCGGACACCCCTTCGCGCAGGAATGCGCCCAGTGTATCGAGATGGGCAAAGCTCTCCTTCGTCAGCGCCCGCATCGAGGCGAGCCCGGCCCGCATGGTCACCGGATTGGCGGTGAACGTGCCGCCATGGGGAAGAGCGGGCTTGCCCCTGGTCGGATCGAACACCGCCATGACATCGGCGCGCCCGCCAACGGCGCCCACGGGGAAGCCGCCGCCGATGATCTTTCCGAGCGCGGTCAGGTCGGGCTCGATGCCCCACAACCCCTGCGCGCCCGACCAGCCAAGGCGAAACGAGATGACTTCGTCGAAGACAATCAGGGCCCCGGCCGCCCAGGCGATCTCGACCATTGCGTGCAGATAGTCCCGGCGTGCCGGGATGAGGCCGGCACGATTGGGTATAGGATCGATCAGCACGCCTGCTATGCTGTCGCCCTGGGTGGCGAAGACGGCGCGAAGCGCCTCGACATCGTTGAAGGGCACGGCAATCACATCGTCCAGCACCCCGCGCGGCGTTCCCTTTGCGTAAGGCGTCGAGCTTGGCATGTCGCCCCAATTGGACGGGGAACTGTCCAGGCTCACCTCGGCGAAATCATACGACCCATGGTAGGCGCCTTCGATCTTGACGATCTTCGGCCGCCCGGTGAAGGCGCGCGCGGCCTTGATGGCCATCATCACCCCCTCCGTGCCAGAGTTGGTGAAGCGGATCCGGTCGACGGAGGGCAGCCGGTCGACGAGAAGCTCGGCAAGCTCGATCTCGCTGAGCGTCGGGGCGCCGAAGGCCGTGCCGAACGGCAGTTGCTCGACCACGGCGGCAGCGACATCGGGATGCGTGTAGCCATGGATCATCGAGGTGAAATTGTTGATGCAGTCATAGTAGACGTTGCCGTCGACATCCCAGACCCTGCACCCCTCGCCTCGCGCGGCATAGATCGGAAACGGATCGACAAAGACGGTGGTGCGCGTATTGCCGCCCGGCATCACCTTCTTGGCGCGCTCGAAGAGGCTCTTTGATCCAGGCATGGCGTCGGGATAATGCGGCATGGCTCTCGCTGGCGAATTTGACCGTCAAGGCAGCGGCGGCACCGCCGCTCGTCGCAATGCTATGGCCAGCTTCTGCACCGACGCAATCGGCCAGGCGGGGTATGCGACACGACCAAGGCCGTCACCGACCATTAGCCTCCCGCCGCCACTGCCCGGTTCGGATGCCTGAGGTGGGTTGGCGTGATGCCGGTCTGCTGGCGGAACACACGGCTGAAATGGCCGGCATTGGTGAAGCCGCAGCGGTAGGCGATGTCGCCGATCTGCAAGTCGCTGCCTTCCAGCAGCGACTTCGCATGATGCACCCTGAGCGTCAGATATGCCGCCATCGGGCCGATGCCCAGTTCCAACCCGAAGAGCCGTTCGAGCTGGCGCCGCGAGCAGTTCAGGCGGCTTGCGATCTCGGCCACCGACAGCGTCTCCTGCAGGTTGCTCTCCATCAACAGCAAGGCCCGCTTCACCGCCCGGCTCGACGCCGCCGGAAACAGGTCGCCGACGGGCTGCACGTCGCGGCTGCCCCTGATCCGGTCGAGCACCAGGATCTTGGCGGCCTTCTCGGCCGCCTTCTGGCCGATGAACTGGGACACGAAATGGCCCGCGAGGTCGGCGGCACCCGTGCCGCCCGCGCATGTCGCGCGGTCCCGGTCGACGGTAAAAAGGCTGTCGGCATGGGCGTTGACCTCCGGGAACCGGCTGCGGAAATCCTTGATGTGGAACCAGCTGACGGCGGCGCTGTAGCCGTCGAGCAACCCGTAGCGCGCCAGCACGAAGCTTCCCGTGCAGAGCGCCGTCAGCGGCACGCCCTTGCCGGCGGCACGCAAAAGAAACGCCTCCTTCTCGGAACTCAGGCTGCGGTTTGTGTCGAGCAGGCCGCCGACCACGACCACGTTATCGAAATCCTCGGGGTTGCCGATCCCCCCGGTCGGCAGCAATTCGACGCCGCAACTGGCCCGGATCGGCAGGCCGCGTTCGCCGACGATCTCCCAGTCGAACTCTATCCTGCGGCTGCGGTCGCCCTCATCGCCCGCCAGCCGCAGCGTGTCGATGAACAGCGACAGCGGCGACAGCGTGAAGTCGCGAACGAGGAGAAACGCAAAACGCCTGGCCATTGTTGTTCGGAGCCGTCCTCGTGCCCTCTGATTGCACCCTGTTGCGCATCACTCGCCACCCCTTATATAGCCCGTGTCGGAAAAGGCAGAGTTGGTTTGGTAAGCCCAACTCCTTTCGCCAGCGAATTCCTTTCGCCGGGAAAGTTCTGGTCTTCGGCTTCGTGCACGAGATCCCCGCGACGAACATCGGACGCTGCTCAAGGGCCCGTCGCGTCCGACATGAAGGCGAGCGCAACCCTTCTCGCCGCGCGATCAGCGCCGAAATCAGGCGCGGCCTCGGAGTCGAGGACTTCGAGCAGTCGGATGAGCACGACCGTCCGCGCCGGCGGCGAGACACTTCGCGCGCGCTGGCTTATTGGCTGCGGTGGCGGCCCCAGGGCCACCGACGCTGATCCGGACCTCGAGGGAATTGCCAAGGCCGCGGCGCGGTAATTTGGCGAACCCGAATGAAGCGTGTCCATCGGGCGGCGAATCCAACTGCCCCGCCGATGAAGCCGAACACCCGCCGGGTCCCATGCTAGGGGAACTGATCGAGCCTGATTTCGGTTGTCTGTTGTGCGAACGATCGTTGCACGGCAGGCACCTGACGAGCGAAGATAAAATATGAAACCTGCAGCCAAGCGGCGCGGTTCCCTGCGGAAGGTCCTAGGTGGCATCGCAGCGGCGATTGCGACCACCCCTGACCGGAGGGCCGAGCAAGGCGCGAGCACCGCGTCAATGGTTGCCGAATGGCCGCTGCCGCCGTCGACGACGCTTGGCTCCTCCTTGCGCCTGAAAGGGATCGAACGCGAAGTACGAGCCAGGCTGCCCTGGACAGTGAGGAAATTTGCCAAGGCCGAGACCGGCCGCATCGTCTTGCGCATGCTGCAAGCCGACGCGGATGCGTTCCGGGCCGCCTCGGCAACCATCTCCAGGATGCTGGAGGGGATCGAAGCGCTGGCCGTGCTTCCGCGAGAAGCGGAGGACATTCTCACCATCTCGTCGCGCGAGCGGCACAAGTGGCTCAGGGATGGTCGCCTGAAAAGCATCGGCACGCGCACCGTGAAGATGCGCGGGCGATCCAAGGCCGTGACCTTCCATGTCTTCGATCCACGCCACATCGAGGACGTTCTTGATCGTGACCTGGCGACCGCCTGGCGGGAGGAGGACGCGCGGGAAACATCCGAAAACAGGAGGCGCGGAGCTGGCAAGGCCGCGCTGACGCGAGCAGGCAAGCGGACGGGCAACCCCCGCAAGACCAGGAATTCGGGAAAAGACGATGCGCCAAAGCTCGAAGGCTGGGACACGTTCGAGGCGGAAGGATTGCTGCGGTAGAGCAACCCCAGGAAAACGATTTTCCGGCGAGGATCGCGCTCGCGCCCCATTCCCGTCTACGGATATTGCGCCTTGCCGGGGCCGGAAGCGCCGAGATCGCCCTGCAATTCCTTGGGCAGGGGAAGGCTCGAACATTGCAGATGGACGTCGCGGGCGAGCAGCTTTCGCTGCTTCTGCTCGTGCTCCTTGGTGGCCGCTATGATCCCCAATCCATACGGGCCAAGTGCAACGAATTCCCAACCCGGATGCGTTTTTTCGCGGACCGCGTAGTCCGAAGCCGCCGCTCGAGCTTGCTGGCATTGCGGCGACGCCCATTTCTGGTCCTGCTGCGAAAGAGAGGCTCCGTAATCGACTGGAGAGGTCGCGCATCCGGCCATCGTCGCGGCCAATGCGGACATTGCAAGCCCCACCGCAATTTTCATCCAGAAGCCCTTTGCCAACCACGGTGGAGAGTACATGGACGCCTTCATCTCACAAGGGAAGCGTTGCGACCAGAGAGCCCGGCCTCGTTTCCTGGGGCCCGCCCGTCACCAGATTTGGACCGCAGCTGGGAACCAATGATGGGCGAGACTGTTCAGTTGTAACTTGATACGACACTGACATTCTTGCCGGCGGGCAAGGCGGACATCTTCAGGAGTTCCCATCATGACTATTTCGTCCGGATTTCGTTCAATCGCCATTGCCGCGATCGCCGCTGCGGGCGTCAGCCTGGCCAGCGCCGCGCATGCCGACAGCGGTAAAATCCGCTTCTCCGTCTACAAGGCGGCCTTCTTTGTCGGAGGTTCCGGTGGCGAGGGCACGCTGACTTTCCATGGCCGCAAATACCCGATCTCGATCGGCGGCGTCTCGGGCGGCCTCGCCTTCGGCGTCTCCAAGACTTATTTCCAGGGCACCGTGCGCCACATCAAGCGCGTCCGGGACGTGACTGGCGTGTACGGCGCCGCCGGCGGCGGCGGCACGCTCGGCAAAGGCGCCCAGGTGATCGTGATGACCAACGACAAGGGCGCCCAGCTTGAACTCACGGGCCGACAGGTTGGCCTGCAGGTCAACGCCGATCTGAGCGGGCTCGCCATCTCGATGAGATAAGCCTCGTGGCGTGAAGCGCGTCGCCATGACCGTGCGACGCGCTCCGGCGCACATTTTGAAACTGGAAATCAGCTCCTCAACCCCGGCGCTTCCTGTCCAGTGCGCTCGACATATTCCGTATAGCCGCCACCATAGGTGTGGATGCCTTCCGGCGTCAGTTCGAGCACGCGGTTCGACAGCGCGGCCAGGAAATGCCGGTCGTGCGAGACGAACAGCATCGTGCCTTCATACTGCGACAGCGCCTCGATCAGCATCTGCTTGGTGGTGATGTCCAGATGGTTGGTCGGTTCGTCCAGCACCAGGAGGTTGGGCGGGTCGAACAGCATCAGCGCCATCACCAGCCTTGCCTTCTCGCCGCCCGACAGCACCCGGCATTTCTTCTCGATCTCGTCGCCGGAAAAGCCGAAACAGCCGGCAAGTGCCCGAAGCGGCGCCTGGCCGGCCTGTGGAAAATTATCCTCCAGCGTCTGGAACACGGTGCGCTCGCCTTCGAGCAACTCCATGGCGTGCTGGGCGAAATAGCCCATTTTCACACTCGGTCCCCGCGCCACCGTACCGGTATCGGGATCGGAAGCACCGGCCACCAGCTTCAGCAGCGTCGATTTCCCCGCGCCATTGACGCCCATGATGCACCAGCGCTCGCGGCGGCGGACCTGGAAGTCGAGCCCTTCATAGATGGTGCGGCTGCCATAGGCCTTGTGCACGTTCTTCAAGGTGACGACGTCCTCGCCACAGCGCGGCGCCGGCTGGAACTCGAAATTCACCACCTGGCGGCGCTTTGGCGGCTCGACCCGGTCGATTTTGTCTAGCTTCTTCACCCGGCTCTGCACCTGCGCGGCATGCGAGGCACGCGCCTTGAAGCGCTCGATGAAGGCGATCTCCTTGGCCAGCATCGCCTGCTGACGTTCGAACTGAGCCTGCTGCTGCTTGTCGGCGATCGCCCGCTGCTGCTGGTAGAATTCGTAATTGCCGGAATAGGTGGTGAGCGATCCCGCATCGATCTCGACGATCTTGTTGACGATGCGGTTCATGAACTCGCGGTCGTGCGAGGTCATCAGCAGCGCGCCGTCATAGCCTTTCAGGAACTGCTCCAGCCAGATCAGGCTTTCCAGGTCGAGATGGTTCGACGGTTCGTCGAGCAGCATGGCGTCGGGCCGCATCAGCAGGATGCGGGCCAGCGCCACGCGCATCTTCCAGCCGCCCGAGAGTTTGCCGACGTCGCCGTCCATCATCTCCTGGCTGAAGCCCAGACCGTCCAGCACCTCGCGGGCACGCCCGTCCAGCGCATAACCGTCGAGTTCCTCGAAGCGATGCTGCGCCTCGCCATACTTTTCGATGATCTCATCCATCCGGTCGGCCTGGTCGGGGTCGGCCATCGCAGCCTCGAGTTCCGCCATTTCGGCCGCCACGTCGCTCACCGGCCCAGCACCGTTCATCACTTCCGCGACCGCGCTGTGGCCGGCCATGTCGCCGACATCCTGGCTGAAATAGCCGATGGTGACGCCACGATCGACCTGCACCTGGCCCTCGTCAGGCTGCTCCTGGCCGGTGATCATGCGAAACAAGGTCGTCTTGCCGGCGCCGTTCGGCCCGACGAGGCCGATCTTCTCGCCCTTCTGCAGCGTGGCCGACGCCTCGATGAAGACAAGCTGACGGCCGTTCTGTTTGCCGATGTTTTCAAGTCTGATCATGGTGATCCGGGGAGGCTCAAAGGAGATTGGAGGATTTGCCCGCGCCCTTACGCGAATGAAGATGCCAGGGGAAGAGGCAGAAGCGCCGCAGATGCCTGGCGGAGCACGAGGCGCCGATCTCCTCAGCCGGGGGAAATCGGCGGTTTGCATGGCTGCTCCTGCTTGTCGGCGCCCATGAAAATCGGCGGGCGGTCGAAATCCGCCCTTGTCGAACGACTTTGGCGCGGTGGCCTGCACGGCCAGACCAGAAACGCCAACAGGACAGGACCATGGCAATGGCAAAGATGCTCGTGATCTACAAAACCCCGGCCGATCCGGCCGCCTTCGACCGCCACTATTTCGACGTTCACATACCGCTTGCCAAGAAGCTTCCCGGGCTGCGGCGCTATGATGTCAGCAGGCGGCCCATCGTCAAGCTCTCGGCGGGCGAGATGCCTTATCTGGTCGGAACATTGTATTTCGACAGCCTCGAAGACATCCGCGCCGCCTTCGCCTCCGAAGTCGGCGTCGCCTGCGCCGCCGACCGGCGGATACTGGCTCCGGGCAACGACGATCTGACGATGCTGTTGTTCGACGCCGACGAGGTGTGATCCCGACCGCCAGAAACACTCCAGAAACAAGATTCAACATCCGGGAAAAACTGAGGAAAACATCGTCGGGCATAACATGCTCGCGGCAACCGGACAGCGGTCGCCACCAATGCAAAGGGATGCTGCCTGCAATGCAACGACATTCGACCAGATGGATGAGTGCCCTCGCAGGCATTTCGCTGGCCATGCTCGCGGTCGCACAGTCGGGTGCGGAGGCGGCGGTCACCCGAAGCGAATATTGCAGCCGGCTCGGTCTTCAACTCGACGGCGCCATCCAGACCAGGGCCAGGCCGGGTGCCAGTGCGAGCCAGATCGCGCAGGCAACGGCACTGCAGGACAAGGCGAACCGGTTCTGTGCCGAGAGCAAGCAGGCGCAAGGCATCCGGACCTACGCCAACGCCCTGAAGCTCCTCGGCGTGACACCGGTCGACCTCAACCAGTGACGAGCAGCCATCACCCTTGAAGACCGTCACGAAAAGGGCGGCTTTTCCTGCGGGCAATGCCGCGAGCGGTCCGCCCTCGCGCAGCATGTCTTGCCCTTGCTGGATGGCGGCAAAGTTCTGATGACGGATCTGGGTGGAATCCGGGTAGAACGCGGTCGACGAATTCTGCACGGCGTCACCACGGCAGTCCCGCCGTCACCACGGCAGTCCCGCCGTCACCACGGCAATCTCCTGCCATCGCGAAAAAAGCCGCCGGTCGGGCCGTCGTCCGGCAAGGTCGCGGCCCACACGATGCCGGCCGCCCCTTGCGCGACCGGGCGTCCGCCCGGTCCGCCCATGTCGGTGGCGACCCAGCCAGGGCAGACGGCATTGACCAGCACGCCGGAGCCGCGCAGCTCCGCCGCCAGCACGCGCGTCAGCGCGTTGAGCGTCGCCTTCGAGGTCGAATAGGCCGGCGCCCCCGCCCCCATTGAGGCCAGCGAACCGCCTTCGGACGACACATTGACCAGTCGGCCATGGCCGCCCGCCCCGAGCAGCGGCGCGAAGGCGGCGCCCGCCCGCCAGGCGCCGAAGACGTTGGTCTCGAACGCCTCGCGGATGACGGTCCAGTCGGGCCGCGAGGCGCGCGAGCCGGTGTCGTAATGGATGGCGGCATTGTTGATCAGCACGTCGAGCCGGCCGAACCGCCGCTGCACCTCTTCGGCTGCCGTCTGAGCCGCGTCAGGCGCGGCGACATCGAGCGCGATGACCTCGACATGGCCATCGAGCGCCTTGGCCGCCGCCTCGCCCTTGGCGATATCGCGCACGCCGAGCAGTACGGTGAAGCCGAGCTTGGCCAATTGCCGGCCGGTTTCCTGACCGATGCCGCGATTGGCACCTGTGACGAGGGCGACTTTGTCGGAATGGGTGTTCATCTGTCATGCCTTTGTGGCTGCCGATCATCGAAGCGAAGATGGCACGGAGGGAATTGATTTATTAGGCGGCGGAGATCGCAGTCATTGTGCGATCGATTGCATGGATTGGTTTGCGCAGGAATCGGGTGTCGGCCGGCGCTGCGCCATGCGATCGTTGATCCATCATGAGGACCGGTCATGCTCACGCTCCACGATTATCTGCCATCGCAGAACGGCTGGAAGGTCCGGGTCCTGCTCGGATTGCTTGAGACTCCCTATGACAGTCATCCCGTCTCGATTTTCGAGGGCGAGAGCCATACCGACGCCTTCCTGGCGCTCAACCCGGCAGGCGCTGTTCCCGTACTTCAACTCCAAGACGGCAGCGCTATTGCCGAATCCAATGCGATCCTCACCTACCTCGCCGAAGGCACGTCCTTCCTGCCGTCGGACCGCTATCGGCGTGCCAAGGTCATGCAATGGCTGTTCTTCGAACAGTACAATATCGAGCCCGTCATCGGCTCGCTGCGCTTCTGGACCTTGACGGGACGGCTCGAGCGCAACCAGGCCATGGTTGCCGGAAAACGCGAAGCCGGAGCCCGTACGCTCGCCGCCCTGGACCGCAGCCTTGGCGAGACGCCGTTCCTCGCCGGCAGCGACTTCACCGTCGCCGACATCGCCGTCTATGCCTACAGCCATCGCGCCGGGGATTGCGGCTTTTCGCTGCCTGACTATTCAGCGTTCGCCGCATGGATGGAGCGCGTGCGCGATGCCATCGGACCCGGCTACCCCGTCCATCCCTACGGTATCGATCCGCATTCCGGAGCCTGAGCGCATGCGCTGACGGATCTGGCTCCCGCCAGAATCCGTCTCTGTTTACACCGCGGTGGAATAGGGATACTTTTTATCCTTAATAGGTCGGTCGGCACCGGCCCGGGAACCCGTGGATGATCCTGAAAAGCCAAGTCGAATGGGCACTGCACTGCTGCGCCATTCTCGCCGGTCTGCCCGAGGGGCGGTATCTCTCCACAAAAGCGCTTGCCGAGTTCCACGGTCTTCCCAAGGAATATCTCTCCAAGGCACTGCAAAGCCTGTCGCAGGCGGGACTGGTGCACACGACGCTGGGGCCGTCGGGTGGATACCGGTTGGCGCGGACGCCGGCAGAGCTGACCTTCCTCGACATCGTGGAGGCGGTTGAGGGCAAGGCGCGGACGTTTGTCTGCAACAATATCCGCGAGAACAATCCGTGTCGTCCCCAGGGCTATTGCGAAAGCAATCCTTGCCCGGTGGCGCGCATCATGTGGGAGGCCGATGAGGCCTGGCGCGCAAAATTGCGCGCCGTCAGGCTTTCCGACCTCACCGAAGCGTTGGCGCTCGACATCCCCGCGGAGCTTTGGAAAAACAGCTTCGAATGGGTGCTAGAGCGCGCCGGATGAACGTGGCCGCATGACCGTCGCGGGCGGCCGGTCTCCCGTCGCCGGCATGCAGGCGGCTAGCCATGCCCGCATCGTTCTGGGCCGCCCGTTATCGACAGCGCCACGCCGAGATAGATGGCGGCGACCACCAGGTCCTGGAGCAGGCGCGCTTCTCCCGGCCTCAGGCGTGCCCACGGCCCTGGAAATATCAGACACGATGCCGGCAAGCCCGAGAAGGTTGATCGAGACCAGGGCCAGGAAATGGTGATCGCCGAACATGGGCTCACCGACAGTATTTTGGCTGGCGGCAGGGCCGGACGCGAGGAAGGGCGACCGGCCTTGCGCCCCTATTTCTTGGCCGGATAGGTCAATTCCTTCTGAGCGCTATCGACCACGAACACCGCCAGCAGCTTCGCGGGCTTCGTCTCGCTGCCGTTTTCGCTAACACTGTGGCGATCACCCGGCATCTCCGAAAAGCTCTCGCCGGCCTTGTAGACCTTGACCGGGTCGTCGTTGACCTGGCTGCGGATGGAGCCTTCCAGAACGGTGGCATAGATGAAGGCGGAGCTTGGATGCGTATGCGCATCCGAATAGCCGCCCGGGCCATATTCGACGAGGATGCCCTTGATGCTCTTGCCGGGGGCATTCGGCAGTTCATGCTCATAGACGAGGGTGACCTTGGCGGCCTTCTCGCCGGCGCGATGGGCCTCCTTGGCTCCAACCGGGCCGGCCAGTGCCGCCGTCAGGGCGAGCGCGATGGCGATTGACTTGATCATTCGAAAACTCCTTTGTGTGTTGAGCTACGGCGCATCCTGGCGTTCATTTCCGCGCCGCCGTGGCGAACCATTGCTCGAACGTGATGCGGCCAAGGCGCGGATTGTTGTCGGAGACGAGCGAAGTGTCGTTCAGCCTCGCGCCGAAGTAGAGCGCCTCCGGATCAGCCACGACCTCGCGGGGATCGCCGACAGCCTTGAGGTAGCGGGCGACGAGTTCGCTCATGCGCGCACGCTCCGGACCGGAAATCTCGATCATGCCGTTGATCGGCGCGTCGAGCGCGATCCCGGCCATCACATCGGCGACGTCGTCCGATGCGATAGGCTGCACATAGGCCGGCGACAGGTGCACGGCCTCGCCGACCGTGCCTGACTTGGCGATGCTGGCCAGGAATTCCATGAACTGCGTCGAATGAACGATGGTGTAGGGGATGCCGGAGGCCTTGATCAGCTCTTCCTGGACGAGCTTGGCGCGAAAATAGCCGCAGTCCTGCAGGCGTTCGGTCCCGACAACCGAGAGCGCGATGTGGTGCCTGACCCCGGCAATTTTGCCCGCGGCGAGCAGGTTGCGGCCTGAAGTGGTGAAGAAATCCATGGCGGGCTGGTCCTCGAACGAAGGTGAATTGGCGAGGTCGATGACGACCTCGGCGCCACCCAGCGCCACCTCCAGGCCTTCGCCCGTGATGGTGTTGACGCCGGTATTCGGGGCGGCGGCAACCACCTCGCAGCCCTGCTTGCGCAGCCGTTCGACCGTCTTGGAGCCGATAAGCCCGGTGCCCCCGATGATGACGATTTTCATGATAGTCTCCGTTCGCGGCCGCGCCGCGTCGTTGCTGGTTTCGTTGAGGGAGAGGTCAGTTCAGGCCGGCCTTGTCGAGGCCATAGAGCTTGTCCGCGGAGCCGGGCACGGTCTTGAAGGCGACGCTGACACGGTTCCAGGCGTTGATGGCCATGATCGAGAAGGTGAGGTCGGAGATTTCCTTCTCCGAAAGCTGCCCGCGCACGCGTTCATAGAGCTCGTCCGGGATACCGCCTTCGGGGAGTTTGGTGACGGCTTCGGTCCAGGCAAGGGCGGCACGTTCTCGGGGAATGAATAGGATCGATTCGCGCCAGACGGCGAGATGGTACAGCCGCAGCTCGCTCTCGCCGTGGATCTTTGCTTCCTTGACGTGCATGTCGAGGCAGAAGGCGCAGCCATTGATCTGGGATGCCCTGACGTGGACCAGATCGCGGAGCTTCTCTTCGATCGCGCCATGTGTCTCGGCCATGCTGAAATCGAGGAGCTTCTTGAAGAGTTCAGGCGATTGCTGGGCGGCGTTCAGGCGCTGCGTCATGGCTTTTCCTTTTTTGGATATCATGTGTCCTTAAGGACAATTAATATCCATAATGACTAGACAGTAAAGCGCCACCCGCCTACGATGCGAACATAAGGCTTATGTCGAAAAGTATGAGGGCGAGAATGGACGTCGTATCGGCGTTGCGAACGTTCCTGCGGGTGGCGCAGACAAAATCCTTCTCAGCGGCCGCCATCGACCTCAATCTGACGCAGCCGGCTGTATCCCGGCAGGTCTCCGCGCTGGAATCGCATCTCAAGACGCGCCTCCTGCATCGCACGACGAGCGCGCTCGCCTTGACGGCGGAGGGTGAACGGATGCTGCCGACGGCGCTGCGCGTCATCGAAGCGGTCGAAGCGCTCGGCGAAGCCAGCGGCGCCGAAGCGGCAGCCATATCCGGAAAGGTTAGGCTCAGCCTGCCGACGCCCCTCGGCTTCTTCCTCAGCGACCGTCTGGCAGGGCTGTTGGAGCGCCATCCGGCACTTCAGGTCGAACTGCTCCTTCGGGATGAACCGTCGGACGTGGTCGCGAATGCGATCGATCTCGAGGTACGCCTCGGGCCGGTCTGTGACAGCAGCCTGATCTGCCGCCGGATCGGCTGGACAACAGCCTTTCTCGTGGCCTCGCCAGCCTATCTCGAGGGACGCGACACACCGCGAACGCCGCAAGACATCAAGGATCACTCCTGCATTTGCTACAGCCGTGGCGGGGACGGCCGGTCGTGGTCGTTCTCCAGTGGAGCGGAGGAAGTGGTTCTGCGGATTGAGCCCCGCCTCGTCGCCAACAATTCGATGGCCGTCCATCGCGCTACCCTGGCGGGAGCCGGGCTTGCGGTGCTTTCCCACATCCTCGCCGGATCGGACATCGAAGCGGGCAGGCTGGTCAAGCTGATGCCGGATTTTCCGCCGACGCGCCTGCCGATCAATGTCGTCTACCCGTCCCGCCGGAATATCCCGCTGCGTGTGACAACGGTGCTCGACTTTCTTATCCAGGCCGTCCGCGGCGATGTCTTGATGGCGTCGTCGGCGCCCGTGCGGACAATTCCCGGACCCTTGACCCACACTACCGCGTCTGAAGGCTCCTATTTCTTTCCCTGCGGATAGATTGTCTCGCCGCGCTTCAGCATCGCCACGAAGGCTTCGATCTTCTTCTTGCGCCCGGCTTCGGTCTTCATGTTGTGGGTGCGGAAGGCGAGCGAGAAGCGGTTCTGCGCGCTGAGCTTTTCCAACATCGCCTTGGCCGCCGGCTCGGCATCGATCGCCGCTTGCAAATCATCGGGGATTTTCATCTCCTTGCCGCTGCCATAGGCACGTGCCCAGCGCCCGTCGGCCTTGGCCGCCTCGACCTGTTTCAGCCCGTGCTCGGTCATGCGGCCCTCCTCGATGAGCCGCGCGACATTGTCGATGTTGATCTTGCTCCAGATGCTTTTTTTGCCGCGCGGCGTGTAGCGCTGCAGGAAACTGTTCTCGTCCAGCCCCTTGCGCACGGCGTCGATCCAGCCGAAGCACAGCGCGACGTCGATGGCTTCCTTCGGTGTGATCGACTTCAGTCCCGAGCCTACCTTGTGAACCTTGATCCACACTTCGGTTTCCGTGGCGTGGTGCTGGCCGAGCCAGGTATGGAAACTGGCCGCGTCGGGAAATTCCCTGACCTTTTCGGGATCGACCTTGACCGGAGCCATCAGCGGGCCTGCCGGTTCAGAATTGTTGTCGCTAGGGCCCCTGTCATCTTGCCTCCGTCATCCTGCGGCCCGCCATCATGGCATCACACCCAATTCCCGTCAGCAGTGGAGACGCTGTCATGAAGTTGGAAACACACCATGGATTGCCGCGTTGCGGCTGAAGCGCGCCCGACCAGATGGAGGAGCACGACGCTTCCCCACCGTGCTATAGGACCACAAATGCCACGCGGGGGGATATGCCGCAATGAAATCTCTGCTCTTCGGCCTTGCCTTGTTGCTGCCGGGCGTGGCGCTGGCCGAACCGATCGAAACCCGCAAGATCATCACCGCGCTGACCGGCGACTTCAACGGCGACGGCGCTCCCGACCTTGCCATGGTGGTCGAGACCGGCCCGACCGACCCGATGGACATCCATTTCTTCCTCGGGGACAAGGAGCACAATTACCTCAAGCCTGTCGAGATCGTGCGCGAACAGATCGGTGGCGAGTGGAACGGCTACGACCGGCCGGGCTACGAAAACTCCGACGCCGGGCCGGAGCTGACAATGCTGCCCAACGGGTCGATCAAATTCCATCTGCCGGCGCCGGAGATCGGCAGCGAGCGCACCAACCAGACGCTGACCGTCGCCTACCGCAACGGCGCCTTCATCGTTGCTGGATTCGCCTACGATTCCGATGATTACCTGCAGGAGAATGCCGCCAGCGCCTGTGACTACAATGTGCTGACCGGCAAGGGCACCAGCTCGAAGCAGCAGCCGGACGGCAGCACGAAGCACAAGACCGTGTCGGCGGAAGGCAAGACCATCGCATTCCGGGACTGGAACTCGGGCGACGCCTTCGCTGCTTGCCAGGAATAATGGCTCGCTGGGCTTCGGCCGGCATCAGGCCGGTGGCGGCATTGCCGGCGTCAGGCCGTGACGGCGCATGATCTCCATCATCGCAGCTTTGTCGGGCGGCCCGCCGGCAGCGGCGTTAAGCAGACCGAATGCCTCGCGGAAATAGTCCGGACCAATTGCCGCCGGCGTGATGACGCACAGCGTCTTGGCATCCCGGGTGCCGTTATTGTCGAAGCGGTGGACGGCGCCGCGTGGAATGCACAGCGCCTCCCCCGGCCCAACCTCGATCGGCTTGCCGTTCACGGTCCAGGTCAAAACCCCGTCAATGCCGTAGATCGTTTCCTCGTAATGGTCGTGGCTGTGCGCCGGCGCGGGCAAGCGCTGCGCGCTTGGCACCATCAGTTCGAAAGCGGCGACGCTGCCGTTCGAATTTTCGCCCGACACCAGGAAACGGACCGACAGCCCCTTGGTGCCGATGGTTTCATCGGCTGGGTTGACCCCAGGATTCATGGATGACATTGCGCAAACCCCTCCGGTAAATTACATTTACTAGCTATCAGTAAATTCAATTTACCGGATCGTCAATGGCCACCTCCACCGAAGTTCTGCAGACCAAGACCGAGGACCTTTTGATCGGCGCCCTGCTGCGCGTGCCAGCCCAGGCGATCCAGCGCCGGCTGATCAGGGAGCTCAATGCCGCCGGCTTCGACGAACTGCGTCTGCCGCATATGGCCGTGCTGCAGTTTCCCGGCCCGGACGGCGCGCGGCCCGGCACGATCGCCGAGCGTGCCGGCATGAGCAAGCAGGCCATCAACCAGCTGCTCACCAGTCTGGAAGGCTACGGCTATCTCGTCCGCTCCGACGGCGAAGGCAGCGCGCGCGTGGTGCGGTCCACCGAGCGCGGCCACGCCGCTTTCTGGAAAATGGTCGACATATTGAGCGACATCGAGGAGGACTGGCGCACCGAACTTGGGCCGAAGCGCTTCGCCGAACTTAAGGCGCTCTTGTTCGCAGTCTGGGATAGCCCGCTGGCCCGTTGACCAAGCTCCGGCCATCGAGGCAATCGGGTTCCAATCCGCACGGCGTCGGACCAATCGGCATCTCCGATAGCACCATCGGTTTCTTCCGTTTCCCCTCACCGCATCGAGCTGCCAATTCCCTGCCCTTGTCCAACCAACGAAGGCAGAGCGGAATGAGCATTTCGAACCAGAGAATCCTGATCGTCGGCGGCGGATCCGGCATGGGCCTCGCGCTTGCAAGGCGCTGCCTGGCAGCCGGGGCCGAAGTCATCATCGCCGGGCGCGGCGAGAACAGGCTGCGGCAGGCGCGTGAGGCGCTGGGCAATCCCGCAGGGCTGGGGATGGCCACTGTCGACATTACGCGGGAAGACCAGGTCGGGGCGTTGTTCGCCGGGATCGGCGGCCTCGACCATATCGTCAGCACCGCCGCCGACATCGAAGGCGCCTACCGGCTGCTGCCGGAGCTCGGTCTCGAGGCGGCGCAACGCGTGGTCGACAGCAAGCTCTTCGGCCCGCTGCTGCTTGCCAAGCATGGTGCGCCACGGTTGGCAGTGGCTGGATCGATGACCTTCGTCTCCGGCATCGCCGCCTACCGGCCGGCCGCGCGCGGCTCGGTCGTCGCCGCCGTCAATGCCGCGCTCGAAGGGCTGGTGCGGGCGTTGGCCATAGAACTCGCGCCGCTCCGCGTCAACGCGGTGTCACCCGGCTGGGTCGATACCGAAATTTGGGCGCAAGTGGCGGGCGACAGGAAGGCAGACACGCTTGCGGTGATGGCCGAGCGGCTGCCGGTCGGCAGGATCGGCCAGCCCGAGGACATCGCCGACGCGATCGCCTTCCTCATCGGCAATGGCTTTGCCACCGGCACGACGCTCCACGTCGAGGGCGGACATCGTCTCGTCTAAAACGGACGGCTCTGCGAAATGCTTTTAAAGCAGGACCTTGGAGCGGCTTGAGGATTCAGCGTCTGAACTGGCTTTCGAGGATGCCGGCGCCTGCATGTCGCGCGCGGCGGCGAGCAGTCGGCGCAATGCCGGCGGCTGGACGCGCCGGCGCCGCCAGATCATCGTCAGCGGCGCCGCCTGTTCCGGGCCAGGCCAAGGCAGTTCGATCAGCTCACGACGCTTGAGCGCGTCGCTGACCGCCAGACGTGGAATGAGGCCCAGCCCCGCGCCGGCCGCCACCAGCCGGGCAATGGCACCGATGCTGCCGACTTCGGCGGCAAGTTCAGGCGTACCAGTGCCCGCCTCGGCAAAGGCGGTGTCGAACATGTGCCGGTAGATGCATCCAGGCTCCGTTGCCACGAAGCGCAGCGCGGCAAGGGCGGCCAGGTCGCACGGAACCGGCTTCTGCCCCGGCGCGGTGACCAGCGCCAGCGGTTCGGCCAAAATCGTGCGCCTGGCGAAGCGCTGATCGGCGCCGCCGTTGGACATATCGCGGCGCTCGAAACAGAAGGCGACATCGATGTCGCCCTCCTCCAGCAGGCGCAGCAGCGCGCCGCTATCAGTCACTTTCATGCGCACGGCGATGTCAGGATAACTGGCCTGGAACCCCGGCAGCCAGGGCGCCAGCCGGGCCGAGGCGATCGTCTCCAGCGCGCCGATGGTCAGCGCTCCGCTGGTCTGTCCCGCCACAGCGAGCACCGCCGCCCGCGCTTCGGCATCGAGCCGCAGCAATTCCTCGGCGACAGGCTTCAACACCAGTCCCGCCGGCGTCAGTTCCAGGCCCGACTTCGAGCGCGTGAACAAGACAGCGCCAAGCTCGGCCTCCAGCGACTGGACCTGGTCGCTCACACTCGACTGGGCGAGATGAACCGTCTCGGCGGCGCGCGTAACGGTACGGCAGCGCGCCACCGCGAGGAAGGTCTTGAGCAGTCTTGGATGCATCGGCTGGCCGAAATCGCCCGGCCTACTGCAGCTGCGGCTTTTTCAGGAAACTGCCGCGGTCGGCGGATTTCACACGCAGCCACGTTTCGCGGCCGTCGCGCACCACCCGCATCGGGATCTCGGCACCGGCCGAACCGCTTTCCCACAGCTTGCGATAGAAATCGGCGAGCCCGTCGACCGCGCCGTCGCGAACCTCGGAGATGACGTCGCCTTCGCGCAGGCCGGCCTTGGCGGCCGGGCCGCCCTCGGTCACGCTCATCACCACCACCTTACCGTCGCTTTCGGCCGACAGCGCCCCGAGCCACGGGCGCGGCGGCTTGGCCACCTGGCCACGCGTCAGCAGGTCGTCGAGGATCGGCGGCAACAGGTCGATCGGCACCACCATGTTGATATCGGCCACCTCGCCGGCGCGGCTCATCTGCAGGCGCAGCGAACCGATGCCGAGCAGTGCGCCCTCGGCGCTGAACAAGGGCGCGCCGCCCCAGGACGGATGCGCCGGCGCGATGAAGATCGCCTCGTCGAGCAGATACTCCCAATAGCCGGCGAATTCCTGCTTGGTGACGATCTTGGCCTCGACTGCCCGGCCGATGCCGTCGGCAAGCACCACCGCGTCGCCGATCCTGGCCTTGCCGGCATCGCCCAGCGCCACGGCCGGCAGGCCCGTCGGAGCCAGCGCCTGGACGAGGCCAAAGCCTGATTCCTGGTCGTAGGCCAGCGCGTGCGCGGGGATGACACGGCCGTCATGCGAGGTCAGCCAGACCTCTTCCGCCTCGGTGATGAGATAGCCGATGGTCAGCACCAGCCCGTCATCGCGGATGACGACGCCGCTGCCTTCCCTGAGCGTGCCGAGGGCCCCGGCCGTGAAGGCATCCTCCGGAACGGTCGCCCGCACGGCAACCACGGAGCGCGGATTGGGATTGATGGTCATGATTTTGTCCTGCGGTGCGAATGCCTGGCGGCTTGTTGTATAGGTATGCCACGCGGGAGAAGGCGCAAGGGGTGAGAACGGTGGGCATGGACCACGAAGCCAATCACTTGGCCTTTCGAGTTTCGAACGCCCGGCAGGGCAATGCGGCGGCCCAAGATTAACATAGTTCAACACAAGTTGAACTTCCCCCTCCACGGCCCTACCTATAAACGCCTATCCATCCTTCCCACGACAAGAGGCCGTGCAATGACTGAATACACCCCGCCGAAAGTATGGACCTGGAACAAGGCCAATGGCGGCACCTTTGCCAGCATCAACCGGCCGATCGCCGGTCCGACGCATGACAAGGACCTGCCCGTCGGCAAGCACCCGCTGCAGCTTTATTCGCTGGCGACGCCGAACGGCGTCAAGGTGACGGTGATGCTGGAGGAGCTTCTGGCGCTTGGCCACAAGGGCGCCGAATACGACGCCTGGCTGATCCGGATCAACGATGGCGACCAGTTCGGCAGCGGCTTTGTCGAGGTCAATCCCAATTCCAAGATCCCCGCCCTGATGGATCGCAGCGGCAAGACCCCGTTGCGCGTCTTCGAATCCGGCTCGATCCTGGTCTATCTCGCCGAAAAATTCGGTGAATTCCTGCCCACCGAACAGCCGGACCGGGCGGAAGTGCTGTCCTGGCTGTTTTGGCAGATGGGTTCTGCGCCGTATCTCGGCGGCGGTTTTGGCCATTTCTACGCCTATGCGCCGGAGAAGTTCGAATACGCCATCGACCGCTTCTCGATGGAGGTGAAGCGGCAGATGGACGTACTCGACCGCCGGCTGGCCGAGGTCGAGTATCTCGGTGGCAAGGATTATTCGGTCGCCGACATGGCGGTCTGGCCCTGGTATGGCGGGCTGGCGCTCGGCCGGATGTACAATGATTCCGCCGAATTCCTGTCGGTCCACGATTACAAGCACGTTCAGCGCTGGGCAAAGGCGATCGACGAACGGCCCGCTGTCCAGCGTGGCCGCATGGTCAACCGCGCCTTTGGCGAACCGTCCATGCAACTGCACGAACGCCATGACGCCAGCGACTTCGACACCAGGACGCAGGACAAGCTGGCCGCCGAGTAAATTCTGGAGAACTGGCGGGCGACAAACAAAAGCCCATCACCGGATTAAATCGGTGATGGGCTTTTTGCTTGATGCATGAGACGGATCAGTGAAGAACTCCCACGATCTGACGGGTGTCCGGGTCGACCAGCACGGTCTGATCGTTGATCACCGCAACGCGATACTTGACATTGGGGACTTCGCGCAGTTCGACCTTGTCCGGCACGGACGAGCCGAGCTTGAGCTCGACGCCCAGCAGGTTCACCGACGCCAGCGGCTCCTTCTTGATGTATTCGCGAACCACGGTCTCCTGTTCCGGCTGGACCACGATCGTGTCCGCCAGGGCCGCTCCGACACCGCCCAGCAGGACGATGGCAGCCGCGGCGCTCGTAAGATAATGTTTCATAACAACCTCCATGATTGGGTATTTCGCTCCGCCTCAGGGAAAACTCTCACGCAACTGGGAGGTTCCATCCTTGTTTGTGAAATAAATGTGGCGCACAACCAGAAACATGCCACATTTTATTATGCACACATGTGAAGATAAGCACCGGCATGCTTTTCTTTTCTGAAGAAACTTCTTCTAATTTGCGGGAATAGCAAAAACATCCCGCTTTGCAGCGCAAGCAATGTCGCCTCTTTCTCGGATTACCCGCTCCTTAGCAACAACTAACGTATACCGAAGAATGTCGTTCCAAATGCCCTACCGGCTCCAAAAAGGCCCGCCCTGCCGGGAGCAGAACGGGCCTTCAACGGACCGGTGGAGGTGGCGCCTCACCGATCGAGGCAGGAAAAACGCACGCATCACAGCTTCGTTCCACCGGCCGCCGCGATTTGGCGGAAGGTGCGCAACGCTCGATACCGGAGCGGGAGCTCTTCGTCAGAATCGGACGCCGTCCCGATGGAGCGGCGGCACCGGGTTGACTGCATCCGGGCTCATCGCGACGTTTTGCGCGCGCCTGTAAATCAGCCCCACGACGAGCACGAAATAGCCGACCTGCAGGACGACCAGGACCACCACTGTCCAGCCAAGCGCCACCCAGAACGAACCGGTAGCAATATAGGTCCACACTGCGACAACGATCGTGGTCGCCGACATCCCGACGAGAAAAGACCCAAAATACATCGACCATCAAGATCGCCGAACCGATTCCGGTCCGGCGACTCCCTGCCCATCTCCACACCCGCGCACAGGCTTTCATTATTTTAGCAACTACGCAAGTATGGCGTCCGCCTAGGCATCCATGTAGAAGTTTGTTGCGGGGCGGCCCCGGCAGGAGCAGTTTGATGCTCGCGGACCGCGATATCAGGGAAAAGAAGTCCGGTGGGGATTGGAAATGACGCTCAAGCTTATCGGCGCCGGTTTCGGCCGCACCGGCACATGGTCGACCTTTGCAGCGCTTAACAGGCTCGGCCTGCCCTGCTATCATATGCAGGAAGTGATCATGAACAAGGCCAATAAGGGCCATCTTGATTTCTGGCGCGCGGTGGCCAACAGCCCGCCCGGCACCCAGCACGACTGGAACCGCGTGTTCGCAAGCTATACGGCCACCGTCGACAATCCAGGCTGCTGCGTCTGGAAGGAATTGATGGCTGCCTACCCCGACGCCAAGGTGCTGCTGACATTACACCCACGCGGCGCCGAGGCCTGGTATGAAAGCACCATCGACACGATCTACTTCACCGAGAACCTGTGGCAGTTCAAGGTCCTGGAATGGCTCACACCGTTCGGCCGCAAGTTCGGCGACATGTCGCGCAAGCTCATCTGGGGCCGCACGTTGGCCGGCGTCATGGGTGACCGCGACAAGGCGGTTGCCCGCTACGCCAGCTATGTCGACGAAGTGAAAGCAGCCGTGCCGCCGGAAAAGCTGCTGGTGTTCAACGTCAGCGAAGGCTGGGGGCCGCTCTGCCATTTCCTCGACGTCGCCCAGCCAAACGAAACTTTCCCCAACCTGAACGACCGCGAAACGATCAAGAAGATCATCCGCGACATCATCAAAGGCTCCTACATCATGCTGGGGCTGACGATGGCCGCCATCGCGGCGGTGATCGCGGCATTGTGGTGGTGGCTGGGGTAACGGCAAGCCCAGGCAGTTCGATCCCTTGCCTGCATGGAGCGGTCAAGTTTTTCGCTCCGAAACAAACGACCTCAAGAGCTACCCGCTTTCACGCGGGCAGGCTGGCTGGCAGCGGCTCTCGCCGGAACCTTTTGCGCTTGTCTTCCCCTGCCGGGCGGTCACCAGCCCATGCCTGTCCGAGCAGGCTACCGTTCTTGAACCTAGCGGCGAGGCCGGGTGATCATATCTCGATTGGATAAAATAGCGGAACGTCCAATGGACATTGCCGGAACCGAACGGGGCCTCTCGGACTTTCGGGCGCACGAAACAAGACCTTGGTCCAACAAGGAAAACCGATCAGTTCGATCCGCAGGCCGCAGCCCATCGAGTCAGATAGCAACGCAACGTCCCCGGTCAATCCAGGGACCAGCACTTTGCCATACTGCGTTACCGCCTCGCCAGCCGCCTGGGGTTGGCCGATCATGCCCGGCTAGAATGCCGGGTCTTGCAGCCCCTGCCTATTCCGCTTTCGCGGAAGTTTCCGACGTGTGGGCGATGTGCGATGGTGTTGTTGCGGCGGTACGAGCCGCCCTGGTTGGCGCGGGCGCCGAGCACACCCCAACAATGCGCCCCCCGTCCGCGTCGACCATGGCAAGCGCCCCGATTACTTGACCAGCGTCCATGCCCCGGCCCAGCGTCTCCAGGCATTCACCCCGGCGCCCCTGCAAACAGCACGACGCCGTCACCACCGGCCGCTGGCCAATCCCTGATGGTGCGGTCGGAGCCGCCGGTCAGCACCGTGCCATCGGCGGCGAAGGCGACGGCGTAGATCGGTCCGGTCTGGCTGTCGAACATGGCGATCTGGTTGCCGCTTGCCATGTCCCACAGCCTTGCGGTGCCGTCGAGTGATCCGGACAGCAGGCGTTTGCCGTCGGCCGATAGCACCAGTGCGTAAACCGTGCCCTCGTGGCCCTCGAAGCGCTTCACCTCGCGGCCGCTGTCGACATCCCAGACCTTGATCGTCAGGTCGCCGCTGCCGGTGATCAGATGATGCCCGTCGGCGGTGAACACGGCGCCATAGGTGCCTTGCTCATGGCCGTGCCAGCTGCGCAACTGCTTGCCGCTGTCGATGTCCCAGAGCTTCAGCGTCCCGTCGATGCTGCCCGAGAGGGCCTGCTTGCCATCGGGCGAGACGGCGACCGCGCTGATCGACCAGTCGTGGCCGGTCAGCACATGCAGCACGGACCCGTTGACGAGGTCCCAGATGATGACGTTGCCGGTGTCGTGCCCGCTGACGGCGCGCCTGCCGTCCGGGCTGATCGCCAGCTTGTTGACGCCACCGTTCTGGCCGGATTGGAAGACGTGCAGCACCGCGCCGTCGGCGAGTTTTCGCTGCACGATCTCGCCGTCGTCGCCGGCCGTCAGCGCGCTGATGCCGTCGGGCATGTAGAGCGCGGTGCGCGCCATGTCCTTGTGCACGCCGAGATTGCGCATCAGGTGCTTGCCGCCCATGTCCCAGAGCTTGATCATGTGGTCAGTGCTGGCGCTCATGATCGAACGCCCATCCGGCACCAACGCAGCCAGACGACCGCATCGCGATGGCCGTCGGGCTGCGTTGGTGCCGCCGGCGGCGACGGCGGCAACGGCGCCACCGTCGGCGGCGGAATGACCGCGACCTCCGGCGGCGTCGCGGCCGCAGACGCCGGCGGAACAGCAGGCGCGGCCACCGGCGGAGCTGGTTGCACCGGCAAAGCCGGCGGGTTTGCAGCGGCTGGCGGCGTGGCCGTCTGCTCGGGCGGCGGGGCCTGCGGCAAAGGCGGTGTCGGAGCAACCGGCGACGGCTCCGGCGGTTCCGGCTTTGGCGCGGATTCCATGGGCGGCGCGCTGGCGACATGCTCGCCACCCTCATGCGGCCGCCACGAGCCGAACCCGTCGCCAAGCAGCGCCAGCAAGACAACCACTGGCAGCACCAGGAAAGTCCGGCGCAGGCGTGGGCGGCCCGCCGGCTCCAATTCGGCGTCCCTGCCGAACAGCGGCACCCCGGCCGCGTGCACGGGCCGGCCGGGCAATTGACCCGCCAGGAACAGCAACGCACCGATGAAACAGGCAAGTGCCGCCGCCGAATATGCCGCCGGCCGCAGCGTGGCAACGTCGAGCCCGGCAAGGCCACGCCCGGCCAGGATGTCGATCAGCGGATAGACCTGGGCCAGACAGGCAGCCGCGACCACGGCCAGGACAAGCGCCAGCACCTTGTCAGCCAACCTGTTCATCGCGCCCTCCGCCCGCCGATTTGGACAAGATTATCAGCGCCGGTGGATGCCGCAAAGCGCCGCTCTTGTTTCCTGCCCTGGTGTATACCGATCGCAGTATTCGGATTTGCGCCAGGGCACCCGGCCTCCTGGAGCCCAGAGTCCGCAATGCTGCGGTGGGCTAACCTCGACTATCTCCCTCACAACTTTGACAGATGACCGTGATGTGTCACTATCGTGACGGGATATAGTGGAGAGCTTGCACTATGAAGAAGATTTATGAACGACCATCCTGGTCAAGAAGGGCAATCTGAAGTCGGTCACGGCCGGGCCCTCGGCGCCGATACTGCCAGGCTGATCTCAGTACCCGGGAACATATCCGCCAATAATGTTGGGGGCACTGTCCGATCGGCAGGCAGGGATGCTCTGTCTTTCTTGAGGCTGTGACAGCGTTGCCGTTGCGTGGTTTACGCGACGACCGTCGCGCGATGCCTTTCACCCCAATTCCACCCAGACCGGCGCGTGGTCGCTGGCGCCATCTTGCCCGCGCACGTCACGATCGATGCCTGCCGCCTTGAGCTTGCGCACCAGCGTCGTCGACAACAGGATGTGGTCGAGCCGCAGGCCCGCGTTGCGTGGCCAGCGGTTCCGTCGGTAATCCCAGAAGGTGTAGAGCGTCTCCTTCGGGTATTTCTTGCGCAACGCATCGGTCCAGCCTTGTTCGAGCAGCGCGGCGAAGGCAGCGCGGCTTTCCGGCTGCACCAGCGCGTTGTCGTCATAGGAGCGTGTGGCGTAGATGTCGCGCGGTTCGGGCACGATGTTGTAGTCGCCGGCCAGCACTACCGGCAGGCCGGTGTCGATGAGCTGTTCGGCATGCGCTTCCAGCCTTGCGTGCCAGGCGAGCTTGTAGGTGAATTTCGGCCCCGGCCGCGGGTTGCCGTTGGGCGCATAAAGGCAGGCGATGACGATGCCGTTGACCGCAGCCTCGATGTAGCGGCTCTGCCGGTCGGCATCGTCGCCGGGCAACACATCGCGGGTCAGCACCGGCTCGGCACCGCGCGCGAGTATCGCGACGCCGTTCCAGGTCGGCTCGCCTTTCCACACCGCGCCATAGCCGGTATCGGCAAGCGCGGTACGCGGAAATTGTGTGTCGCGCGCCTTCAGTTCCTGCAGGCAGACCACATCGGGTTTTGCGGAGCCGAGCCACGACAGCAGGTTGTCCAGCCTGCTGTTGATGTTGTTGATGTTGAAGCTGGCGATCTTCATTGGATCAGGGCGCGATCCTGCCCATCCAAGCCTTCACCGTCTCCGCCAGCGTCGCCAGATGATCCGCGGTAGAGAAACCCGAAATACTCTTGCGCGGCTTCAAATCATGGTCGCCGTCCTCCAGCCAGATAACTTCGATTGCATTGGAAAGGTTGTAGGTCGCAACCTCGTCCTTCGTGCCGAACTCGTCGCGCGTGCCTTGGAAGATCAGCGTCGGCGTCTTCAGCCCGGCGAGATGTTTTGTCCGCAATTGCTCGGGCTTGCCAGGCGGATGGAAAGGATAGCCGAGGCAGACCAGTCCTAATATTTCGCCCTTGGAAAACATCTCGTCGGCGATCATCGACGCGACCCGCCCGCCCATCGACTTGCCGCCGATGATGAGCTTGCCCGTCACGCCCTTCGCCCTGAGGTCGGCGATCGCCTTGATGTATTCCGGGTTCACCGTCTCGGCACGCGGTGGCGGCTTGCGCTGGCCGTAGCGGCGCGCGGCCATATAGTGGAACTCGAAGCGCGCGACCTGGAAGCCCGCGGCGGCGAGCGCCTTGGCGGTGGCGGTCATGGAGGGAGAGTCCATTGAAGCGCCGGCGCCATGGGCAATCAGGATGGTGACGGGAGCGGTCTCGTGACCGTCGAAGAGGAAGCTGGTCATGATGTGACACCCCGCGCGACGGCGAAGCTGCCGATCTCCCCCCACGAAGCGAGAGATCGGCTGTCATCGCGGCCTTCGCCCACCATCGTCATCCCGCCGACTTCGCCAGATGCATGTCCACGAACTGCACACACCTGGCAGCCACCCCTGCCCATTCCGAAACCGCGTCGAGCTCGAGGTACCGCATCCACAGCCGCCGCGCCTCAAGCAGATTGCCGGCGTCAAACTCCAGCCGCGCCAGATTGAACACCGGGTCGGCATAAGTCTTGTCGAGCGCGATCGCCTTCTGCAAATGCCTTCGCGCCGAAGCGTCGCGCCCTTGCTCGCTCATCAGCCCGGCCAGGTTGAACCAGGCTTCGACGAAGGCCGGATCGAGCTTGATCGCCCTGGCATAATCATGCGCGGCTTCCGCCACGCGCCCGGACCCGCGCAAACAGTTGGCGCGGTTGAAGGCGGCGATGGCGTCGGTGGGATCGATGGCGAGGCAGCGCTGGTAGAGTGCGGCGGCCCCGTCATGGTCGCCGCTCTCCTCGGCGGCTTCCGCCTCGGCGAACAAATCTTCCAGCGTGTCGTCGCCTTGTGCGGCGGCGCCGAGATCGAACAGCAGCTGCCCGTCGAGCTCGCTCTGGCCGCCTTCGAGGTAGATGGCGTCGGGGCGGCCGTGCTGCGAGCCGACATTGAGCGACTTGGCGGTCAGCGAAGCCACCGGGCCGGAGCGGTGGACGGAGCGCGCGATCGCGCCCCATGTCGCGCCCCCGGCGATCAGCCCCGCATATTTGCGCGCCAGGATCAGGTCGCGGAAGGAATAGGGCTCGCCATCATGCTCGAAGGCGTCGAACAGGCTGAGCCTGTCGAGATCGGCGCCGGACAGCCTTGACTGGTCGATCAGCGATTGGCGCGACAGCGAAGAGGCCTCGGGCGCCTTCATCAGCCCGAGCAGCCGCAGGAAACCGTTCTCGCTCATGAGAATGCGCCCGGCCGCGCGCTCGGCGTCGAGGCGACGTTCGATCTCGCTATCGCTATTTTTGGTGAGTCCCGCCTTGACCAACCCCGCCTTGACCAACAATGCGCGTCCGAACACGACATGCGTGGTGCGGCGGGTGACGCCGCGCCTGAGCTGGCCGTGCTGGCGCTCCACCTCGCGTGCGGCGAGCCTGAGCGGAAACGCCGCCAGTGCGCCGATCGTGCCGAAGACAGCGCCCGGAACGGCCGGTGCCGTCATTTCTTGCTCTTGCCGACCGCCTTGAGCAGGTTGGCCTTGAGCGGATTTTCAGGCGCACCACCCGCGGCCGCCTTCTTCGCGGCGGGCTTGTCGGCCTCGTCGGCCTTGCTCTTCGACTTGGCCGGCGGCTTCGACTGAGACAGGCTGGCCTTCAGCGCATCCATCAGGTTGATGACGTTGCCGCGCTCCGGTGCCGCCGCGATGATCGGCTTGTGGCCCTTCAGCTTCTCGCGGATCATCGTCATCAGCGCGACCTCGTAGCGGTCCTCGTAATTCTTCGGATCGAAGGTGGTTTCCTTCTGCTTGATCAGCGCTTCGGCAAGCTGCAGCATTTCCGGGTCAGGCTTGCCGGCTGGAATGTTGCCGAAATATTCAGCCGTCCCACGCACTTCGTTCGGGTTCCTCAACGTGCACACGAACATCCCGTTCTCGCGCGCGCCGATCGTCACCACGCGCTCGCGGCTGGACAGCACCAGCCTGGCGATGGCGAGCTTGCCGGATTTGCGCATCGCTTCGCGCAGCACGGCGAAAGTCTCTTCCGCCATCGCCCCGTCCGGCGCCATGTAATAGGGCGCGTCCTGGTAGATGACGTCGACCTCGTCCTCATCGACGAAAGCCTCGATGTTCATCGTGTGGTTGGATTCGATGCGCACCGCGTCGAGGTCGGCATCGTCGATGATGATGTACTGCTTGTCCTCGTACTCGTAGCCCTTGACCAGATCCGCCCGCTCAACGAGCCCCAGTTCAGGGTCGACCGGCTTCATGTTGATGCGGTTGTGGGTCTTCTTGTGCAGCTGGTTGAACGAGATGCGCTCGCTGGCGCTGGTGGCGGGATATAGCCGCACCGGACAGCTGACGAGACTGAGTTTGAGGTAACCCTTCCAACTTGCCCTGGGCGCCATGATGAACTCCTACGCGGCCATGCACTGACTGTTACTTCGCAGCGCTTTCGTCCGAAGGACGAACAAGGCTGCGCAAATCCTACACCGACCCCGCACAATACCGACAAATCCCTGACGAAATCTTCCCGCCGGGGCTGCGAGAGGACCGGCGACAAGATAATTCAAATTGTCGAAAGCGTCGATGGCGTTTGAGCCGACACGCCGGCGACCACAGCGAACGCTCCACGCTTCGTCATCCTAGGGCGTAGCAAGGAGCGAAGCGCGCAGACCCTAGGATGACGAAGTTCAGGAGCCCTGGTCGTCGAAGGGCGCCTCAAAGCCCGTTTACCTTTCCCGAGACCACCGGCAGATCCCTGGCGAAGTCGTCGATCTCAGCCCACGGATCGCCCGACGTCTCCAGCAACCCCGGCAGCGACGCATAATTTAAATCCTGCGGTGCATCGATCGCCTCCAGATCGGCCCAGCTCACCGGTGTCGAGGCCGGCAGGTTGGTTCGGGCGCGCAGCGAATAGGGCGCGGCCGAGGTGTGGCCGCGCGCGTTGCGGTGATAGTCGATGAAGATGCGCCGCTTGCGGTTTTCCTTGCCCATTGTGGTGGTGAAGGTGTCGGGCGCGGTGGCCGCTAGATGCGTTGATATGGCGCTGGTTGCCTGATGCAGCTTCTTCCAGTTCTGCTTTTGCGTCACCGGCACGGTGATGTGGATACCGCTGCCGCCGGAGGTTTTTGCGAACGGCACCAGGCCAAGCCCCTCCAGCTCGCCCTTGATGTGCACGGCGGCCTCCACCACCTCGCGCCAGGAAATCCCCTCGCCCGGGTCGAGGTCGAGGACGATCTGGTCGGGCTTGTCGAGGCTCGAGCGATGCGTGCCCCAGGTGTGGAACTCGACGACGCCGAACTGCGCCAGCGCCAGGTATCCTTTCGCGCCCTCGACCGAGAGATAGGACTTGGTCTCGCCCTCGGAATTGGTCGCCTGGAATGTCACCACCGAAGGCGGCATGCCGGTGAACGCATGACGCTGGAAGAAGCAGTCCTTGGGCAGGCCGGTCGGGCAGCGCACCAGCGACACCGGGCGGCCAAGGATGTGCGGCAGCATGAAGTCGCCGACCAGCGCGTAATAGACGGCGATGTCGAGCTTGGTCGGGCCGGTCTTGCCGAACAGCCGCCGCGTCGGGTTTGTCACCCAGATGGTGGCGAGATCGGCTTCGGCGATCAGGCGCTTGCGCGTCGAGGAGACCGGCGTCGACAGGCCGACATCCCTGAGGCCCCGGAACACTCCGTGGCGCAACGAATTGTCCGCGGTCCGGTTGGCAAAATGGATGCGCGCCGAAAACAGCGGCTTGACCCAGTGCATCTCGCGCATGATTTCGCGCGGCACGCCTTCCGGCGGCGTGGCGCCGGATGTGAGCGGCCCAAGCCGGGCCAGCAGGTCGGCCGCGGTCCCGGCATCGAAGCCGGTGCCGACCTTGCCGCGATAGTGCAGTTCGCCGTCCACCCACTCGGCCATGCCGAGCGCGGCCAGCCCCTCGGCCGCGTCCGAAATGGTGTAGCCGGCGATGACGAAATCGTCCTTTTCGAGTGCCTTGGTCTTGGTCCAGCTCTTGGTGCGGCCGCTCTGATAGATCGCGGTGGCGCGCTTGGAGACCACGCCCTCCAGGCCGAGTTCCGTCACCTGGTCGTAAAGCGCTTGCCCAGAACCTTCGACATGGTCGGAGAACTGGATCGCGGAGTTGGCGCCAAGCCCGCCAAGCAGTTCGGCCAACAGCGCCTTGCGCCGGATGAGCGGCACCTTCATCAGGTCCCAGCCGTCGAGATGCAGCAGGTCGAAGGCGTAGAAATGCAGCTTGCTGCCGGCGCCCGCTGCCAGCGCGTCCTGCAACAGCGCAAAGCGGGAAATGCCCTTGGCATCGAGCACGACGATCTCACCGTCGATGATCGTCTCGCGGCACGGCAGCTTGGCGAACGCATGTGGCAAGTCGCCATAGCGTCTCGTCCAGTCGATGCCACCGCGCGTGATCAGCCGCACCTGCCCGTCGGAGATATGCGCCATGGTGCGGTAGCCGTCGAATTTGATCTCGTGCAGCCAGAGCTCGTTCGTATTCTCGGCAAGGCCTTCGCCGCCCGGCGGCTTCGGCACCTGGCTCGCCAGTTGCGGCTCGATGCGGCTCAGCGCCGGCGCCTTGGCCGCGCCCGGCAGGTCGCCCGGCTTCAGCGAACCGGGCTTTGGCGCGGACTTCGCGGCCGGCTTAGGTGGCGCTGCCAGCTCCTCGATGCGCAAGCCGGATTTCACGCTTTCCGGCCGCGCTTCGAGGATATTCAGCCCCGTGTCGGCGGCGAGGTCGCGCTCCTTGAACAGCAGCCAGTTCTTCTTGTTCTCGTCTTCGCCGGGCTTTGGCTTCAGCCGGGTCAACATCCAGCCGCCATTGAGCTTTTCGCCGGCCAGCCGGAACTTGAAGGCGCCGGTGCGCAGGCTTTTGTCGACATCGTCCATCGGCGCCCAGCTGCCGGTGTCCCAGACGATCATCGGCCCGCCGCCATATTCGCCTTCGGGAATGACGCCCTCGAAATCGATGTATTCGAGCGGATGGTCCTCGGTCTCCACCGCCAGCCTTTTGTCGGCTGGGTTGAGCGATGGCCCGCGCGGCACCGCCCAGCTTTTCAAGACATCGCCAACCTGCAGGCGCAGATCGTAGTGGTCCGCCGTAGCGTGATGCTTATGGATGACGAAGCGGTTGCCGCCCCCGGTCATCAGCCCGCCGGCCGGCTCCGGCGTCTTCGAGAACTCGCGCTTGGCGCGATAGGATCCGAGCTTGGCGGGCGGCATGTCAAAAGCCGAGCCTGGCGGAAACCAACAACCGCCTCGTTCCTTCGCGCCGTGGGGCGCTATCTTGGCACCGCTCGCGATTTATCACGTGGTCTCAGTCGTCCGTCGCCGGCGTCAGCTCCAGCTCGGCTGGCGACAAACCCTGCTGCAACTGGCTCAGCCGGAACTCATCCACCCAGTAGGCCTCGCCGTCGACCAGCACGCGCGCACTGTAGGTGCCGCCTGAGAAACGCTGCGCGGTGACGTAGACCTTGTGGCGGTCAAGTGCCTTGCGCACCGCGGCGCGCTTGGAGTTCTGGCCGTTCACGGCAGTGGACATGCGCTTCGCCCTCGGTCGCCTGACACGGAACTCGGCCGCTCTTGGCCGCCTGGCGACTGGCCCCAAGGATGGCGGAGACACGCGCGCCTGTCAATTTCGCGGGCGGCGTCCTTCAGGTCTTCAACCGCCGGAAACGGCGCATCACGCCCTGCACGGCCTTGTAAAGCCGCGGCTTGGAGCGCACGAACAGCTCGGCCTTGCAGCGCAGCCTGATATAGGCGGTCGAGCCCCTGCCCTTCAGCGTCATCGCCTCGCACAGTTCGGCCAGCACCGAGTTCGAGACGCCGATATGCTGCTTGTATCCCTGTCCGCCGACCGAGAGGTCGAAATAGCCGAGCCCTTGCGCCCGTGCCCACACCATCAGCTTGCCGATCATCGTCAGGCCCGGCGCGACGTTGGCCACCGCGTCCTGGTCGATCCCGAGCAGCAGGGCGTGCAAGGTGCCCTTCATGACCAGCACGTACATGACAGCGAGATAGGCCTGGCCGACGCGCAGCCCGAACAGCCGCACCGAGCCGTCGGAAAGCCCCTGCAGCGCGGCGTTGCGGTAGAACTCCACGATCGGCGCCTGCGTCAAAAGGTCGAAGCGCCCGAGTTCGCGAAAGCGGTTGAGCCTGAGGTCGAGCAGCCTGCCGAACTGCTCCTCGATCATCTCAGGCGTCTCGGCTTCGACCAGTGCGAGGCCTCCGAGTTGTTCGAAGCGGCGGCAGTGCTTGTTGAAATTCTTGGTGAAGGAGGATTTGCAGATACGCTTGACCAGCGTCTCCGGCTCGCCATCCATGACCAGACCCGAGGCGATCTGAATGGAGTCGCGCGCCGCCGAAAGCAGCGCCAGCGGATTGGCCACGCCGTGGATTTCCCGCGGAATCCCCGCAATATGGATGCGGTCGGCCGGCGGCAGCACGGCGCGGACCGCGGCCCAGGCGGCGTCGGCGTTTTGCCTGGTCCAAGGCCTGGCATCGGCCAGCAGCGGCGCCGAATAATCGCACACGCCGCAGCTCAGCCATTCGATCACGGAGTGGCCGAGCGCCCGGCGCCGCATCAGCGGCAGCAGCATGACATGCGCGCCCGTGGCGGCATCATTGACCTCGACGACGAGCAGCTCGGCGCTTTTGGGCATCAGCCGCCCGGCGATCCCTTCCACCCAGGCAAGGTCCTGGTGGCCGGTGCACAAACCGGTCTCCTCAAGACGCTGCCAGAGCTGCCTTACGGTGTCGAAGCTGGTGTGCAGCCGCGCCGTATAGTGCGCGGTGGCGCCCATGCCTGCTCTAACCGGCGAAATCGGTTGAACCGGTGCATCCGCCGTCGCGACCAACCGCACTGCCTGGCTTGCCACATGCCTCTCCCATTCGTTCTGGGGCGCATGGGCATTATCCACGCAAGCGCCGAAAACCCCGCATTGTTCCCTGGACCGCGTTGAGCAGCCTTGGGCTGGAGCGTACGAAAGCCTCGACCCGCCTGCGGAACTCGATGGCGGTGGTCGCCACACTGCCCCGCATCGTGAACCCATGGCAGAGTTCGACCAATACCGAACCCTTGGCGCCCATATGTTCCTTGTAGCTCTGGTTGCCGACCGACAGGTCGAAATATCCAAAGCCTCGTTCGCGCGCCCAGCCGATCAACCTGCCCATGATTGCAAGCCCCGGCGAGACATTGGGCACGACGCCCTGGTCCATTGCTATCAGCAGAGCATGAACAGTCCCTTGATGCACGAGCAGATATTGAACCGCGATCAGAGCCTCGCCGACGAGCAGCCCGAAAAGCCGCACCGAACCGTCCAACAGGCCCTGAACAGCCGCGTTCCGGTAAAATTCGACGATGTTCTCCTGGGTCAGCAGATCGAAGCGACCAAGCTCGCGAAAGCGATCGAGCCGCATCCGCACCAGTTCGCCGAAGATACGGTCAACCTCGGCCGGCGCCCCGGCCTCGACCAGTTCCACGCTGCCAAGCCGTTCGAGGCGGCGCCAGTCCTTGCCGAATTCCTTGACGAAGGATGGCCTGCAGAGACGCTTGAGCACTGTTTCGGGATCGCCGTCGATGGCGAGGCCGAAAGTGGTCTGGATGGAATCGCGTGTGGCCGACAGCAAGGCCAGCGGATTGGCGACGCCCTGAATCTGTCGGGGAATCCCCACGATGTGGACGCGGTCCGCCGGCGGCAGCGCCGAGCGCACCGCCGCCCACGCAGCCTGCGCGGATTGTCGCGTCCACGGGCTGGCATCGGCCAGCAGCGGTGCCGAATAGTCGCAGACGCCACAGCTCAACCATTCGACCACCCAATGCTGGAAGGCCCTGCGCCGCATCAGCGGCACCAGCATCCTGGGTTCGCCAGTCGTGGCGTCGCCCACCTCGACGATGAGGAGTTCGGCGCCTTCCGGCAGCAGCCGCGTGGCGATCCCTTCCGCCCAGGCGTAATTCTGGTGGCCGGTGCACACACCGCTTTCCTGGAGGCGCAGCCAGAGTGGCCTGACCGCCTCGAGGCTGGTGTGCAGTTTTGCCGTATAGGCGTCGTTCGCCGCGACGGAGGTGGGATGCGAGACCTGCCCGCCAGGCAAGTCGGTCATCGCGGCAATTTGCACTGCGTGGCCTGTCACATCCTTCTCCTATCGCTTGACCGCGGCGAACGAAACCGCCCGTCGCCAGGAGCCCAGGCGGCTGTCGCGCTGCTGGTCCGGGTGTTCGATGTTCCACATGCGGTGATGCACGAAATACCATGATGCCACGAGCACGAAGATCTCGGACACCGCCGAACCCAGCAGCGCCCATGGCGGGGAGGCGATCGACAGCAGGATGGCGATCAACGCCAGCCCGACGATGGCGCCGCCCAGGGTGATGAAGGCGACGATGCGGAAGTCACCCATTATCTCGAGCACGATGCGGGGCATGATGTAGAGCATGATCGGAACGAAATTCGCGATCACGAAAAACCCGATGAATCCCACCGACGCGTCCTGGAGAGCCTGGGACTTTATCATCGGCAGGACGAACAGGATGGCGCATCCATAGACAACCGCGCCAAGGCCCATGACAACGGCCCACAGCTTTGCCTGCGCCCAGACACGGCGCGTTTCGTTGTTGCGCATCAGCTTGGCGAGTTCGGGCTGCGTCATGTTCACGAAGGCAAGACTGCTGATGCGCAGCGGCGCGAACAGCACCAGCACCGCCGCCAGCGGCGCATAGGCGGCCGGCCCGGCAATCCCCGCGACCAGCAGCGCCAGGCATTGCCCCTGGATGTTGGTGGTGGTGGCGCTGAATGCCGACCAGCAGAGCTGGGACCACAGCCTCGCATAGCGCCGCCGCGTCGGCATGCGGAAGCTGATGCGCATCGTGCGGCGCGCCAGCCTGACCAGGACGAAGATGCCAAACACATTGGCCGCCGCAAGCGCATAGAACACGGTCTGCAGCGCGTCCTTGGCCAGCCAGATCGCCAGGCCGGCCATGACCGTGCCGGCGATCGTGAAGGCGGCATCGCTGACGGAAACGATCACCTGCTGGCGGCGCGCGAAGAAGGCCGTGCGCATGTGGCTGCGCAGCGACCATGCGCCAACGAAACAGCCCGCGGCAATTCCGCTGGGGTCGCCCAAGAGATGCATCACGATCGCCGTGCCGACGGCCATCAGCACGGCAACGACCAGCGCCGCCGTCCCGAAGGCGACGTCATAGGCATCGACGCCGGCGCTGTTGGTGCTCTTGCCCATCCATATCGAGGCCGGAACGGCGGTGAGCGACCTGATGTAGGACAGGCCGACGCCGCCCATCACCATGCCGATGGCAAAGAGGCCGTAGCCTTGCGCCGAAAGCATGTGCAGCAGCGCGATGTTGAGGGCGAAGTGGAAGCCGCTCTGCATCGCCTCGCCGCCGATCATCAGCACGAGACGCCGCACCAGATGGCCAGGAAGTTTCACGGCCGTGTCTCCGCCTGGCGGGTGGTTGCCGTCCGCCCCGGCCTGGCGATGGCTGTCTTCAGCTTGTCGGCGGCTATCGCCGCGATCGCCGCCGCCGCGACCGGTTCGCTGAAGACCGCCTCGTAGCGCGCCCGCCCGGCAGCGACAAAGGAGCGCCAGGCCTCGGGCCGCAGGATGATCTCCTCGAGTTTGGCTGCAAGGGCGGCGGCATCGCCGGGCGGAACATGCCAGCCGGTCTCACCGTCGCTCACCACCTCGACCAGCCCGCCGATCGCCGACACCAGCGGCGGCCGGCCGTAGGCCATCGCCTCGATGGCGACGCGGCCGAGCGATTCGGGACGCCGCGAGGGCACGGTGACGATATCGGCCCAGCGATAATGCTCGGAGGGATCGGGGATGAAGGGCAGCACGCTGACGCGTCCGCCGAGCCCCATGCTGCCGACCAGTTCGGCGAGCGCACGTTCGCGCTCGGTACTTTCGAAGGCGCCGCCGACCAGCCGCACCTCGATCCTCGACTTGAGTTCCGCCGGCAACGAGGCGATCGCCTCCAAGAGCACTTCCTGGCCCTTGATCCTGTTGATGCGGCCAAGCAGCAGCACCTTGAGCGGCCGCTTGCCGTCATAGGTCGTCGCTTCGGCCGCGGCCGGGCCGGCAACGCCGTTATAGACCACATGGGAGCGCGCGGATCTGGGCTCGCCGAACGCGGCGCGCGTGGCGCGCGAGTTGAAGATGAGATCGGCATGGCTCCAGTGCATCAGGCCAACAAGGATCCTGCGCATGGCGCCTTCGGGAATTTCGTGGATGTGCAGCACGGCCTTGTGCGGCAGCAGGCGCGCGGCCAGCGCATAGTCGGCCACGATCGAGGTGTTGACATAGGTGAGATCGCAATCCCGGAGCCGCCGCCAGGCCCTCAGCACCGCGACCGGCAGCCGCGCCATCTCGATGGTGGCAAGGCGCGCAATCGCCTGGCGCCTCAGCACCCAGAGCGGCTCGAAGACGATCCGGGTCGCATGCGGTTCGAGGATCCGCACGATCGGTCCGCTGCGCGGCAGGACGACCTCGATATCGGCTGAAGGAAACGCGGCGCGCAACGCGGCGACGCTCTCCGCGAAGCTGCGATCGGAACCATAGAGTTCATAGCCCTGATGGACGCATGCAATCCGCATATTCCCATGCATCTTTCTGCCAGGGGTAGTTTGACGATCCCGCCGCCTGACAGAACAGGCGACTGGAGACTTCAAGCCCAACACCCCTTTGGACTTCACTTGTTGCCGGCATGGTGACGAGCGGATGTAGAACCCGGATCACCATACCAAATGCTGCACGTCCTCCGCCGGTGTGGCGCACAGAAGTCCATGAGCAAGGATCATGCCGGCCCTGATTTCTCCGTCTGCAGGTCGCCCGGTCGCGGCATTGCCTTGTTTCGATACACATACGCTGGGATAGTTGACCGATAGTGAAACAACTCCGGCCGCTGGAAGAAATATTTTACACCCCGGTGCGATGATGGCTGGAACTGAGTCTGGCACGGATATTCGCTGGGCTGTGGTTTCCAGAGGGACGGCCGCGCATTGCGGAATCGAGCGGACTTGAAAGCGCCAGCAGCCATGAAACCTGAAATGCCCACCATCCTGATCCTCGGGACGCGCGGCATTCCAGCGGCCCATGGTGGCTTTGAAACCTTCGCCGAGAGGCTGGCGCTGTTTCTTGCCGGGCGCGGCTGGAAGGTCGGCGTCTATTGCCAGGAGGAGGTCGAGCGGGTCGACCAAAGGGTGCGTGTCGACACCTGGAACGGCATCGATCTCATCCATGTCCAGGTCGCCTCGAAAGGTCCCCGCGCGACGCTGGAATTCGACTGGCAATGCGTGCTCGACGCCGCCCGGCGGCCCGGCATCTGCCTGGTGCTCGGCTATAATGGCGCGGTCTTCCTGACCTGGCTGAGGCTGATGCGGCGCAAGATCATCACCAACATGGACGGCATCGAGTGGCGCCGGCCAAAATGGGGTATGGCTGCGCGCACATGGTTCTGGCTAAACGAATGGATCGGCGCCTGGGCCTCGCACCGCCTGGTCGCCGACCATCCGGTGATCGCGGATCACCTGGCGACGCGCCGGCCGCGCAGCGCCATCGCCACCATCACCTATGGCGCCGACCCGGTGACATCGGCCCCGGAGGCGCCGGTGCGCGCGCTCGGCCTTGAGCCTGGCAACTACCTGATCTCGATCGCGCGCATCGAGCCCGACAACAACATTCTGCCCATGGTCGAAGCCTTCTGCAGCCAGAAGCGCGACATGAAGCTGGTGGTGCTGGGCACGCTTTCCCCCGATATCCCTTACCATGCCGCCGTCCGCAAGGCGGCGAACGCCTCGGTGGTGCTGCCCGGCGCCATCTACGACCAGGCGGCGGTGAAGGCGCTGCGTTTTCACGCGCGCGCCTATCTGCATGGCCACACCGTCGGCGGCACCAACCCGTCGCTGGTCGAGGCGCTGGCCGCCGGCAACATGGTGATCGCCCACGACAACCCCTATAACAGATGGACCGCCGGCGCGGCCGCCATCTATTTCACCGACCGGCAGAGTTGCGCCGAGCGGATGCGGCAGGCGATGGAGGATGACGCGTTGGTCAGGACCTGCGGCGCGGCCGCGAGAGCCCGCGCCAACGAAGCTTTCCGCTGGGACGATGTCCTGCTTGCCTATGAAACCGAAGCTTACCGGCTTCTGGGCGTGAGCGCCGCCGCAGCCCAACCGGTCGACCGTCCCTCGCCCGGCGCCGTATGACGGGCTGGTCGCGACGGCGGCTGCTGAGGACCGCGCTGTCGACGGCGCTGGTGCCCGCAACGGCAGCACTCTCGTCCGCATCGCCCGCGCTGGCCGCCACCGGCGAATGGCGTTTTCGCCGCGGCGTCAACGCCTGGCCCTGGTTCGCGCTGACGCGTGAGTTTCCCGCGCCGCGCACCGACTATGACTGGCCGCCCTTCCAGTCGCAGCGGCCGGTGCCGACACCGGACGACCTTCGCCGGCTGCGCCGGACCGGGCTCGACTTCGTCCGCCTGCCGGTCGATCCCGGCCCGTTCCTGGCCGCCGATGCCGCCACGCGCACAAAATTGCTGGCGATGCTGGACGATGCCGTCGCGGCAGTCATCGATGCGGATCTCGGCATCATCGTCAACGTGCAGGCCAACGGCGCCACCCATTACTGGAATCCCGACCGCATGGTCTCCAGCACGGCCGCGCCCGAATTCGAAGCCTATCGCGCGGTGGTCGGCACGCTTGCCGGCAGGCTGCAGCGGTTCCCGTCGGGCATGGTAGCACTGGAGCCGGTCAACGAACCGCCGCAATCCTGCTCCTCTAACGTCTGGTCGAACGTCCAGGCGGCCCTCCTGACGGCGGCCAGGGCGTCATCCCAGACGTTGCCGTTGGTCGTCACCGGCGGCTGCGGCTCGATGGTGAGCGGGCTTGCCGCGCTCGATCCGGAACCGCTGGTGGCCTTCGAGCCGATCCTGTTCACCTTCCATTTCTACGAACCCTATCTGTTCAGCCATCAGGGCGCACCCTGGATGCGCGAGCCGGTCTACCGCGCGCTCAACAACGTGCCATGGCCAGCCTCCGCCGGTTCGCTCGAACGGACGCTGGCCTCGGTCAGGGCCCGCATGGCGGGGGACACCGAAACCTCGGAAGCGGACAAGCAGGCCGCCTATGCCGAAACCGAACGCGTGCTGAAGGTCTATTTCGACGCCAGGCCAGATCGCTGGTTCGTCGACAAATATATCGGCCAGGCGCGCGATTGGGCCGACAGCCACGGCATCGCCCCGACGCGCGTCATCATGGGCGAATTCGGCGCGCTGCGCACCGACGCCCGCTACGTCGCCGCCCCCAATCCCGACCGCGCCCGCTACATCGCCGATGTCAGGCAGAGCGCCGAGGCATCCGGCTTCCCCTGGGCCTTCTGGGACCTGTTCGACGGCATGGGCATGATGGACGACAAAACCCGCTCGCTCGACCCGGCGATGGTGGATGCACTCGGGTTGAGGATGCCGGAATAACCGCCTTCCAAATGCGGCCGAGTTCCTTGTCGCCGTAGAGCGCTACCTCGGCACCCCTTGTGCGCCCGGACGCCCCGCCGTCCGCGCTGGCCGCACCGGCCTGTAAAGCGCCAGCGCGATCACCACGAACTTGGTCATCAGCGTCGTCTTGGACGCCAGGCTTTCGGAGGTGTTGAGCAGGATCAGCCAGCCCAGCATCGGCAGCCAGATGCCGGGATGGCAGCGGCGTGCCACTTCGTGCATGAACAGCGCGAAGCCGAAAAACAACAGCAGGGTGAAGAAGGCGCCCTGATAGAGGAGCAGGCGGATGATCGGGTTCTCGATACCCTGTTCGAGGCCGTTGATGCGGCGCAGGCTTTCGATGAGATCGATGTCGGGCCCCACAATCAAGTCGCGCAGTTCGAAATGCTTGAACAACTCGAACATTTCGACGCGGGCATTGGCGCTGCCGCTGTCCGACACGAAGCGCTCCAGCAGCGCGTCGAAGAAGCCGTAGGAGAACAGCATGACCACCACGACCGGCAGCAGCGAGGCGAGCATGACGGCAAGGGCGGCACCCGGCAGGCTGATGCGTCCTCGCCGCAGATAAGCCACGCCACTGAAAAGCAGATAGATGCCGCCGAGCGCGATCGTCGTCACCATCGCCGAGCGCCCGCCAAATACCACCAGCGCCGCGCATTGCAGGCCGATCAGCCCGAGCCGCAGCGGCATGGACAGGGATTTCGAACCGGAGAGCAGCGCCAGCACATAGATCGAGGTGATCGTGGCGTTGGACAGAGGATGGCCCTGGAGCGCCGTCGAGCGCAGGTCGTTCATGAACACCTCGCCGTCGAGCCGGTAGGGAAAGACCAGCGTCTTGGTGGCGAACTCGAACAGCGCCAGCAGCGCGTTGACCGTCATCACCGCGTGCACCACGGTTTGCATGCGGGCGAACGTCTTTTCGTCGGCCTCGGCCAGCATCATCGCCAGCAGCGCCGCCGCCACGAACGTGTCGATCATGCCGGCCATGCCGGGGCGCTGCCTGACGATGACGACGACCAGCAGCATGATCGACATGACGGCTAGCAGCGCGCTGGCAGGCCGCCTGTCGGCGATGGCCAGCGTATAGCCTACCGGGTTGCCGAACGTGCAGGCGCGCCAAGCAAACATCAGCACGAGCAGATAGGTGGAAGGATGGATCTTGGTCGCCGGATTGCCGGTCAGGCCGTCGTAATTGTAGCCCACCAGCCACAGCATGCCACCCGAAATGCTGAACAGCAGCGCCACCACCGCCACAAGGCCGTAGCCGGTCACCCAGTCGACGGAATTGCCGGTGCGGGGCGCGGTCGGGGCTTGACCCTGGCCAGCCCAGCCGGCCGCCGGGGTGGCGGACCGGGCGGCGCCCCGGATGGCAGCCATGTCAGGCCGCCTCGTCGACCAGCAAGGCGCCCGTCGGCAACCGCCCCATGACCGAAATGGCTTGCCAGGCCGCCGTGACATCGCGCATCGGCGTCGCGTTCAGCGTGGCGACGAGCACAATCTCGTCGACCATGGCGACCAGCGGTGAGGCGTTGAGATTGTCGGCCAGCGCGCCGCCATCGACGACGACGAGTTCGAAATTGCGGCTCGCCTGGGCCAGCATATGCTGTGTGAAATAGACGCCCTGCGCCTCGGAAAAAGCAGCCTTCGGCCGACCCTTGCCCAGAAGCGCGACGTTGCTGCCGGGCGCGTATTGGCTGAGCGCTTCGAAGGCGTATTCGCCGCGCAGCACGTCGAGGAGACCTGGCTGCGGCTCCTTCTGGCTGCCGCCGGCATTGTTGGTGTCGATGAACAGGACACGGCTGCCCCTGGCAGCCGCCGCGTTGGCCAGCAGGCGCGCCACCCGGCCCCGCTGCGCCGCGTCCTCTGGCGCCGACGTCACCAGGATCGACGGTACCAGTGGCCAGTTCGGCGGACGCCGGCTGGAGGAGAACAGGCGTCTCAACGCCAGGCCGGCGACGGCGTCCATCTTCTGTCCGGCCGGCGCGGCGGCGCCGCCGAAAGGCCACCAGCGGCGGCGCGCTGATTTCGCCGGCAGCACGCCCACCACGGGCGCGTCGATGGCCGATTGCATCTGCGCGCTGGAAAGCACCGTCGGCGATGAATATTCCGCGATCAGCGCCATGCCGGTGCCGAGCCCCAGCCCGCCGAAGAACGCGCCGAACACCAGCAGCAACAGCGGTGGCCAGCTCTTCTTCAGGGCCGGCATGGCGTCGGAGATGATGCGCGCATTGGTGCTGTCGACATTGACCTGCTCGCGCGTTTCCTGCGCCCGTTGCAGATAGGTGGCATAGACGGAGCGCACCGCCTCGAGATCGCGTTGCAGTTCGCGCAGCTTGACCGAGGCCTGGTCGGTGTCGAGCGACTTGCTCTTCATGCCCGCGACCTTCGCTTCCAGCGCCTGTTGGTTGGCCAGCGCGCGCTCGTAGTCGGTTTCGGCGGCGGCGGCGATACGACCGAGTTCGCGCGCGATGAGCGCGCGCGTGTCGCGCAATTGCTGCTGGGCCGCCATCATCGAAGGATGGCGCGGCCCGAGTTCCGTGCCGAGCTGCGAAACCTGGTCGACAAGTGTCGCCTCCTGCGCCCGCAGGCTCGAAATCACCGCCGAGCGCATCGCTTCCGAGGTCGCGTCCGGCGCGCCGCCGGACCGGCGCAACTGGTCGACCTGCGCCTTCAGCGTCGCGGTGCGGCTCTGCGCGGCGGCGAGCTGCGTGTTGATCTCGGTCAGTTCCTGGTCACTGACCAGATTGCCGGCGGCCATCACCATGTTGTTGGCCGACCTGTAGGCCTCGACCGCATTCTCGGCCCGCTGGACGCGCTTGCGCTGCTCGTCCAGCCGCGCCGTGATCGAGTCGGAAGCATCCGTGGCCATCTTCGCGCGCGCGCTCGCCTGATCCGCCAGGTAGGCCTGCGCGATGGCATTGGCGAGCTTCGCCGCCTTGTCGGCGCTCTTGGCGGTAACGATCACGTCGAGGACCAGCACCTTGTCGGCCCGCTTGACCGCAAGCCGCCGGCGCAGCGCATCGAGCGTCTTGCCCGCCTTGTCGGTTTCGGCCGAGCCCGAGCCCAGCACGCCGGCGAGCAGGCGGCTCAACAACCCGCCCTGCCCGTTGAATTCCGGGTCCTCGGTCAGGTTGGTCGCCGCGATTGCCCTGAGCAGCACGCCGCTCGACTGGACGACGGCAACCTGGCTTTCCACCATGGTGATGCCGCCATCAGGCGGAACGCGGCTCGGATTGACGTCGTTGGTGACCACCTGCAGGTCCTGCGGATCGACGATGATCTCCGCCACCGAGCTGTAAAGCGCAGGCGTGAACAGTCCATAGAGCAGCGCCCCGAGGGTCAGCAGCGCGGCGGTGGCGAGGATCAGGAAACGGCGGCGCACCAGAATGCGCTTCAGGTCACCCAGCTCGACGGTCGAGGACGGATAGGACGCGGCCGGCGGTGGCTCCGGCGCATATTGCATCACCTCTGGAGCGTGTTGTTGCGGCAACGAGAGCAGGGATGATTGCAAAGGTCGCTCCGACAACACTCCATGTGCCCCAAAAGCTTAAATTGCGGCTTAAGCTTAGCTATTACTCCAACTGTTAAAACACTGTTAATTATGTTGGGAGCTCTTCTGATTTTTGGCACGGAGTTTGCGTAGCAGAGGCATGGGCCGTGTTGACAGGGCGCAAGCGAGCGGGAAACGAATGGAATTGGAGCAACATCTTCCTCCAGTCCGACTGTCGCCCACCGATCGTGCCTAAAAATCGAACACCGGCCAATACCGAACATCAGAATTCTAGGGGTGCGACATGCAGGTGAGCCTGCGCCTGGACAGCGACTGCCTCCGTGCCTTTCACCTGCTGCTGCTGCAGCGCCTGGCCGCGCTCGCCGAGGTCGCGGTCAGCGTCGACGCACGCCCAGCCGGGAGCGGCATTCCAGGCAGCGTCGCGGCACTGTTCCAGCTTGAAACGGTCATCCACGGCTTGCCCGCGGACGGCCTGGCCAAGCGCCTGCCGTTGTCGGCGCTGGCACCCTACCGCACGCAGCCCGCCGCCGCGCCCGACCTCGTGCTCGACCTCTGCGGCGATGTGCGAACGGAAGGAACACGCGTATGGCATGTGACCTATGACGGCGCCGGCGGCGAAGCGGCCCTGCTGGCGTCGATCCTCGATGGCCGGACCCCGCGGGCCTGCATCGAGGAGAACGGCGCCGTCGTCGCCGAAGGACGCCTGGGCACCGAATATGGCGGCATCGCGCTCGCCTCGTTCCAAGACATGCTGGCGCGCACGGCAAGCCTGATCCTGGCGGCGGTGACGGGCGCGGCGCGGGGCGCCCTACCCGCCCTGCCCGAGCCGGAGGACGGCAGGGGGCCGCCATCGCTGCCCTCGGCCGGCAAGCTCGGCGTCAGGGCGGGCAAGGCATTGGCGCGCCGCGTCGTCCAGAAGATCTACCATCTCTGCTACAACGCCCCGCACTGGAAGGTCGGCTGGCGCCAGACCGGCGGGCGGGATCTGTTCGACCTGCGCGCGCATCCGGCCTCTGGCTGGCGAGAATTGCCCGACGACGGCAGCCGCTTCTACGCCGATCCGTTCCCGATCCTTCATCAGGGACAGGTAACCCTGTTCGTCGAGGACTATATCCACCGCCTGGGCCGAGCCATCATTTCCGCCGTGCCCTTTGGTCCGTCGGGGCCGATCGGCCGTCCGGAGCCGGTGCTCGATCTGCCCTACCATCTCTCCTACCCCTTCGTCTTCGAGCGTGATGGCGAGGTTTGGATGGTGCCGGAAAGCTGCGCCAACCGGACGGTGGATCTCTACCGCGCCACGGCCTTCCCGGGCGGATGGGTCAAGGAAGCGACGCTGCTGTCCGACATCGTCGCCAGCGACGCCACCTTGGTCGAGCATGGCGGCTCGTGGTGGCTGTTCGCCACCGTCCGGGACGGTGAAGGCAGCGCCCGGGACGGCGGCGGCGCCTTCTCGGACGCGCTGCATCTGTGGTCGGCGCCTGACTTTCGCGGCCCCTGGACGCCGCATCCCAGGAATCCGGTGCTGATCGACATCGCCTCGGCGCGGCCGGCCGGACGCATGGTCGAACGTGACGGCCAGTTGCTGCGTCCGGTACAGGACTGCCGCAGGAGCTACGGCGGCGCCCTTGGCATCGCACGCGTCACTCACCTTGATTTGAACGGCATGGAGCAGCGTGTCGAGACGATCTTAACCCCCGGCGCGCTATGGAGTGGGCGTAAGCTGCACACGCTCAACGAGGCGGGCGGCCTGGAGTTCATCGACGGCTCGGCGATCGCGCCGCGCTGGAAAAGAGGTGGCGGTGGTTAACCTAAACGTTTGTTACTACCGGCCACCCGCGCTGGTTGCTTGAGGTTGATTATGGTCCGGAAGATATTTTCCACCACGGATTGTGGAGACAGAAGATGACCAGCATGAAGGGCAGCGAAATCACCCCCGCCGACGCTGACCCCATCGAAGTCGACGTGGCGATCGTTGGCGCCGGAATGGCCGGCACCACGCTGGCAACCGTGTTGGCAAAAGCCGGCCGCAAGGTGGCACTGATCGATCCGCACCGCGTTCATCACGACGAGTTCCGGGCCGAAAAAATCGGTACCGATCAGATACGGCTGTTCGAGAAGCTCGGCCTCGACAAAACGATCATGCGGCTCGTCACGCCGTTTGACGACATTCATGTCTTCCGCCTTGGCCAGTTGTTCGCGCGTGAGCGCAGGCCCGAATACGCATTTTCCTATGGAGCGTTGATCAACGGGCTGCGCGATGCCCTTCCCCCGCAAGTGCCGATAACGGTCGGCAAGGTCGCCGAGGTCTCGACCGGACCGGACCGGCAGCGCCTTGTGCTGAACGACGGCAGGGTCATCACGGCTCGCCTGCTGGTGGTCGCCACCGGTCACAGCGAAGCGGTGCGGCGCGCCATCGGCGTCGAGCGGGTCGAGCAATCGAAAGCTCATTCGCTGTCGATGGGTTTCGACCTCGCCATTCCGCCGCGCGAATGCGGCTACCAGGCCGTCACCTGCTACGGCAGGCGGGCCAGCGACCGCGTCGCCTACATCACCGTCTTTCCTCTCGGCGACAAGATGCGGGCCAACATGTTCGTCTATCGCACCGTGGCCGAACAATGGACGAGGGACTTTCGGGCCAATCCGCAGAAAATGCTTTGCGAATTGATGCCTGAAATATCGGCGCAATGCGGCAACTTCGCTGTCTCAAGTCCCGTCGAGGTCCGGCAGATCAACCTGACCACGACGCAAGGCCATCGCCGCGACGGGGTCGTCTTCATCGGTGACGCGTTCTGGACGACATGCCCGACGCCGGGCGTCGGCATAGGGCGGGTCATGATCGACGTCGATCAGCTCCATTCCGTTCACATTCCACGCTGGCTGGAAACGCCAGGCATGGCGGCGGACAAGATCGCCGCTTTCTATGACGATCCGGTCAAGCTGGCCTCCGATGAGGCCGGCATGCGTGTGAGTGTCTATGCCAGGCGGATCACCACCGAAACCGGGCTGGAATGGCGCGCGCGGCGCCTGCGCAACAACACGGCACGCAGGCTGATGATCATCGGCCGCAAGGTGCGCCATTTGGGAATGCGGCGGGAGCCGGGCATGGCGTGAGGGGGCTTTCCACCCTCTATCGTCATCGTGGTTCTGTCCTGAGGGCCGTACCTCTAACCTGCCTCCACCCCTCCCGGAGAAGGAAACCGCTGGAGCGCTTCACCGGGACAGCGACATCGCGCTCAAAAAGCAGATCCAGTGCCGTTCGGTGGGAACAAGCGGCTTGCCGACAGGTTATTCCCGCAGGAGATCCTGTCATGGTCAAGAATATCGACCGCGCGTTGCAGGATGCTATTCTGGCAATGCGCATTCTTCGCAAATCCATCATTGATCATGGGCATATGGAAGCCATGGCCGAATTTGACGGCTTGATGAGCGTGACCATATCGGAGGCCGAGCGCCAACTCACCAGTTGGCAGACCGGTCATCGCGCCGAGCGATCGGACCACGCAGAATCCTGACGCGATCTCAAAGCTCGGACCCAACGGAACCTTGCCGAACGGCGTTGGTTTCATGGAATGCGACACGCTGCCGGAGGACAAAGTGGCCCGATTGGTCGACAAGCATAAGCTTGAGAGAGCCGATCGCGAGTCGCGGCTCATCCTCGACGCCGAACGGCAGGCCCGCGACGCAAAGACCGAGCGCCTTCGCAAGCAGCGACTGTCCGCCGAGCCAAGCGGCGAGCGACAGAAGCCCGCACCGCCGAAGCGGCGTGGGTGACGGCCTGCTCGTTCGCAAAGGCAAAAGGCGCGATCGGTCGATCGCGCCTTTGTTCGACCGGCGAATGCACTAGCCCATTCAGAGCGTGGTCGGTAACCCTGAAGATCCGCTTAGAGCAGTGACGGCCGAAAGCCGTTCGCGCTTCTGCCAGGTTGGCTTCTCGTATTTCTTCACCAGCTATCTCCCCTTGTTGGATACCGCAGAGAACACCGGCTTCGCCGCCAATGTCAATTGTACCATGACGACCGTGGTGATTGTTCGAAACGCCCCGCGCCGGGCGAATCGGTCCACCGTACTTTCAAATCCGCCGGTACGGGATAGATTTAGGACCGAGAAAGCGCCACAAGCCGCGTGGGAGGACCTTGCCAATGTCAGACACCGCCTTGCCGCTGGTGATCAGCGCGCCCGAGCCGCGCACGCTCGAACTGATCTTCACGCCGCCGCAGCTGGCGCGCCTCAAGGCGCATTATCGCATCGTCGAGACGACGCCGGACGGCGTGGCGCGGCTGCCGGCCCAGGTGCTGGCCGAGGCCCGCTACATCGTCGGCCAGCCGCCGATCTCGCCGCGGACGCTTGAAGCGATGAAGGCGCTGCGCTGCGTCTTCAATGTCGAGAGCAACCTCCTCGACAACATGCCCTACGAAACACTGTTCGCCCGGGGTGTCCATGTCGTCACGACGGGCCTGGTCTTCGCCGAGCCGGTAGCCGAGCTCGGCCTGGCCATGGCGCTCAACCTTGCCCGCGGCATCGTCGATGCCGACCTTGCTTTCCGCAAAGGCGAGGAACTGTGGGGCGGCGACGGCAACCAGACGGCGCGGCTGCTTTCAGGAGCCGATGTCGGCATCATCGGCTTTGGCGATCTCGGCCGCGCCCTCAACCGCCTGCTGTCGGGCTTCCGCACCCACACGAAGGTGTTCGACCCCTGGCTGCCGCCGTCGATCCTGAGGGAAAACGGCGTCGAGCCGGCCTCGCTGGACGAGGTGCTGTCATCAAGCGACTTCGTCTTCGTCGTCGCCTCGGTAACCTCCGAGAATCAAGGGTTTCTGGGCGCCGATGCTTTTGGCAAGATGCGCAAGGGAGCCGCCTTCATCCTGCTCAGCCGTGCCGGCGTGGTCGATTTCCCCGCCTTGATGGCGGCTGTGAAGAGCGGCCACATCCTTGCCGCCAGCGATGTCTTTCCCGAGGAGCCGCTGGCAGTCGACCATCCCGTGCGCGCGCTGCCCGGCTTCCTGCGCTCCGCCCATCGCGCCGGCGCCCTCGACATCGCCTTCAAACGCATGGGCGACATGGTGCTGGAGGACATGGACCTGATCGACCGTGGCCTGCCGCCGCTGCGCTCCAAACGCGCCGAGCGCGAGACGGTGTCGAGGATGCGCTCGAAGCCGTCCGACAGGAATTGAGCAACCGCGCGGGTGTGCTCAACCGCATAGGCGGGTTTTGTACCAAACCGTACGCTGAATGCCCTTTGAGATGCACCTTCGGAGGCGTAAAAAACAACCTCAGGGAGGTAGCGATGGTTGGAAGCCATATAGACGTGGCGCGGGCAGCTATCGAAGCCAGCTTCCTGCTACGACATCGTTCCATTGCTGGAAACATCGCCTTTCGCCGCGAAATGGACCATTCCAGGCGCGCGATCGCGCAATCGCGCGAGCTTCTGAAACGCCTTCGCCAACGCCAGCGCGATGGCAACAGTCGAGCCTGGGAAGCTACAGACCCGGTTCCCTTTGCCGTCTCAGCGTTCGATGCCGACATTCTGCGCGCTGTGTTCCGAGATCTGGTCTCCGAAGCGAACGTGCCCGAGTGTCAATGGCGCGATCTGGCCAAAAGCCTGGTTCACGAGTTTACCGGCTGCGAGCTGGCCGAGACCGGCTTGATAGAATGGCTCATCCACAAATAGTGACCCGCAAAGGTCCGTGAGCCCGTCTCCCAGAGATGCCCGCGCTTCCTGATGGAACGATCGCGCCGCCGGCTGGTTTTGCAAATGGCCGGGCGGTGGGAAGCCCGGCGTACTCGGAAGGCCCGTCACGAGTCGCGTCGGTGGCGGGCCTTTCCATATCCAGCAGCGATATTGGCCGAAGGTCCCATTTGTGGCCGTGCAGTGGGCGCCCTTCTCCGAACCGGTCCTGGTCGGCCAGGCCTTCGTGCTGACCGGAGCGGGGCCGGCCTGCCTGCCGGTCATCATGCGCCAGCAAGTCGGCAGGATCAGCCTGCGCCACGCGATGCGGATGTGCGGCGTCGTCAGCCTCGACGACACGCGCCTCGACCAGCTTGTGGCCAGCCTCGCGCGCGAACGCTAGAGTGGTCGGGGCCAATGACGATTTGGCCGGGCCAGCAAGAGGATCGCGATGCTCAACACGGTCGACTATGGCGGCAAGGAAGCCGATATCGTCCATGCGCTGGAGGAAGACATCATCTTTGGCCGGCTGGCGCCCGGCACGCGGCTGGTCGAGGACGTGCTGCTGGCCCGCTTCCCGGTCTCGCGCCACACCATCCGCCAGGCCCTCTACCAGCTGGAAAGGCTTGGCGTCGCCACGCGCGAGCGCAACAAGGGCGCCACGGTGCGCCGGCTCGCCCCCGAGGAAGTCCGCCAGATATATGAGGTGCGCGAGATGCTGCAGCGCCAGGCCGCGCTGATGATCCGGCTGCCGGCGAGCGAGGCGCTGATCGCCGAGCTGATCGAGATCCACCGCGTCTACAGCACCCATGTCGACGCCGGCTACCTCAGAGGCATCCATGAGGCCAACGACCGCTTCCACCTCACCATGTTCTCGGCCTGCGGCAACGCCTATCTCGTGTCCTCGATCGAGCACTATATGCGCCTCAGCCTGCCGGTACGGGCGAATTCGCTGGCCGACCGGGACAAGCTCGAAATCTCGCGCCAGCATCATCTGATGATGATCGAGGCGCTGAAACGCAGCGACAATTGGGTGCTGGCGCAGCTCTGCGTCGACCACCTGCAGCCGAGCAAGGCGTTTTATCTCAGGGAGGTCGAGATGGGACCGGTGGGCCGCGACGCCGGCTAAGGATGATGACGGGCAGTGCCGGGTACAGGTGACGCGCTGCCGCGCCATTCTATCTGACCTTGATGACGACCTTGCCTTTTGCCCGTCCGGTCCCGACATAGGCCAATGCTTCGTTGGTCTGTTCGAATGGGAAGACCCGATCGACGACGGGGCGTACGGCGCCGGATTCGATGAGCGACGTGATCTTGCCCAGCTGGTCGCCCTGCGCCCACATGAACAGGAACGAATAGTCGACACCGGCGCGTTTTGCCTTGCGGCGTATGCCACGGCTGAGCAGGCCCACGATCAGCCTCAGGACGATGTTGAGGCCTTGTTTCCTGGCAAAGTCGGAATCCGGGGGACCGGAGATGGAGATCAGCTTGCCGCCCGGCTTCAGAACGCGCAGCGATTTTGCGAGCGTCTTGGCGTCCTGGCTGTTCAGGACAACGTCGTAGCCCTGCAGGACGTTTTCGAAATCGTCCTTCTTGTAATCGACGACGATATCGGCGCCGAGACTTTTGACCAGATCGGTGCTCGCCGCGCTCGCTGTTGTCGCGACCGTCGCGCCGAGATGCTTCGCCAGCTGGATGGCGAAGGTCCCCACCCCGCCGGAACCGGCCTGGATGAAGACTTTCTGCCCCTTCCTCAGTTTGGCTTTCTCGACCAGCACCTGCCAGGCAGTCAGGCCGACGAGCGGGATCGAGGCGGCCTCTTCCATGCTGAGGTTTTTTGGCTTCAGGGCCACGTCGGCTTCGTTCATGGCTATGGATTGCGCGAATGTCCCGATCCGGCCATCGCGCGGCCGGGCATAGACTTCGTCGCCTGGCTTGAAGCCGCGGACTTTCGATCCGACCCGCACGACGATCCCTGCCACGTCGTGGCCCAGAATGAAGGGCGGGCGATAGGGCAGGATGGGTTTGAACTCTCCGTCCCGGACTTTGGCATCCAGGAGGTTCACGGCGGCGGCATGGATCTCGACCAGGACATCATCGTCCCGCGGATCCGGCTCTGGCATTTCGGCCAGCCGCAGGGCGCCCTTCTTCTGATATTTGTCGACGACAAAGGCTTTCATCATGGTCACTTTCTGAAAATCGTTTGCTCAGGCAGGCAAGCGGAACTGCTTGCGCAAGGTCTTGTCGAACATCCCGGCGGGCGCGAAGCGACGCAGCAGGCTGACCTGCCGGGCCGCCTTGCCCGCGGTGTAGCGCCGGCGCGGCTGGCTGGCGGTCGCCGCTTTGACGACCACATCCGCCACCACTTCCGGCCGATCGGCTTTGGGCATCACATCGGCAAGCAACGCCTTGAAGCCGGCTCGCGCCCGATCGTATTCCTTCAGCACGGAATTCGGTTCTATTCCATTCTGGTCGAAGACGGTGCGCACGAATGCCGGCTCGATGACCGAGACGCGAATATTGAAGGCACGAATCTCATGATCGAGCGATTCCGAATAACCTTCGAGCGCGTGCTTGACCGCGGAGTAATGCGCCGAATATGGCGCGGGTACCAATCCCAGGATCGAGCCGATATTTATGATGCGTCCTACGCCCTGCCGCCGCATGGACGGCAACACCGCATTGGTCACGCGCATGACGCCGAACAGATTGACGTCGAACAGCGCCTCCACCTGCGAGATCGAGGATTCTTCGGCTCCTCCAAACATGCCGACGCCGGCATTGTTGACCAGCAGATCGATGCGGCCGGTCCGCGCGTGTATGGTTGAAACGAGTGCATCGATGGCCTTGTCGTCGGTCACATCGCAAACCAGCATGGTTACTCCGTTCGGGCTGTCGCCGAGCTTGCGGCGGCTTGTGCCGAACACGGTAAATCCCGCTCGCGCCAGCGCTTCCGCGCTGGCGCGGCCGATGCCCGAGGAGGCTCCCGTGACGAGCGCGGTCTTTCCCGAATTCCTGTTCATTTGGTGCTCCAAAATCATGAGGGCTAGCTTTTTCGCCTCGTTAGAATTATGCTCGTAATATCATATTACACTCATAATGCAATAGAAGAAAGGAATCGCAGCCATGCGCTATGAAAAAGGCCGGAAGGACGCCTCGCGCAGCCGGATCATGGAGGTTGCCGCCAACCGTTTTCGCGGTGACGGTATCGCCGCGTCCGGGCTCGCAACCATCATGAAAGACGCCGGCCTGACCAACGGGGCCTTCTATCCGCACTTTCAATCCAAGGCGGCGCTTGTCCGTGAAACCGTGGCAGCGGCCTTGGAGGATCAGTCGGACCAGATCCGCGAAGCTTTGGCTGCCGGCGGCCTGGATATGGCCATCGACGCTTATCTGTCGACGGCACACCGGGATAATCCGGGACAGGGCTGCGCGTCCGCCGCATTGCTGCCGGAGATCGCACGCGAGCCTTCCGAAACACGTCAACTCTATACCGAGCGCTTGCTGACCCAGGTGCGCCAAGTGGCGGCGGAACTGCCGCCGCGGACCCGGAATCGGGAAAGCGTTGCGCTGGGCATCTTTGCGACCCTTATCGGCGCCCTTCAGATGGCCCGCGCCGTGGACGGAACGGAACTCTCGGAACGCATCCTCGCGGCAGGGGCAGACGCGGCGCGCACGCTGATCCAGCGGGATAGCGAGGCTTCCTCCTAGGTTCGAGCGAAGCTGTAGCTCAGACGAAGTCTGCAAGGTGCCGGCAAGCTGATCTCGGCTCTCGTAGCAGAGGCGCTTGACGGTCGCTGGGCGCTGAAACTTTCCGCAAGCCGGCCTCGTTGCTGCGCAATCGCTTCCTGAGGCGATGACAAGTCCCTCCAATCAATGCCTCGCTGGCTGCGCCCGCGAGGCCTTTTTTGTGCGGCGACAAGGCCGTCCTGCCGGAACCCGGAACCATCCGCGAGCCGCGAAGTTGTCCAGACGACCTGAAGCCTGGTCGTCCAGCGTCAGCGGCGATGAGCAGCAGCGGGGAAGATTGCTCAAAACCAAGCAGTCGTCTGGAGCCGTGGCTCGCGTTCCAAATATAGAAGATATTCAAAGGTTAGACAGAACACATTTTGGCGGAATTAGGGAATCTTGGTCTGATAAACCGGAACTTTCGGGCAAACTGTTTCGTTATAACCTTGATCGTTGCTTCGACGATCACAAAGCAACAGGGAAGGATCCAGTCATGAACATCAAGATGATCTGTCTTGGCGCGATGGCGCTTTCGATGGCCACCGGTTCGGCTCTCGCGGGAGGCAGCACGGGAACATCCGCTCTCGACGATCCTGCCAAGATGAAGCCGTTCTACACGGACTCAGGCATGAAGAAGATGGTCGGCAATGATGACTTCGTCAAAGCCTGGAAGGCCCTCACGCCCGAGGACCAGACCGCCATGAAGACCGCCTGCGCCGACGAGGCCAAGAACGCCAACCCGACCAACACGCATCCGGAGTTCTGCAGCAGCGTGAAATTGAACGGCGGCAGTTGATAACGCGCCGCAGCCGTGAAAACAGCCCCGTTCGCGGGGCTGTTTTCGTGACCGCCGTGCTTTGCCCTGCCGCTACTCATTCGGCCCCCACTCCAAGTGCCTGACCCCACGAGTTTTTGCCTCGATCAACACATTTCCCGCTTTTTTCAAGAAGAGGAAAAAACAGCGTCCTTGCTCTGGCCATGTTGCACTGCGAAATATATGCTGCATTGCAATATCGGCTACCCGGCCGGACAGGTGACGGCTGGGCGCAAACGAAGGAGCTGTCGTGGCGGCATCGTTTCGGCCTGACATACAGGGCTTGCGCGCGCTGGCGGTTGGCGGCGTCGTCGCCTACCATTTTGGCCTCACGGCGCTGCCTGGCGGCTTTGCCGGGGTCGACATCTTCTTTGTCATTTCCGGCTGGCTGATCACCACGCATCTGATGCAGGAGATCACCGAAACCGGCCGGCTCGACCTCTGGCGCTTCTATGCCAGGCGCGCACGGCGCCTTCTGCCGGCCGCCATCTTCGTCATCCTGGTCACGCTCGCCATCGGCACCTTCATCATGGCGCCGCAGGAACAGGCGCTCTATTCGCGCGGCGCCATGTATGCCGCGGCCTACACCATCAATCTGTGGCTGCTGCGCTGGTCGTTCGACTATTTCGCCGCCGATGCCTTGAGCAACCCCTTCATCCACTTCTGGTCGCTGTCGGTGGAGGAGCAGTTCTATCTCGTCTGGCCGGCACTGCTTGTCTTCGCCGCCTGGCTGCATCGGGGCCGGCGCATGACGGTGCTCGTGATCGGTACCGTCGGCCTCGCCTCCTTCGCGGCTTGTCTCTGGCTCACCAGTCTCTCGCCGGCCTGGGCTTTCTATTTCTCGCCGCTGCGGGCCTGGGAATTCGCCGCCGGCGGCCTGGCGACCTTTGCCGCGCCAATCTTGTGGCGGCATCAGTCCTGGCTGCGGGCGGCACAGGGATGGCTGGGCTTGGCGCTGATCGCCGTCGCCTATCTCTGTTTGAGCGAAGACCTGCCCTTCCCCGGCTGGTACGCGCTGCTGCCGGTTGCCGGCTCCGTGCTGGTGCTGTTGAACGGCGCCGGCGAGCAGGGCGATGCCCCGGCCAGGACTCGCTGGCGAGCCTCGGCGCCCGCCGCCATGCTCTCGCTGCCGCCCTTGCAGTGGGTCGGCACGCTCTCCTATTCGCTCTATCTCTGGCATTGGCCCGTGATCGTCTATGCCACCATGCTGCAGCCCGACCTCGGCGTGGCGCAGCGCATCTGCTGCGCCGTGCTGGCGCTGGCGCTGTCGGCGGCCACCTACCGGCTGATCGAAAACCCCGCGCGGCGCGGCGACTGGCTGGCGGCGACAGCCAGAGCCTTTCGCTTCGACGCCAGCCCGGCCGCAGGACCGCTTCGGCTTTTCCCCGGGCTTGCCCTCGCCCCGGCCCTCGTGCTGACCGCCGCCGGCGTGGCTGCGGCCTACGCCAACGCGCATCTGGCCACGCGCAACATCGATCCCACCCAGCGCGGCATCGAAGAGGCCGCCGAACAGCCGTCCATCGCGCGCGCCGTCGACAAGGACTGCCTGCTCGATTTTCACACGGTGGAGCCGAAACCTTGCACCTTCGGGCCGGCCGACGCCGCCCACACCATCGTGCTGTTCGGCGATTCGCATGCCGACCACTGGTCGACGCCGCTGGTCGAGGCAGCAAAACGCAACGACACCAAAGTGGTCACCTACCTCAAATCCTCGTGCCGTGCTTCACGGCTGTCGACCTTCAACGCCGTGCTCAAGCGCGACTACATCGAATGCGACGCCTGGCGCGAACAGGCGATTTCAGACATTATCCGCAGCAAGCCGCGCCTGGTGGTGATCTCGGAATTCTCGATCGGCAATCTGACACGCGACATGTCCGCCGCCAGCCGCAAGGCCGAGATAGCTCGCTGGCAGGCTGGCCTGCGCTCCACCTTGGAGGCCTTCAGCCAGGCCGGCGTCGAGGCCGCCGTCATCCGCGACACGCCGATCGGCGACAGCTTCGCGAACGCCTGCGTCGCCCGCGCGCTGTGGTGGCGCGAGGCGCCGTCGCTGTGCGACACGCCGAGGGCCGAGGCCGCCAATGACGACGTGGCCGCCGCCGAGCGCGCGGTGGTGAAAAGCATCCCCGACACGCTCTATGTCGACCTCACCGACCGCTTCTGCGGCCCGACCGAATGCCACGTCTTCATCGACGGCAAACTCGCCTTCCGCGACAGGCATCATCTGGCGACGGCCTTTGCCGAGACACTGGCAGCACCGCTGGAAAAGGCGCTGTTCTAGAGGGTTTCCTTTCTCCTGCGGAAGAAAGAAGAGGCGCCCGCTTACTCGGCCCCCGTTGCATCCAGGGGAAATGGACAGCGGCGGCCAAGGTTCAAAACGCGCCCCACCATGTTGACAGGTATGGCCAGGGCGGCATCGCCGGACAGGTCCTTTCGCGCCCCGGCAAACAGCTCGAACGATCGATCCACCGATTTATGGGAACAGGGCCGCGGCTGCAGCGTTTATTAGGCACACCTTAAGAAGGAGGTTGTCATGAAAAAGCTCTTGCTTGCATCCGTGATCGCGGTCGCTTCGGCGATGGCGGTGATCGCTCCGGCAAATGCCGCCAGTATCACGCTCGGCATCGGGAACGGCTATGATGACGACTACTACGTTCCCAGACATCGCGACTATTACCGTCACTACTCCGACGATAGCGACTATTACGGTGGCTACTCCGACGATGGAGCCTATTACCGCCGTCACCACTATCGTTATGGCGTGTACGACGACGGCTACCGGCCGCGCTATTACGGCATGTACCATCGCCGCTGCCACACCGAGCTGGTGAAGCATTGGCGCCACCACCACCGTGTAATCGAGAGAGTGCGGGTCTGCGGCTACTGACCTTGGGATTTGATCCGGCCGGCGTTAGCCGGCCGGATCAATATTGCCGTCCGGCTTGCGTAAAACACCAGCATTTGCCGGCGCGCCCGCATCGTCGGGGTTGAACAATCCTAACGTCCCATCATCATCCCATAGTGCACGGCCAGCAGGTCGAGCCCTACCTTCAACAGCCTTGTCACCACATCGCGGCCTTCGCCATTCTGTTCGGCCACGGTCTTCACCGGCTGTTCCAGGCACACGACCTTCCGCACGATTGCCGCCACGTCCCAATGCCCGAGCGCCCGTGTCGCGGCGGCGTGCGCGCGGCCGGCGTTGAGCACGCTGTCGGCGATGCCGCCGCCGATGCGGCCGCCGTCGACGCGCTCCGTCCAGCGCATCGGCTTGATATCGGCCTGCTGGCTGCACCGGAAGTGCTCGCGGTAGCGCATGCCGGCCTCGCGCTGTTGGCGGGTCAGCGAGGTGATGCCCAGCAGCGGGTCGACATTGCGCACCCGCACGATGCCGCCGGTGGAAGTGTGGCCGTCATTCGACACCTCGTAGACGCGCCGCGCCTCGGCCGTGCCCGGTGTCAGCCGCTTGCGGCCGAAGGCATCGTCCTTCAGCGCGAAATCATGGCCGACCTCGCGACGGATGCGCACCTGCTCGGCCTCGCCTCTCGGCAGTTTCGGCGCTTGCGGCCTGGCGGCCTTGGTTTTTTTGGGCATGGGTGGCTCCTTGGTTGTGTTCGAGTGGTGGCCAATTCTCAGTCGGCTCTGGCATGGCCGAGGGCGTCCCCCTCTCCGTCCGGGCTTCGCCGGGCCACCTGCCCGCCGCTTCGCACAGGCGAGGAAACCAGGCCGGCGCCCCTCCGCGCCAGCAACTCCCGCATCACCCGCCGCTCGCGCACTTCGATGCAGAGCTGCGCGCTCGAAGGGCAGAACTGCGCGTTGCCGCTCCTCACCTCGCCGCGCACGAAGCGCTGGATGGCGGCCTGCAGGTCGCCCAGCTCGGCATCCCTGATCGCGCCGAGGTAGCCGCGCAGTTGCATCTCGACGTCAGTCAGGGCGGATTGCGGGAAGCAGGAGAACATTGCCGCCAGCGCCTTCGTTGCCTGCTGCAGTTCGACCGTGGTCATATCCGCGGATCTCCTCGATGATGGCGTTGGCGGCGTCCCCGTGGGTTTTCGGCCTGGTCCAGCCCGGCGGCTTTTTGAGCCGGCCCGGTCTTTCGCGCCCTTCGCGCGCTGAAAAAGCCGAAGCTTTTTCCATCTGGTTTCTGGACTCTGGAGAATGCCGCGTCAAAACATCGGCATTTGCTTGGGTATGCGCCTTTGTTTTCAAGGCGGTGGCGGCTCCGCCGCGCGCGCCGGCGGCCGCTCTCGCCTCGCTCTTGAGCCGCGCCTTGCGCAGCTCCTTCGTCAGTCTCTTGTGTCCGATCTCGTCGCCCTCGCGCTCGAAGAAGGCGAGCAGCTCGGCACTGATCGCGCGCCATCGCTTCAACGGCAGGCGCGCCACGCGCGCCAGCCTCGCGTCATCCTCGGGCAGGCTTCCCCCGGCGTTCCACATCGCCATCAGCAGCAGCATGTAGGCGCCGATCTGCTCGGTCGAGAGTTGCAGCGTGTCGCCGACGAAATCGGAGACGTAGAGCTGCATGAAGGGCCGTTCGCTCATGCCGCGTACCACCTCGTTCTTACAGCCGCGCTAATGGAACCCGCCGCCGGTCCGGACGTTGTGACGCGTCCATGCCCAAGGGGAGGATTGCCCATGACGGCTTTCATGCCGGTGACCCTGCGTTTCTGCGACAACAAGACCATGCTGGTCGGCTCGGTGGCCGATGCGGCGATGGCGCTTCGTCACCAATGGCCCGACAAAACCGCGCCCGGCTATCTCGAGGCGGCGCGGCTCGTCCGGCTCGCGGTCGAGGGTACTTGCTGTCCGCGGCCCGCCTTCGAGGCCTTCCGCGAGGCGGCCAGGCAACAAGGCATATTGGTGGCCAAGCCAAGAAGCCGCGCACATGAGTGGCTCGACGCGGCAGCGAGCCCCTGAGACGGCCGCGATGCAACCGGCGGCAGGCCTTGTGCGTTTATGAGCGTCGGCTCGAACGCCGCGCCCGGACCGAAGGTGAATGCCGTGGGTACGATGAAGACCGGAGTGCCGCTCAAAGTCTCCCTGGACGGCCATGTCGAGGAGATCGAGACTGTCAGCGAGGCCGCCGATTTCCTGCAGCGCTGGCCGATCGAGCGGCGGGGCCACGTCTATCGCAGCGCCCTCAACGCCTGCAGCGCCGCCATCGCGGCGCAGATCTCGCAATCCGATGCGATGAAAGTGTTCACCGGCTTTGCCCGGGTTGCCGGCATTCTGGTTGCCGGCGGCGGCCCGGCGACGATGCTGGAGCGACGGGCGGTGCAGCCGCCCAAACAAGGGCGCCAGATGCCGAAATAGCGGTGCGGCGCGATAGGCGTTCACGGTAATTCTCCCGGTATTGGCGGCGATCGAAACTGGTGACGGCGGCGTGAGAAGCGCCTTTTCCTCCATTCAACGGGGAGAAGGGACCGAGCTTCACCCGGCTTCGCAAACAGGGCGGTGAAAGCGCGCCTGATGATAGCTGCAGTAGCTTTTCATCGCAGTGATGCGCATGCCGCAGCACAGCATGTCCTGGCCGGGCCGTCCGCGGGGCTGACCATTTTTAGCATCTTCCTCCGGCGCCAGGTCGAGCGGAGCACGGCAGCGGGTGAACAGGCAATCGATGAAGCGCATGGCCACGCCATGCGGCTGCCGGCCGATAGGACCGCGCGGCGACGCCGGCACCTTGAATCGGTAGGTTTGCCCATCAGCGATCAGCACGCCCGCCTCGCGTTGGAAAAGCCGTGGCCGGACGGGCGAAGGGGCCTGCTTCGGCCGCACGGCCGGTGTGCTCCCCGGCTGCGGGATGGCGCCGGCACGGCTCGTTAGAGGTTCCGCCTTGGCGGCTCGGCTCGCCGCCGTGGCCATCGCCGTGCCGGCCGCCGACGGGCCCTTGCCATTGGCGAAGCCGATCGCGCCCAGCATGGCATTGCGATGGACGATGCCGATAATGGCGTTGCGCGATACTGGGCTGCCGCGCTGTGCGCTGAACGCCGCCGCGATCCTGGAGGCCGAAAGCCCATCCCCGAGCCAGGCGGCAATCGCCTGCAATTCGCTGTCACTGTAGCTTGCCATGTCCGTCTCCATTGCGCGGCCAGCGGCCGCCGTGGACGGCGCCGTCAGGCAAGCGTGGGGTTTGCCCGCGGCCGTCATGGGCGCTGTCGGGCCTGGTCGGCCTGTCGGCCGCTGGGATTGCTGTGGACGAGCCGGCTCTCAGCCTCGCCGGGCGACCTGCGGCGAGGCGCGCAAGCCGCGCCCGCGCCAGGTCTCTATCGGGGGGCCGAACCAGCCCTGCCCGTCATCGGCTCGTACAGGATCTACGGTGCCGTTCTGCGTGCGACAGGCAACACCCGCGGCCGGGTCGAATGGGGGGCCGGAGCCGCGGGGAGCGGCGGCTCCGGCCGTTCCGGCCGCCGGGAACGGGCGGACCGGACGCAAGGCCGATGCACCAACGCAATCGGCTTCGCGCTTCGCCCCGGCCGGGGAGGAGGCGGCCGGGGCGGAAGGGAAAGGGCAGGCCGGCAAGGCCGGTCTGGAGGTGCTGTCGACTCTGAGAGGGTTGAGCTTTTGCATGAGTTGATATAAGCATAACTCAAAAAATGATGCAAGCCATTCTTTCATGGACGAAAGCAGGACTTGCCGCTCACATGAGGCCATGGTGAAAACGCAACTGTCGATCAGGGTCGGGGCCGCGATCCGCCAGGCACGCAAGCAGCGTGGCCTGGTCATGCGCCACATCGCCGAGCACAACGATACCGATGTCGCCGCCGTCGGCAACTGGGAAACCGGGCGCAACCTGCCCAAGACCGAGAACTTGCTAAAGACCGCCGCCTTCCTGCGCGTCGACCCCGTGGCGCTGGGCCAAGGGCAGGTTGTCTTCCTCGACGATGCCGGCCCGGTGGCGGACGCCGAGATCGTCACCGACGCCGGCCCGCTGCCGGCCGGAGCGATGGACATTCCGGTGCTGGGCGCCGCCGTCGGCGGCGACGACGGCGACTTCACCTTCAACGGCGAGCCGGCAGGATACGTGCAGCGTCCGCCAGGGGTCCGCAACCTGCCGAGAGTATTCGCGCTCCATGTCCTCTCGGATTCCATGGTGCCGCGCTACGAACCCGGCGACATGATCTATTGCGGCGGCCGCGACGCGGTGCCGGGCGACCATGTGGTGATCGAGACCTTTCCCGACGAGAACGAGAAGAACGGCAAGGCCTTCATCAAGAAACTGGTCCGGCGCACGGCGGGCGAGCTGGTGGTCGAGCAGTACAATCCGCCCAAGACGCTGACCTTCAATCGCTACGCCATCAAGCACGTCTGGCGGGTGATTCCGCTGAAGGAACTGCTGGGATACTAGACCGGGCCTGCGTGGCGTGGGCTATCGCCCGCGAGCCACGATAGCATTCAGCGTCAAGGACAACACCGTGACGGTCTTGCAAGCCTTTCACGGCGGGCGAGACGTTGCCCTCTTCGACGAAGACACGTCTGCTGACGCCTTAGGCAGCCGGCGCCCTCAAGCCCGCCTCGACCCCTCCAGCGGCACGTCGCGGCCGCTCAGCATGCGCGCTTCCGAGCGCACGCGCTGGCGCTCGTCGATGAAAGCGGCCTGGATCGAGATCGCCGTGCCAGGCAGCCCGTCGGCCCGGCAGGCCGAGCAGACGATGCGGCCCGACAGCGCGGCCAGCGGCGTGCTCCCATTCACACCGAAGCGCTTCAACTGATCGGGCCGCCACCACCTGTTGCGGCCGCAATCGGCGCACTCGACCGACAGCGAGGCGACCTGCGCGATCACTGCTTCCCTGCCTGGCAACGCCATCACTTCTCCGTCCTTTTGTTCGTGCTTTGTTCTTATCTTCCCGTGTTTCGAAGCAGGAGTCGAGTCGCAGTTTCCAAACTCCTCCAAAAGTCTCCCTTCTATGTCTGTTTGAGTTATGCTTATATCATACTTGCAAATGTGAGTCGGCGCGGGATCACCTCGCGCCAGATCCGGGAGCAAGAATGGATGCCGATTTCGCCCGCGCCTGCGGCTACACCGGCGACAGTCCCGCCTTGCTCGAAGCCTTCGAGGCGATCCGCCGCACCGGCATCGCGCAGGCCCGCCTGGATCATTTCAGGCGCAAGGCCGTCATCGACGAGTTGAAGCGCGCCGAGCCGCTGTTCCTGGCCGCGATCGGCCCGGCGCTGTCGGCGCACGAAGCCGTCGAGGATGCAGCCCGTTTCATCGCCGGCTGGCGCAACATGCCGCGCTGGCGCCAGGAACGGCGCCTGGCCGATCTTGCCAGGGCGAAGCAGCAGCGGCTCGTGGCGCGCTTCTTCCGCCGTTTCGGCCATCGTCTTTGGGCACTTGAAGCAGCCTGAGGCCCGAGCACGGCTGGACCGAGCCATTTGCGGGTTTCAATCCCTGATTTTTCTTTCTAGATTGCGCCTGGGGTGCCTGTTCGTTCGACGCACATAATTTGGAATGTTCAAGACTGCCCGCTCAAAAGTTCAGACCTGGATAACGGCCGGCGCGGGAACCATTGCCGCCTTGTTCGTCGCAGGCCTGATGGGGGCATTCGGCGCCCTGCCCGCCCATGGTCCACCACAATTGCCGCCAGATGCCGTCATCGAGGCCGGTCGCTGGCGCCTGCAGCCGGTGCGCGCCTATGTCGGCCATGCCAGGGTCCACGGCGTGCCGCTGAAGCCGGGCCAGAAGGCGCTGGTGCTGGAAGTCGACATGACCAACCGCACCGCGCAATCCGACAAGGGCTATTTCAACGTCTTCGCGCCGGACGGCGTCATCCTGTCCGATCCCGTGCCGATGATCGTGTTGACACGCGATCCCACGATGACGCCGGAACTGCATCCCGGCATGACCGAGCGCATGGCCTATGTCTGGCCGCTTGCCGGGGACGCCGCCGTGCCGGCAAGCCTCGCCTTCGGCGTCACCGCCGAGATCTTCAAGCCGCGCGACAATCTCTATGGCACACCAGGCTGGTACAACCCCTACCGGCTCGGCACCGTCACCTTGCCGGTCGCCGACCTGCCGGCGGCCGGGCAGTCGCAGAGTGGGCAGTCTCAGAGTGGGCAGCCGGAAAGCGGCCCATGAGGATACGCGTGCTTGGCAATCTCGCGATCCTTTGCGCCACCGTGGTGCTGAGCTACGGCATGCAGATGACGAAGCCGCATTATGCCGACCTCACCGCACCTATCCCCATCGATGGTTCGATGCATGACACGGTGCGCGCGCGCAGCTTCGCTGTCAGCTTGGACAAGGTGATCTTCGCGCGCCAGCTCAAGACCAATCAGTTCGGCCAGGAGAAGCTTTTGACGACCAGCGGCCTATGGGCGGTGGTAACAACAAACCTCACCGCGACCAGCACCTCCACCGCGGTCGCCGACGGCTTCTGGCAAGGCCCGACCGGGCTGCGATATCACCAGACGGAGCGGCTGGGCTACCGCCCCGACATGCCGCCGCACGGCGTCGATCCGGGCCTGGACAACCATGGCCTGTTCGTCTTCGAGGTACCACCGGACCAGATCCGCGGCGCCAGGCTGCTGATATCGGCGCGCCAGTTCGGCCCGCTCGACGCGCAGGCCCGCATCAGCCTCGACGCGCTGCCGACCGGCGCTGACGGCCAGCCGGCCGACATCCTGCCGGAATTCGACCTCGACGCGGCGCCGGGCCTGACACCGCAGGACAAGACACCGCAGGGCAAGACATGAGCGCCGTTTCGACAGACACCCCGACCGTGGACCGGCAATCCGAGCGACGATGGCGCCGGCGCGGCTTGATGGCGCTCGCCATCCTGCTGCCGCTGACACTGGCCGAGACCAGCCATGACAGCGTCCGCGAATGGCTGCATGGCGAGGACCTTATCGCCAGGGATGTCGAGTTCGGCCAATCCGTGCCGTTCGGCGGCAGCGGCTGGAAACTGGCCGATTTGCGCGGCGGCAAGGCCGGCCGCCTGCCCAACCACGCCTTCGCCGTCATCGCTACCTTCACCGTGACCATTGGCGACCCAGACCTGCAGAAACAATGGCTGGGCTGCAAGCTGATGCTGACAGACGCCGCCGGGCGCCGATGGCTGCCCGATTTCATCAGCGGCGTCAGCCTGCCCGACGGCGTGATGAATTGCGCTTCGGCCATCTTCTCCGGCGCCAAAAAAGGCGATGTCATCACCGTCGGCGACACCTTCATCGTGCCCGAGGACGCGGTGAAAACCATTCGCCCCGCCGTCGGGCTGGGCAGCGAACGGCCGTGGTATCTGCGTTTCCAGCGGCCGCCGAAGTGACAGCGCCCCAGGCTCGGCTCTGCAAGGCCGGCGCCAACAAATCCTCTACTTCCGCGCTTCGACAGTCCCGGTCACCCGCTTGGGCAGCGAGAACGCCGTCTCCAGCACGGCAGCGAGAAAACATATCCTGATCGGCTCGATCAAAATGCCGGTGGAGGAATCCTGGAACGGGCTGCCGAACAGCAGCGTCAGTCCATGGGAGAAAATCTGCCAGACATCGAGCTCGTGCGGGCCAATCAGCCGCGTCGCGCCAAGCCACAGCCAGGCCGCGCCCCAGTCGAGCAGGCGGTAGCCGACGATCAGCGTGCACAAAAGCACCAGGCTGGAACTCACCGTCAGCCGCACGCCATTGGCGATTGGCAGATAGCGCGAACGATAGCCGGCGATGAAATGCTCGACGAAATCGCGCAGGAATTTCGGCAGTCCGGCATAGCGCCGGCCGAACCGCTCGACGCGGCTGTCGACCCGCATCAACGCCGCGTCGTCGCGCACGTCATAGCCATAGATCAGCGCCGCCATCACCAGCCAGATCAGCGGCAAAAGCATGTAGAAAAACAGATTGACCGCCACCGTCGAGGGCGCGATCGAGGTGATCTCGACCGGCACCACAGGTGCGGCGCTCGTCGCCGTCACCACAGGTGCGGCGCTCGTCGCCGTCACCACAGGTGCGGCGCTCGTCGCCGTCACCGGGCTCGCCAGCCCGTCGATGGACGCCTGCAGCACGGACCAGAGATTGCGGCTCATCAGCCATTGCAGCGCGCTGTCCTTCCAGCGGCTGATGACGTAGAGACCGACGAAGATCCAGTTGGTCTCGCAGATCACCACCACGATCTGCCAGAACGACGTTGCCGTCGTCTTCGTCTGCATGAACTTGGCCAACCGGCGGATCAGCCATGACACGGCGACCGAAATCAGCAGCCAGCGCGAATCGAGCACGTCGAGCACATTGCCGCTCTGGCCGAAATCGGCCTGTTCGAGCGAGGCGCGCGAATATTGGCGCACGATATCGCCGAGGAACCCCCAGGCGGCGTAATGGGCAAAGAACGGCAGCAGCGCGATGGTGATCATGCGCACCAGCCGCGAGCCGCGCCGGTCAGTACCTCTCGCCTCCTTGCCAGCGACTTCGCTCTCGGAGGCCGCGGCCTTGTCCGCGCCGCGCTGCGCGGCCAGCACATTGGGCAGGCCCGGCCGCAGCACATGGAACATCGCAACCGTCACCACCAGCTGCGCCAGCGCCACCAGCGTCAGCATGGCAAGCCCGGCGAAATGGTTGGCGAGCGCCACCCTGGCAGCCAGCTGCAGCAGGAGATCGCCGGCCAGCACCCCGGCCAGCACCAGCGCCACGAGCTGCGGCCAGAAGCGCCGCAGCAGCGAAAAACTCAAGCTGATCGGCCTGATGATGTCGGCAACCATGAGATTCTTTCACGCTGCCCCGCGCGAAGCCTTTCTAGCAAGGCGCGGATGTTTTGCAAGAAATGGGGCAGCTTCCTGGCAAATGGCTAGGGTGAGCGCACAACCTCTCGCTCCTATCGCCTCACCCGCGACTTCAGCCAGCGGTCGAACGCCACCGCTAGGATCAGGATCAGCCCAATGACGATGCTTTGCGTGTAGGACGAGACGTTGTTGAACTGCAGGCCGTTCTGCAGCACGCCGATCAGGGCGGCACCCACCACCGTGCCGCCGACCGAGCCGATGCCGCCGAACAGCGAGGTGCCGCCGATGACGACGGCGGAGATCACCGTCAATTCGTAGCCGATGCCGGCGACCGCTTCGGAAGAATTCAGCCTGGCCGACAGCACGAAGGCGGCGAGCCCGGCGAAGAAGCCGACGATGACATAGACCGAGACCAGGATACGGTCGACCCGCAGGCCCGACAGCCGCGCGGCCTCGGCATTGCCGCCGACGGCATAGACGGCGCGGCCATAGCGAGTGTAGCGCAGCACGATATGGCACAGGATGGCGGCGATGGCGAAGATGATCGCCGGCACCGGCACCGGACCGATCAGCCCGGTGCCGAACCAGCGCATCGAGGCGTCGAAGCCGGAGATCGGGCCGCCATTGGAAATGGTCAGCGTCAGCCCGCGGAACACCGTCAGCCCACCCAGCGTGACGACGAAGGGCGGCACTTTCAGCCTTGTGATGGCGAACCCCTGCACGCCGCCGGCGAGCGCACCGACCACGACAGCGGCCAGCAACGCGGCGAACCAGCCAAAACCCTGCGTGCCTGACGTCGACAGCGACAGCGTGTTGGCGGTGCCGCCCTTGGCGACCACGGCCGCGACCATGCCACAGAAGGCGAGCAGCGAGCCGACCGAAAGGTCGATGCCGGCGGTGAGGATAACGAAGGTCATGCCGAGCGCGATCAGCCCGGTGATCGAGATCTGCCTGGTGATGTTGAACAGGTTGATCGGGTCGATGAAGCTTGGCTTCAGCACGGTGAAGACGACGACCAGCGCCGCCAGGAACAGCAGCGGCCCAAAGCTCATCAAAAGCCGCGCGATCGTCACGCCGCCGCGCTGGCTCTGTTCCTCGGCGATGCTCATCGTGCCTGCCCCTCCGCATCCTGTGCCGGCGTATCCTGCCTGTCGAGCGCCATCAGTTCCATCAATCTTTCCTCGTTTGCCTCGACGCCCGGCATTTCGCCGGTGATGCGCCCCTTGCGCATGGTGACGATGCGGTCCGACACCGCCAGCACCTCGGGCAATTCGGACGAGATCATCATCACCGCGATGCCGCGCGCCGCCAGTTGCACAAGGATCTGGTGCACCTCCGCCTTGGCGCCGACATCGACGCCGCGCGTCGGCTCGTCGACGATCAGCACTTTCGGGTCGCGCGCCAGCCAGCGCGCCAGGATCACCTTCTGCTGGTTGCCGCCCGACAGGCCCTCGATCGCCTGCTCGGCCGAAGCCATGCGGATCGACAGCATCTTCCTGAACCCCGACAGCGCGTCGCGCTCGCGCCGCTCGGCCATGAAGCCGAAGCCGTTGCTGAAGCGCCCGAGGGACGCGACGGAGAAATTCGGCAGGATACCAAGTGCCGCGAAGATCGCCTGGTGCTTGCGGTCTTCCGGCACCAGCCCAATGCCGAGCGCGATGGCGTCGGCCGGCGATGCGGGCGCGATCTGCTTGCCGTCGAGCGTGATCGTTCCCGCCGCGATGCGGTCGGCGCCGAAAATGGCGCGCGCCAGCTCCGTGCGGCCAGAGCCGACGAGGCCGGCAACGCCGAGGATCTCTCCCGCCTTGAGGTCGATATCGACACCGTCGAGCACGATGGCGTGCGGCGCTTCGGGATCGCGTACGGTGCGCAAGCCCCGAACCGACAGCACCACATCGCCGGCCGCCGCGCGTTGCGCCGGACGGGCGTAAAGTTCGGAAGCGGCGCGGCCGACCATCTTTTCGATGATGGCGGGCAATTTGACCGGCCCACCCTGACGCTCGAGATGTCCCGCCAGCCTGCCGTCGCGCAGCACCGTCATGCGGTCGCAGATGGCGGATGCCTCTTCCAGCCGGTGGGTGACGAACATGATCGCGACATGGTCCTTGCGCAGCCGGTCCATGATCGACAGCAGCCTCTGCACCTCCGTCTCGGTCAGCGCCGAGGTCGGCTCGTCCATGATGATCAGCCGGCTTTTCAAGGACAACGCACGGGCGATCTCGACCAGCTGCTGCTCGGCCACCGACAGCGCCGAAACCGGCGTCATCGGATCGATGGTAAGGCCTACACGGGCAATGATGGCGCGGGAATCCTGTTCCATCTTGCGCCAACTCACCAGCCCAAGCCGGCCGATCGGCGCGCGGCCGATGAAAATGTTCTCCGCCACTGTCAGCGTCGGGATCAGGCTGAGTTCCTGGTAGATGGTGACGATGCCCAGCCGCTTGGCCTCCTGCGGGCTCGCCGGCTGGTACTCGGCGCCGTCGAAGGTGATGCGGCCGCCGGACGGTGGCATGACGCCCGACAGGATTTTCAGAAGCGTCGATTTCCCCGCGCCGTTTTCGCCAAGCAGGCCGAGGATTTCGCCGGCGCGGACATCGAGCGAGACATCGCTCAGCGCGGTGACGCCGGCAAAATGCTTGGTGACGCCCTCGACGGCAAGCAGGATGGGGGATGCGGCTTCAGATGGAGACAAGGAGTGCTCCTTGATGCGGTTCAGGCTGTGCTTGAACACCCCCCTCTGGCCTGCCGGCCATCTCCCCCGCAAGGGGGGAGATCACCAGTGTCTCTGACCGCGCTTTTCCTGCAACGTTTGAGGTTGGCGAAAGGAGACGAACAGTCAATCTCCCCCCTTGCGGGGGAGATGTCCGGCAGGACAGAGGGGGGTGCTGTCCCGCCCGCCTCGCCAATCGGCCGATGTCCACCCGCCCCTCACTTCGTCTCGTTCAGCCTCTCCGCCTTGTCGAGATTGTCCTTGCCGATGACGATGGGCGTCAGCAGCACCAGCTTCTCCTTCGGCTCGGTCTTGTCCTTGGCGTAGGCGACCGCGATCTGCACGGCGGTGCGCGACTGCTTGCCTGGGAACTGTTCGACCGTGCCGGCGAGCTTGCCGTCGCGCACGGCCACCAGCGCTTCCGGCAGCGCGTCGAAGCCGTAGATCTTGACGTCGCTGAAATTGCGCGCGGCACACGCTTCGAGCGCGCCCAGCGCCATGTCGTCATTGGCGCAGATGATGGCGTCCGGCTTGCCGTTGGCGGCAAGGCCGGCTTCCGTCACCGTCAGCGCCTCGGCGCGGGCGAAGTTGGCGGTCTGCTCGTAGACGATCTGGTACTTGTCCTTCAGCGGATCGAGCACATTGTGCACGCCCTTGTTGCGGTCGATCGCGGGACCCGCGCCCGGCTGGCCCTGCAGGTGGAACAGCTTGGCGCCATTGGGGAACGCCGCCACCACGGCCTGGGCTTCCGCCTCGCCGCCCTTGACATTATCGGCGCCGACATGGGCCAGAATGCCCTGGACACCGTCGACGCGGCGGTCGATCGTCACCACGGGAACGCCGGCCTTGACCGCTTCCTCGATGGCTGGCGCCAGCGCGTTCACGTCGAGCGGCGAGATGACGATGGCGTTGACCTTCTGCACCAGCGCCGCCTCGATGTCGGCGGTCTGCTTGGTGGCCGAGTTCTGGCCGTCGCTCTCGGTCAGGTTGACGCCTTGCGCCTGCGCTTCGGCCTTGATCTCGTTCAGCATGTGCACGAAGAACGGAAAGCCGAGACTGGGCACCGAGCCCAGTATGGTGAGTTTGTCCTCGGCGAAAGCCGAGCGTGCGGCGAGCATCATGGCGCCCGCGGCGACGGACGTCATCAGGAATTCGCGTCTGTTCATGGGTTCCTCCTCCACAGAAGCGCACGGCCCCTAAAAACCGGGACCGGTTTCAGGAAGGATCATGCGCCGGTTAAAGTGTTGGAGCATCCTCCTTGCGCCAAGAACGCATGCCGCTCCAGCTGACCGCCGCCTAAATTCCTCCGATCGGCGTCAACAAGAGGATGCTAACCCAGGGTCAACCATTTGTGCAACATCGATATAACAGCCAGGACAGCAACTTGTCGGAATTGTCTGAATTTTGGACTCTTCGGTCCGAAGGCCTTCTACGTCAGGAACGCCAAGGAGCGGCTCCAGAGCTGCGCGGCCGCCGTTGCATCGTAGTCGGGCAGTGCCGGGTCGGAAAAATAATGTCCCGCGTTTGGATAGCGGAAAACCTGCACATCCGCTCTCGCTGCCTCCGCGCTTTCCTGCCAGGCAGTGACGTCGGGCTCGGGGAACAGTGGATCGGTGTCCGCGACATGCAGTTGGATGGGCAAGCCGGGTCGTGTGTTGGCAGGCACGGTCGCCAAACCATGCAACAGCAGAACACCCGCTGCCAGCGGCCGCGACGCCCAGAATTCCGCCACCACGCCGGCTCCCATCGAGATACCCGCCAGCACCGCATCGCCCGGCGTCGAGGCCAGAGCCTCTCGCGCGTTCAGGCAGATGGCACCCCAGCCGATCCGCGCCTTGATCGCGAAACCTTCATCCAGATCATCCGTCGCCGCACCCTGATAAAGGTCTGGCAGTGCGACCGCATGGCCGCAGGCGCGAAGGCATTCCGCAAGATGACGCTCGATCGGGCGAAGGCCAAGAACCGAGTGAAACAGGATGATGTCCGTCATGCACCGGCCCCTAGGTCGCGCAGATCCAGTCATTTTTTACCTGCCGGGGCGTGCAGCCTCAAGGCACACCGCAGCGGCTTCCATTTTCCCGGTGCGCCACTACCTTTGGGACGGCCAGGCCGACGAAATGGAGACACCATATGAAGCCGCGCATCATCTGCCACATGCTTGCCTCGCTCGACGGCAGCCTTCATCCAAGCCGCTATACTGAAAGCCCCGACGGCAGCCGGGCGGAGTGGTCGGGCCTCTATGAAAAGATCCACAACGACCTCGAAGGTGACGCCTGGATCGTCGGCCGCGTCACCATGGCCGAGATGAGCAAGGCCGCCGCGCATCCGCCCGAGCATGTGGGCAAGGTCGATCGGCCGCATCATTTCGCGCGGCGCGACGCGGGCAGCTTTGCCGTGGCGCTCGATGCCTCGGGCAAGCTGCACTTCGCCAAACCCGATATCGGCGGCGACCATGTCGTGGTGCTGCTCGGGTATGGTGTGGCCGACAGCCATCTGGCCGAGCTCGCCACTGACGGCGTGTCTTATATCGTGTCGCAAACGCCCGGCATCGATCTCGCCGCCATGCTGGACGTGCTCGGGCGTGAGTTCGGCATCCGCCGCCTGCTGCTCGAAGGCGGCGCCGGCATCAACGGCTCCTTCCTGGCGGCGGGGCTGGTCGATGAACTCAGCCTTCTCATTGCTCCCGCGCTCGATGCGCGGGCGGCAAACCAGGGCTTTGTCGAGTTCGGTGAAAGCGGCCTTGCCGACAAGGTGCGGTTGTCGCTCAAGGATTGCAAAGCCCTCGCGCACGGGCTCGTCCATTTGCGCTAGGCCGTCACCCCGGGCTAAGGCCGCCTCTTACGCGCCTCAGTATCGCATCGCGTCCAGATCGGCGATCAGCGTCGGGCCGGTCGGACGCCAGCCGAGCCGCGCCTGGGTCAGCGCGCTGGAGGCCGGCAGGTCCATGGGGGCGAACATCGCCATCCAGCCGAAATGCTCCGCCGCCTTTTCCGGCGCGATCGAAACCACCGGCAGGTTCAGTCCCCGGCCAAGCGCCTCGGCGATCGCGCGCACCTCGACGCCTTCCTCGCCGACGGCGTGATAGCGCGCGCCGGGCTGCCGCTTCTCCACCGCGAGCCGATAAAGACGCGCGGCGTCCGCGACATGGCCGGCCGAATAGCGGTTGCGGCCCTCGCCGACATAGGCCGAGGTGCCCTTCTGGCGCGCGATCTCGATGAGCGGCGAAATCAGCCCCTGCTTAAGGGTGTTGTGGACCTGCGGCAGGCGCATCACCGACAGGTTGATGCCCGCCTCCAGCAACGCATTCCCGGCGAGTTCCGAGGCGATGCGCGGATTGGGGTGATCGGGGTTGAAGACATCCTCGACGGCCAGTTGGCCATGGCCGGGACTGCCCATGCCGACGCCCGAGGTGATCACCAGCGGCCGGTCGGAGCCGGCGAGTGCCTGGCCGAGCGCGGCGATGACACGGCTGTCCTTTTCGCAATTCTCGGCGAACCGCGAAAAATCATGGTCGAACGCGGTGTGGATCACGGCTTCCGCCTCCGCCGCGCCGTCGCGCAGGCCTTGGGGATTCTCGAGGGTTCCCCGATACACCTCGGCGCCGGCGGCGGCCAACGCCTCGGCACCGGCATCGGAGCGGGTGACGCCGACGACCTGATGGCCGGCCTGAAGAAGTTCGGGAACGATGGCCGAACCGATGAAACCGGTCGCGCCGGTTAAAAAGATACGCATGCAAAATCTCCTGCACAGTTGCCTGCGCACTATCGCTGCTCTATTATTCCATTAAAGTAGTGATCTTATCACGGTATAATGGCTAACAGGATGCCCAACACTTCCGCCGGTTCGCTCGCAGCATTCCTGAAAGACAGACGCACCCGGCTCGACCCCTCATCGTTCGGCTTTTCCGGGCGCAGGCGCACGCCGGGACTGCGCCGGGAAGAGGTCGCGCAACGCGCTAATATCAGCCCGACCTGGTATACATGGCTGGAACAGGGACGCGGCGGCGCACCTTCGGCCGACGTGCTGAACCGGATCGCCAAGGGCCTGCTGCTGACCGAGGCCGAGCGCGAACATCTTTTCATGCTGGGGCTCGGGCGCCCGCCCGAGGTCCGCTACATCGGCGCCGACGGCGTCAGCCCCAGGCTGCAGCGCCTTATCGACACGCTCGAGGCAAGCCCGGCCCTGATCAAGACGGCGACCTGGGATGTCGTCGCCTGGAATCGCGCCGCGCAAGTCGCGATGACCGATTACAGCACCTTGCCCACTGGCCAGCGCAACATCCTGCGGTTTATGTTCCTGAGCCCCACCATCCGCGCCAAGCAGCACGATTGGGAGAACCTCGCCCGTTTCGTGGTCGGCGCGTTCCGGGCCGATGCGGCGCGCGCCGGCGCGGTGTCAGAGGTCGCCCAACTGGTGGAGGAGCTTTGCAGCGCCAGCCCGGAATTCGACGCGCTGTGGCGGGAAAACGACGTGCTCAGCCATGGCGACGGGACAAAGCGCCTGAAGCATCCCGAACTCGGCGACATTGAACTCGAATATTCGGCCTTCGCGGTGGATGGCCGGCCGGATCTGAGCCTGACCGTCTACAATCCGGTGGACAGCAAGGTCGCCGACCGGATCCGCGATCTCGCCCGGCGACACCATGAGCGAGAGGCGGACCTGTCGCGTTGACTCTGGATCCCATTCAAGGCGGCGTTCGCACACCCGTTCAGCTTGCGCAAGGTCGGCATCCACCCACACAAATTCTGATTGTCAGGCAACGCATTTGCACGGTTGGCCCGCCGCCAGCCGGCAGCGGGCCAGGCGCCGCTACTGGATGATCTTGACGATCTTGCGGGTGCTTGGATCCACGATCACGGTCCGGTTGTCGACCACGGTGTAGCGATACTTGACGTTGGGGACTTCGTGGAGTTCGACGGTATCGGGCAAGGCCGTGCCGACGTTGAGTTCCACGCCGGGAAGCTTGACCGAAGCCAGCGGCTGCTTATGCACATACTCCTTGATCACTGTTTCCTGCTCGGGCTGGATGACGACGTCCTCGGCAGCGGCTGCGCCGACACCTGCGAGCAAAAGAACCGCGGCTACGGCGGCAAGATCTTTTTTCATGAGTACCTCCATCTGAAACCTGCACAGCGCAACATTGTCACCGCGCTGCCGGATCGAACTTCAGGCATGATTGAATGTTCCAGGCTTGGGCTTCGGTCCGGCCAGCACCGGACTTAGGTCCCATCGAAAAACGCAATAGTCCTGCCGGCGCCGCCGCCGGGAACGGCCGTCTTTCGCGCTCGTTGTTCGCTGCAAGTTCATCGCGGATACCTGACGGATGTCGGGCAGTACTGCGGGTGTGTTTTTTGCGAATTGGCGCAGCTACGTCCCTTCCTGCGCCAATAGGGTTCGCTCACTGCTTCAGGCGGTGAGCGAACCCTAAACCCTCGGCGTCAGCCGATAAGTGAGGAGGTTTGATGTTCAGCGACAAGGAAACCCGCCTTATGGAAGCGGCGCTGGTGATGGCGGTCCCGTTGTCGGCCTTGATCGCCGTCCTGCTCGTCAGCCTTACTTTGAACTGGTAGCAGCCCTGCTGCCTTTACCGCCAATCGTGGGGTCGAGTTGGCTATGGGACCACAGATCCGTCCATACAATCCCAATCTGACCATGCTGGCCCAATCTGACTATGCTGGCTAGCCGCCGAAGGGAGGAGAATCGCGCCTTTGTCGCCGTGGAGCAAGGCGGACGGCACCGGCGCGCTTTCCGCTTTCGAGAAAGGAGCCCGGCCTGCTTTGGCGGAGGGCTCGGCACGTTGCGAGCAGGCCGGGCTATGCTCCGGCTGCCACACTTGGCGGAGGCTCGGGCCGGTGCAAAGGCAGGTTGTGCGTTTATCGCTCGAGCCGCAACTCGGACTGAAGTCCTGCGAACCAGGCGCATTGGTCCCAAACATTGAACATAGTTTGCTGGCGCTCGTTGCCGAGAGGGACGCGTGAATTGGAGAAGAGCAATGCAGCTTGGTGAGATCATCGCCAACACCTTGGCCATCCTCTTGCTGGTCTGTTTTCTCGCCAGCACATTCTTCCTTTTCGGAAAGCCATTGTGGCCGGAGCAGCATGCCCGCATGATCATCATCGTGCCGGTTGACGCGATGGCGACAGCCTCGACCAGCCGCAGTGGCCCACCTGTGTTGCCAGGCACCTTCGACACCGGCCTTGCCCATCCAAGGCCGTCCTGATGGGCATCGGCGATGGTGAGCCGACCCTGGCCGGCGCTATCGAGCGCTGCTCGCGGCAAGCCTAGTCGAGCTTCTGGATGCGCCCTTTGTCGAGACGGAACACGCCATCGTTGCCGCCTTGTTGCTCGAAGTCGGTCTGCAGCTCATCCCAGATACCAAGATATCTGCCGCACTCGGCGCAACTGATCCGCGTCGATGGTGTCGCATCGGCCGGGATTTGCAGGCGGATGGTGCCGCAAAAAGGGCACTCCAATCGGTGATCGAGATATTCGCCAGGGCGCGTCTGTAATAGCCTGCGCACAGCTTCCTCCTGGATTTGGGTGGAAGCAGGATGATCGCTCCCAAGCGCCCACGTGTCTTCGCGTCGCGGACGGCCTTTGACAAGTTACGCCAGCCATTGGCGGGGTCAATAAACAAAGACATGACTGCCAATCACCAGCCCAATCCTGGAAGCGTGGCGGCCGCCGCATCTCCAGGCAGACGCCTGACCCCGGCAGCGAATACAGCTTCACGAACGGCCCGGAACCAAACCACCCGGCAGCGGTTTCCCAATGGAAGGGACCGCAAACCACGGAAGCAGCAATGGAACTTTTGACCTTGGAACTTGCCAGGGCGAGGCAGCGACTTAACCGGGCGGAACTCGCCCTTGAACGCGCAAACGCGATGCTGGACGAAGACTGTGGCGTCGGTATCAATCTGCGGCTTTGTGACAGGATAAGATCCGCGCAACAACGCGTCGGCGAAGCGAAGGCTCGTCTTGTGAAGCTCGATCGCGCCAGCACGGATTCAGCTCACTCCGGCTGAAGCTTACGCGCCACCGAGAGAGCTTCCCGCCCGGACCTCGTTCAGGCAATCGCAAGCTCAGCCTTGATCCAAATCCACCGGCAGTGGCCTTGCAAGTCTCATATCTTGCGCCGGGAACCGGTCGAGCGTTGGTCGCTGAGATGCGGGCGCCAGCCATGCACCCGGTCCCGCCCGGCGGCCTTGGCGCCGTAAAGCGCCTCGTCGGCGCGTCTCAGAAGATCGGCAATCTCCATCGCGGCGCCGTCCGCATCGAGGGTGCTCACCCCAATGCCGACCGTGACGATACCCTTTTCGCTGCCGGCATGCGCCATGGCCAGGTCGCGCACCTTGCTCCTGAGGGTCTCGGCGATGACGAAGGCGCCCCGGGCGTCGGTCTCCGGCAGGATGAGCGCGAACTCCTCGCCGCCGTAGCGGGCCGCCGCGTCGGCCGGACGGCGGGCAGTCGCCTGGATGCAGCGGCTCACGGCGCGCAGGCAATCATCGCCCGCCGGATGGCCGTAATGGTCGTTGAACCGCTTAAACCAGTCGACATCGATGATCACCAGGCTGAGCGGCGCCGCATTGCGCCTGGCGCGCGAGAATTCGCGCGCCAGCGCTTCATCGAAGGCGCGGCGCGTCCACAGTTCGGTCAGCCCGTCGCGGTGCGCCAGAAGGTTCAGCTTCTCGTTGACGGCCAGCAGTTCGGCCTCGACCTGCTTGGCCTCGGTGATGTCGGAAAACACGCTGAGGCTGCCGCCGTCGCCTGTCGGCCGGGTGCGTACGTCGAGCCAGCGGCCGTCGGCGAGCCGGACCTGGCGGTGGCTGACAAGCTTCTGCGAGGCCATGATGCCGTCGATCCAGCCCTCGACCGCGTCTGGCGGTGTGGTCCCCTCGCCGCGCGCCGCCGAGGCGCGCAGGATGTCGCGATAGTCGGCGCCGGGCACCCTCATCTCAGCCGTCTTAGGAAACATGGCGCGATACTGGTCGTTGCACAGCACCAGCCTGCCGTCCGGGTCGAACATCACCAGACCGTCGGCCATGTGTGTCAAGGCGTCTCCGAGCCGGACCCGACTTTCCGCCAGCTCGGTCTCGAGCTGCTTGCGCGCCGTGATGTCGCGATTGTGCGTGATCAGGCCGACGACGGCCCCGCTCCTGTCGCGAAAGGGCGCCTTCAAGGTCGCCAGCCAGCCTTCGGTTCCATCCTCGTGGTGAAGGTGCTGTTCGATGGTGGACGAGACGCCCGACGCCAGCACGGCAAGCTCGTCCTCGCGGAAACCTTTCGCCGTCTCGCGCGGGTAGAAGTCGAAGTCCGTCTTGCCGATCAGCGCCTTGGCGTCTGGCGCCTGCATCAGTTCGGCCGTTGCCGGATTGGCCGCGATGAACCGCCCGTCGAGGTCCTTGACGTTCAGGCAATCTGGCAGCGTCTCCACCACGGCCTTGTAGATGCGCCGCGACTGCAGCGCCTCGAGGCGCCGCCGCTCCTGGTAAAGCGTAAGCCCCGACAGCACCACCGAGACGAAGATGAGCAGGGAGGAAGGCAGCGCAACCTTCGGCAGGACTGTTTGCAGCACATCCCGCGGCAGGACGCTGAGGCCAAGCAGCGACGCCGCCGCTGCCGCCGCGCCAAGGATCATGATGTCGACCATGGTGGGCCGGCGGCCCCTAAGGGCAAGGTTTCCGGCAACACCGACCAGCATGGCGGCCGCGATCCCCACCGCGCCGGCGAAGGCGCCGATGCCACCCTCGAAAGTCCGGAACGCACCAGCCATGACTCCGGCGACGATGCCGGCGACGGGACCGCCGAAGAAGCCGGCAACGGCAATCATCGTCGCCCTGAGATCGGCGAGCACGCCAGGCTGCAGCTGCATTGGTGTGAGCATCAGGATGATGGCGCCGGCGCCCATCAGCAGGCCGAAGGCTGCCGCCTTCGCGACGGCCGGCCAGCGGTCCAGCCACACATGGGTGTGGATCCAGACCGACACGAACATCGCCACGACCGCCAGATTGGCCAGCAATTCGGACCAGGGCGAACCCATTGGGCGCCTTTCCTGTTACCGGGCTTTCGCCGTATCGCCTCCTCGATAGACCCTCAATGACAACAAAGTGTTACGTCAGGGATTTGCCTTTGGTCGAAGGAGCCAGGCCGTCGCGCCCCCCTCACCACCGCATCCCGCCGACAAAATCGATGAATGCCCGCAGCGGCGCTGGCGTCAGGCGGCGGCCGGGGTAGTAAAGGAACGGACCCGAGAATTCCTGCCACCAGGGCTCCAGCACGGGCTCGAGCCTGCCATCGTCGAAATGGGGGCGCAGCCAGTCCTCGAACAATGAGACGATACCGCCGCCGTCGACCGCCACGCTGACAGCCAGGTCCATCGCCGTGCCGGTGCTGACCAGCAGCGGGCCGGTCGGCTCGACGCTCACCGTCTCGCCGTTGCGTTCGAAGTCCCAGGGCGGCATGGAGCCGCTGGCGAAGCGGCCGCGCAGGCAGGCGTGATCGAGCAGGTCGCGTGGATGGCCGGGCCGGCCGCGCCGATCGAGATAGGCCGGTGCGGCGGCGGTGGCGAAGCGCTGCCGGCGCGGGCCGATCGGCACCGCGATCATGTCCTGCTCCAGCCGTTCGTCATAGCGGATGCCGGCATCGCAACCGCTCGCCAGTATGTCGACGAAACTGTCCTCGGCCGTCACTTCGACGCGGATGTCGGGATAGGCCGCGAGGAAGGGCGGCAGAAGGCGCGGCAGCACCAGTTTCGCCGCCACCACCGGCACGTTGAGCCGTAGCGTGCCGGCCGGACGGCCGCGAAACCCGTTGACCACGTCCAGCGCCGCCTCGACCTCGCCGAGCGCGGGACCGAGCCGCTCCAGCAGGCGCGCGCCGGCTTCGGTGGGCGCGACGCTGCGCGTGGTGCGGTTGAGGAGCCGCACGCCGAGCCCGCTCTCCAGCCGTCGCACCGTCTCGCTCAGGCTGGAGGCGCTGAAGCCGGTCGTCCGCGCCGCCTGCCGAAACCCGCCGGCGCGCGCCACCGCCATGAATGCCTGGAGGTCACCCAGATCCGATGCCATTGTTCACCTTTCCGCACAGCCTGTGCCGATTGCGCCATATTATCGCGCGGACGGGGACTGTCTATATCGGGCCGATCCAAAGGAGATCGAGACCCATGAGCGACATCAGCAAAGCCGGAACTTTCAAGCTCGGCGACCGCACCGTGAAGCGCCTGGGCTATGGCGCCATGCAACTGGCCGGACCCGGCGTCTTCGGCCCGCCGAAGGACCGCGACGCGGCGATAGCCGTGCTGCGCGAGGCCGTTGCCAGCGGCGTCGACCATATCGACACATCGGATTTCTATGGTCCGCACGTCACCAACCAGATCATCCGCGAGGCGCTGCACCCCTACCCCGCCAACCTCACCATCGTCACCAAGATCAGTGCGCGGCGCGGCGCGGATGCCTCGTGGATCCCGGCGATGTCACCACAGGAACTGACGCAGGCCGTGCACGACAATCTGCGCAATCTCGGGCTGGACGTGATCGAGGTCGTGAACCTGCGCTCCATGCATGGCATCCACGGGCCCGCCGAAGGCTCGCTCGAGCCGCAACTCGACACGCTCGCCGAACTGCAGCGCCAGGGACTTGTGCGCCATATCGGCTTGAGCAACGTCACCCGCAAGCAGATCGCGCAGGGACGCGGCATGGTCGACATCGTCTGCGTGCAGAACCAATACAACATCGCGCATCGCCAGGACGACGCGCTGATCGACGAGCTTGCCGCCGACGGCATCGCCTATGTGCCGTTCTTCCCCCTCGGCGGCTTCACGCCGCTGCAGTCGAGCACGCTTGCCGACGTCGCGCAAAAGCTCGGCGCTACCCCCATGCAGGTGGCGCTCGCCTGGCTGTTGCAGCGCTCGCCCAACATCCTGCTTATCCCCGGCACCTCGTCAGTCGGGCATCTCAGGGAGAACCTGGCGGCCGCAGAGCTTAAGCTGCCGGCGGATGCCGTCCAGGTCTTGAACGGCATAGCAGGCGAGACCGAGCAGGCCGCGTGACGCGTCGAAAGGTCCCGTTTGGCCGGCTTGCCGCCGGGGCCTCGATGCGGCCCCGGCGGCGGCTTGCTAAGCTGACGCTGCCCATGGCATCTGTCCGATACCACGGATCGACCCAAGCAGCATGGCTTCACGACCACCACCGCCCGGCAGGCCGCCACCCGGCAAGCCACGCAGCGCCGGCCCTCCTGGCGTCAGCCTGAACCGAGCGCTCTCAAAACTCGGCCTGTGCTCGCGCACGCAGGGCGAGGCGCTGATCGCACAAGGCCGCGTGCGCGTCGGCGGCAAGGTGGTGCGCGATGCCGCGCTGCGCGTCGACATGAACCGCGACAGGATCGTCGTCGATGGCGTCGAGGTGGTTGCCGAGCGCAAGGTCTATCTCATGGTGAACAAGCCGCGCGGGCTGGTCACCACCCGCGACGACCCGCTCGAGCGCGACACCGTCTATGCCTGTCTCGAAGGGCTCGACCTGCCCTTCGTTTCGCCGGTCGGCCGGCTGGACAAGGCCAGCGAAGGCCTGCTGCTGATGACCAACGACACACGCTTCGCCAACCGGCTGATGGACCCGGCCTCGCATCTGCCCAAGACCTATCACGTGCAGGTCGCCACGGTGCCGGATGAAACGATGCTGGACAAACTCCGCGCGGGCGCCACCATCGACGGCGAGGCCTTGGCGGCCAATTCGATCGAATTCCTGCGCAGCGGCGGTCGCACGGCCTGGCTGGAGATCGTGCTCGACGAAGGCAAGAACCGCCACATCCGCCGCCTGCTCGCCGCTCACGGCATCGAGGTCAAGCGCCTGATCCGCGTCGCCGTCGGCAGCCTGCCGCTCGGCGACCTCGCCAAGGGCGTGGCGCGGCACCTCACGCCGGAGGAACTGGCGCTGCTGGCGGGCTGAGCGAAGCCCCAAGGCAGCGTTTTCTTGCGTCTGGCTTTCGCGGACAAATGCCTCGAAAAAGATTTTCGCCACCACCGATGATTTTCCCCCACCCGCTTTGTCCTGATCTACAGGCGCCGGAATGGTCCGCCGCCGGAAGAGCGAGGTGATCCATGGGATCGTTGCAAGATCAAAATGTCGTCGTGGTCGGAGGCAGCCGGGGCGTCGGCCACTCGATCGTGGAAGCTGCGCTGCGCGAGGCGCGACCATGCTTGCCGCCGCTCTGGTCCGAACCGAACATCTGGTCCGAACCCGTCTCCTGACAGAAAGCTGTCAGGAGGCCTGCTTTATAGATTGATCGAAAGCCCGGCCCGGGCTTCAGCGACCAAGGAACCTAAGCGATGAATTTCGTCTCAGTCCGCATCATCACATCGGATGTCCAGCGCCTCGTGCGCTTCTACGGTGAGGTCACCGGCATGCCGGTGACGGTCTATACCGAAGACTTCGCCGAACTGGCGACGCCAGCCTGCACGCTGGCGATCGGCAGCACGCGCACCTTGATGCTGTTCGGCGGCGACATCGCCCGCCCCGCCGACAACCACACGGCCATCCTCGAATTCCGCGTCGGCGATGTCGATGCCGAATTCGCCCGGCTGTCCAACCTCATCAAGAACACGACCGTGCAGCAGCCGACCACCATGCCCTGGGGAAACCGCTCGCTGCTGTTCCGCGACCCCGACGGCAATCTGGTGAATTTCTTCCAGCCCGTCACCGCCGAGGCGATCCGGAAGTTCGATAAGTAGGCAGCCAGCATTCGGAATTAGCCGAGGCCTCCCCGTGTTCGTCATACCAGGGCGAAGCGGCGTCGCGGATGCTCGGGCCTGCGCCGCGTCGCTTCGCTCCTTGCTCCGCTCGTGGATGACGAAGCGATTGATGTCGGCGCTAAGCCCACCAGCCCCCTATTTCAAGTTCCACTTGCGCACGACCGGCTCGCCGAAATCATGCTCGTAGCCGAGCACGCTGATGCTGGCCGTGTCGAGCACGAACAGCGCCCCGCCTTCCGGCGGCAGGCCGAGCCAGCGGGCGGCCAGCACGCGCAGGAAGTGCGCGCTGGAAAAGATCAGTATGTCGGCATTGGACTTGCGCAGGCGCTCGATGATCCTGTCGGCGCGGGTGCCGACATCGGCCGCCACCTCGCCTTGCGGACAGCCATCGCGAAACACGTTCCAGCCCGGCCGCTCGGCCAGGATCTCATTCGTCGTGCGCCCTTCATAGGCGCCGTAGTCCCACTCCTGCAGATCGTCCATCTTGACGCTTGTCGCACCAAAGCCGGCAAGCACGCTGGTGTTGTAGGCGCGCTGCGAGGGGCTCGACCAGACGGCTGAGAACGATAGGCCTTTCAATCGCTCCGCAACACCCCGCGCGGCCGCCTCGCCGGCCGGCGTCAGCGGCATGTCGGTGCGCCCGGTATGCTGCCCCGAAAGGCTCCATGCCGTCTCGCCATGCCGGACCAGATGGATCTGCGGAAACGCACTGCTCATGGGATGCCTTTCGATGTCGGCGGCACCTTAGAGGACGGTGCGGCAAAGGGGAATCCGGGGTGATGATGAAACCTCGCCTGGCCCTGATTCCCGCCGCATTGGCACAATGATTGAGCGTGCGGCATAACTATCTCTGTTGAAATAGTCATCAGGCACGACAGGCGACACCATCATGTACAAACATCTGCTCATCGCCACCGACGGTTCGGACCTGGCCGGCAAGGGTGTCGCCCAGGGCCTCACACTGGCCAAGGGCATCGGCGCCGCCGTCACCTTCGTTACCGTCTCGGAACAGTTCCCGATCTTCGCCTGGGGCGGCGCCATGGCCGGCTATGCCGCCGGCGACGAGCTGGTCACCTATCAGGAGGAAGCGCGCCGCTATGGCAAGGAAGTGCTCGACAAATGCAAGGCATCCGCCGACGCCGCCGGCGTGTCCGCCACGCTGGTCCATGTCGAGGACAAAAGGCCGGCCGAAGCGATCCTGGAACTGTCGCGGGCGCAAGGCTGCGACCTGATCGTCATGGCCTCGCACGGCCGCCGTGGCCTCGGCAGGCTGCTTCTGGGCAGCCAGACGGCGGAAGTGCTGTCCTACACCGAGATCCCGGTGCTGGTGGTGCGGTAGCGGCCGCAACCCGATATTTTCAAGCTGGCGCCATCGGTCAGCGCGGTTTCACCGGTGCGGCTTCATTCGCCAGGGCATATTCAACCCGTGGCGGATGCCCAAAGAGCTGTTTGTAGGCGCGGCTGAAGGCGGCTTCGGACTCGTAGCCGATGCGCAAGCCGATCTCACCCACGCGTGCGTCTCGCCTGGCCAGCAGATCGCGGGCCAGGCCCAACCGCCATTCATTCTGGTAGCGCAGCGGCGAGCGCCCGACGAGCGCGGCGAAGCGCTCGCAGAAGCTGGATCGGGACATGCCGGCCTTGTCGGCCAGTTCATTGATGCTCCACCGCTGCAGCGGCCTTTCGTGGATGGCCTTCAGGGAACGGGCGATGCGGGCGTCTGAAAGCCCGCCGAGCCAGCCCGTGGCGCGTCCTTCATGGACCCAACTGCGCAAGGTGCGGATGACCATGAGATCGATGATGCGGGAAATCATCAAAGCCGCGCCGGGCTGGGCGTCGCTGGTTTCGACCATCAGGAAAGGCAGCATTCCATCGACCCACCCTGCCCCGTGGGCACGCCCGATATGGATGCATCGCGGCAAGGCGAAGATCATTCCCCGCAGGCTGTCAGGATCGAACCAGAAGCGGCAGGCGACGATCGCCACCCGCGGATGCGACGCCACCAGCCGCAACGCGCCGGGACCACGAGGCAGGAGCACGAGGTCGCCGGCCTCCATGACGACAGGGGCCTGATCCCTACTCTCCATGCGCAGCGCGCCGACGGTCACCACGACGATATGGGCTTGGCCCTCGTCGAGATCGAGTTGCTCCGCCTGTGCCAGCGTGCGTGAGAAAACCTCGTCGCCGGTAAGCCTGATCTGCGCCAGCACATGCGAGAGAAGGTCCCCGGAGACACCGGCACGCGGCCCTCCATCCGGAAGAATGGTCAAATTTTCAGGCGATTCCATCATGGATGCGGCCGGCCGGCTCCCCTACATTCCTCACGAGGATAGCGCATTTTCATGCTGATTATGCGCCGTTTTTTGCTTGGATCAAAACCATTCCCGCAGCCAAGGCTGCGAGAACGGGCTGTTCCAATCATCCAACCCGGCGGGCGTGATTCCAAATCGATCAAACGGGTCAATCGCCGTCCAACCAACGAGACAGGAAATTCCAATGAGCACTCAAACCATTCAGGCGCCCGGCGCCGCATCGCAGTGGCTGAAATCCTATTATTTCCTCCGGGCCGGCTTTTCGGTCGCCTGGGTGGCGGCCGCCTTCACACTTGCCAAAAGCGCGCCGCCGGTTTCCGCGTTACTCCTGGTCGCCTACCCCTTGTGGGACGCTGTTGCCAATATTCTGGACGCGCAGCGCAGCGGCGGCCTGAAAGCCAATCCCAGCCAGGCGCTCAACGCGGTGGTCAGCACGATCACGGCCATTGCCGTCTTCATCGCACTCGGACAGGGCCCGCACGCGGTTCTGGCGGTGTTCGGTGCGTGGGCGGTTCTCTCCGGCCTGTTCCAGCTTGCGACCGGTGTGCGCCGTTGGCGGGCAGGCGCGCAATGGGCGATGGTGCTGAGCGGTGCGCAGTCAGCGCTTGCCGGTGGCTTCTTCATCAAACAGGCAATCGGCACCGCGACGCCTGGCATCACCGACATCGCGCCCTATGCCGCGTTCGGTGCCTTCTATTTTCTCGTCTCGGCCGTATGGCTGGCCGTCACGCAGGCACGCAAGCCTACGTAAAGGCCTGGGACTGGTCGCCGCGGCCGCCTTCGTTCACACCACTTCCAGCACCTTGCCCGTGTCGTGCTGGCGCACGAAATCGACGCGGCCGCCGTCCCAGTGGTAACTGTAGTGGCGGCCCTGCACAGGGACACCGATGACGTCGGGCCAGAAGATGCCGATGCACTCCCCATCGGGCATGCGCACGCTGTTCCACACCAGCCCGTCGCTGCCGGCGGCCCGCAGCGCCCGCCCTTCCGCCTGCGACGCCGTGTAGTCGTCGGGATCGAGCACGCCGGGAACGGCGTTGACGTCGTCGAGGTCGCGATCGACGCTGCCGATCAGCACGCGGAAATCGGCCGTCCAGCCGGGCGCCTCGTTGGTGGCGCGCATGAATTTCTGGTGATGGTGGATGGTTTCGGCCAGCGCCACGTCCTCGCTGTCGCCGGCATAGTAGATGCCGTAGCTGCCGTCCGAAAAACGGCCGGGCCGAAGGACGGAACAATGCACGAAAGGCGCCATGACGAAGCTGGCGCCGGGACCGGAAACCCGCCTTGCGGCCGGTACCTTGCCGAGATCGCCAAGCTCCAGCCGGATGCGCGGGTTGGTCTTCTCCTCGACGGCGGCGAGCGCCTCCCAGTCGCGCGGATCGGCGATGTCCTCGAACAGATCGATCGGCGGATGGATGGAGCGGATGATGCGATAGGTCTGGGGCCAGTGGACGCGGCGCCGGACCGCGAGCCCACTCACCATGCGCCACGCTCCGCGTCGAGCCATTCGCGCATCGCCGCGAGATCGGAAATGTCGCCGCGCAGCATCACGTCGAGCGCCGACTGCCCGCCAAAGGTGGCATTGGGCTTGCGTATCCAGGCATAGCCGCGCGCCGGCTCGGTGAAGAGGTAGCGCAGCCCCTTGTGGATGCCCATCAGATGCGCCATGCGGGTGCGCAGGTCGCGGTCGATCCGGCCGATGCCGCCCTCCTTCCAGCGCGCCCAGGTGCGCGCCGAAATGCCGCCAAGCAGGACGCAGGCCTCGAAGTCGGTGAGGTTCCAGGCCTTGAACAGGTTGACAGTGGTGCGCGCCAAGGCGCCTGCCTCTTCATCCGAAATGGCTGAGCCGACCGTGGCCGGTGTGGCGGTGATGGCTTGAAGCTGCATATTTGGACCTCGCGAATTGGCAGATATATAGCATGTATATGCCAATTGGCAAGGCGGGGAGCCATTGCTGGTGAAGACCGCGCTGATGGCGATTAGATGGTCCGAACAATATAACACAGTCGAATTTCCCGGTAGTTGGATTTCCAACTAAGGTCGCGCGTGCCGCTAAACGGTCCTTGGCGCGGTTTCCGCGACCCGTGACAAACCGCAAGATCGGTCGAGCGCGTCATGTCCGCATACGCTTTAGCTGGTGCTGCCACGGAGAACGGAATGATGAAGGCGGCGCTTCAAAACTACCATGCCCGGATGCAGAGAGTGTTGGATCATATCGACCAGCATTTGAACGGCAATCTGGACCTGGATGCTTTGAGCGGCATCGCGGCATTCTCCAAATACCATTTCCACCGGCAGTTCACGGCGACCTTCGGGCTGTCCGTGCATCGCTATGTCCAGCTTGCCCGCATGAAGCGCGCTTCATACCGGCTGGCCTTCAGGGATGCCGAAAGCGTCACTGACATAGCGATGGATGCCGGTTACGATGCACCGGACGCCTTCGCCCGCGCCTTTCGGCAACGGTTCGGGCAGTCTCCTTCATCGTTCCGGAAGTCGCCCGACTGGGCACCGTGGCTTGCGGCCTTCGGGCCTATGGACAATGCGAGGAGCAAGCTCATGCACATTACCTATGACCACGACGACGTGACGATCCGCGATGTGCCCCCGACGCCGGTGGCGATCATGGAACATCGAGGCGACCGGGCGACACTCGGCGACACCATCCAGCGGTTCATCGCCTGGCGCAAGGCCGCCGGCCTGTCACCGGAGACGAGCCCGACCTTCAACGTCTTCCGTTCCGAGAGGATCCCCGCCAACCCAGCCGATTACAGCATGGACCTGTGTGTCGGGACTGACCTGCCGATCGACGCTGATGACGGGCAGATGATGGCTGGCGTGATCCCCGGCGGACGCTGCGCGGTGTTGCGCGTCGTCCACAATACCAACAACCTGGAGCCAGCCGCGCTCTACCTTTATCGCGACTGGCTTCCTGCCAGCGGCGAGGAAGCGCGTGACTTCCCGATCTATTGCCGCCGGCACTTTTCGATGTTCCCGAATGTGCCGGTGCCTGATGTGGTCTGCGAATTGTTTCTACCGCTGAAATAGCGCCCTCTGACGGAGACCTGTCCCTTCTGACCGGGCCGGCATTGCGCCGGCCCGAAAGTCCTGCACTACTCCGCCGCTTCGTATCCCGCGATGCCCTTGATCTCGAGGAAATCCTCCAGCCCGTATTCGGCGTATTCGCGGCCATTGCCCGACTGCTTGTAGCCGCCGAAGGGCAGGCCGGCGTCCCATTGGGGATAGTTGATGTAGACATTGCCCGAGCGCATGCGCGCCGCGACCTCGCGCGCCTTCTGCAGGTCCTTGGCCTGGATATAGGAGGCAAGGCCGTAGACGGTGTCGTTGGCCTGCTCGACCGCCTGCTCGACCGTGTCATAGGGCAAGATCGCCAGCACCGGCCCGAAAACCTCCTCGCGCGCGATGCGCATGTCGTGGGTGACGTCGGCGAACACGGTCGGCCTGACATAGTAGCCGCGATTGAGTTCGGCAGGGCGGCCAGGGCCGCCAGCGACCAGCGTGGCGCCCTCGTCGATGCCGCTCTGGATCAGGTCCTGGATCTTGTCGAACTGGACCTGGCTGACGACGGGGCCGAGCTTGGTGTTGGCGCCGTCGGCTGGACCGACCGTGAACTTTTCCGCCGCCGTCCTGGCATATCCCGCGGCCTCGTCGTGGCGGTCGCGCGGCACGAACATGCGCGTCGGCGCGTTGCAGGACTGGCCGCTGTTGCTGAAGCAGCCGGCGACGCCCTTGCTGACGGCGGTGGCGAGGTCGACATCCGGGAACAGGATGTTGGCCGACTTGCCGCCAAGCTCCTGATGCACGCGCTTGACGGTGTCGGCGGCAGCCTTGGCCACCAATATGCCGGCTCGGGTCGAACCGGTGAACGACATCATGTCGATGTCGGGATGGCTGGACAGCGCCTGGCCGACGCCGGGACCGTCGCCGTTGACGAGGTTGAACACGCCCTTCGGCACGCCGGCCTCGTCGATGATTTCGGCGAAGATGATGGCGTCGAGCGGCGCGATTTCCGACGGCTTCAGCACCATGGTGCAGCCGGCGGCGAGTGCCGGACCGACCTTGCAGGTGATCTGGTTCAGCGGCCAGTTCCAGGGCGTGATCAGGCCGACGACGCCGATCGGCTCCTTGACCACGAGATGGTTGCCCTTGACATGGCGGAACTGGAAATTCTTCAGCGTCTCGGCCATCTTGGCCAGATGCGCCAGGCCAACGCCGACCTGGCTGTCGAGCGCCATCTGGCGCGGCGCGCCCATCTCGCGCGACACGGCGATCGCCAGATCCTTGCTGCGCCTCTTGTAGACCTCAATGACGCGGTTGAGGATGTCGAGGCGTTCCTCGACCGAGGTGAAGCCGTAAGTGTTGAAGGCGCGCTTGGCGGCGGCCACCGCCTTGTCGACATCGGCCCTGGAGCCGAGCGAAATCCGCGCGAAAGCATCCTCGTTCGATGGATCGATGACGTCGAGCGTGTTGGGCACGACAGGATCGACCCACGCGCCATCGATGTAGAACTGCAGATCGTGTGACATGGTCTCTCCTTGGGGTGCCGCATGGCCAGGCCGTGATATCTGGCTAGAAATAACGATGCGCAAACGGCGCTGTCAAACGCAACCCCCGAACTGGTTGAGCCAACGCGGCAGTGGTTGAGCCAGAGGGCTGGACCAGCGATGAGCGGACTATAGCAGCGTATGCCCGGCTTCGCCCAGCAAACCTCTTGCCGCAGGCTCGTCAGCCGCTTTCACCAGCAGGTGGTCGCCATCGAAGGTCGATACCAGGAAGATGCCCAGCCCGTTTTCCGACAGCGGCCTGATGACGGACAGCACGATGCCGGTTTCGTCGAACGCGAACGGCCCCTGCAATTTGAAGGCGACCCAGTCGCGGTCATGCTTGACGGCATCGGGGACGCGATCCTGAAGGCAGGTGATCGAGAGCTCGTCGTCGGTCCTGGTGATGCTGACGAAACCTGGTCCGTCCGCCCAGCCAGGGATGCCGTCAGCGGCTTGAAGCCGCGAAATCGCATAAAGCCCGGGCAGTTGTTTCAGCGTTATCCTCGCAGCCATCGTGGCGCTCCGATCGTCATTCCAACCTCTTGCTCATATAGACCGTCACGCCATTCATGAACGGCTCTTCCCGGTCGACCGTATAGCCGTGCCGCTTGTAGAGCGACACGTTGGCTTCGAAGGCGCCGTTGGTCAACAGGCGAAGCCCGTTGCGGCCCGCCTCGCGCGCCTTGATTTCCGCACGCTCCAGCAGGAGCCGGCCGATACCCCTGCCCTGCGCTTCCGGCGCGACGCAGACGTTCTCGATCCACAGGTGATCGTCGGCCGTCGTGGTCTCGATCATGCCGACGATGCGGCTGTCCTCGACGGCGAGGTCGAACGGATGCTCGGCGACCGCCTTTTCGTAGTCGGCGCGCATCGGCAGCGGCTCGCGGCCGATCACCGGCACCCATTTGGCATAGGCGGCACGCACGATGTCGCGGATGGCGGCGGCATCGGCGGGTTCGGCCGGCCGAAACCGGATGGCAGACTCGATGGTCATGACAGTGCTCCAGGCATGAAAAACCCCGCCGGCTGTTGTCGCGGGCGGGGCTTGAAACGAGCGAACCGGATTTATCCTGCCGGCCTTTGTCGTCGCGCAATCAGCGTACCGCTCCGCGCTGGGCGGAAGCGGCGTCGCTTGGCGATGACGGGCGCGGGAACGAACATGGCGGCAAGCTGGAGCAGCAACGATCCCGCGTCAAGACACCGCCTCGGCCTGTCATTGGGCCAAACCGTCGGCAACGCCTTGGCCTGATACGGCTGGGACCCTCAGCGATCGATCCTCGCCGCCTGTTGCGGGGAGTATCGTTCTCCCTGGACGGCAATCGCCGAGACCGCGTTCTCGATATCGCGAAGATCGTCCGCGGTCAGGGCAACGGCGAGAGATCCGATGTTTTCCTCAAGGCGGTTTAGCTTGGTCGTGCCTGGGATCGGAACGATCCAGGGCTTGCGCGCCAGCAGCCAGGCAAGCGCGACCTGTGCCGATGTCGCGTTCTTGTCAGCCGCGATCGCGACGATGGCGTCGACCAGTGCCTGGTTTGCCTGGCGGGCTTCCTCCGTGAACCGCGGAACGCTGTTGCGGAAATCGTTGGCATCGAACGTCGTCGCGGCGTTGATGGCGCCGGTGAGGAAACCCTTGCCCAGCGGACTGAAAGGCACGAAGCCGATTCCCAGTTCCTCGAGGACCGGCAGGATCGCCTCCTCGGGTTCACGCCACCAGAGTGAATATTCGCTCTGAAGCGCGGCGACCGGCTGCACCGCATGAGCGCGGCGGATGGTGCGCACGCCCGCTTCCGAGAGGCCGAAATGCTTCACCTTGCCTTGGCTGATCAAGTCCTTCACCACGCCAGCCACCTCTTCGATCGGCACGACCGGATCGACACGATGCTGGTAGAGAAGATCGATGTAGTCCGTCCTCAGCCGCTTGAGAGAGGCCTCGACGACGTCGCGAATATGCTGCGGCCGGCTGTCCATGCCCTGGTGTCCGGCCGCACCGGCGATGTCGATGCCGAATTTGGTGGCGATCACCACCTGGTCGCGGATTGGCTGCAACGCCTCGCCGACGACCTCTTCGTTCCTGAACGGTCCGTAGACCTCCGCCGTGTCGAAGAAGGTGACACCGCGCTCGAATGCCGCCCGGATCAGACGGACTGCATCCGGCGTCTCCATCGGCTGCCCATAGGACTGGCTCATGCCCATGCAGCCCAGGCCGATGGCCGAGACTTCGAGGCCGCTGTTTCCAAGTGTGCGCTTTTGCATCGTCACTGTCCCTTCTTCTCGGCGTCGGCCTGTTCGAAGACCTTGCGGGCGATGCCGATCGCAGTGCTTGCCGGCGGCCATCCTGCATAGAAGGCAAGATGCGTGATGGCCTCGATGAGCTCGTCCGGTGTCACCCCATTCTCGAGCGCCCGCTTCATGTGGAAGGGCATCTCGTTGATCTGGTATCCCGAGACCAGGCTGGCGACGGTGACGAGGCTGCGGTCGCGCGGCGAGAGGCCGGGGCGTTTCCAGACGTCGCCGAAAAGCACCTCGTCGGTATAGGTGCCGAGTGCTGGAGCGATGTCGGAAAACGGGCTTTTGGGAGGCGCTGGGGCATCGGTCATGAGGGTCTCCTTCTTGTGCTATCGGTGGGTGCGCGGCCTGGTCGGTCAAATCCCGTATTGTTCGTCGGTGACATGCTCCATCCAGTCGACGACCTTGCCGTCGAGCGCTTCGGCAATGGCGATATGGCTCATCGCCGTTGTCGGCGACGCCCCATGCCAATGCTTTTCGCCGGGCGCGAACCAGATGATGTCGCCGGGACGGATGTGTTGGATCGGCCCGCCTTCGCATTGCACCAGACCGGCGCCCGACAGAACGATAAGTGTCTGGCCGAGCGGGTGCGTGTGCCAGGCCGTGCGCGCGCCGGGCTCGAAGGTCACGGTGGCCCCGCCGACGCGCGCGGGGTCGCTGCCCTTGAAGGGTGCATCGATGCGCACCGTCCCGGTGAAATATTCGGCGGGCCCCTTCGCCGAGTGCTGCGAGCCGCTTCGTGTGATCTCCACGTTTTCCATCCTTTCGTGATGCCGGGAGGACATTGCCGCCAAGCCAGGAGCGCCGGCTTGTCCGGCCGATTGCAATCTATTTAGGGGCTGCGATGGTCACGAGTAGCTGCTATATCCGGCATGTACTTATGAGAGAAATTCATCAATGCCACGCGACAATCTGAATGAGTTGACCGCCTTCCTCGCCGTCGCGCGCGAGAAGAGCTTCACCAGGGCGGCGGCCAAGCTTGGCGTGTCCCAATCGGCGCTCAGCCATGCCTTGCGCACGTTGGAAGAGCGGCTGGGCGTACGGCTTTTGACCCGCACCACGCGCAGTGTCTCGCCAACCGAAGCCGGCGAACGCCTGGCCCGCACCGTCGGACCGAGGCTCGACGAGATCGAGAGTGAGCTCGCCGCCTTGAGCGCATTGCGAGAAAAGCCCGCCGGGACCATCCGCATCACCGCTGGCGAACATTCGGCCGGCACGGTCCTGTGGCCAGCCATCGCCCGGCTGTTGCCGCAATATCCCGACATCCGGGTCGAGATCGTCGTCGACTACGGCCTGACCGACATCGTGGCCGGGCGTTATGACGCCGGCGTACGGCTGGGTGAACAGGTGGCGCGAGACATGATCGCGGTGCGCATCGGTCCCGACATGCGCATGGCGGTGGTCGGCTCGCCGGCCTATTTCGCAAGCCGGCCGAAGCCGCGCACGCCGCAGGACCTGACCGATCACAATTGCATCAACCTGCGCCTGCCGACCCATGGCGGGCTCTATGCCTGGGAATTCGAGAAGGCCGGACGCGAGCTGAAGGTGCGCGTCGACGGCCAGTTGATCTTCAACACCGCGGGGCTGCGCATGAATGCCGTGTTGGCCGGCGTCGGCCTCGCCTATCTCCCGGAGGATCAAGTGACGGCGCATCTCGCCGATGGCCGTTTGTTGCGGCTCATGGCCGACTGGTGCCCGCCGTTTCCCGGCTACCACCTCTACTATCCCAGCCGCCGCCAGGCGACGCCCGCCTTTACGCTGCTGGTCGATGCGCTGCGTTATCGCGGCTAGCCTACGGGTCCAGGGAACCAATTCAGCCGGACAGCGTTCACGGTGGTTAAATGGAACCTTGCGCATGACGGACCTGTCGAACAGTTCGACACTCGATCTATCCCATCAAATCCTCGATAATCTTCCTGTCGCCATCTACACGACCGATAGCGAAGGCAGGATCACCTATTTCAACCGGGCCGCGGCCGATTTTGCCGGGCGCGAGCCCGAGCTCGGAAACGACCAGTGGTGCGTAACGCACAAGCTGTTCACGACCGACGGGCAGGTGTTGCCGCACGACCAATGCCCGATGGCCGTTGCGTTGCGGGAGAACCGGCCGATCAGAAACCAGTCGGCCATCTCGCAGCGTCCGGACGGCACGCGCGTGCCCTTCCTTCCCTATCCCACCCCGCTCCATGACGACCAAGGCAGGCTTGTCGGCGCCGTCAACATGCTGTTCGACCTCACCGACCGGCATCTTGCCGACGAGGCCAGGCATCATCTGTCGGCCATCGTGGAATCCTCCTTCGATGCAATCGTCAGCAAGGATTTGGACGGCGTCATCAAGAGTTGGAACTCAGGCGCCCAGCGCCTGTTCGGCTACACCGCCGACGAAGCGGTCGGCAGGTCCGTGACGATGCTGATACCCGATGACCACCTGGACGAGGAGCCACGCATATTGGAGCGCATCCGCAAAGGCGAGCGGGTCGAGACCTACGAGACCATCCGCCGCCGCAAGGACGGCAGCCTCGTGCCCGTATCCCTGACGATCTCGCCCGTACGCAATGCCGTCGGCCGGATCATCGGCGCCTCCAAGATCGCCCGCGACATCTCGATAGCCAAGGAGAGCGAATATCGCATCCGCATGCTGATGCGCGAGGTCAACCATCGGGTCAAGAACCAGTATTCCGTCATCATCTCTATGATCCGCGAGACCAGCAAGAGGTCCTCGACACCGGCGGAGTTCGAACGCCAGGTGCGCGAGCGCATCATGGCGCTGTCGCTCTCGCACGACCTGCTGGTGTCCGGCGACTGGCGAGGCGCGACGATTTTCGAGCTGCTCCTGGCACAAGCCAAACCGTTCGGCAACGAGGAACGGATTTCCATGGCTGGCCCTTCCCTGACGCTGAACCCCAATGCCGTCCAGTATCTCGGCATCGCCTTTCATGAACTGGCGACCAACTCCGCCAAATATGGCGTGCTTTCGGCCGCCGAGGGAACGATATCGGTGCAATGGAAGGTGAGCCAGGCAGGCGCCCTGAAACGGTTCCAGCTGATCTGGAAAGAGCGCGATGGTCCTCAGGTGCAGAACATCGGCCATGGCGGTTTCGGCACCGTCGTGCTCCAGCGCGTCGCTCCAGCAGCTGTAAGTGGCACCGGCGTTCTCGAATATGACAGCCACGGCGTCACCTGGACCCTTGAAGCCCCCTTGTCGCAGCTCGAAGCCTCGGTCGACAGCGAGCACGTCGACCCACAGGCGATCGACGAGGTGATCGGCGGACCGGAATTCGAAGTCCTTCCCTGATGCCGCACTCGCATTCCGGCATCGCCGCTCTATGTCTTCCCCGAACAAGCATTTCTCGCCGTCCGGAACAGTCGTGGAAGACATGCGGTTGGCAAAGCACCGGAGCATGCTATGACCGATGAAGATCTTGCCAATAGCTATCGTGGTTACATCGCCTGCCTCAACGCCCAGGACTGGCGGAGCCTAGACCGCTTCGTACACCAGGAGGTGCACTACAATGGCGACCGGGTCGGCCTGTCGGGTTACCACGACATGCTGGAGCGGGATTTTCGCGAAATTCCCGATCTCTATTTCGACATCCAGCTGCTGATCGCCGATACGCCTTTCATAGCGAGCCGCCTTCAATTCAACTGCACGCCGAAGGAAACTTTTCTCGGCCTGCCGGTCAACGGCAGGAAAGTGTCCTTCAGCGAGAACGTCTTCTACGAGTTTCTCGACGGCAGGATCAGGCACGTCTGGTCGGTGATCGACAAGGCGGCGATCGAAGCGCAGCTGTAGGCCGGCCCTTCACCGCTCGTCTGCTTTTCGAAGCGCGCCTAAGACCGTTCATAAAAATCGATCATTCTAACGAAAATAATTCGTTGGAAAGATTAGTCTTGGAATGACATTTCTCCGGCAGGCCTGCACGGAGAATTGCATTGTCGTCCCTGACTCCCATCGCAAACGGTATTCCGAAAGGCCTGATTTCCGCCGATCTGGCCCAAGGTCGCAAGCGCCTCGATTCCCTGGGAAACGGCATCATTCCCGGCATCGTGCTGGTGGCGATGATCACGGCCGTCGCCTTCTCGGCCCGCAATGTCTCCGGTTTTGCCCTGTTCAGCCCGATGATCCTGGCCGTCGTCGCCGGGATGGTCTATTCCAACGTGCTCGGCACACCGGTGCACGCCAAGGCGGGCATCGCTTTTTCGCAAAAGCGCCTGCTGCGCTTCGCCATCGTGCTGCTCGGCTTCCAGCTGACGCTTGGCCAGGTCGTCTCGATCGGCGCCGGCGGCGTCGGCATCGTCGCGCTGACCCTTGGCGCCACCTTCGTCTTCACCATCACGCTCGGTCGACTGATCGGCGTCGACGCCAAGCTCACCCAGTTGATTGCCGCCGGCACCTCGATCTGCGGTGCCTCGGCGATCGTCGCCACCAACATCGTCACCGATGCGCGCGACGAGGACGTCACCTATGCCGTCGCCTCGATCACCTTGTTCGGCACCATCGCCATGCTCGGCTTCCCGCTGCTGGCGCCGCTGCTCGGCCTCGACCAGCACGCCTTCGGACTGTGGGCCGGCGCCTCCATCCATGAGGTGGCGCAGGTCATCGGCGCCGGTTTCCAGAACGGCACCCAGTCCGGCGAGATCGCCACCGTCGCCAAGCTGACCCGCGTCGCCATGCTGGCGCCGATGGTCGTTGCGCTCGGCCTGATGGCACGCCGCAAAAGTGACGACCAGTCGGCTGCACGCCCGCCCATGCCATGGTTCGTCGCCGCCTTTGTCGCCGTCGTGGCAATGAACAGCCTGGTTGCGATACCAGCCGAAGTGAAGCAGGCGGTAGTGCTGGCCACCACCATCATGCTCACCATGGGGCTGGCCGCCATGGGCCTGCAGGCAGACATTTCGCAACTGCGCTCGCGCGGCCTGCGCCCGCTGGCGCTCGCCTTGTGCGCCTTCATGTTCATCGGCGGCTTCAGCCTGATGCTGGTGAAGGTCTCAGGCTAACTAATCCTGGAACGAGCTCGCCGCGACATAGATCGCCGCCAGCGCCTCGATGCCGGTCTGGTCGGCACTGTCGAAGCGGCCGGGCAGCGGGCTGTCGAGATCGAGCACGCCGAACACGCCCTCCTCGTCCTCAAGCAGCACGACCAGTTCGGAGCGCGAGGCTGCGTCACAGGCGATGTGGCCAGGGAAATCATGCACGTCCTTGATCAGCATCGACGTGCCGAGCTCGACCGCCGTTCCGCATACGCCCTGGCCGACGGCGATGCGCACGCAGGCCGGCTTGCCCTGAAAGGGCCCCAGCACCAACTCTTCGTCCGATGCCAGGAAATAGAAGCCGGCCCAGTTGAGGTCGGGGACCATCTGGAAGATCAGCGCCGCGGTGTTGGCGGCGTTGGCGATCGAATCGTGCTCGCCCTCGAGCAGCGCCTTCAATTGCTTGGCAAGGTCGCGGTAGAACGCGGCCTTGTCTGAGATATCGATGGCCTGGGCCGCGAACATGACTTGTCTCCAAACTGGGAATCGCGGTTCCGTTTCCGCAAACCCTGCACCAAACGACCACCGGACCATCCTAGGCAATTCCAGGAAAATGCGAAACGGTTTTCCGTTCGAAATTCTGTCCGTTGGCGCCTTGGCGCTATCTCCTTTCCCGGCGCAAGATTTGATTCCGGCGGGAGAAAAATTTCAAAAGTATTATTTCGAAGCGCGGTCTCCTGACGCCGACAAGGAGGCCAAATTATTCGAAAGATTGAATTTTTCCTTCCGGGCGCCTATTTATCGAGAAGTTCATTTTCACGATTTCACGCGCGAAGGAGATTTCTTCAATGGCCGACGGCAATCAGACGATCATGCAAAAAGCTGAAGCCCGCTTTGTCGACAAGCAGAAGAAAACCGCGGAGCGCAATAAGGCAACCGCCGAATACATGTCCGAGGCGAGGGCCAGGGAGATCAAGACGGCAAGGCTGAGGGAATTGCGCCTGGCCAAGGAAGAAGCCGATCGCGTGGCGGAAGCGCTGAACCCGGCGCCGAAAAAGAAGCGTGTGGCCAAGAAGGCATAGAGTAACTCCAAGGACGTGAGCGGTCTCCCGCTGGGCTTGCACCAAGTCGAGGAATGCGGCGGCTCCATGCAAGGATCCTGCCGACCAAGGGCAAGAGCGTCCAGCTCCACACCGCGGCGCGTTCCCTTTTACCTGCCTTTCGGCCTCGAAGATGCGAAACGTCGCGGCCGCGCGCGAAATAGCGGATGGTAGCGAGGAACCCTGATCTGGCCATTTTCCTCTTGATCGGTCCCCCGATCTGGCCTAGCCTTCAAGTTGAGAAAAGGTTTTTCCAGACAGTCCCGATGGGGTTCGGCCGTTAGCCGGGCTTTATTCCGGCCGGTAAGGGAAAACCTTTTTCCAACCAAGGATTTCTGCCGCGATGGCATCGGACGACCAGCCAGTTCCGGTCTTTCCCAAACCCGTCACCTTGCGCGACGTGGCCGCGCAGGCCGGCGTCAGCGTTGCCACTGCATCCAAGGCGCTCAACGATCAGGGGCGCATGACCGCCGAGACCCGCGAGCGCATTCGCGAGACGGCGCGCAACCTGGGCTTCCGGCCTAACAGCCTGGCGCAGAGCCTGCTGAGGCGCCGCTCCTTTACTGTCGGCCTGCTCACCAACGACACCTATGGCCGTTTCTCGCTGCCGCTGATGTCGGGCATTTCGGATGCGCTGGTCGATGCCGGCGTCTCGGTATTCCTGTGCAATGTCGAGGAGGATCCCCGTCTCGGCCAGCTCCATGTCGAGGCCATGCTCGACAAGCGCGTCGACGGCATCATCGCCACCGGCAAGCGCATCGACCGCCATCTGCCGATCGATCTCGCCAATTTGCGCATCCCCGTGATCTACGCCTTCACTCAGCCCGATCCCGACGCCGTCGCCTTCGTTTCCGACGATGCCGGGGGGGCGCGGCTGGCCGTCGACCATTTCTGCCGGCTCGGCCGCAAGCGCATCGCCCATGTCACCGGCCCGGCCAGTTTTGCCGTGGTGCATGAACGGGCGCAGGCCTATCGCGCCGCGCTGATCGAGAACGGCCTGTCCGTCATCGAACCCCTGCTCGGCGCCTGGTCGGAAGCCTGGGGGCATGAGGCGGTGACGTTCCTTTTCGATGGCGGGGGAGAAAAGCCGGACGCCGTCTTCTGCGGCAACGACCAGATCGCGCGCGGCGTCATCGATGCTCTGCGCGAGCGTGGCTTGAGCGTTCCCGGCGATGTCGGCGTCATCGGCTTCGACAATTGGGAGATCGTGGCCGAGGCGACCCGCCCGCCGCTGACCTCGGTCGACATGAACCTGACAGCGCTCGGCCGCGAGGCCGGGCTGACCCTGCTTTCCCTGGTCGGCGGCAAGCCCGCCGCGCCGGGCATCAGAAAACTGCCGTGCCGGCTGGTGGTGCGGCAGTCCTGCGGCCGCCTGCCCGACGGCTGAAAAGACGGCTGAGAAACGAAGCGCCGCGATCGGCGGCAAGCCGCGCATCGCGGCCAAATGAGGAGGAGGAGAACATGAGGACTTTGATTGCCAAACTGGCCCCGACCAAATTGGCCCTGACCAAATTGACGTTGACGGCTGCCGTTCTGGGTTGCGGCTTGCAATTTGCCGCCGCCGAAACCGCCAACATCTGGGTACGCGCCGACGGCTCGAACTTCATGCCGAGGATCGTCGACGCCTTCAACAAGGCGAACAAGGACCAGGTCAAGCTCGACATCATTCCCAATGCCGAGATCATCCCGAAATATGGCGCGGCCGCGGCCGGCGGCACGGCGCCCGACGCGCTGTCGCTCGACCTGATCTACACGCCCTCCTTCGCGGCCGCCGGCCAGTTGGAGGACATCACCGACTGGGCGAAATCGCTCCCCTATTTCGCCAGCCTGTCGCCCGCGCATGTGAAGACCGGCACCTACAAGGATCGCATTTACGGCCTGCCCTTCTCGGCCGACGCCTCGGTGCTGATCTGGAACAAGAAGCTGTTCAAGCAGGCAGGCCTCGACCCTGAAAAAGGCCCGGCCAACTGGGCCGAGATCGAAGCCGACGCCGAGAAGGTCAACGCTCTTGGCGGCAACATCAAGGGCTTCTACTTCTCCGGCAATTGCGGTGGCTGCAACATCTTCACCTTCACGCCGCTGATCTGGGCCTCGGGCGGCGACATCCTGTCGGAGGACGGCTCCAAGGCGACGCTGGACAGCCCGCAATTGCGCGGCGCCATCGATCTCTACCGCTCGATGGTCAAGAAGGATTTGGTGCCGGCGGGCGCGCAGACCGACACCGGCGCCAATTTCTTTGCCGCCTTCGCCGCCGGCAATATCGGCATCTCGCCCTCCGGCGCCTTCGCCATCGGCGCGCTCAACACGCAATATCCTGATGTCGACTACGGCGTCACCTTCCTGCCGGGCAAGGATGGCAACTGGTCGTCCTTTGCCGGCGGCGACAATTTCGTCGTCACCAAGGGCACCAAGAAACTCGCCGTGGTGAAGGAGTTCCTGGACTTCGCCTATTCGCTCGAAGGCCAGACGATCCTCGCCAAATACGGCAGCCTGCCGGTGCGCGGCGACATCGCCAAGGACGCGCTGAAGGAGCTCGACCCGCGCTACCAGATCGCCGCCGAGGCGATGGCCAAGGGCAAGACGCCGTATTCGGTGGTGTTCAACGACCTGATCAACTCCGCCAACGGCCCGTGGACGCAGATGATCAACGAGGTGTTCTTCGGCGACGACGTCGATGGCGCCATAGCAAACGCGCAGGAGACCATGCAGTCGATCATCGACCAGGCGCCGCAGAAGTAGCGCCGCCTCCACCTCCCCCTTGAGGGGAGGTCGGACCGCAGGTCCGGGTGGGGTCGTCTCGGCAGTGCTCGACGTTCCTTGATGTCGGCGCGCTTGGCGGAGGACCCCACCCCCGGCCTTCGGCCGGACCCTCCCCTTCAGGAGGAGGGGACGCAGCGCCAGGGAAACAGCCATGACCACCATCACAGCCTCAACCACCGCCCCGCCCCGCGCCCGAAGGCTGGTCGGCGTCGGCCGCCGGCAATGGATCGGCCTCATCTATGTCGCGCCGGCGGTGGCGCTGGTCATGCTGTTCTTCGTCATTCCGCTCGGCATGACGGCCTGGATGTCGCTGCACAACTGGCCCTTGATGGGCGAGCACTCCTTCATCGGCCTCGGCAATTACTGGGCAATCCTGCGCGACACCAGGTTCTGGAACGCGCTGAGATTCACCGGCTACTACACGCTGATCGTCACCATCGCGATCTTCGCCGTCGCCTTTCCGCTGGCGATCTTCATCGAGCGGCCGCGCCCATTCACCAACTTCTACCGCACCATGTTCTTCATGCCGGCGGTGGTCGGCTTTGCCTCGGCGAGCCTTTTGTGGTCGTGGCTGCTCAACGTCGATTCCGGCCTGTTCAGCCCCGCCGCCTACGATCTCGGCCTGATCGACAAGAAGTTCAACCTGCTCGCCACCTTCCAACCGGCCTTCTGGTCGATCATCGCCATGGTGGTGTGGAAGGTCGCTGGCTTCACCATGATCATCCTGATGACCGGCCTGCAGTCGATCCCGCAGGATCTGCAGGAGGCCGCCGTCATCGACGGCGCCGGGCCGTTCGCCAGGTTCCGGGCGATCACCTTGCCGCTGATGCGCCGCACCCTGGCGCTGGCGCTGATCCTGTCGGTGGCGGGCTCCATCCTTGCCTTCGACCAGTTCTACATCATCCTGCGCGGCGGCCCGCGCAACCAGACGCTGACGGCGGTGTACTGGATCTTCAACCAGTCCTTCGTCTCGTTCAAGCTCGGCTATGGCGCGGCACTCTCGATGGTGCTGCTGGTCATCCTGGTGGCGCTCAGCCTCGTCCAGCTCTGGTTGCTGCGCAAACCCGAGGGGCTCGACTGATGGCGCAGGCGATATCGGGCACAGGCAAGCTTGCCGCACGCTTGGCCAGGCATTCCACCGGCATCGTCGCCTCGGTGCTGTTCGTGGCGCCGATCGTGTGGACGGTGCTGTCGGCCTTCAAGCCGGCACAGGAGGCGCGCCTGCCGCCGCTGCCGCCCTGGCCGACGACGGGCTTCTCGCTGGAGAACTATCAAACGCTGAACAGTTTCGGCGACGGCCTGTGGGCCTCGGCGCAGAACAGCATCTATGTCTCGGTGATGACGGTCATGCTGTCGGTCATCGTCAGCGTGCTCGCTGGCTACGGTTTTTCGCGGTTTCGGTTCCCGTTCAAGGACTTGTTCTTCGTTCTCATCCTGTCGACGATCATGATCCCGTTCCAGTCGATCCTGACGCCGATCTTCCTGGTGCTGACCAAGCTGGGCCTGCACAACACGTTGACCGGCCTGGTCGGCGTCTATGTGACGCTGCAGCTGCCGTTCTCGATCTTCATGATGCGCAACGCCTTCGACGCGGTGCCGCGCGAGATCGAGGAAGCCGCGCGCATGGACGGCGCCGGCAACGCCACCATGCTCATAAAGGTGATGCTGCCGCTGGTCTGGCCTGGTGTCGTCACCATCGCGCTGTTTGCCTTCATCGGCGCCTGGAACGAATTCCTCGCTGCCCTGGTGCTGATGACCGACCAGTCCAAGTTCACGCTGCCGGTGATGATGACCGCACTTCAGTCCGGCCGCTTCGGCGCCATCGACTGGGGCGCGGTGCAGGCGGGCGTCACCGTGATGATGGTGCCGTGCCTGATCCTGTTCCTGGCTTTGCAGCGCTTCTACATCCGCGGGCTGATGGCCGGGGCCGTCAAATAGAGCATGATCCCGAAAAGTGAGAACCGGTTTTCGGAAAGATCAGGCTCCAACAAAGAGATAGACGTCAGATCGAATGGAGTGAGTTCATGACCGCATCGCCATCCCCCCGGCACGCCACCCCAAATAAATCGCAGGAGACGGGCAAGCCGAAGCTCGCCTTCCGCCCGCTGCCGGTGCCGCAGGTCGACGTGCGCGGCTTCTGGGGCGACCGCGCCGAGGCGGTTGCCACGCGCACCGCCGACATCCTTTACGACCGCTGCGTGGCGGCGCGCATGCTGGAGCAGATCGATCCGGACCAGCCCTCGCCAGGCGTCGTCATTCCGTTCCACTCGCCCTCGCCCGACGAGGCGGCCTCCGCCGGCTTCACCGGCTCGACGGTGACCACGCAGATGTTCTGGGATTCCGATCTCGGCAAGACGATCGAGACCGCGGCCTATTCGCTCTACCGGCGTAAGAATCCCGAACTGGAGAAGAAGATCGATGCCGTCATCGACATGTACGGCAGGCTGCAGCAGGAGGACGGCTATCTCTCCAGCTGGTACCAGCGCATCCAGCCGGGCAAGCGCTGGACCAATCTGCGCGACTGCCACGAGCTTTATTGCGCCGGCCACCTCATCGAGGGCGCGGTCGCCTACTACCAGGCGACGGGCAAGCGCAAGCTGCTCGACATCATGTGCCGCTATGCCGACCACATCGCTTCGGTGCTGGGACCCGAGCCCGGCAAGAAAAAAGGCTATTGCGGCCATGAGGAGATCGAACTGGCGCTGGTCAAGCTGGCGCGGGTGACGGGCGAACAAAAGTACATGGAATTGGCCAAATATTTCATCGACCAGCGCGGGCAGCAGCCGCACTATTTCGACGAGGAGGCGCGCGCCCGTAGCGCCGACCCAAAGGCCTATCATTTCAAGACCTACGAATACAGCCAGTCGCACATACCGGTTCGCGAGCAGGACAAGGTCGTCGGCCACGCGGTGCGGGCCATGTACCTCTATTCGGGGATGGCCGACATCGCGACCGAATATGGCGACGACACGCTGCGGGTGGCGCTCGACCGGCTGTGGGACGACCTCACCACCAAGAACCTCTACATCACCGGCGGGCTCGGCCCGTCGGCGCACAATGAGGGCTTCACCAGCGACTACGACCTGCCCAACGAAACCGCCTATGCCGAGACCTGTGCGTCGGTCGGGCTGGTGTTCTGGGCGAGCCGCATGCTCGGCATGGGGCCGAACGCGCGCTACGCCGACATGATGGAGCGCGCGCTCTACAACGGCTCGATCTCGGGCCTGTCGCTCGACGGTTCGCTGTTCTTCTACGAGAACCCGCTGGAAAGCCGGGGCAAGCATAACCGCTGGAAATGGCACCGCTGCCCTTGCTGCCCGCCCAATATCGGGCGCATGGTCGCCTCGATCGGCAGCTATTTCTACAGCCTGGCGGACGACGCGCTGGCGGTTCATCTCTATGGCGACTCCACCGCCCGCTTCGACATTGCAGGCACACCGGTCACGCTGACGCAGGCGAGCCGCTATCCCTGGGATGGTGCCGTCGAGATTACCGTTGAGCCGCAGGCGCCGGTAGAGTTCACGCTGCACCTGCGTGTGCCGGCTTGGAGCTCCAAGGCCAAGCTCGATATCAATGGCGAGGCGATCGACCTCGCAGAAGTGACCAGTGACGGCTACGCCGCGATCCGGCGCCAATGGAAGAAGGGCGACCGTGTCAGGCTCGATCTCGAAATGCCGATCGAGCGGCTCTATGCCAATCCCGAGGTGAGGCAGGATGCCGGCCGCGTCGCGCTGTCGCGCGGGCCGCTGATCTACTGCGTCGAGGCGACCGACAATGACAGCCGCCTGCATCGCCTGACCCTGCCGCGCACGGCCGGCATCGAGGCGCATGACGAACCGGATCTGCTCGGCGGTGTGGTGACGCTTTCAGCCACGGCACAAGCCGATGCCGGGGATGGCTGGCAGGACGGCCTTTATCGCTCCGAGCCGCCGGCCAGGGTCGAGACCCGCCTGACCGCCGTCCCCTATTTCGCCTGGGACAACCGCGAGCCGGGCGAGATGCTGGTCTGGCTGCGCGATGGTTGAGGTCGGCCGTAACGCCATGGGGCGGTCGGTTATGTCCGGCTCGACTGGGCGGCGGCGGTCAGCGGCTTTTTCGGCGCTGTTTTCGCGGCGCTGCCGTCAATATGCGCCCAGGCCGGCCGCTCGAACAGGAACATGCCGAAGCCGATGCGCTGGACAATGAAGTAAAGCACGACGGGGCTGACGATCGAGACCAGCAGCACCGCCAGGCTGAGCAAGCCCGTGTCGGTCAGCAGGCCGCTTGCCAGTGCGGCGCCGCGGAACAGCGACATCGGAATGGTGAAGGCGACATAGACGACCAGCGAATGTTCGCCGAGCCAGCGCAGCCATTCCATGGCGGGAAATTTCGACAGGAAACCGCCAAGCACGCAAAGCGCCACGGCACCGGCGACGGCCAGGACGAGATGCAGCGGCGGCCATGCCGCCAGGCCCATCTGCATGCCGACCGGCTGCATGGCATAACCCGGCGAATAGACCAGCAGGCCATTGACGACAGCCCACAGGACGAGCCCGGTGACAGCCACCGCCGGGCGGGCTTGCGTCCATTCGACGAGCCGGAACACCAGCGGCGCCATGACGAAGCCAACGTAGAAAAAGACGAAGTAGGCGGCGAATTGTTCGACCGCGTAGCTGTCGGGATGCGGCGCCCACATCTGCAGACCGGCGGCGATCGGGATGACGATCCAGGCGGGCACGGCAAGCTGCCGCAGCAGTTTCGCGGCAAGACCGAACACCGCCAGCATGTAGATGAACCACAGGACGCCATAGGGCTGGACGACGGCCATTGCCAGGTCGTGCAGCATGCCGGCGGGATCCCGGCTGAAGATGCCGATCTTCAGCCCGATCGAGATGATCGCCCACAGTACGTAGAAATAGAGGTAATGGACGACGCGCCGGTCGATATAGCGCCGCCACGGCCGGTCGATCACCTGCGACAGGAACAGCCCCGAGATCAGGAAGAATTCCGGCATCCGAAACGGCGTCGCGAAGCCGATGACATAGTGGAGAAAGCCGACGCCGCCTGTATACTCGCCGGTGTTGTAGGCCGAGTACATCATGACCACGAGGATGATCGAGAGGCCTTTGGCCGTGTCCACCCACGGCATGCGCATTGGGCTGCTGTTCATGGCGGCGAATCCAAACCGGCCGGCCCGGCTGGCCAGCCATCATCCCGCGATGTCTAGCACCATCAAGCTTCCCAGATCGTAAACGCGGCTGTCTTGCGGTGAGGCTGGCAGCGTCCGCGGGCCGCCGTGTTGAAGCCGTTGGCAATCATCTGCCGTCAGCGCTGCCCCTCGCCTGCCTGGCATCATCTCGCCGTAAACGGGGCGAGGGACGCCGTTCTCGCCGATTTCGCCAATCGCCGGCGTTGCGGAAAGAGCGTCGGCCTCGCGGCAGCCCTCTCGCCCCGTTTACGGGGAGAGATGTCCGGCAGGACAGTGAGGGGCAGCGCCGACCGTGACCTCTATGCGCAATGAACGATTACTTTCGGGACTTGGATTTGTTCAAAGCCACCGCCGCGCGTACCAGCGCCTTGAAGGCCTCCTGGTCGACCTCCTCGCCTTTCTGGAAATCGATGGCGCGCCGTGTGTTGCCTTCGAGGCTGGAATTAAACAGGCGCGCGGGATCGGGCAGCGCGGCACCTTTGGCGAAGGTCAGCTTGACGACGGCCTTGTAGGTCTCGCCGGTGCAGATCATGCCGGCATCCTCCCACACCGGCACGCCGCGCCATTTCCACGTCTCGACCACGTCGGGATCGGCTTGATGGATCAGCGTGCGCAGCCGCCCCAGCATCTCGCCGCGCCAGTCGCCCAATTCCTTGATCCTGCCGTCGATCAGCTCGGAGGGAGATTTGCTGTCCTGGGTGGTCGTCATTGTGGTTCTCCTTCGAACTGAAAATAGAGCGCTTACATGCGCTCGCCAGGCAAGAGGCTCGCCTGCTTCACCCAGGCGCTGAACTGCGCTTCGTCGAACGCGTCGTCCTCATGAATGTCGAGGTAGCGCGTGTCCTGGCTCCTGGATTCGCCCGGCGGCACCGGATCCAGCGACATGCCGCGAAAGAAGGCCACCTTGATGTATCTGGTGAAGCAATGGAAGCTGAGGAACCAGCCCTCGCTCTCGACGCCGTAGAAGGGCGAGTTCCATTTCACCGCCTTGTTCACCCCGGGCACGGCGCGCTCGATGAGCGCGTCGAGGCGTTGGCCGACCTCGCGCTTCCAGCCCGGCATCGCCGCGATATAGGCCTGCACCGGCGCGTCGTCATAGCCCTTGGCGATCTGCGGATTGCCACCGGAAAGCAGCTTCGGCTCAGCCTTGGCCGGGGTCGCCTTGGCCATGCGCTTTCCTCCTATCCATCGGCCCGCTGTGCGCTGCGTCCTTTCGCGACATAGGGCAGCACGAACATATAGAGGCCGCTGAACAGCATAAGGAAGAGCGGCGGCAGTGGCGAATAGACCACCCAGGCCGGCGGCTGTCCAAACGCCATGGTGACGAAATTGGCGACGACGGTCGCCGTGAAGATGATCGACAGCCAGCGATGCGCTTGCCGCATCCATTTGCTCCAGTCCAATTCTGCCTCCTCTTGCGCTATGCGTTGAAACCCGGCGCCCTACCAGCGCGCCAGTTCGGTGATCTGGATGAGATTGCCGCAGCCATCCTCCAACTTGGCGATGGTCGAGCCGGTCACGTCGGTAGGCGCCATGGCAAAGGCACCGCCCTTCGCCTTGATGCGCTCATGGTCGCCCTTGATGTCGTCGGTGAAGAGCATCAGCGCCGGCTGGCCCTGCTTGAAGATCGCCTGCTGGTAGGCCTTTGCCGCCGGGTTGTCGTTCAGCGCCAGCTGCAATTCGGTGCCGTCGGGCTCTTCGGCCGAGACGACCGTCAGCCAACGGAACGGCCCATTGCTGAAATCGGCTTTTTTGGTGAAGCCCAGCACGCCGGTGTAGAAGGCAAGCGCCTTTTCCTGATCGTCGACATAGATGCTGGTCAGTTTGATCTTCATCGCTTTTTCTCCATGGTTTTGCCGGCGGGAAACCCGCCCTCTAATATTTCTGTGTGGCTTTCAGTTCGGCCGAGAGGCCTCAGTCCGTCCGCGCCAGAAGCTCTTCCAGCTTTTCCAGGAATTGCGGCCAACCCACCTTGGCGCCGCCATAGGCCCGCTTCTGGTCGGGCCGGAAACCGGCCTGCTCCATGCGCAGATGGGTTCCCGTTGGCGTCGGGGTGAGCGTGAAAGTCACCACGCTCCTGAGATCGAACGCCGGGTCCTGATGCGCGAGGTTCCAGCTGTAGGACAACCTCTTGTGCGGCTCGACGGCAAGCACCTCGCAGTCCAGCACGCCGCCCCAGTCGGCGCTGATGTTGAAGCGATGGCCGACGGCGGGTTTGAAATCGCTCTTCATCAGCCACTCCTCGATCAGATGCGGTTGCGTCAGCGCGCGCCAGAGTTTTTCGGGCGGATGGGAGATCTCCCGCTCGACGACGACAGTGCGGGTTTGCTGTGCACTATCGTTCACTGGTCCATCCTTTTGAGCAAATCCTCGAGGTCGTCGAACCGACTTTCCCAGAACCCCGCCATATGGCGTGTCCAGTCCATCAGCGGCGCGAGCGCGGCAAGCTGCGCGCTGTAATGCGTCTGGCGGCCTTGATGGCGGTCGCGCACCAGCCCGGCCTGCTTCAGCACGCCGAGATGCTTCGACACCGCCGGCTGCGAGACGCCGGACTGGCTGGTCAGCGCCCCGACCGTCTGCTCTCCCTGGCGGCACAGCCGCTCGAAGATCGCCCGCCGTGTCGGGTCGGCGAGCGTCCTGAAGAGCGTGTCATGAGCGTCTGGCATCTCTAATCGATAACCCGTTGGCTATTGGTTGACGTATAACCACAGGGATATATGTTGTCAAGCGAAAGATTGCAGCGTCCTGAATACGGTGGCGGCTAGACGGCGACGTGGCTGCGACCGATCTCGCGCGCCACCAGTTCCTGCAATTGCCACAGATTGCGGTCGCGTATGCCGCAGGCGTCGAGATGGCGGATGGTCTCGAACAGATATTGCGCGCCCGAGCCCCAATGGCCGACGGCGTTCGCCAGCGTCGCCGCGACCGCGGGCTTGTCCAGTTTGCCGGCATAGCGCGGGTTGGCGGGATCGACGACGAAGCCGAGCGCCAGGCACGGCCCGCTTTCGGTGCTGACCCGCAGCCAGCGCGGCACATTGACGGCGGGCAGAATGGTCATCTCGCGGCGCAGCAGCGCTTCCAGATTGGCGGCTACCGGTTCGGCGATCTCGAACACCATGCCCTGGCACTGGCCGCCACGGTCGAGCGCCATCATCAGGCCGGGCTGCTCGAGCGTGCCGCGAAAGCGCTGCACCGTGAAGCAGAACGACCGGTGCCAGCCCCGCGCCACCGCCCGCTCGCCGCCCCTCACCTCGCCCGCCGGCTTCCACAACAATGAGCCATAGGCGAACAGTTTCAGCGGTCCGGTCGGTGCCGAGGCCAGGATCTCGTCGCGAAACCGCGCATAGTCGTCATCGGTCATCGGGATCATGCCCGGCACCGGCCCGGCATCCTCGACCGCGCGCAAGGTGCGCGCCACCAGCGCCTCGGTCAGCGCCATCGGCGACTTGCGTGGCGGTGATTTGCGCGGTGCGGCGGAAATCGGCTTGCTCATTGTCGTGCCTCGGCCATGGCGGCCATGTTGCTGAAGGTTCGGGGATTCTCAAGAGCCAGAACCGTTCGAAACCTGTCCCTACCTGAGCCATCCCGTGCAGCAGCTTGATCGGATTCAACAAATTCGGACGACGTAGCATCCCTGACACCTATGACACCAGCGGCATCGGCAGCTTGAGCCCGTCGATCAGCGCGTCGCGGAACAGCGCGATCGGGCGCCCCAGCCGCCCAGCAGGCGGGCGGTGCAGCAGCCAGGCGCGCACTTGCGGCTTGAAGTCGGGGCAGTCGATCACCTCGACGGCATCGCGCCAGCGACTGTCGGCGAAGGCGCCCGGCGTGACGATGCCGATGCCATGGCCGCGCGCCACCAGCGACATTCTGAGATCGACGCTGAGCGCTTCGACGCCGACCTGGAAAGGCAGCCTCGCGGCCTCGAAGCTCTGACGGATGAAGGCGCGAAAACCGCAGCCGTTTTCGTTCATCACCCAGGCAAAGCGCGATAGATCGGCAAGCTTCGCCTGCTTCGGCACGCCAAGGCCGGGAGACGCGACCAGCAGCACCGATTGTACGCCGAGATCGTCGCAGACCAGTTCGTCCGGTGGCGCCAGGCCTTCGGCGAGGCACACCGCCACCGCGTCGACCTCGCTGCGCGCCACCTGCTCGACCAGCCTTGGCGACCAGCCCGACGTGATGCGCAGCGTCAATTGCGGGAAGGCGGCGCGCAGGCCATCGAGCGGCAGCGCCAGCGCCGCATCCGAGAGATAGGGCATGATGCCCAGGCGGAATTCGCCCCTGACCTCGCCTTGCGGCGACACGCCTGCCTTCAGGTCCTCCAGCGAACGCAGCACGCGCCGGCCATGCTCATAAGCCTCGCGTCCCGAGGCGGTCGGCTTCAGCGGCTTCGACTGGCGGTCGAGCAATGCTGTCGCCAACCCATCCTCGAGGTTCTGGATGCGGCGCGTGACCCCCGGCTGGGTGAGATTGAGCCTGGCCGAGGCGCCGACGATCGAGCCAGTTTCCACTACGGCGACGAAAGCTTCGAGATCGTGGATGTTCATGCATATCTCGCATAATCATTATCGATTAGATTGAATTGTAGCATGATAAAGCTTCGGCATAAAGTCCTCACGGGATATGCAAGTTCATTGAGGACTTCATGCTCGATACCAATGACGGCCAACTGGCCGGACGGCTGCCGGCTCGAACCATCACCGGCCCGCAGACGCTGCTTTTTGCAGCCTCTACCGGCATTATCGTCACCAATCTGTTCGCGCCGCAGACACTGGTCGGCCTGATCGGCCCGTCGCTCGGCGCCGGCACAGCGAGCGTCGGTCTGGTCGCCATGGCGACGCTGCTCGGCTATGCCGCCGGCCTGTTCTTCTTGGTGCCGATGGCCGATCTCGGCGAAAACCGCACCCTGATCCTGCGCATGCTGGGCGCGGCGGCTCTTGCGGCCGGCATCGCCGCGCTGGCGCCCACCATCGCCTCGCTGCTGATCGTCCTGTTCGTGCTCGGCGCCGCCTGTTCGGCGATCCAGATACTGGTGCCAATCGCCGCCTCGATGGCGCCGCCCGGCGAGGCCGGCCGCGTCATCGGCGATGTGATGAGCGGACTGATGATCGGCATCCTGCTCGCACGGCCGCTGGCCAGCCTCGTCGCCGATGCCTGGGGCTGGCGCGCCTTCTACGGCCTCAGCGCCGCCGCCCTGACGCTGCTCGCCATCGTGCTCGCCTTCACCCTGCCGCGACGGCGGCCGGAGGTGAAATCGTCCTATGGCGCGCTGATTGCTTCACTGTTCCATCTGCTGCGCCAAGAGCCGGTGCTGCGGCGCCGCGCCTTGACCGCGGCGCTGGTGATGGCGGCGTTCAGTCTGTTCTGGACGGCGGTGGCCCTGCGCCTGGCGCAGCCGCCTTTCGGCCTCGGGCAACGCGGCATCGCGCTTTTCGCGCTCGTCGGCGCCGGCGGTGCCGTGGTTACGCCGCTGTTCGGTCGCGCCGGCGACCGTGGCTGGACGCGGGCGGCGACGATCTTCTGCCATCTCGTGCTGATCGGCGCGCTGGTGCTCGCGGCATGGGCCGGCTCCTTTCAGTCCGGCGCGTCATGGACACCGCTCGCGCTGATGGGCGTCAGCGCCGTGCTGCTCGACATCGGCGTCACCGGCGACCAGACGCTCGGCCGCCGCGCCATCAACCTGCTGCGTCCCGAGGCGCGCGGCCGCCTCAACGGCCTGTTCGTCGGCATCTTCTTCATCGGCGGCGCCATCGGCTCCTTGCTGGCCGGCATCGGCTGGACCCTGGGCGGCTGGCCCTGTCTCTGCGCCATCGGCGCCGCCTTTGGTCTCGCTGCCCTGCTGGTCGACTGGACCGGCGGGCCCGAATGACCGCTGGCCGGAACGACATTGCCTCATAAGCGTTGTCGGCGGGGAGGAAGTCATGAACGATGCGCCGGCAACGCCCGTCGGCAGGCCGCTTTCGCCTGGCGAGCTGGTCACCGTGATGTCCCATTTCCATCGCGCCGAGATCGCCCGCATGGCGGGGTGGCGCGACCGTCTCGACCGCACCAGCAATTGGGCGATCACCGTTGTCGCGGCGATGCTGTCGGTGTCGCTGTCGACGGCCAGCGCCCATCACGGCGTGCTGCTGTTCGCCATGCTGCTGGTGCTGCTCTTGTTGTGGATCGAGGCGCGCCGCTACCGCTTCTTCGATGTCTACCGCGCCCGCGTGCGCCAGTTCGAGCGCCATTATTTCGCGCAGATCTTCTCGCCGCAGCCCGACTTTGCCTCCGACTGGCTGCTGATCCTCGGCGAGAGCCTGCGCACGCCCAAATTCCTGGTCTCGCAGCGCGTGGCGCTGGCGCGCCGCTTGCGCCGTAACTACCTGCACATGATGCTGATCCTGCTGCTCGCCTGGATCCTCAAACTGTCGACCCCGAGCCTGATCGACCAAGGCGTGCCGGTCGGCTTTGTCGGCACGATGCGCGAAGCTGTCGGCGCCGCGGCGCTCGGTCCCATTCCGGGCGTGGCCATCGTCGCCGTGGTTGCCCTCCTCTATGCCGTCCTGCTGGCAGCCGCCTTCCTGACACCGGGCGACGACGGCGAACTCTCCTTCGGCGACGTCCACGTCTGAGTTCGATATCTCGCGACGATGGCTGCAACGCAAACCCCGGCCGCGCGTTGTGATGGTCAGTCCGCGGCGGCGTCTTGAAGGGACCCATGATCCACCCACTGGCAACAAGGTCGCACGGCACCGCGGCCGCCCTTTCGCTGGCCGTCGCCCTTTCGCTGGCGATTGTCGCCCTCGCCCCGGCAAGCCAGGCGCTGGCCGCGCAGCCGGCCGGCCACGCCTCGGGCATGGGCGGCTCGGCCGAAGGGCTGTTCGTCGCCGAGATCGTGCTTCTGCTTCTGGTCGGGCGTGGCTTGGGTGAGATCTTCCAGCGCTATGGCCAGCCGGCGATCATGGGCCAGCTGATCGGCGGCATCCTGCTCGGGCCGTCGCTGTTCGGCTGGCTCTGGCCCGGCGCCCAGCATCTGATCTTCTCCACCGATCCGGCGCAGAAAAGCATGATCGATGCCGTCTCGCAGCTCGGCATCCTGCTGCTCCTGCTGCTGACCGGCATGGAGACGGATCTGCGGCTCGTGCGGCGGGTGGGTGCGGCCTGTTTTTCGATCTCGATCACCGGCGTCGTCCTGCCCTTTGCCTGCGGTTTCGCGCTGGCGCAGGTGCTGCCGGATTCGCTTCTGCCCGAGCCGAGCGAGCGCATCGTCGCCGGGCTGTTCCTCGGCACCGCGCTGTCGATCTCCTCGGTCAAGATCGTCGCCATGGTGGTGCGCGAAATGAACTTCATGCGCCGCAACCTCGGCCAGGTCATCGTCTCCTCGGCGATCATCGAGGACACGATCGGCTGGCTGATCATCGCCGTCACGTTCGGCATCGCCACCAATGGCAGCCTGCAGGTGCTGCCGCTGGTGCTGACGGTGGCCGAAGTGGCGCTGTTCATGGTGTTCTCCTTCACCATCGGCCGCCGCCTGGTGTTCACCCTGATCCGCTGGAGCAACGATTCCTTCCGAAGCGAATACGCCGTCATCACCGTTATCCTCATCATCATGGGCGTGATGGCGCTGATCACCAACCTGATCGGCGTCCACACCGTGCTCGGCGCCTTCGTCGCCGGCATACTGGTCGGGGAATCGCCGATCCTGTCGGACCACATCGAGGGCCAGTTGCGCGGCGTCATCACGGCGCTGTTCATGCCGGTGTTTTTCGGCATGGCCGGCCTGTCCGCGGACCTCACCGTGCTTGCCGACCCGACGCTGGCGCTGCTGACGCTGGCGCTGGTGGCGATCGCCAGCATCGGCAAGTTCTCGGGCGCCTTCCTCGGCGGCCGGCTGGCCGGCATGTCGCTGAAGGAGTCCACCGCCGTCGGCAGCGCCATGAACGCACGCGGCTCGACAGAGGTCATCGTCGCTTCGATCGGCCTGTCGATGAACATCCTCTCCCACAATCTGTTCACCATGATCGTCACCATGGCCGTCATCACCACGCTGGCCATGCCGCCAATGCTGCGCTGGGCGCTCGGCCGGCTGCCGGTCGGCGACACCGAAAAGCAGCGCGTCGACCGCGAACTGCTCGACGAGCGCGGCTTCGTCTCCAAGCTGGAGCGGCTGCTGCTGCTCGTCGACGACAGCCCGGTGGGCAAGTTCACCGCCTATCTCGCCGGTCTCGTCGGCGGCGGCAGCGGCATGCCGACCACGCTGCTCCACCTCGAGGATGGCAAGCTGCCCGGCGCCACCCGCGACAAAGGTCCCGAGCGGGCCTCCAAGCAGGTCGAGAGGGGGGCGGCCAGAAGCGCCAGGGCTGTCAGGAAGGCGGAGGATACGCCCGTCGACAAGGTCCACCTCACGGCCCGCACCGAGCTTGAAGCCACCGCCGAGACGATCGCCGCGGAAGCCCGCAAGGGCTACGGCCTGCTGCTGGTCGGGCTGGACAACGCGCTGGCCGACGGCACCTTCAGCGGCACGCTGAACGCCATCACCAGCGGCTTCGACGGCCCGCTCTGCCTGGTGCTGAATGGCGCCAAGGCCGATGGCAAGATGCCGATGCTGCGCGCCGGCGCGACCATCCTGGTTCCCGTCAACGGCACCGAGGTGGCGCGGCGCGCGGCCGATTTCGCGCTCGCCTTGGCGCGGCCGCACCGGGCGCGCGTGAAAGTCCTTTATGTCTCGCAGGCCCGCAAGGGCAGCCGGCCGAGCTCGGTTTCGCACCGCCGCGAGGAGGCCGTGCTCAAGGATGTCGCCGATCTCGCCGACCGCTATGGCGTCGCCGTCGACACCTCGATCAGGACGCGCGCCACGCCCGACAGGGCGATCGCCAGGGAGGCCGCCAAGGGGGCCGCCATGGTGGTGATGGGCGTCACGCAGCGGCCAGGCGACGAGCTGTTCTTCGGCGACACGGCGAGCGCGGTTCTGGCCGCCGCCGCCTGCCCGGTCGTGCTTCTGGCCAGCGACCGCGTCCGGCGAACCGAAGCCGCCGCCGAGGAGGCGGCAGCCGAGACCGGGGCTTGATGCCTGTCGGCCTTGCCGGAGGACGCGATTCCTCAGGGGAAGGCGCTTACGCACTTTTCCTGGAATTGCGTCTACAGGCCGAGGAATTGCCGCCCGATCACGTAGCCCAGCGCCGCCGCGACGAGCGGAAACAGCGCCGGCGCGACCTTGCCGAAGAAGGAGACGCTTGTGTCCTTGGGCGGCACATAGCGTCCATTGCCAAGATTCTTGGTCATTGCGTACCCCACGCCATCGGATAATTAGCAGATGCTTATTGACGCATGGCCGCATTAACGGGTTGCAAAGAAATTCGATCGAAAGCCGGCCATTTGAGTGGATGACTGGCGAATGCGCCTTGGCTTGGCCTGGATCTCGGAAGCGGGTTTGCCCGCGGCCTCGCGCAGCCGCCGGGAGCATCGGTCGTCGCTGAGCGCTAGGTCCGGCAGACCGCCATGACGAAGAACTCGCGGTAGCAGAAATCGGGATCGTCGAGCAGGCAATCCGGCCGCTGCTTCAGCTCCCGCCAATAGACCTGGTCGGCGTCAGGCAGGGCGTAGCCCGGCGCGACGCTGGCAAAATAGGCCAGCAGGTCGCGAACATAGGCGCGCGTGAAGCGGGGCGCCGGCGCCCAGCGCTCGACCAGCCAGCCCTTGCGGCTGACGACCTCCAGGCCCGCCTGCCGCAGGCGCGCCGGAAGCGTCGAACCGCAATCGGTGCCGAGCACGCCCCGGTCGCGGAACCCCTGCAGCCTGGCGGCCATGAAGCGCGCCAGCAGGGCCCGGTCCATGGGCAGGATTTGCAGGATGGTCGAATCGAAATCCTTGACGGCGAAGATACCGCCCGGCTTCAGCATGCGCCTGGCCTCGCCGACGGCAAGCTCGAACTCGGCCGGCGTCAGATACTGCATGACATTGCCGGACCAGACGCAATCGAACGATGCGTCGGCGAAGGGCAGCGACAGGATGCTGCCGACATGCGTGGCGATTTCCGGCGGCTCGGACAGCGTGCCCGCGAGCGCCTCGACCCGGCCGATGTTTTCGGGCGCGAGGTCGAGCGCGGCGATGAAGCCGGAGGGGCCGACGGCCCTGGCGATGAGCGGCAGGAAGCCGCCGCTGCCGCAACCGGCGTCGAGCACGCGCCAGCCCGGGCGGATGCCGGCGTCGAGCAAGGCCGCCTCGTATTCGGGCCGCGACGATTCGAAATGAAGATCGAGCCAGCCGGCCTCGCTCGCTTCGTGGCCGGTGGACGTTTGGTTCCTGCCAGACAAATGATGACCCCCCATGGCGCGGCAGGGATAGAAGCGCACCCAACGGCATCGCGCAATGCCCCGCGCGGCGCGGAACCGACGCCGGTCTACGCCGGCAGGGACGGCTCGGTATTGGGTTCCAGCGCCTCTTCCGCCTCATGGTCCTCCGGAAGCACGTCGCCATGCACCGCCAGCGGCCGGCCGATCCAGATGGGATCGACCAGATGGTCGCGCTTGGGATTGCTCGTGTTCGGGTGGACGAGAATGCTGAGGCCGCCATGGTTCAGCATCAGCCACGGAACCAGCGCGCCGAAGATCCCGGTCGCGAAGGAGACCTGGTACATGGGCTTGTCATGCGGCCCGACTTGCCTGTCGTGCCAATTGCCCAGGCGCACGCGGAATCGTTCCGCGATGCGCAGCCGCAGCCATTCGGCATGCTGCCGCTCGGCCTGGCCGTCGAAATAGACATGCGCGTGATAGCTGGCGATCTCGGAAAGTGGCCGTGGACTGTCTTGGCTCATCTCGATGCCCTCCTCGCGGCATGTCTAGCCATTCAGCCCGAGAGCGCGGTCTTAAGCAAGGTCACCGACTGCCGCTCGACCCGCTGGGACGGTCGGCACCGCTGGACGCCGTTCCCGCCTCCCAGGCATGCCGTCACGCCGCCGGCGCCGCGAGGCTTTCGGCCTCGCGCACATCGTGTAGTCTGATCGTCCCCCTTGGAAATGACAAAATGAACACCGCCGAAACCCTGCCCTATCTGTCATCCCAGCTGCTCGACCGCCTGGCGATTTCGACAGTCGACATGGTCGACGAGATCGAACGCCAGATCGTCGGCCAGCGGCGCGGCGAGGTCTGGTGCGCGCCGAAGGCGGTGGTGCTGCCGGGCGACGACCGCTACATCATGGCGACGCTGGGCGTCGCCTCGACGCCGCCCATGCTGGCGACGAAATCGCTGGTCGTCAATCCGCGCAACGCCGGGCGCGGACTGCCGACGCTCAATTCGCTGATCACGCTGCTCGACGCCGAGACCGGCCTGCCGCTTGCCCTTGTCGACGGCAATTGGGTGACCGAGAAACGCACGGCTGCCTTGAGCGCCGTCGCCGCCAGGCGCATGGCGCGCCGCGATGCGTCATCCCTGGCCTTCATCGGCTGCGGGGTGCAAGCGCGCGGCCACCTCGAAGCCTTCGCCGCGCTCTTCCCCTTGCGCGAAATCCGCGCCTTCGGCCGCGGCACCGCCAACCGCGACGCGCTGTGCCAAATGGCGCAATCGCGAGGTCTGCAAGCAATCCCCTGCGACACGGCAAGGGCCGCGATCGAAGGCGCCGACATGGTGGTGACGACGGTGACCCTGGTGCCCAAGCCCGAACCCTTCCTCGACGCCAACTGGCTGAAGCCGGGCAGCTTCACCGTGATGACCGACCAGGCCCTGCCCTGGCTGCGAGAGACCATGCCCCGCTTCGACCGCATCATCGTGGATGATCTGGAGCAGGAGAGAAACATGGCTAAGCCGATGGTCGACCCGGCGCTGGTTGCCGGAGATTTGACGGGGCTGGTTTGTGGGGACTTTGCGGGGCGGGAG
>NZ_VFVB01000007.1:337500-359702 GCF_006658535.1 Mesorhizobium sp. B2-4-13 | reverse complement strand
CCAGACCTATACGGTCACCGTCGCCGACAACAACGGCGGATCGGTCGACCAGCTCGTCACCATCACCATCACCGGCAATGAGGACGCCCCGACCATCACCGCGGCGGTCGACACCGGCGCCGTCGAGGAAGACACGCTGCCGACCTCGGCCTCCGGCACCATCGACTTCGCCGACGTCGATCTCACCGACACCCACACCGTCTCGGCCGCCCCGGCCGCCGGCGGCTATCTCGGCACCTTCACGCCCACCATCACCAATGTTTCGACCGGCGACGGCGCCGGCCAGGTGTCGTGGAGCTTCGCGGTCGACAATGCCGCCCTGCAGTTCCTGGCCGAGGGCCAGACCCTGACCCAGACCTATACGGTCACCGTCGCCGACAACAACGGCGGATCGGTCGACCAGCTCGTCACCATCACCATCACCGGCAGCAACGATGCACCCGTCATCGATCTCAACGGCGCCGGCATCGGCAATGACGCGACGGCTTTGTTCACGGAGCAGACGCCGCTGGTGATCTCGCCTTCGGCGACCGTAGCCGATGTCGACTCGGCCAACCTGACGTCCCTGACGGCGACGCTGACGGCGCGGCCCGATGGCAATGCAGTGGAATCCCTGTCGCTGAACGCCAGCGCCACGGCGGCTGCCGCCGGACTGACGGTGCTCTACACCGCAGGCACTGGCATTCTGTCGATCACCGGCTCGGCCGCGAAGGCCACCTACCAGACGATCCTCGACGGCATCGTCTACAACAACACCAGCGACACGCCGACGACGGCGGCTCGCACGGTCAACGTCGTTGCCAGCGATGGCACCGACAGCAGCGTCTTGCATAGCGTTACCATCAGCGTCACCCCGGTCAACGATGCACCCGTCATCGATCTCAACGGCGCCGGCATCGGCAATGACGCGACGGCTTTGTTCACGGAGCAGACGCCGCTGGTGATCTCGCCTTCGGCGACCGTAGCCGATGTCGACTCGGCCAACCTGACGTCCCTGACGGCGACGCTGGCGGCGCGGCCCGATGGCAATGCAGTGGAATCCCTGTCGCTGAACGCCAGCGCCACGGCGGCTGCCGCCGGACTGACGGTGCTCTACACCGCAGGCACTGGCATTCTGTCGATCACCGGCTCGGCCGCGAAGGCCACCTACCAGACGATCCTCGACGGCATCGTCTACAACAACACCAGCGACACGCCGACGACGGCGGCTCGCACGGTCAACGTCGTTGCCAGCGATGGCATCGACAGCAGCGTCTTGCATAGCGTCACCATCAGCATCACCCCGGTCAACGACGCGCCGGTGGCGGCCAACGACAGTTACACCTTCACCCACACGGACGGTACGGCGGGCACTCTGACGGTACCGTTGGCGACCGGAGTCCGTGCGAACGATACCGACGTGGACAATACAACGTCGTCACTACAAGTGGTGCTCGACTCGGGTCCCGCAGCGGGAACATTTACTTCGTTCACGCTCAATAGTGACGGCTCATTCTCTTACACCGCGCCCGGTATTTTCTTCGGCACAGCTAGCTTCACCTACCATGTCACCGACGGCTCGCTGTCGAGCAACACCGCGACAGCAACAATAATCGTTGCTCAGTCAGTGGCCGGTGGTGTCATCAACTTCGGTAACCACGATGACGCTGCTGACTTCTCATCCGCTCCGCTTAGCAACATTACAACCGTGATGATGGGGCAGGGCAAAGATACCTTGGTGACATCTTATCAGCACATTGGAGCAATCACGGAGTACCAAGGGAACCAAGGTAACAACGATGACATCACATTGGTTTTTTCTTCCAGCCAACTAGAAGAAATACTATCGAACGCGCCATTTGAAACCGCGCTGCAGAACTATCTGGACGGCAATATAAACAGCAGTCTCGACCTGTCCACGTCGAGTTGGCACGCAAAGGTAGACAATTCGTTCGAGACAGCCCATCTCGCACTTGCGATTCCTTCGCGTGGTTATATCACCTATTCAGCGATCGTTGCGAACCTGCCCGACCTCCTAGCGGGGGTGACCGGCAATGCCTCGGACAACACCCTGGTTGGCACGGCTGCAGGAGAGACAATTTCCGGCAACGATGGAAACGACATTCTCGTCGGCCTCGGTGGTGATGATACGTTGAATGGCGGCAATGGATCCGATTTGCTTCTTGGCGGAAGTGGGGTCGACACACTGACTGGCGGCGCGGGCGCTGATATCCTGGCCGGCGGTTCGGGCAATGATACATTCAAATATACGCTCGCGAACTCCACCGAGTCGAGCAACTCATCCGTCGATACAGTAACCGACTTCACGTCGGGATCTGACCACGTGCAGTTCACGACGGCTACCGGAATCACCGCGGTTCAGGGCGCCTTGGCGACTGGAACAAGTTCCGTTCTGTCGCATCAAACCGCCTGGTTCGTGGACACGGCGAACAACCAGACCATCGTGTTCGCCAATCCGACCGGTGGAGCGTTGAACGGCGGCAATGCAGGTCTTATTGAAGTTCATCTCGCTGGAGTGCCTTCGCTTCAGACAAGCGACTTCGTGCTCGGCGGCGCACCTGCCGGTGTGTCCGGACAGGCAATGGATCTCGGGTTGGCCGATCCGTCTGCCGATCGCATTGGCGCTGTCTCATTGACAATCACTGGGATTCCTGAGGGTTGGACTTTGAGCGAGGGCATGGACATAGGCAACGGCACCTGGATTTTGCAGGCCGATAACCTCGCCAAGTTGTCGCTCACGTCGCCCGACGGTTACGCAGGTGCCCTCGTCCTCAACATATCCGAAACCTGGACGAATGCCGACGGAAGCATCGGAAGTGGCTTAATCGCAACCAACGTCGAAGTCTTCGCACCCGGCAATCCCATCTACGCCGTGTCCGCCGAAGATCACCTGACTGGCTCTTCTGGCGCCGATCTGTTCGTGTTCGGCCAGCCGATCGCGGCCGATACCCTGCACAATTTCGATGTTGCGGCAGATAGGATCGACCTGATCGGGTTCAATGGTGTCAGCGTTTTCGGTGATCTCGCTATCGCCGAAGACGGCAGCGGTAACGCCGTGGTCACCGTCGGCTCCGGCGAGACGATCACCGTGCAGGGCGTCTCGGCCTCCGAGCTCGGCGCCGGCAACTTCCTCTTTGACCAGGAGCCGCTCACCCACAACGGCGGCACGATGTCGATCGTCGACGGTGCGATCATGCCGCTCGGCGGCACGATCGACAACACAGGTACGATCGCGCTCAACGGTGCGGGCTCGACCACGCAGGTCGAGGTGATCGCCAGCGGCATAACGCTGCACGGCGGTGGACAGATCATCCTGTCCGACAGCGATGCGAACGTGATCTCCGGCACGGCCGCCGATGTCACCCTGACCAATATGGACAACACGATCTCCGGCGCCGGCCAATTCGGCGGCGGACTGCTGGGCCTGAACAATCAAGGCACAATCATCGCCACCGGCACGCATACGCTGGTCATCGACACTGGCGGCAGCACAGTCGCCAACTCCGGGATTCTGGAGGCGACGGGATCGGGTGGGCTGACAATCAACGGTGCCGTCGCCAATTCCGGACTGATCTGGGCCAATGGCGGTGATATCACGATAGGTGGTCAGGTTACCGGCGACGGCTATGCGATCATCGGAAACATGTCGCAAATTGAGTTTCACGCAGCCTCTTCCACCAACGTCACCTTTGCGGCGGATGCTGCCGGCACCTTGCAGCTGGACGATTCATTCGATTTCAGCGGAAGCATCGCCGGCATCACCAATGATGACAAGGTGGACCTGGGAGACATCTTGTTCGGCACAGGAACATCGGCTGTCTATCATGTGAACCAGGACGGAAGTGGAGGAACGCTGCTGATTTCGGACGGTAGCCATGATGCCACGCTCCACATCATCGGCGCTTACGATGCGGACAGCTTCACGGTAGCCGACGATGGCACTGGCCGGACCGTGGTTGGCTACCATCCGGCGGACGATTTCCACTTCGTCTGACCACGGGTGCAAGGACCAAACTGAAGCGGGCGCCGGATCAACCGGCGCCCGCTGCAGATCTGAATTTCGGATATTCCAGACGCAGGGGCGGGCCTATCGCTCGCGGAATGCCCGCTGGAACGAGTCGACCAGTGGCTTGGTGAGATAAGCCAGAAACGTCCGCTCGCCCGTTGAGATGAATGTCTCGACGGGCATGCCCGGATAGATCTGCTCGGGCTTGACCTGCGGCGGCAGCTTGTCGGCCATTTTCAGCCGGACGGTGAAATAAGGCAGCCCCGTGCTGGAAGCAGTCAGCCGATCTGCCGAGATGTAGAACACCTTTCCGGATACTTTCGGCGTCGTGCGCGCATTGAGCGCCGTAAACATCATACTCGCATCCTGCCCCACCCGGATCGAGTCGATATCTTCGGGCTTTATCCTGGCCTCGACGATGAGCTCGTTCGTGGTCGGCAGGAGCTCCATCGCAACCTCTCCGGCTCTGATGACGCTGCCTTGAGAATTGTAGAGGGATCGAACGACGATGCCGTCGACCGGCGCCCGGATGGTCGTCCGGTCCAGGACCGATCGAGCAGCGTTGATTTGTTCCTCGAGGTCCGCGACCTGTGCCCGTGCTTTGTTCATGTCGGTCACGGCATCCTCGACCCGGCTGGTTGTTAGCCGTTCAATCTGTTGACGCGCTTCCACGGTCTGGGTTGCCGAACTGGCGATCTGCGCCTCTAGAGATCCCGCTTGGCCTACCAAGTCGGCGGTGCTGCGTAGAAGATCGGTGTATTCCGAACGATTTGTCAGTCCTCTTTCCAAAAGACGCTTTTTTCGTTCCGTTTCCGCATTGACGATTGCGAGCTGGTTTTCCGCGGCCCCCTTTTGAGCCTTTAGCCCAACAATGGCATCCTCAAGTGCTGCTACCCGTTGCTTCAGAATTCCCTGTTCTGCGGCATAGCGCGCTAACCGAGCCTGAAATTCCTTGCTTTGCTCTCCGAAGACATCGCTGTATTCGGAAGCGCCCGAATAGGCTCCCAGGTCACTGGACAAGACAATTTTCTCAAGTCCGTCCCGCTCTGCTTCGAGCCGCGAAATTTCAGCTTTTTGTGCAACCCACTGCTTGAGAACGCGGTTCAGCTGGGATTGCGCGACCGTCGGATCGAGCACGATCAGGGCCTGGCCTCTTGAGACCCTGTCGCCCTCCCGGACCTTGATGCTGCTGACCACGCCTCCTTCGAGGTGCTGGATCATGATATTTTGCCCAGCTGCTGCAACCACACCTGGCGCGATCGTCGCGCCCCCAATTGGTGCGGTGGCCGCCCAGAATCCGAATCCGAGCACGAAAACGGCCACGCTTCCAAAGCCGACCAACGTGATCCGATTCGTGCGTGTGTCGACATTGCGCTGCCAGCGATACACCTTCGCGTCCGCTTGGAGGGCTTGGCTAGGAACCATCCTTGGCGACCTTTATGTCAACGCGACCTGGTGACGGGAAAGGCACCACTCCTTCATTGTCATGCGACTGAGCGGCCACCGCCGCTGCCGCTTGGCCCCGTCGCTTGGCAAGTTGGTCGAGTACGTCCTTAGTCAAACCGTAAATTTCGACCTGACCATTTCGCAGCATGAGGATGCGATCGCATTTGGAAGCGAGGGAGGGTCGGTGGGTGATGACGAGCACGGTCGTTTTTCGTGAACGGGCCTGGATGATCGCCCGCTCGAGCGCGGCTTCGCCGTCCGAATCGAGATTTGCATTGGGCTCATCGAGAACCAACAGCTTGGGATCGCCGTAAAAGGCGCGCGCAAGCCCAATGCGCTGACGCTCGCCACCCGAGAGGCGAACGCCGGTCGGGCCGATCAACGTCGAATATCCATCCCTCTGACCCAAGATGAGCTCATGCACCTGCGCCTGTTGAGCTGCTTGAACCAATTTCCCGTCAGGCGCATCCGGCTCGAAACGAGTAATGTTCTGGCCGATGGTTCCTGGGAAAAGTTCTACATCCTGCGGAAGATAGCCAATATGGCCGCCGAGCTCCTCCGGATCCCAGTTTCGAATATCGCCGCCATCGATGCGGATCACCCCCGAGCGGGGCTCAATGGCACCAACTATGAGACGCGCCAGAGTTGATTTTCCAGCTTGGCTTGGCCCGACGATCGCGACTGTTTCGCCAGCGGGGACTTCAAAGGTCACCCGCTTTATGAGCGGTAGCGAGCCGTCGGCCGAACCAGGAAGATGATAGACTAACTGATCCGCGCTCAACGCTCCTTCGGGCGTTGGCAATGCGACATTTTCCTTTGATCCGGACCTCGATTGGACAGCTGAAAGCCGCTTCCACGCAACATTGGCGTCGATGATCTGCCGCCAACTTCCAACGATCTGATCGAGAGGTTGCAAGGCACGCGCGGAAATCATCGAGGACGCAAATATCATACCGGCAGTCATCTCGTTGTGCAGAACCAGATATGCGCCGACGCCCAATATCGCGATTTGCAGTACCGATCGTGTGGTGCGGGAGACACCACCATAAAATGCGTTAGTGCGAGCGAGCCCATTGGAGGCATGCAGAGAGCCGGAAAAACGGGTGCCCCAGAACTCTATCGCATTCGACACCATGCCGAGCGCGCGAACCGTTTCGAAGTTTCGCGCGAAGGCCTGCGCCGAATTCATTGCGGCGCCAAGATTCTCCGCCGCCTCTTTGCCAGGCCGCGAACTCGCGACTTGGTTCAGCACGGCAATAGATACCATGAGAACCGCCCCGACGACCGTTACAAGAAACAGCAACGGGTGGATGAAATAGAGGAGGCCCACGAAAATAGGCCCAAAAGGAAGATCGAAGAGAAAGAAGATGGTTCGCGAGGCGATAAATCCCCGCAGAGTGGCCAGGTCACGCAAGGCTTGAACATCGCCGAGTCCAGCGCGTGGGCCACTCATTGCGGCGAGAAAAGACGATGCGCCCAAAGAGACATCCAGGCGTGCGGCGAGTCGGCTCGCATAAACACCCCGTACGACTTCGAGCGCGCCGAAAAGTAAAAGCGACGCAAGCGCCAGCAAGGTAAGGTAGGTGAGAGTATCCAAGTTGGCGGCGGGCAAAACTCGATCATAGACCTGCAGCATGTAGAGGGGCAGGATCAGTATGAGCGTGTTCATCACCGCGGAGAAGAGGCCCATTTCGACCACGCTTCTCGATAGCACCTTTCGGTTTGTGGAACTGGACATGCCCCGAAATTGCCCCCAGCGAAATGCAAGCACATTAGGCAATGATCATATATCATTCGAGATTGTCACGCTATCGGCTGCGATTCTTTTTGAGAGCCATAGTAAAGACGGCCTACGCCGACTGAGGCGCTACGCCAGCAAAATCGGTGCATTTGAGGATGCTCGCCGGCTGCTGCGCGTACCCATCAGGCTCACGATCAACTGGCTCGGCAAATCTGATGTCCTTACCCTTTCTGCGCTGGTTGCGGTAGCCACACCCCTTTACCGGCCTTGATCAAGCTTGTCCCATGTTATGTTTCGGTCTCTGTCACTTGCTCGCAACTCGAAGGGGCGAACGCTCGTTGTCAAGCCAATCGGACGGCCTACCTTGATCGCCTCTTTCTGCAAGGTCGCTGCGGAACCCTAGATGGCAACGCAGGAAGCTCGTTCTTTCTGGCCAGATCATCAAGCAACCTGATGATAGCCTTGGCTTCTTCGGACTTGCAGGAATAATACCGCCAGCAGCCTTCGGTGCGGCAGTCGAGAACTCCATGTTCGACGAGCTCTCTTAGATGTAGCGAAATGGAGTGCTTAGTGCAGCCCACTGGGGAGAGCAGTTCTGACACCGTTCTTTCGCCATCCATCAAATGAATGAGTGTCAACAGGCGCTTGTCGTTGGCGATGGCCGCAAGCAACCGCGCCGCGACCGCCACCTGTTCGCGGAAGGAAAGGCGCTTGGTCGGACGCTGGCGCGGAGCAGGGTTGGCCTCGATTTCCGCAAGACCTTGTCTAACATTTGAAGTCATGCACGTGCCTCCGACCCCTGCGAAGCAGAAGCACTACGATGCATCTCTAGTCAAGCATATGCTAAAGAAGCAGCTCTCACCGGGATACCAGCCCTGGCGCTTCGTGTGGTTGGTGGTGATGGCAATGCACTGGTGATGGGGTCGATCTCATCGGCGAGCCTGCGATAGACCGAGAACCGTTGACCGGCATCAGGCCACAGACAATTCACCTGCGAAAGCCAACTGCATCAGGGCCGCCGCAATGGCCTTAACGCTTCTTTGGTTTCGTCTCCTAGACCCGCACCATCTAGCGGACCTCCTTGGCAAGAACGAAAGTTTTAGCCATCAGATAAGCGCCGTAAGGTGGTTGAAGCGAACTAGATCTAAACCGTATAAACTCGCTGCGAACGTTACACTAGCAGATGATTCTACGACAGCGCTGTATTGGCGGTAGCCCTCTTCGGCCTCGAACGCCCAGACATGCTTCGATCAAAGTCGCAACACTGCGGATCGATGCCGCCATTTTTTTCATCAGCACGCAAAATCAGCTGCAGGCTAAACGCAGAAAATTCGAAACGGTAACTCCAGCTGTGAAATCAACGACTTGCCCACGCATAATATACATTATACTAAATTACACTACTAACCGTTGAATGGCCCTTCCTTCTGGATGTGCCTTTTGAGCTGTGTATAGGCTGGACCAATGCTGGCCTGCGGCCGCTTTTCGTCAAATTTGTAAGTAAGTGTCATCATGCCGAGGGTGTCAGTGGGCAGTTTGACCCCTTCGTCGCGGGGCTCCATCAATAACGCCCTGCTGCGGCCGAGACGGCCCATGAAAAGCCCCAACTCAAAAATCACGTTGTCGCGCGGCGCCGGCCAGCGTTTATTACGACTTTTCGTAACATCGTCTGGAGTGGCAATGGCGACGCCAAAATCGCACTCGTCCAGCGACCGTTCCAGCGACTCTAACGCATAATCAGACAGCCGAAAGACGCCATCTTTCCAGATATCGACTTCTATCCCCTTGTCGTGCTCGAAAGACATTTGTAGAGCCTCCGCGACGGCAAGACCCTCTTTCGAGGATATCAGCAGGACCTTGGAAATGTCGCGGTGCTTCCCAACATGTCGGTTCCGCTCGCGGAGCCGTTTGGCGAGACCGCGCGCAATGGACTGATATAAAACGGGAAACGTGGCGCCCAGTTCAGCAAATTCATCACCGCTTAGACGCAACGCTTCCATTTTGTCCAAGGCTCTGACTGTCGCAGAACGGGGCTGAGAAGGCTCAATAGCGGCCATCTCTCCAACATGCTGCCCTGGGCCCCGTGTCGCCATTCTGTGCCCATTGACGAGGATTTCGCAGGAGCCAGCTAGGATCAGGAAGACGTCATCCGACTCGTCATCCTGAGTGATGAACGAGTTGCCTTCACTTATCGTCTCGAGGTGCCCCCTTTGGGCAATGTCTTCAATAAGTTCGGCCGAGCCAGCGAGCAGAACCTGGTCGTTAAGGGCGGCTCGCAGTCTGCGGCCGCCATCATCTGCGCCAAATCGAGATTTGCTCATTTTTGCGTCCTTGCTCATGCAGCTTTCTTGAGAGGGCAATCGTCCATCGTGCCGCAACACTGTCGACTGGCGAATACTTTCATGAAGTCGGCTTCAAGTCTTTGCGTTTGCTTCATCGCGATCACCAGCCGGGCAGCCGCCGAGGCATGGTCACCGCAATCGTTCATCGCTCTAGCTCGGCGGTGTTGACCGCAAATGCAGGCGCGCCGAACTGTAACTACCCGTGGAACTTCTTCCCAGACTGCCAAAATCTTCGTGTCGCCGCGCAGAAGCCGAAGAACACGGCCGTAGCCGCCTTTCACACCTTTTGCTAAGCGCAGATCACCGGCCAGGAGAGCATCGCTAAGCCCAAGTTGCGTTGCCAACTCTTCAGCCGCGTGCTGGTAGCGTGCAGCTTCCCCATGGGCGCGGCCACGTCTATTTGGCCATCGCCGAAGTTTGGCTGCCCTGAGCTGGAGCCTGAGGAAAGCTACAACCGTGGACCACCATTCCATCCCTGCAGCTGCGTCGTCGACATCTATCCCATCAACAGGTTTCCAATACAGGCAAAACGAGCCGCCCGGATTAATATGTCGATCGGGACAGAAGCCTGGCAGGTGCTCGGGTTTGACCTCGCGTACCGTAAGCAAGCCACCGTGACACTCAACGTTCAACCTGAAGGTCACAACCGCGTCACTTGTGCGCCTGATAGGCAGCGTGACTCGCAGTTCGGTGTCAGCCGAGCCTGTAATTACTGCTCCGACCTCCGATGCACGGACCCGAAGGATATCGATGACGGCACGATCACTCGTCGAGGTCATGGAGATGAGGCCGCAGGGGCATTTCGGCAGCCCGTTGGATTGCCGGAGAGGCTGAAGCTAGCGCTGCCTTGCGGGTTGCGCTGGCCTTTGCATCTCCGTCGTCAGCCAAGCCGTCGACGGCCTCGTCATAACCCAGCCCGGTAATTATCCGCGACTTTCCGAACAGGTTGCGTACGGCATCGGTGCCCTCATCGTACGCGACTTGGCCAATCGCGGTCTGACGACCATTACAACGTATTTGTTCGCCCTCTGCCGCATACGTGGCTCTGCTGACGGAACAGCGCAGGCGATCGCCTTGGATCCCCAAACGCGTGGCGGTCATCCACCCGTGTTCAAACCCAATTGCCAAGCCTAATTCACCGATATCAATGCCCTCGTCCTGCAGTTTTTCCAGCGCCAGGTCGAAGCTCGATCGCAAACCACCAGCGCACAGGATCACCGTACTGATTGTTTCCTCAACATCAGTCGTCTGAGAAGTCCCTTCACAAAGGAGGGCGTGGACGCAGTCGCCTATGAAACGGACGCGCCGACCACCGAAATCCCTGGCAATAACGCGATCAAGCTCTGCTCGCACGACGTGCAGGACCTTGACGACGTCCGCCGCGGACTTCGCCATGTTGTCCGCCACGAACTTGGTGAAGCCATCAAGGTCAGCATAGATGTTCACTGCCTCCTGGCGTCGTGACGTTTTTGGACCCAGTTCATTGAACCGCATCCCCTCGAGAGGGGGCGTATGCCGCGTGAACTGAAAATCGTTGATAGAGGAATTCTCGAAGTCTTTGCGCCAAGCAGCCACAATGCCGTCTTTTGTCGCCGGGAGGTTGGACTGCTCCTGGCAAGATTCGATTTCCGACTTAGACAGCGCCGTCGAGGATGGCTTGTCGACCGCCTTCAGGCCGATGGCCTCTCGGGCATTGTTCGTCAGGTAAATTCCCTCTCTGGACGCGCCAGACGCAAACTTTGCCGCCAGATTGGCGGGCGCTCCCAGGAACAGGGCTTCACGACTGTTGCGCCGGCCATTGTTGACGGCCAATGCCTCGCCGCTGTCGATTCCGACGCATACCTTTGCGTTAGCTATGTGCTCGTCATCGTCACCGGTTTCGCCCAAGACATCAATGATCAACTGGGCAACGGCTACCGCCTTCCGAATCCGCTTGGCCTCGGCATTCGCGTCGGTATTGTAAGGTTTGGTTACAACGCTATGCAGACGTTGGTTGTGGAAGTCCACGCGCTTCACGTCACAAGCGTCAAGGACGCGCTTCACGGCGCGCTGATGGAGATGCAAGAACCGTAGCGTGCGACGGTGGCACGTGATGCCCTCTTCACTTGTGCAGTTCAGCATCTCGTCAATATTGGTAATGTCCGCATAGAGGTGTGCGCCAAACACTCGATAAGCCTTGTCGACGGGAATAGCGTCAAGGCTCTTGTCTTTCGTGTATTCGACAACTTCGACGTCATCCACGTCGGCAATTCGATCCGAAATGTGCTTTTCCGCCCGAGCATGGCTCCAGCTATGGCTCATGTACCCGCTCCGAAATTTGCTTGCGACCGCCCTCGAATGTGGGGCCGAGATTAAGGTGTCGAACAATTGGGAACGGTGCGGCAACTCTGCAAGACTTAAAACAATATTTCAACAAATAAATCCTCAATCGACTTCGCTACGACAGCAAGCCTGACCTAAAGGCGAACGTCGAGTGGAATTCTCAGCCTGCGCGTCATGTGCCTTAGAGACGATGCGAAGGAACCGATTTAGGCGATTTCGCATATCTGAACCTTTGCATGACAGACCTAAAGAGATCCTTTGAAGTGGGCTGACGGTACCTACGCCATCCTCGACATCGCAAAACAGAAACGATTGCTTAATCGCCCTTGGGCTTAACAGTTGCGGGGGCAGCCGCACCAAGCCGAAGCGATGGCGACCGATTTTGGCGGCGAACACCTACCACGCGCTCGACTGCGGCAAGGGCAACAGCTGGGAGAGGCAACGGAAAAAGCGGAAGCCCGAAACTATTCCTGTGAGCTAACTTGCCCGCTTGTTCAAAAACGTCGAAGCAATCTCTATGTGTTCTGCTCGGGGGACTTAGCGGTGGCACTCAAAGACGATCTGCAAGCTGAAGTAAAGGCAATCTTCAAAGATCAGTGGGCCACAGGTCAGGGCACGGCGGTTCCGCACGAAGACAGCGTGACGCTGGGCAACGACGCCGTCCAGCTGAATGCTACGGTTCTCTATGCCGACCTGTCCGAATCGACAGGGCTTGTCGACAACTACAGGCCCGTCTTTGCGGCTGAGGTTTACAAGGCGTTCTTGCGCTGCTCCGCCAAAATCATCCGCAATTTCGGTGGAACTATTACGGCCTACGATGGCGACCGGGTCATGGCCGTGTACATTGGCGACTACAAGAATACCAACGCCGCAAAGACCGCGCTCAAAATCAATTGGGCCTGCAAATACCTCATCCAGCCCGCTTTGAAGGCGCAATATCCGAACAGTACCTATGTTCTGAACCACACCGTCGGCATCGACACCTCGGCGCTGCATGTGGCGCAAGCCGGCATTCGGGGCGCCCGCGACCTGGTGTGGATTGGGCGAGCCGCGAACTGGGCAGCCAAGCTCTGCGCGCTCGACCATTCCCATCCGACCTGGATTACCAAAGCGGTCTACGACAGCCTAGCGAACGAATCGAAGATAGCCGCTGACGGGCGAAACATGTGGGAATCAATGACGTGGAACAAGATGAACAACGCTTCCATCTATCGTTCTAACTTCTGGTGGCCTCTATGACCGACAAGCACGAAATCAGCCTCGAAGTCGCAGAACGCCAGCTCGACCGAATTATGGGGTTCTTTCCGCTATTGATTCCAAGGTCTCGGCTCTGTTTGCCATCGTTTCGGCGCAGGTGGCCTTTGCCGCCGTCAATCTCGCCATAGACGGCCTGAAAACATGGTGGGTGGGCATGCCCGCGTTCGTGTTTATCGTGTGCGTGGTCTGGACCGTTGCCAACCTCTACCGCTGCACGTTCCCGCATCTTGAGGGTGGGCATGCCTCCTTGATCTACTTCAAGGAAATCGCAAAGCTCACCGAAGGCGACTACCTGCAAAAGTACGGCTCAATTGATGAGGCCGCACTCAAGCGGGACCTGATGGGGCAAATCTGGCGCAACTCCGAAATTCTAGGGCTGAAGTATGATTATCTCAAACAGGCCACTCTAGCGGTGATGATTGCCATATTGCCGTGGTTCCTGCTGCTGCTTGGAACGTCATACGTTCATTGGAAGCTGCCGTTGTCGCCTTGAATGGTCATTCTACTCGTTCGGCAAAAAGGGCTTCAGCTTCCAAAACTGGTTAGATGAGAATGCACCTGGGTACATCGTCGTAGAGCGACCAACATTCGATTTTACCCCCGTACCGGTCGAGATCTGCCAACAGATATTGAGCCACGTCCAGAAGTGCGAGTCTAACTTTCTACATCCCAGTGATCATGGATTCGGGTGGAGTGGGCAGGACTGGTCAGGTGTGCCGGTGGATGAACGCTGTGGAACGAAGCGACGGCTAGCCCTGGCTTCATAACCTAGGTATGTAGCGCTCTTGACTGCCTGATCGCGCCGGATAAATTCATGCCGTGCCTTGAGAGAAGCGGCCCTGGGTATCTTGGCTAAGCCGCGTGATGACCGACGACGGGGGAGCCCTTACGTCGTAGACAACGAGCAGCACGGCTGCCCAAGACAACTCCTTGAACAATCAACTGGCCCGCTGACCCGCTCATGCACGTCTGCGGCCGAACGAACACGTTTGGAGATTGGAGTCATGTGGACACAGAGTGGCTATTGGTGGGCGATTAGCATTCGGCAGGAGGATGATCGGCCCGAGATCATCGACGTAGGTTCTTATTCCTTTGGCCAAATGGCCAATCGCGTCGGAGATGCCGATCCATTCGACTTAATAGAATTCGAGCTACTGCAACGGCTTGATACGAGCCTCTGGCCAACGGAGGGCGCCATCGATCCATCGACAGTTCGCGAGGGCTATTGGTGGGCGCTCGACCCGGCAGAGAACGCATATCAGATCGTCTTGGTGGGCAAAGATGGGGCAGTTCGAACCTTCAATGGAGATTTCGATAGTCGTCTGGACGAGTTCGAATTTCTGATACCTCTGGATCTCATTCCCGCGGCTCGCTCCGATCACTAGGGCCTGTCGCCGTCACGTTGGCGGCTCGAGCGTCACCCCAAACCCTAGTCATGTCGCCTCCTGATCTGCTGCGACACGCTCCATGGCCAACCTTGATGAGTACGCCCTCGTTGGACATCCGAATGAGCTAGCAACGAGCTGAACGGTGCGCGGACAGACGCAATTCTGCCGATGCGGCTATCTGAACCCCTTGATATCAGCGCCGCAACTCGGTTGAAGCAAAACGAGATCTAATCGTATAAACTCACCGCGAATGGTCCGTTAGCAGACGATTTCAACAACAGCGCTGTATTGGCGGTAGACCTCTACCGACTCGAACCCCCATAGATGCTTGGATCAAAATTGTACCACAGGGGATCGAAACGTCTATACCTGCCCCTGCCTGCGGGGAAACTTGTCGACATGCGGGATTTACGTCAATTCATCTTGCATGAGCGAGCTGGCCACGAGCCGCTTGAAATCGAACGTTGAAACCCAAGGAAATCTCGCTTTCGGCGCACTGCTATATTGCTGCGTTGGTGGCGACGGCAGTTTACCAAGTGGAAAATCGTGCCTTGCGCAACTATTCACTTTAGCAGATGCTCATCTTCGGACTTGGGAGGGCTCGGGGATGAACAGAAGATCGTTGATGGCGCTTGGCGCCACTGTGCTGCTTTGCGGTTGTCAGACTAGCAACCAAGCCGACTACATGCAGATCGGATACGGACCAAGTTTCGAGGTCGCGCATGCTCAATGCGAGATGCAGAAGAGGTCGGCGGATCAAGGCTATCTTGCCATCGGATCACCGGCTTTTGTTGCAGGCGCCGGTCTAGGCAACGCGCTCGGCAACGCCGTCGCCGAAGACCAATATATGAAGAACTGCCTGATCCTAAACGGTTGGAAGCGCGCGCCGCACGGTCAGGGCGCCGCCGCGGTGGCGGCCGTCGCCACCGGTGCACCACCAACTCACTACGGGATACAGCGAGCGCCGGGCAGTTGGCTGAACACCGCCCTTCTGGATTGGTCGGCCGCCAACAACAAATGCATCGCCGGCGACAAGGCCGCTTGCGCCACTCGAGCCAGGCTTGGCGCGCAGCTCAGAGCCGCTGGCGTCAGCCCAGCGCCGGTCTAGAGCGATGCGGCCGAACCTCGGGATCTGTATTGGCGTTGCTCTCGCCCTCAGCGGTTGCGGCGCGGACTATCTGAACAATTACGACAGCGTGACCCTCGCGGCCGGCGACGCCAACCGCGCCAACACCCTCGCCCAGACCGTCGACCCGTACAACCCGAGCAGCCGGAACACGCACATCGAGGGCGACGGCCAACGGATCGCAGGCGTCGTCCAGAGGTATCTCGGGGTCGCCCCTGCCTCCGGGACGGTGCCAAACAGCGGGGGCGATCTCGACTGCGCCGGCGGCAAGGGAAACAATCCTGTGGTGCCGCCGAACACCCCAATCAGCGGACCGGACGTGAATGGCCTGGACTGAAATCACGACGGCATCGGCTGCAACAGTCATTGAGAAATGGGCGCTATCGAGACAGAGATGTCGCGGACAACGAGTATAACCGTCGCCGGTATCGCCGACGTAGGCGGCCGCCCGAACGGGCGCAATGGTGGGTTGGCCTGCTCGGCCTCTTGGCGCTGCTGGGCATCGGCCTAGCCATCCAGATTGGCCCCGAATTCACCAACTGCAACATCAAAGGCAACATCAGCTACAACACCGGCGAGCGCATCTATCACGTGTCGGACCAGGAATATTACAGCGAGACGGGCATAAGCCTTCTCAGGGCGAGCGCTGGTTCTGCTCGGAGGAATCAGCCAGAGCCGCCGGCTGGCGCAAGGCTCGGCGGTGACGGACACCAGCCACTGGCCAACCGACCCGGTTTACGAACCTCGTGACTACGTACTCATCCTCGAGCTTTCGGAAGCGGGTGATCTGCCGCCGACGTGGTAGGCGCTGCGGAAGGCCGTTGATGATGGCGTCGAGGGTTTCGGCGAGGTAGGCAACGGGATTGATGAGAGCAGCGCCCAGGCGATCACGCCCCGGCCTGGATCGTTCGTGCCGAGGCGTAAGCATGGCGGCTGACGACCCATCCGACCTGACCCGCTTTCGTACCGCACAGGAGCCGGTTTTCGAAGCAGCGGTGGCAGAGCTGCGCGCTGGCCACAAGCGTTCCCACGGGATGTGGTTCGTTTTCCCCAGCTGCGCGGACTTGGGCACTCGCCGACCGCCCAGCTCTATGGAATCTCCTCCCAGGATGAAGCGCGGGCGTACCTCGCGGATGCCGTCCTTGGCCAACGCCTGCGTCATGCGACAGCGGCGGCTCTCAGTGTAAGCGGCCGCTCAGCACAGGAGATCTTCGGCTCTCAGACGATTTGAAGTTCCGGTCAACAATGACGCTATTTGGCGAAACCGCCGGCCTTGACGGCTCAATCTTCCGGCAGGCGCTAGACCGGTTCTTTGGAGGTGAGCGTGACCAGCACACGCTGGACCTGCTCTGAACAGCGCGACGCATGCGCCGGTCACGGTGATCCCCTGGCAGGCAGCGTCATCGCCGTCCAAGAGATCTTGGCCGGTTGACAATGGCTCTTGATCAGCCCGACCGCCGTAGAGTCGAGGCCGAAGGCTTGGGCCGGATTGTGGTGAAAGGGGAAGATCTGGGGACCAGATGTCGTGCAAGAAGATATCGAAGGCAACTGATCGGATGGCTCTTCGAGGCGGCAATCAGTCATTAGTCGCTTTCAAACGCCGGAAGAGGTTCCGGTAAGGCCGGAAAAACCGCTCTTTGCCGCCATCTCGAGTTGCGAGGAAGTCGAATGGATGAGCCATCTGAAGTACAAGATTCCGTTCTCAAAGATGTTTTAGAACTCTCCGCTTATTCTGAGTATGGGGCTGTAGTGACCATAGTTGATGTGGCAGGAAGACGTCTTCGCCTTCATGTCAGTATCATCAGAGGAGAACTGCTTTGCGAGCGGATTGCGGACGCGCTGGAGTGCCGGTATGGGGCTTAAACCCATCGAACCCGAGCGAAGGCCCCCGATCAGCGGATATCCGGATAGGAGCTAGATGGACGATAGCATTCACGAGACAATCTGCGATATGGGACGGGTTGGAGACACGGCATAATCCCGGAGCAAACTACCGCTACCTGTTTTTGGCTTGCATCAAATTAACTATTTAGGGCCGCAGCGAATGGGCAAAAAAGGCTCGCCTCTTCGGAAGGGCGAGCCAAAAAAGGGGCAAGCCGCTTACATCCTGTGGCGCAAATCAACGGCCCTTCTTCCCGCACAGTAATACAGTAGTAGCCGGTTATGCTATCATCCGCGTCATGGGGAAGAAGGCGACGCGTCGGTGACTTCGCCCGAACAAACCGTCCGTCGCGGCGCTACCGTTCGCGAACCTGATGGGCGGCCCAACTCAGGACTACTTGGCCGACAGCAGGCCCGACGACATCATCACCGGACCGGTGCGCCAGCTGGACAATAATGTCGATGCCCGGGCCGGCCTGAAAATCCGCTTCTGATCATCTGTGCCTTGAAGCTGCCGGACTGCTTTTGGCCCTTAAAGCCGGCGCGGGACCGTTCTACAATCAGAGACCGATTGGGGTTTTTTAGAAGTTCCATACTTTCTGCATTGCGCCTCCGGTGGACTGCGCGTGCACAAGTGGATGCTGGGTGTATCGATCCGCAGCCGTGCAAATTTGATCGGAGTCCCATTCTGGGGGTTCGCGTCGGTAGAGGGCAAATATAAAGCCTGGCTCCATGACAACTCGCTCTCGTCACCCAGACAAACCCTGCAGCAATTCGCTCAGCAGCGGCTGGATATGAAACGAGCCCGGAAAGCGGAACGTGCGGAATTGCCAGGACACCGTGGACGCAGGCACCGGCCCTTCTAACGCACTGGACGCACCGGCCGATAGAGGTTCTGGCCTATCTCCCTATTGGCGATCGCGCTAAGCACTTGCTGCTCGCGGTGTTTGACCTCGTTCAAGGCTCACGGCCCTGAGCATATCGAGCGTAAGCTCTGCGTTAACGGCTTGTTCGCCGCTCGCCATTTAGCATCCGCTCATGGACGTCGATGACCTCATTGATGCTGTGAAGGCATCCCCAAAGCGCGCTCGGCTCGGCATTGCGATCGCAACGATGGCCATTGTCGCCGCTGTTGCCGGGGTCGGCGTGGCGTTGAAAGGCGCCATCCACGATGAGCCGCAGCTGCCAGCGGTCGATATCGGTCAGATACTGCACCCAGGCGTGACTTGATCCGGTCTTAAGGCTCGACAGCGGGTGATAGCCTCTCTCGGGGGTAGTCCGGGCCGCGACGTCAGCCCTGACCGTCGCCCGAAATCGGAACTCCGTTCGCGTTTCAGAACCGCGAAACGCAAAAACCGCCCCGGTCAGACCGGGACGGTTATTGATTTATGATGAAATTGGTTGCGGGGACAGGATTTGAACCTGTGACCTTCAGGTTATGAGCCTGACGAGCTACCGGGCTGCTCCACCCCGCGTCACCTCTAGGCAAGCGTTTGCTTGCTAATCTAGGCAAGCGTTTGCTTGCTTTTTGGCTTTGCCAAATGAAAGGGCCGCTTAGAGCGGCCCGGGATCCCTTGGCGGGCCTTTATGGATGTCGCCCAAAAGAGTTAGCGGTTTGGGGCAACGACATGCATCGAACGACGTGCAGAGAAGATTTCACTGTCATCCGATTGGATGAGGGTTTGAACGTGCGTTTTGCAGACCTGGCAGCGACCTACTCTCCCGCGTCTTGAGACGAAGTACCATCAGCGCTGGAGCGTTTCACGGCCGAGTTCGGAATGGGATCGGGTGCAGCCGCTCCGCCATAACCACCAGGTCGGCAAAACGCACGTTATTCGAGAAGCTGGAATAGGGAATAGTGAGTAGCGAATAGTGAGTAGGGGATACCTATTCGCCATCCGCAGTTTGCTTCCGGGCAAAGCCCGCAAGCGCGACTGCGTGTCGCCGGTCGTCCGGCGCCCTCGCTTAAGCTTAGGCCCGTAAGGGCCGCTCATGCGTGAGCGCTGGTCAGACCATTTGACTTCGTCAAATGGATATTAGGAATGAGAACGATCAAGCCGATCGAACTATTAGTACCGGTAAGCTTCAAGCGTTGCCGCTCTTCCACACCCGGCCTATCAACGTGGTCGTCTTCCACGGTTCTCAGGGAATACTCGTTTTAAGGTGGGTTTCCCGCTTAGATGCCTTCAGCGGTTATCCCGTCCGGATATAGCTACCCTGCTATGCGGCTGGCGCCACAACAGGTCCACCAGAGATCCGTCCATCCCGGTCCTCTCGTACTAGGGACAGATCCTTTCAATATTCCTACACCCACGGCAGATAGGGACCGAACTGTCTCACGACGTTCTGAACCCAACTCACGTACCGCTTTAAATGGCGAACAGCCATACCCTTGGGACCTGCTCCAGCCCCAGGATGCGATGAGTCGACATCGAGGTGCCAAACAACCCCGTCGATATGGACTCTTGGGGGTCATCAGCCTGTTATCCCCGGCGTACCTTTTATCCGTTGAGCGATGGCCCTTCCACGCGGGACCACCGGATCACTATGACCGACTTTCGTCTCTGCTCGACTTGTCAGTCTCGCAGTCAGGCAGGCTTATGCCATTGCACTCAGCGAACGATTTCCGACCGTTCTGAGCCCACCATCGCGCGCCTCCGTTACTCTTTAGGAGGCGACCGCCCCAGTCAAACTACCCACCATACATTGTCCCGGACCCGGATAACGGGCCGCGGTTAGACATCCATAGTGATAAGGGTGGTATTTCAAGGGTGGCTCCACCTGAGCTGGCGCCCAGGTTTCAAAGCCTACCACCTATCCTACACATGCCACTACGAATGCCAATGTAAAGCTATAGTAAAGGTGCACGGGGTCTTTCCGTCTAACCGCAGGAACCCCGCATCTTCACGGGGAATTCAATTTCACTGAGTCTATGCTGGAGACAGCGGGGAAGTCGTTACGCCATTCGTGCAGGTCGGAACTTACCCGACAAGGAATTTCGCTACCTTAGGACCGTTATAGTTACGGCCGCCGTTTACTGGGGCTTCGATTCAGAGCTTGCACCCCTCCTCTTAACCTTCCAGCACCGGGCAGGCGTCAGACCCTATACGTCGTCTTGCGACTTCGCAGAGCCCTGTGTTTTTGATAAACAGTCGCTACCCCCTGGTCTGTGCCACCCTCCTCCACTTGCGTGGAAAAGGGTCACGCTTCTTCCGAAGTTACGCGTGCAATTTGCCGAGTTCCTTCAGCATAGTTCTCTCAAGCGCCTTGGTATACTCTACCAGACCACCAGTGTCGGTTTCGGGTACGGTTTATAAGGAGGAGCTATTTCCTGGAACCACGCAGCAGCCCGTTCAATCCGATAAGATTGGACTACCTCAATGATCCGTCACTACCTCCAAGCCCACGAATATTAACGTGGTTCCCATCGACTACGCGTTTCCGCCTCGTCTTAGGGGCCGGCTAACCCTGCTCAGATTAGCTTTAAGCAGGAACCCTTGGTCTTTCGGCGGGGGAGTCTCTCACTCCCCTTACGTTACTCATGTCAGCATTCGCACTTCTGATACCTCCACCACCCCTCACGGGTATGGCTTCGTCAGCTTACAGAACGCTCCGCTACCGCTTGGCCCTTGCGGACCAAACCCTAAGCTTCGGTGTATGGCTTTAGCCCCGTTACATTTTCGGCGCAAAGACCCTTATTTAGACCAGTGAGCTGTTACGCTTTCTTTAAATGATGGCTGCTTCTAAGCCAACATCCTGGTTGTTTTGGGATCCTCACATCCTTTCCCACTTAGCCATAACTTGGGGACCTTAGCTGTAGGTCAGGGTTGTTTCCCTTTTCACGACGGACGTTAGCACCCGCCGTGTGTCTGCCGACTAGTACTCCCAGGTATTCGGAGTTTGGTTAGGTTTGGTAATCCGGTGAGGACCCCTAGCCCATCCAGTGCTCTACCCCCTGGGGTATTCGGTCGACGCTCTACCTAAATAGATTTCGCGGAGAACCAGCTATTTCCGAGTTTGATTGGCCTTTCACCCCTAGCCACAAGTCATCCCGAACTATTGCAACAGTTATGGGTTCGGTCCTCCAGTAAGTGTTACCTTACCTTCAACCTGCTCATGGCTAGATCACTCGGTTTCGGGTCTAATGCGACGAACTGAACGCCCTGTTCAGACTCGCTTTCGCTGCGCCTACACCTAGCGGTTTAAGCTTGCTCGTCACACTAAGTCGCTGACCCATTATACAAAAGGTACGTGGTCACCCAGGACGAACCTTGGGCTTCCACTGTTTGTAGGCAACCGGTTTCAGGTACTCTTTCACTCCCCTTGTCGGGGTGCTTTTCACCTTTCCCTCACGGTACTAGTTCGCTATCGGTCATGCACGAGTACTTAGGCTTGGAGGGTGGTCCCCCCAATTTCAGACAGGATTTCACGTGTCCCGCCTTACTCGAGGACGATTGATTGCATTACGCGTACGGGGCTGTCACCCACTATGGCCCTACTTTCCAGAAGGTTCCGCTTGTCTCTCAATCGCCACTGGCCTGGTCCGGGTTCGCTCGCCACTACTTCCGGAGTCTCGGTTGATGTCCTTTCCTACGGGTACTTAGATGTTTCAGTTCCCCGCGTTCGCCACTTTATCCCTATGTATTCAGGATAAGTTACCTATATCTGATACTTGGAAACCACAGCAGCACCA
>NZ_VFVB01000007.1:330000-332500 GCF_006658535.1 Mesorhizobium sp. B2-4-13 | reverse complement strand
CGGTTCTCAGGGAATACTCGTTTTAAGGTGGGTTTCCCGCTTAGATGCCTTCAGCGGTTATCCCGTCCGGATATAGCTACCCTGCTATGCGGCTGGCGCCACAACAGGTCCACCAGAGATCCGTCCATCCCGGTCCTCTCGTACTAGGGACAGATCCTTTCAATATTCCTACACCCACGGCAGATAGGGACCGAACTGTCTCACGACGTTCTGAACCCAACTCACGTACCGCTTTAAATGGCGAACAGCCATACCCTTGGGACCTGCTCCAGCCCCAGGATGCGATGAGTCGACATCGAGGTGCCAAACAACCCCGTCGATATGGACTCTTGGGGGTCATCAGCCTGTTATCCCCGGCGTACCTTTTATCCGTTGAGCGATGGCCCTTCCACGCGGGACCACCGGATCACTATGACCGACTTTCGTCTCTGCTCGACTTGTCAGTCTCGCAGTCAGGCAGGCTTATGCCATTGCACTCAGCGAACGATTTCCGACCGTTCTGAGCCCACCATCGCGCGCCTCCGTTACTCTTTAGGAGGCGACCGCCCCAGTCAAACTACCCACCATACATTGTCCCGGACCCGGATAACGGGCCGCGGTTAGACATCCATAGTGATAAGGGTGGTATTTCAAGGGTGGCTCCACCTGAGCTGGCGCCCAGGTTTCAAAGCCTACCACCTATCCTACACATGCCACTACGAATGCCAATGTAAAGCTATAGTAAAGGTGCACGGGGTCTTTCCGTCTAACCGCAGGAACCCCGCATCTTCACGGGGAATTCAATTTCACTGAGTCTATGCTGGAGACAGCGGGGAAGTCGTTACGCCATTCGTGCAGGTCGGAACTTACCCGACAAGGAATTTCGCTACCTTAGGACCGTTATAGTTACGGCCGCCGTTTACTGGGGCTTCGATTCAGAGCTTGCACCCCTCCTCTTAACCTTCCAGCACCGGGCAGGCGTCAGACCCTATACGTCGTCTTGCGACTTCGCAGAGCCCTGTGTTTTTGATAAACAGTCGCTACCCCCTGGTCTGTGCCACCCTCCTCCACTTGCGTGGAAAAGGGTCACGCTTCTTCCGAAGTTACGCGTGCAATTTGCCGAGTTCCTTCAGCATAGTTCTCTCAAGCGCCTTGGTATACTCTACCAGACCACCAGTGTCGGTTTCGGGTACGGTTTATAAGGAGGAGCTATTTCCTGGAACCACGCAGCAGCCCGTTCAATCCGATAAGATTGGACTACCTCAATGATCCGTCACTACCTCCAAGCCCACGAATATTAACGTGGTTCCCATCGACTACGCGTTTCCGCCTCGTCTTAGGGGCCGGCTAACCCTGCTCAGATTAGCTTTAAGCAGGAACCCTTGGTCTTTCGGCGGGGGAGTCTCTCACTCCCCTTACGTTACTCATGTCAGCATTCGCACTTCTGATACCTCCACCACCCCTCACGGGTATGGCTTCGTCAGCTTACAGAACGCTCCGCTACCGCTTGGCCCTTGCGGACCAAACCCTAAGCTTCGGTGTATGGCTTTAGCCCCGTTACATTTTCGGCGCAAAGACCCTTATTTAGACCAGTGAGCTGTTACGCTTTCTTTAAATGATGGCTGCTTCTAAGCCAACATCCTGGTTGTTTTGGGATCCTCACATCCTTTCCCACTTAGCCATAACTTGGGGACCTTAGCTGTAGGTCAGGGTTGTTTCCCTTTTCACGACGGACGTTAGCACCCGCCGTGTGTCTGCCGACTAGTACTCCCAGGTATTCGGAGTTTGGTTAGGTTTGGTAATCCGGTGAGGACCCCTAGCCCATCCAGTGCTCTACCCCCTGGGGTATTCGGTCGACGCTCTACCTAAATAGATTTCGCGGAGAACCAGCTATTTCCGAGTTTGATTGGCCTTTCACCCCTAGCCACAAGTCATCCCGAACTATTGCAACAGTTATGGGTTCGGTCCTCCAGTAAGTGTTACCTTACCTTCAACCTGCTCATGGCTAGATCACTCGGTTTCGGGTCTAATGCGACGAACTGAACGCCCTGTTCAGACTCGCTTTCGCTGCGCCTACACCTAGCGGTTTAAGCTTGCTCGTCACACTAAGTCGCTGACCCATTATACAAAAGGTACGTGGTCACCCAGGACGAACCTTGGGCTTCCACTGTTTGTAGGCAACCGGTTTCAGGTACTCTTTCACTCCCCTTGTCGGGGTGCTTTTCACCTTTCCCTCACGGTACTAGTTCGCTATCGGTCATGCACGAGTACTTAGGCTTGGAGGGTGGTCCCCCCAATTTCAGACAGGATTTCACGTGTCCCGCCTTACTCGAGGACGATTGATTGCATTACGCGTACGGGGCTGTCACCCACTATGGCCCTACTTTCCAGAAGGTTCCGCTTGTCTCTCAATCGCCACTGGCCTGGTCCGGGTTCGCTCGCCACTACTTCCGGAGTCTCGGTTGATGTCCTTTCCTACGGGTACTTAGATGTTTCAGTTCCCCGCGTTCGCCACTTTATC